>CAWGHB010000004.1:0-57577 GCA_963822315.1 uncultured Acidimicrobiia bacterium
CACTTCGCTCGCTCGGCTCACCGCGCCACTTCGTTCGCTCGCTCGGGGACTCGCTCGGCTCACCGCGCCACTTCGTTCGCTCGCTCGGGGCACCGCGGTGTACCGCAACTCGGATGGATCGTCCTGGGGGCGGACGCGGCCCGCCAGTAGCGTGTCGGGCGATGTTGCGCTTCCTCACCGCTGGCGAGTCGCACGGCCAGGGGCTGGTCGTGATCGTCGAGGGCCTCCCGGCCGGCCTCCCCGTCACCGTCGAGGACGTCCAGGCCGAACTGGCCCGCCGGCGCCTCGGCTACGGGCGTGGCCCGCGCCAGCGCTTCGAGGTCGACGAGTTGACGTTGATCGGCGGCGTCCGTCACGGTCGCACGCTCGGGTCGCCGGTCGCCATCGAGATCCAGAACACCGAGTGGTTCCGCAGCGACAAGTGGCATGCCGAGATGTCGCCTGCTCCCGGGGCCACGGCATCGCCCCTGACGCAGGTCCGCCCGGGCCACGCCGACCTGGCCGGCATGCAGAAGTACGGCTTCACCGATGCCCGCGACGTGCTCGAGCGGGCGAGCGCGCGGGAGACCGCGGCGCGCGTCGCCGCGGGGGCGCTGGCCAAGCTGCTGCTCGGCGAGCTCGGCGTGAGCGTGCTGTCCCACGTGGTCCAGATGGGCCAGGCTCGTTCACTCGGCAGTCGCCCGACCCTGGCCGACCTCCCGCAGGTCGACGAGTCGCCCGTGCGATGCTTCGACCCTGCCGCGGGCGAGGCGATGATCCTCGAGGTCAAGGCGGCGTCCAAGGACGGTGACTCGCTCGGCGGCGTCGTCGAGGTCCTGGCCGACGGCGTGCCGGTCGGTCTCGGCAGCCACGTCCACTGGGACCGCAAGCTCGACGCCATGCTGGCCCAGGCGGTGATGAGCATCCAGGCCGTCAAGGGCGTCGAGATCGGGGACGGCTTCGAGGTCGCCGGCCGCCGGGGGAGCGAAGCCCACGACGCCATCCGCTGGGACGCCACCGAGGGCGCGTACCGGCGCGACACGACGTTCGCAGGCGGCATCGAGGGCGGCATCTCCACCGGTGAGCTGATCGTGGTTCGAGCGGCGATGAAGCCGCTCGCCACCCTCAACGTGCCGGTGCTCGAGACGGTGGACACGGCGACCAAGGAGTCGGCCGTGTCCTTCAAGGAGCGCACCGACGTGACCGCGGTGCCGGCGATGGGCGTGGTCGCCGAGACGATGGTGGCGCTCGTGCTGGCCACAGAGGCGCAACGCAAGTTCGGCGGCGATTCGGTCGACGAGCTCCGTCGCAACGCCGACGCGTTCCGCGCCCAGTTACCGTGAGCGAGCGTGTCTGCCGGGCCTCGTCGCCGACGTCGATCGGTGCGAGCGAACAGGCGGCCCCGTGAGCGAGCGTGTCTGCCGGGCCTCGTCGCCGACGTCGATCGGTGCGAGCGAACAGGCGGCCCCGTGACCGAGCGGCGGCACATCGTGCTCGTCGGGATGATGGGCGCCGGCAAGACCACGGCCGGACGTGGTCTGGCCGAGCTCCTGGGACGGCCGCTGGTGGACTCCGACGAACTCATCGAGGCCGGAACGGGGCGGACGGTCCGCGAGATCTTCGAGCAGGACGGCGAGCCGGCCTTCCGCGCCCTGGAGACCGCCGCGCTGGTCGAGGCGCTGGCCCGCGCCGAGCCACTCGTCATCGCCGCTGCGGGCGGCGTGCTGATGCACGACGAGAACCGCGAGGCGCTGTCCGCGTCGCGGGCGCTCGTCATCTGGCTGCGGGCCGATCCGGCCGAGTTGGCCCGCCGCGCCGCCCAGGGCCAACACCGACCGCTGCTCGATGGCGACCCGGAGGCCGCGATGCGTCGGCTGCTGCCCGAGCGCGAGCCGCTGTACCGCGCCGCAGCCGACGCGGTCGTCGAGACGGACGGGCGCAGCCCCGAGCAGGTCGTGGCCGAGCTGGCCGAGATCGTCGGGGTGGACGCATGAGCGGGCTCCGTCGTGTCGCGGTCGAGCTCGGCGACCGCAGCTACGACGTCGTCGTCGGGCACGGTGCCGTCGCCGAGCTGCCGGGCCTGCTGCCGGCACCGGCCCGGCGGGCCGCCGTCGTGACGCAGGCCGGCATCCCCTTCGACGTCGATCCGGGCCTGCCGGCCGAGCGCTTCGAGATCGGCTCCGGCGAGTCGTACAAGACCCTCGCCACCGTCGAGGCCCTGTGCCGCGACTTCGCCCGGTTCGGGTTGACCCGCAACGACGTCGTCATCGCCGTCGGCGGCGGGATGGTCACCGACGTCGCTGGGTTCGCAGCCGCGGTGTGGCACCGTGGTGTGCCCGTCGTCCACGTCGCGACGACGTTGCTCGGCATGGTCGACGCGGCCATCGGCGGCAAGGCGGGCGTCAACCTCGCGGAAGGCAAGAACCTCGTCGGGGCGTTCTGGCAGCCGTCCGGCGTGGTCTGCGACCTCGATGCGCTGGCAACGCTGCCTCACCGCGAACGACGCTCGGGCGACGGCGAGATGGCCAAGTACCACTTCCTCACCGGCGACGACCTGGAGGCGATGGACCTGGGCGCGCGCGTCGCCCGGTGCGTCGAGATCAAGGCCGAGGTCGTCGGCGCTGACGAGCGCGAGGGCGGCCGCCGGGCGCTGCTGAACTATGGCCACACGCTCGCCCACGCCCTCGAGATCGCCACCGACCACGCCCTCACCCACGGCGAGTCGGTCGGCATCGGCCTCGTCTACGCCGCCGAGCTGGCCCGGGCCGTCGGCCGCATCGATGCCGACCGCGTCGCCGAGCACCGGGGCGTCGTCGGCGGCACCTACGCCCTGCCGACGGCGGTGCCCGCCGGCCTCGACGACGACGAGCTCGTCGCCCTCATGGGCCGCGACAAGAAAGCGCTCGACGGGCTGACGTTCGTGCTCGACGGCCCGGCCGGTGTCGAGGTCGTGACGCCGGTCCCGGAATCGGCCGTGCGCGACGCGCTCGATGCCGTCAGGTCCCGGTGATCCCGCCGCCCACGTCGTGACCGGGAGTTTTGCTCCGCACCCGACCGTTTGCCATGATGTCCGCGCCGTCGTCGGTGCAACTCGCCAGTGGGGTGCGGGGCCGTCCACACCGCCGGGCAGGGGTTGGCTGTGGATGACCGGGATTACTCCGAACAGCTGGCGTCCATCGCTCGGCTCGTGGAGGCGCTCGACGGACAGCTGGCCAGCGAGCAGCATGGTTGTTCGCGTCGTGGCCGCGTCGATCGTCCAGGACGCAGCGGTCCGTCCGCCCGGGCGACGATCAGCGAGTTGGTGCAGCTCGTGGTGCAGCTGCAGCGCGATGTCGACGAGGGACGATCGTCGCGGGACCGCCAGCTCGCAGCGGCCGAACGGGTGGTCGGGTGCGCGCCGCATGCCACGGCGAGCGGCGTCGGCGGTGACCACGGTGTGCACTTCTCTCGCAGCGATGAGCACGCCGTGGCTGCGGTCGTGGAGATGGTCTGCGACGCGATCGACCGAGATCGGGCCGTCGTCCTCATCGTCACCGGACTCCACCGTCGGTGGATCGAGTCCGAGCTGCACGTGCGCGGTGCTCGGATCGACAGCGAGACGTTCCACGTCCTCGACGCCGCGGCGACCCTGTCGTCCCTCCTCGTCGCCGGTCAGCCCGACGTCGAGTCGTTCCGATCCGTGATCGGGACGTTCCTCGCCGACGTCGCTGCACGTTCCCCCGCCGGCGTGTCGGTCTACGGCGAGATGGTCGGGGTCTTGTGGGAGCAAGGAGACCCGCGGTCAGCGATGCGGCTCGAGGAGCTGTGGAGCGAGCTGCAACGCGACGTGCCGTTCTCACTGATGTGCGGCTACCTCCTCGACGCGCGCACCACCAACGGCGACCTCGACGCGATCCGTGGTCTGCACAGCCACGTCATGTGACACGGATGTCCCGCATGTGCTCACGACGTCCAGGAAGTGCGTGTCACGTGCGAGTGCTGCGAGCGACCGCCGCCCAGGTGGCGACGAGGAAGACGGCCGCGAACGACGCGAGGACGAGCCAGTACGCGCCGGTGGCGTAGGTGCCGGCGTCGCCGTACGAGACGAGGAGCGGAGGTCCGAGCGGTGAGCCGCCCTCGGCGAGGATCCGTCGCGCTCCGAGGTCGTGGCCGATGGCCTCGAACGCCCAACGCGACGGGATCGTCACGCTCAGCGCCGCGCCGGCCCCGGCCATGAGGTTCACCGGGAGGATCGCGCCGGAGAACAACACGGCGGGGAAGCACAACATCGGCAGGGCGAGCGTCGCCTGCGCGACGTTCCCGACCAGGGCCGATGTGAGCAGGCCGAGGCCGAGGGCGGCGACGGCGCAGAGCAGCAGGCTGACCCCCAACGAGGTGTATGTCGACAGTGGCCGACTGGGCAGGCGGTCCAAGAGCCGGAGGACGCCCAGCATGGCGGCGACCACGAGGAGCAGGAAGGGCACGAGGATCGTCACCTTGGACGCCACGTACGCCCAGGGTCGGAGGCCCACGAGGCGCTCGCGGCGCAGGATCGTTCGCTCGGTGCAGATCTGCAGCAGCCCGTACGTGAGGCCGAAGAAGAAGGCCGCGAACACGACCCAGAACCCGATCATGACCATCGAGCTGGGGCTCGGATCCTGCATGTCGAACGCGCCGGGTCGGAAGAGGATCGCGAACATCGCAACGACCAACGCGGGCGACCCGACGAGGATGGCGAGCGTCAAGCGGTTCCGTACGAGGATCTCGAGCGTCCGTCGGGTCAAGACGCCCCATTGCGTGAGACCGCCAGCCGCCCGACGCCTGGTGACGGGTCGGGGACCGGCATCCGGCACCGGTGGGGGTGCTGCCGGGGCAGCGTGACGGGTCGTGCCGTCGGGATCGGCCAGCCGGCGGTACAGCGCCGGGACCGACCCGACTCGGAATCGATCGAGTGCCTCGTCGACGGTCCCGACGAACGCCACACGCCCACCGCGCTCCATGAACACGACGCGATCACACAGGGCCAGGTCGTCGACGGAGTGCGAGGTGAACACGACGGTGGCCGACCGGTCGGCGAGGCGGCGCAGATGGGCGATCAGGTCGGCGCTGGTGACCGGGTCGAGGCCTGACGTCGGCTCGTCGAGGAAGAAGACGTGCGGATCAGTGAGCAGCTCGACGGCGATGCTGGCGCGCTTGCGCTGCCCGCCGCTGAGGGCGCCGACCCGGACGGCGGCCTGGGCGGTCAGGCCGACGGCGTCGAGGGCGTCACGGACGGCGCGATCGGCGTCGGCCACGCCTGTAGTCGTCGGGAGCCGCAGCCGAGCTGCGTAGCGCAACGTCCGGGCCAGCGGCAGATCGGCGTGGATGATGTCGTCCTGCGGTACGTAGCCGAGCACGCCGCGGAACGCCTCCAGGTGGGCGTGCACGTCGGCGCCGTCGAAGCGCACCGCGCCCGAGGTCGGCGCGGCGATGCCGGCCATCGCCTCCAACAGCGTCGTCTTGCCGGCGCCACTGGGTCCGACGATCGCGACGAGCTCGCCGGCCGACAACGCGAACGACACCGCATCCAGCGTCGTCACCTCACCTCGCGTGCCGATCCGGACCCGCCGGGACAGCTCGACCACGTCGATGTGCACGCCCCTCGGTGAGCCGGCGGCGGTGGCATCGGTCGCCCAGGCGACCGCTGCGGTCTCCTCTTCGATCAGTTGCACGGTCACCGTCGCTCCTCTCCAAATCGGGCCGCTATAAAGCACGATCGTTCGTTCTTTGGCGAGAGTACGACCGATCGTGCTATCTTGTCAACATGAGCGGTCCCAGGAAGGTGCGTGCCGACGGCGAACGCACCCGGGAGGCGATCGTGCGCGAAGCCGTCTCCCTCGCCACCGTCCACGGGCTCGAAGGCCTCTCGATCGGCGACCTCGCCGGCGCGCTCGACATGAGCAAGAGCGGCGTGTACGCCCACTTCGGCTCGAAGCAGGACCTCCAACTCGCCACCGTCGACGAAGCGGGGCGGATCTTCCAGGCCGAGGTCATCGAGCCGGCGCTCGCCGCCGCGCCGGGCCTCGCGCAACTGCTCGCCCTCTGCGATGCCTTCTTCGACCACCTCGTACGTCGCACCCTGCCCGGAGGCTGCTTCTTCGCCGGGGCCGCGCTGGAGATGGGCACCCGTCCGGGACCGGTGAAGGAGCAGATCGCCGCGTTCCAGAGCCACCTGACCGCGCTGATCCGCCAGTTCGCGGTCACCGCGCTCGCCCAGCACGAGCTACCGCCCGACGAGGACCCCGACGCGCTCACGTTCGAGCTGCACGGGATGATCCTCGCCGCCAACACCAGCTTCGTCCTCCGAGAGGACCCCGCGACGCTCGAGCTGGCGAGAAAGGTCGTGCGCCGACGGCTCGGAGCCGGCGCGGCGTCGTGACGCCCTCCACGGCCGGGATCCCGCCACGTGGCCATCGCGATGAGCGACCCGACCCCGGCGCCTACCCTGGGGGACGTGGACGAGGACCGGCCGATCGTGCTCCTGCTGCACGGCCCGAACCTCGACCTGCTCGGCGACCGTGAGCCCGAGGTCTACGGCACGGCGACGCTCGCCGAGCACGTGGCGACCACGGCGCGGGTGGCCGCCGAGCACGGTCTCGCCGTCGAACCGTTCCAGTCCAACCACGAGGGCGAGCTCGTCGACGCCATCCACGGCGCCCGACGGCGCTGCGCCGCGATCATCATCAACCCCGGCGCCTTCACCCACTACGCCTGGAGCATCCACGACGCCCTCGCCGCGTTCGAGGGCCCGGTCGTCGAACTGCACCTCTCGAACCCCAACGCCCGCGAGCCGTGGCGGCACACGAGCGTCGTGGCGCCGGTCGCCGCCGGATCGATCGTCGGGTTCGGTGGCCACGGCTACGTCCTGGCCGCCGAGGCCGTTGCCCACCTGCTGGCGACCCGGGCATGACCCGACGTCGCGCCCTGCCACCCATCGGGTACGCCGGCCGGCCGGACGCGACGCGCGAGCGGCTCGACGGTGCGATCCTCCTCGTGTCGACCCCGTCCAACATCCGGTGGATGACCTCGTTCGGCGGGTCGCTCGGCTGGGTCGTCGTCGCCCCTGACCGTTGCGTGCTCGTCACCGACGGTCGCTACGCCGATCGGGCCGCCGCCGACCTCGCCGCCGCCGGGCTGGCCGGGTCGGTCGACCTGGCGGTCGCCACCAGCCGCCCCGCGATCCGACAGCTGGTCGTCGACGCGGCCGGGAACGGCCCCATCCTCGCCGAGGCCGGCGACCTGACCCACGCCGCCTGGCTCGACCTCGCGATCGACCTCGAGCTGCGGCCCGACCGCGGGACCATCACCGGGCTGCGCCGAGTGAAGGACGACGGCGAGCTGGCCCGGATGGCCTGGGCAGCGGAGATCGCCTCGGAGGCGCTCGCCCAAGTGGCGCCGTCGCTGGCCGACGGACCGACCGAGGCTGACGTCCGTGACGAGCTCGAGCGCCTGATGCGCGTGTTGGGCGCCGACGGTCCGAGCTACGACACGATCGTGGCCAGCGGGCCTGACAACACGGCGCGCCCGCACCACGAGACGGGGCGCCGCACGATCGTCGAGGGCGACATCGTGATCGTCGACGTCGGTGCGCTGGTGGACGGCTACCACTCCGACATGACCCGCACGTACGTCGTCGGCGAGCCCGATGACCAGCAGCGCGAGCTCTACGACCTGGTGCTCACGTCGCAGCTCGCCGGCCTCGACGCGGTGGCACCCGGTGCCGTCGGCAGGGACGTCGACGCCGCCTGCCGGGGCGTCTTCGCCGACGCCGGGTACGGCGACTGGTACATCCACGGCACCGGGCACGGCGTCGGTCTCGACATCCACGAGGACCCGTTCTCCTCGGCGGTGTCGACCGACCGGCTGCTGGTGGGGGACGTGGTGACCGTCGAGCCCGGCCTCTATCGTGGCGGCTTCGGCGGGATCCGCATCGAGGACCTCGTCGTGGTCACCGCCGACGGCGGACGACGCCTCACCCACCTGGCCAAGGACACCCCATGCCTGCCATCACCACGAACGACCTGAAGACCGGGATCACGCTCGAGCTCGACAACGGCCTGTTCCAAGTCGTCGAGTTCCAGCACGTGAAGCCGGGCAAGGGGGGCGCGTTCGTCCGGACGAAGCTGCGCAACGTCAAGACGGGCAACGTCTTCGACCGCACGTTCAACGCCGGCATCCGTGTCGAGCAGGCGATCGTGGAGCGCCAGGACATGCAGTTCCTGTACCGGGACGGCGACGACTACGTCTTCATGAACACCTCGACCTACGACCAGCTGACCGTGCCCCCGGCCGCGCTCGGCGGGGCCGCCGACTACCTCGTCGAACAGGCGGTCGCCCAGATCGCCCAGTACCAGGGGGAGATCATCGGGGTCGAGATCCCGGCCTCGGTCGAACTGCGGGTCGCGCAGACCGAGCCCGGCGTGCAGGGCGACCGGGTGTCGGGGGCCCGCAAGCCGGCCGAGCTCGAGACGGGCAAGACGGTGCAGGTGCCGCTGTTCGTCGAGACCGGCGATCACGTGCGGGTCGACACCCGCACGGGCGAGTACATGACCCGGGTCTGATGTGAGTCGAGCGAGCGAACGAGGAGACTCGTCCGACGCCCGCCCGCCGAAGCGGCCGGATCGCCGCTCGGACGCCCGCGAGCGGGCGCTCTACCTGCTCTACGAGGCCCAGGCCAAGGGAATCGAACCCAGCGATGCCCTCGAGCTGCAGATCGTCGAACCCGACGAGCTCACGGCGCTGCTGGTGCGTGGCGTCGAGGCCCACCACCGACGCCTCGACGACGCCATCGCCGCCCGCGCGACCGGCTGGAGCCTGGCGCGGATGCCGGTCCTCGACCTCAACGTCCTGCGCCTCGGCGCGTTCGAGCTCGCCGAGCGGACCGACGTCCCGGTGGCCGTGGTGATCGACGAGGCGGTGGAGCTGGCCAAGCGGTTCTCCACCGACAACAGCGGGCGCTTCGTCAACGGCGTGCTGTCGGCGCTGGCCGGCGACCTGCGCCCGACCCCATGAAGGGGCCGGCGCCCCGTCAGCCGGCGGGGACGGTCGTCGTGGTCGGCGTGAGCTCCTGCAGCTCGGAGGGCGGCGCGACGCGGTGGGCGACGAGGATGCCCTGGTCGTCGCTGACGACCTCGAACTCGCCGTTGGCGAGCAGCCGTTCGACCAACTGCTGCTCGCGCGAGCCGGCGACGTGGGTCGTCGTGTCGAGCACGAGCCACTCCACCTCGTCGGGCGTGTGGTCGCTGTCGGGGTCGTGCGGTGCCACGCCGGCGACGCCCCAGTTGGCCGGGATCCACGGGTTCGGGAACGTGTAGACCAGGTCGCGGTGGCTCATGTGCGGGACGATGTAGTACGTCGCCGACACGGGGGCGTCGTCGGGCACCGCGGAGACGGCGGCGTCGAGGACCGATTGGCGGGCGTTGCCGTCGAGCGGCCAGTAGCCGGCCCGGTACTGGGTACTGATCGGCGAGATGCCCCACGCCACCGACGTGGCGAGTGCCGACGCCGCGACGAGGCCGACGGCGAACCGGCGCATGCCGTCACGCCGCAGGCGCGTGACGCCTTCGACGGTCGCCAGCGCGAGCGCGACGAGGATGATCGCGGTGTAGTGGTACCGGATGTCGTAGAAGAAGTTCGCCGTCGTCAGGCTGTTGGCGAAGAACTGCGGGATCCCGATGGCGAGGATGGCCGGCGCCAGCACGGGCACGAACCCGAACGGCGCCAACATGTCACGGGCGTAGCCGAGGGCATCGTTGTCCTGCAGCCGTCCGAGCACGAGGCTCGGGTCCGACACCGTGGTGCGCACGATCTCGCTCGGCGACGTGCCCAGCTCGCCATAGAAGATGCCGGCCTGGTTCGTGCCGCCGTTGAAGTGCGGCATCACGACGCCGTACGCGAGTAGGAACCAGCCGACGCCGAGGGCCAGCGTGGCGAGCCCCACCCGCCGCTTCCCGGTCAGCGCGAACACGACGCCGAGCACGGCCACGGCGATCGAGATGTCCTCCTTCCAGGACAGCGCGATGACCACGAACGCCCAGTACCAGCGCCACCGCTCCTTCGCCGCGCAGAGGTAGGCCGAGAGCAGGAACGGGATGGCCATCGTCTCGGGGTGCCACGCCTCCCAGCACAACCACTGCACCGACGGGTTGAGCAGCCAGCGCGCCAGCGAGGGCGAGGGCCAGCCACGGATTGGCCAATCGGTGGCGGGCCAGCAGGTAGATGGGCACGGCGGCGAGGGCCAGGGCCGCGGTCTGCAGCAGGTCGAGGAGCTGGGGGCCGCCGCCCAGCCAGTACAGCGGGACGACGGCGAAGTAGGCCAGCGTCAGGTGGTGGCCGAGGACCGGCATGCCGCTGACGGTGATGAAGCCCTTGCCGTGCGCGAGGAGCCAGATCGCCTGGTCGTGGTGCCCGAGATCGAAGTCGAACGTCGCGAAGTGGGCGTGGCGACCCCAGATCAGCCGTCCGAACACGATCATCCACACCGGCGATGGCGATGCCGAGGATGAGCGGCGTCGGGTCGTCGCGGACCCGCTGGAGCACCGCCGTCGCCCATGCGGGACGCTGCCCCTCCGCCGTGCGCCGGTCGTCCGGTGGCTCGTCCGCGGTGAGGTCGTCCTCGCCCGGCTCATCGGACCAGTGCGGTCCGATGGCGGGCGTCACGTCGGTGGCCGGGGATCCGTCGGCGCCGGGCACCATCGGGCGTGGAGGCTAGTGGAGCCCGATCCCACCCCACCGGGCGGGTCGCGCTGGTAGTGTCGCCGCCGACCGTGAAGCGGGTCCCGTGAGGCCCGGACGGGAGGAGAGCCGTGGGAGAGAGCGTGCCGCGCGTCGCGGCTGACGTCGACGAGGGCCCCAAGCGGGTCCTCACCGCCGATGACGTGAGGCGGGCGACGACCCGCATGGCCCACGAGGTCCTGGAACGCAACCGGGGACTGGACGGCGTCGTCCTCCTCGGGGTGCGGTCGGGCGGCGTGTGGTTGGCCCAACGGCTCGGGGAGGAGATCGAGCGCATCGAGCGGGCCGTGCCGGTGGGTTCGATCGACGCCTCGCTGTTCCGCGACGACATCGGGCTGCGGCCGGTGGTGCCGGCCGGACGGAGCGACATCCCGGTGAGCCTGGACCAGGCGACCGTCGTCCTCGTCGACGACGTGCTGTTCACCGGACGCACCGTGCGCGCCGCGCTCGACGCCATCGCCGAGTACGGGCGGCCCCGGGCGGTCCAGCTGGCGGTGATGGTCGACCGGGGGCATCGCGAGCTGCCCATCCGTCCCGACTTCGTCGGCAAGAACCTGCCCACGAGTCGGGACGAGGATGTGCGGGTGACCGCCGACGGGGTGTGGATCGCGACATGAAGCACCTGCGATCGATCACCGAGATCGGCCCCGACGCCGTGCTCCGGCTGCTCGACCTCACCGACACCATGGTCGAGGTCAACCAGCGCCCCAACCCCAAGGTCCCGGCGCTGCGCGGTCGGACGGTCTGCAACCTGTTCTTCGAGGACTCGACGCGCACCCGCCTGTCGTTCGAGACGGCGGCCAAGCGCCTGTCCGCCGACGTGATGACGTTCAGCGTCGGCACTTCGAGCGTCAACAAGGGCGAGAGCCTCCGCGACACCATCGAGACCATCGCCGCCATGGGGGTCGACGCGTTCGTGATCCGCCACAAGTCGAGCGGTGTGCCCTGGCAGGTGAGCCGGTGGACCACGGCGAGCATCGTCAACGGCGGCGACGGGTGGCACGCCCACCCGACCCAGGCCCTGCTCGATGCCTACACCGTGCGGTCGGCGCTCGCCCGCACCGGTGGGCTCGACGGGCTGCAGGTCGCGATCGTCGGCGACATCCGCCACAGCCGAGTCGCCCGCAGCGTCACCGAGGTGTTCCACGTGCTCGGCGCCGACGTCACGCTCGTGGCACCGGCGACGCTGCTGCCGCCGGTCGCGCCGGCTGCGGTCACGGACGACCTCGACTCGATCGTCGGCAAGGTCGACGTGCTCTACCTGTTGCGGATGCAACGAGAGCGGATGACGGAGGCGCTCGTGCCGAGCCTGCGCGAGTACAGCGCCCGGTTCGGTCTGACGCCGGAGCGGGCCCGGCAGCTCCAGGACCACGCGCTGGTGCTGCACCCGGGTCCGATGAACCGGGGCGTCGAGATCCTGGTCGACCCGGCCGAGCTGCCCGGGGCCGTGATCACCCAGCAGGTGGCGAACGGCGTCGCCGTGCGGATGGCCGTCCTCTTCGACCTCCTCGGCTCCGGCGCCGACATGGAGGTGCCCGCGTGATCGTGCCGACCGCTCGGCCGGCCGCCCTCGCACCAGGCCCGCAGACTGCGTCGACGGTGCCAGTTCCCTGGCCGTTCACCGGCCGTCTGCGGGTTGGGTGCGCTCGATCGCACGAGATCCGCAGACTGCGGATCGGGCGCCGCGAGGTCCCGGGGTGCGAGCGTGTCGGCCCGGTGGCGTCGGTCGCGGCGATCGGTGTGAGCGAACAGGAGACCGCGTGCGGGTGCTGATCCGGGGCGGGCGGGTGCTCGACCAGATGGGGGAGCGGGCGGCCGACGTGCTCGTCGCCGACGGGCGCATCGCCGCCGTCGGGGTCCTCGGCACCGGCACCTCCACCGATGCCGACACGGTGCTCGACGCCGGTGGATGCGTCGTCTCCCCTGGGTTCGTCGACCTCCACACGCACCTGCGCGAGCCCGGGCGCGAGGAGGCCGAGACGATCGAGACCGGGTCACGGGCGGCCGCGCTCGGCGGCTACACGGCCGTCGTGGCGATGCCCAACACCGACCCGGCCCAGGACAGCCGCGGCGTCGTCGACTTCGTGCGGGCGCAGGGTGTGGCGGCCGGCCTGTGCGAGGTGCTGCCGTCGGGTTGCATCACGGTCGGGCGGGCCGGCGAGCAGCTCGCACCGTTCGCCGAGCTCGTCGACGCCGGCGTGCGGATCTTCACCGACGACGGCAACGGTGTGCAGGACCCCCTGCTGATGCGACGGGCGATGGAGTACTCGCTCGGGCTCGACATGGTGCTGGCCCAGCACTGCGAGGTCAGCCGGCTGACCGGCGGCGCCGTGATGCACGAGGGCCGCTGCTGCAGCGAGCTCGGCCTGCCGGGCTGGCCGGCCATCGCCGAGGAATTGATGGTGCACCGCGACATCGAGCTGGCCCGGCTGACCGGCGCCCGCGTCCACCTCCTGCACCTGTCGACGGCTCGCAGCGTCGACCTCGTCCGGGCGGCCAAGGCCGACGGACTGGCCGTGACCGCCGAGGTCTCGCCCCACCACATCAGCCTCACCGACGAGGCGTTGCGGGGCTACGACCCCGTGTTCAAGGTCAACCCGCCGTTGCGCACGGCCGCCGACATCGCCGCCTTGAAGGCCGGTCTGGCCGATGGCACGGTCGACGCCATCGCCACCGACCACGCCCCGCACCCCGTCGAGGACAAGGAGCGCCCCATCGACGACGCACCGCCCGGCATGCTCGGACTGGAGACGGCGCTCGGCGTCGCGCTCGCCGAGCTCGACCTCCCGCTCGCCGGCGTCGTCGGCGCGCTCTCGTGGAAGCCGGCGGCCATCGCCGGCGTCGGTGATCGCCACGGCACCGCGGTCGAACCGGGCAACGTGGCGAACCTCGTCGTGTTCGACCCCGAGGAGCGCTGGCAGGTGCGCCCGGCGGCGCTGGCGAGCCGTAGCCGCAACACGCCGTACGTGGGTCGTGAGCTGCGGGGAGGGTCCGCCACACCGTCCTCGGCGGTGTGCCGGTCGTCATCGACGGGTCGGCCATCCGATGAATGGACATACAGTATCTCGCATGAACATGCATGAGGAGGGCGTGCTCGTGCTCGCCGACGGATCGGTGTTCGAAGGCGAGCTCTTCGGCGCCACCGGTGCGGCCGCCGCCGGCGAGGTCGTGTTCAACACCGCGCTGTCGGGTTACCAGGAGGTGCTGACCGATCCCAGCTACGCCGGCCAGATCATCACGTTCACCAACCCGCACATCGGCAACTACGGCGTCAACGCGACCGACTTCGAGAGCGTCCGGCCGTACTGCCGCGGCGTCGTCGTCCGCGAGCTGTCGAGGAGACCGAGCAACCGGCGGTCGCAGGCCTCCCTCGACGCCATGCTCGTGCGCTACGGCATCCCGGGGATCACCGGCATCGACACCCGTCGGCTGACCCGCCTGATCCGGGACACGGGGGCGATCCCCGGTGCGTTCGGCCCGGCTCACCAGCTCGCCGACCTCGTGATCACGTCCCGCGAGGAGCCCGGCACCGACGGGATCGACCTCGTGTCCCTGGTCACGACCCCCACGCCCTACGTCGTGGGCGGAGGGCGCGGACCGGAGCCCGAGCTCAAGATCGTCGCCTACGACTACGGCATCAAGCGCACGATCTTGCGTCAGTTGGCCCGCTTCGCCGTCGTCGAGGTCGTCCCGGCGTCCATGCCGGCTTCCGACGTGCTCGCCCGTGACCCCGATGGCATCTTCCTCTCCAACGGTCCCGGCGATCCGGCGTGCGTCGAGGGGGCGACGGAGATCTTGCAGGAGCTCCTCGGCAGCGGCGTGCCGATCTTCGGCATCTGCCTCGGGAACCAGCTCCTCGGGCGGGCGCTCGGCGGGACCACCGTGAAGCTGCCGTTCGGCCACCACGGTGCCAACCACCCCGTCAAGGACCTCACCACCGGCGTGATCGAGATCACCAGCCAGAACCACAACTTCGCCGTCGCGGTGGACTCCCTCGACGGCGTCGCCGACGTCACCCACGTCAACCTCAACGACGGCGTGTGCGAAGGCCTGGCGGCTCGCGACACCAACGCGTTCGGGGTGCAGCACCACCCCGAGGCCGGCCCCGGCCCGCACGACAGCCGGTACCTCTTCGACCGCTTCGTCGCCCGCATGCCCGGCCGTGGCGGTGTCCGGAATCGCGAACTCTTCCAGGAAACGGACGAAGACCGTCCGCCACGGCGGGAAGCTGGCGAGAACGGACAGGAACCCGTCGGGTTGCCCGGGCCGGCGGCGGGGGTGGCCTGATGCCGCGCCGGGACGACATCCACTCGATCCTCGTGATCGGCTCCGGTCCGATCGTGATCGGCCAGGCGTGCGAGTTCGACTACTCGGGCACCCAGGCCTGCCGCGTGTTGCAAGAGGAGGGCTACCGCGTCGTCCTCGCCAACTCGAACCCGGCGACGATCATGACCGACCCGGACTTCGCCGACCGGACCTACATCGAGCCGTTGACGCCCGAGGTGATCGCTCGGATCATCGAGCGCGAACGGCCCGACGCCGTCCTCCCGACGCTCGGCGGCCAGACCGGGCTCAACGTGGCCATGGCGCTCTACGGCCAGGGGCTGATCGGCGTGCCCGGGACCCCCGAGATGATCGGCGCCAACGCCGAGGCCATCGCCACCGCCGAGGACCGCGAGCGCTTCAAGGAGGCGATGATCGAGATCGGCCTCGACGTGCCCCGCTCCGGCATCGCCCACACCGTCGACGAGGCGCGGGCGATCGCCGAGGACATCGGCCTCCCCGTGATCATCCGCCCGGCGTACATCCTCGGCGGGCGGGGGACCGGCATCGCGTCGACCCCGGCCGAGCTCGAGCGCCTGGCCGCCGCCGGGATCGTCGCCAGCCCGATCGGCGAGATCCTCGTCGAGGAGTCGATCGCCGGCTGGAAGGAGTTCGAGCTCGAGGTCATGCGGGATCGGGCCGACAACTGCGTGATCATCTGCTCGATCGAGAACGTCGACCCGATGGGCGTGCACACCGGTGACTCGATCACCGTCGCCCCGGCCCAGACGCTGACCGACGTCGAGTACCAGGAGATGCGCGACGCGGCGTTCGCGTGCATCCGCCGCGTCGGCGTCGAGACCGGCGGCTCCAACGTCCAGTTCGCCCTGGACCCCGACACCGGGCGGATGGTCGTCATCGAGATGAACCCGCGGGTCTCGCGCTCGTCGGCGCTGGCGTCGAAGGCGACCGGCTTCCCGATCGCCAAGATCGCCGCCCGCCTCGCCGTGGGCTACACGCTCGACGAGATCCCCAACGACATCACGCGGGCGACGCCGGCCAGCTTCGAGCCGGTCATCGACTACGTGGTCACGAAGATCCCCCGCTGGGCCTTCGAGAAGCTCCCCGGGACGTCGGGCGTCCTCGGCACCCAGATGCAGTCGGTCGGCGAGGCGATGGCGATCGGGCGGACGTTCCCCGAGAGCCTGCAGAAGGCGCTGCGCTCCCTCGAGCAGGGCCGCCTCGGCCTCAACGCCGACCAGCCGGAGGCCGAGCTGCGCGACCGCACCGATGCCGACCTGCTGGCGGCCATCGCGGTCGCCACCCCGGACCGCGTGTTCCAGGTCGGCGAGCTCCTGCGCCGCGGCATCACCGTCGAGGCCATCCACGAGGCGTGCCGCATCGACATCTGGTTCCTCGACCAGATGCTCGCCATCGTCGAGGAGCGCCACCGCCTGGAGGCCGCCGGGCCCGACCTCGACGCCCGGTCGTGGCGGCGGGCCAAGCGGCTCGGCTTCGCGGACGGCCAGCTGGCCCACCTCTGGCAGGTGCCCGAGGACGATGTGCGCGCGGCGCGGCAGGCCGCCGGCGTCGAGCCGACCTACAAGACAGTGGACACCTGCGCCGCCGAGTTCGCCGCCGAGACGCCGTACCACTACTCCACCTGGGAGGACGAGGACGAGGTCCGCCCGTCCGACCGGCCGCGCGTGATCATCCTCGGGTCGGGCCCGAACCGCATCGGCCAGGGCATCGAGTTCGACTACTGCTGCGTCCACGCCAGCTTCGCCCTGCCGCGAGGCGGGCTACGAGACGGTGATGCTCAACTGCAACCCGGAGACGGTCTCGACCGACTACGACACCTCCGACCGGCTCTACTTCGAGCCCCTGACGAGGGAGGACGTCCTCAACGTGATCGCCGCCGAGACGGCGGCCGCCGGCGGCGTGGCGCCGCAGGTCGTGGTCGCCCTCGGCGGTCAGACACCGCTCAAGCTGGCGTCGATCATCCCGCCCGAGCTCATCGCCGGCACGGCGCCGTCATCGATCGATCTCGCCGAGGACCGCGAGAAGTGGAACGTGCTGTGCGACGAGCTGCGCATCCCGCAGCCGCCGGGCGGCACGGCGACGGACCTCGAGGAGGCGCTGCGGATCGTGGAGGACGTCGGGTTCCCGGTGCTCGTGCGCCCGTCCTACGTCCTCGGTGGGCGGGCCATGCAGATCGTCCACGACGTCAACCAGCTGGCCGCGGCGATGCGGGAGATGGCCGGCTTCGGCAGCCTCGGCCGCGAGGGCGGGCTGTCGGCGGAGCGCCCCGTGCTCGTCGACCGGTTCCTCGAGGACGCCGTCGAGGTCGACGTCGACGCCGTCCGCGATCACACCGGCGAGGTCCTGATCGGCGGGGTCCTGGAGCACGTCGAGGAGGCCGGCGTGCACTCCGGCGACTCGGCGTGCGCGATCCCGCCGCCGACGCTGCCGTCCTGGGTCGTCGAGGTCATCGAGGCCTACACCGCGGCGATCGCCGAGCGGCTCGACGTCCGCGGACTGATCAACGTGCAGTACGCCGTGACCGGCACGACGGTGTACGTCATCGAGGCCAACCCGCGGGCCAGTCGCACGGTGCCGTTCGTGGCCAAGGCCACGGGGGTGCCGCTGGCCAAGGTCGCGACGCGGGTGATGCTCGGGGCGTCGCTGGCCGAGCTGCGCCACGAGGGCCTGCTCGGGGTGTCGGTGCTGAGCAGCGGCTCCGGGCCGGTGGCGGTCAAGGAGGCCGTCCTCCCGTTCTCCCGGTTCCCCGAGGTCGATCCGGCGCTGGGACCGGAGATGCGCTCGACGGGGGAGGTCATGGGCATCGATCGCACCTTCGGGTTGGCGTTCTACAAGGCCGAGCTGGCCGCCGGGACCGTCCTGCCGACCGAGGGCACGGTGTTCCTGTCGCTGGCCGACGCCGACAAGCCAGCCGGGCTCGTCGTCGCCAAGCGCCTCAGGGAGCTCGGTCTCGGCGTGGCCGCCACCCAGGGCACGGCCGACCACCTGGCCCGGTTCGGCAACCCCGTCGACGAGGTCGTCGCCAAGGTCAGCGAGGGCGAGGGCAAGACGGCGGTCGACCTCATCGCTGCCGGGTCGGTCACGTTCGTCGTCAACACACCCGAGGGGAAGGGCGGCCGGAGCGACGGCGAGCAGATCCGCACCGCCGCCACGCTGCACGGCGTCGCCTGCGTGACGACCGTCGCAGCAGCACTCGCCGCCGTCCACGGGCTCCTCGAGCGCCGAGCCACCGACCTCGAGGTGCGGTCGTTGCAAGAGCATCACGGACGGGCGTGAGCGCGATCCCGGCGAGCCGAGCGAGTCCCCGAGCGAGCGAACGAAGTCGCTGGGCGCGCACGGTCTCGAATACGAGACTTGCCGCGCCCAGGTGGGTGGTTGAGACGGGGCGCGCCCAGATGGACGGGGGCGCGTGACGGTGCGCGTCGGGTCGGTCGAGCTGGCCAACCCGGTCATGACGGCGTCGGGAACGGCCGGCTACGGCACCGAGCTGGCCTCGTACATGGACCTGTCCGCGCTCGGCGCGGTCGTCGTGAAGTCGCTCGCCGCGTACGAGTGGGGCGGCAACCCGGCGCCGCGCCTGCACCCGACGACGAGCGGGATGCTCAACGCCGTCGGCTTGCAGGGCCCGGGCGTCCCGTACTGGCTCGATCACGTGCTGCCCGGCCTGCTGGACACCGGGGCGACGGTCGTCGCGTCCATCTGGGGTCGCACGGTCGCCGACTTCGCGACGGCTGCCGGCCAGTTGGCGGCGGCCCCGCCGGGTGTCGTCGCCGTCGAGGTCAACCTCTCGTGCCCCAACCTCGGCCACGACGGTGGTGACGGCGGTGGTCGGCCGGCGATCTTCGCCCACGACGCCGAGCTGTCGGCCGCCGTGATCCGGGCGACGGAGGCGTGCGGGCGTCCCCGGTGGGCCAAGTTGAGCGCCAACACCGATCGCATCGTCGACGTCGCGTCGGCGGTGGCCGACGCCGGGGCGGAGGCCGTCACGTGCATCAACACGCTCCTCGGTCTCGCCTACGACCCGACGACACGGCGCCCCGCGCTCGGTGCCGGGGGCGGGGGTCTGTCGGGACCGGCCATCCACGCCGTCGCCGTGCGGGCGGTCCACGACGTCCACGCGGCGCGACCCGACCTGCCGGTCGTCGGCGTGGGCGGCGTGGCGTCGGGTTGGGATGCCGAGGAGCTGATGCTGGCCGGCGCGGTGGCCGTCCAGATCGGCACGGCGACGTTCGCCGACCCGCGGGCGCCGCTTCGGGTCCTCGCCGAGCTGTCAGGCCGCTGACCTGGGGTCCAACACCACTGCCGACCTTTCGGGTACCGTGACCTGCATGGCTACACCTCCGCAATTGACCCCCGAGCAGCGTGCCGCGGCACTCGAGAAGGCCGCCGAGGCCCGTGCTGCCCGGGCTGCGATCAAGGGGCGGCTGAAGAACCAAACGATGTCGCTGTCCGATGCCCTGTCGTCCGACGACGTCAACGTTGGCAAGCTCAAGGTCGTCTCGTTGCTCGAATCCCTGCCCGGCGTGGGCAAGGTGAAGGCCCGCAAGGTGATGGAGGAGATCGGCATCGCCGACAACCGTCGGGTGCAGGGTCTCGGCAAGCAACAGCGCGAGGCGCTGCTCGACTCCCTCGGGTGAGCCCGAGCCCTCCGGGGAGCGCGCCACTCATCGTCGTCGTGTCCGGTCCCGGCGGGGTCGGCAAGGGGACCATCGTCAACGCCCTGGTCGCCCGTGATCCGGGCCTCTGGCTCAGCCGGAGCTGGACGACGCGTCCCCAACGGCAGGGAGAGCCCGACGCCGCCTACGTCTTCACGACCCGCGACCAGTTCGAGCAGCGCATCGCCGACGGCGGCTTCCTGGAGTGGACCGACTTCCTCGGGAGCTACTACGGCACCCCGCTGCCCGAACCGATCCCTGGGGCCGACGTCGTGCTCGAGATCGAGGTCGACGGGGCCCGCCAGGTCAAGGCGATCCATCCCGACGCGCTCCTGATCTTCGTGCTGCCACCGTCGCGCGAGGAGCAGGAGCGGCGGCTGCGCGGCCGCGGCGACGCGTCGGACAAGGTGCTCGAGCGCCTGCGCAAGGCCGAGGACGAGGAACCCGTCGGCCGCGCCCTCGCCGATCACGTCGTCGTCAACGACGACCTCCAGGACACGATCGCCGAGATGCTGTCGATCATCGAGGCCGAACGGCGCCGGCGGGCCGAAAGCGCCGGAAACGGCACCGCTCGCCGGTAGCATCGAGCGGCTAGTCGCAGCAGGAGCCCCCGGCAGGAGAGTGATGGAGCGCGCGCGACGACACGATGATGAACCCACCGATCGAGGAGCTGCTCGACCGCGTGGATTCGAAGTTCGGGCTGGTCACGCTGGCGGCCCGCCGGGCGCGGAACATCAACGCCTACTTCAACCAGCTCGGCGAGGGGCTCGGCCACATGGTCCCCCCACAGGTCAGCTCGGTCGCCCGCAAGCCCCTGAGCATCGGCTTCGAGGAGATCGCTGCCGACAAGATCAAGTGGACCGACGCTCCCGTGCAGGTGGAGGCGCCCCTCGACGGCGAGGGTGTGACCGGCGACGAGGTCGCCGGCGACGAGCCGGCCGAGTCCTGACCGGAGCGGTCAGATGCTGGACGGCGCGCGCATCGTCCTCGGTGTGACGGGCGGTATCGCCGCGTACAAGGCTGTTGACGTGTGTCGGCGCCTCGTCGACGCGGGCGCCCACGTCTCACCGGTGATGACGAAGGGCGCCGAGCGGTTCATCGGCCGCACGACGCTGAGTGCGCTGGCCAGCGAACCGGTCCAGACCGACCTGTGGGACGGCCCGTCGCCCATCCCGCACACCCGCCTCGGCCAGCAGGCCGATCTGGTCGTCGTCGCGCCGGCGACGGCGCGCCTGATCGGCGCGTACGCGGCCGGGCTCTCCACCGACCTGCTGACGAACGTCCTGCTGGCCACGCGGGCGCCCGTCGTGATCTGCCCGGCGATGCACACCGAGATGTGGGAGCACCCGGCGGTGGCCGACAACATCGCGCTCCTGCGCCGCCGTGGGGTCCACGTCGTCGAGCCCGCCGTCGGGCGCCTCGCCGGCGGCGACAGTGGCCGTGGCCGCCTGGCCGATCCGGTCGACATCGTCGCCGCGGTCGAGCGGATCCTCGACCCCCGGCCGCGGGACCTCGCCGGCGTGAGCGTCGTGGTGACGGCCGGCGGGACCCGCGAGCCGATCGACGCCGTGCGCGTCATCGCCAACCGGAGCTCGGGCAAGCAGGGCCACGCCATCGCCGCCGACGCCGCGGAGCGGGGAGCCGACGTGGTGCTGATCACCACCGTCGAGCTCCCCGTGGCGGCCGGGGTGAGCGTCGTGCGGGTCGAGACGGCCGCCGAGCTGCAGGCGGCGGTCGAGGCCCACGCTGACGCCGACGTCATCGTGATGGCCGCCGCGGTCGCCGACTTCCGCCCGAAGGTGGCTGCCGAGGGCAAGATCAAGAAGCACGAGGGCGTTCCCGAGATCGTCCTCGAGCCGACGCCCGACATCCTCGCCGGCCTCGGCCGCGCCAAGCGCCCGGGCCAAGTCCTGCGTCGGCTTCGCCGCCGAGACCGACGACCTGCTCGCCAACGCCACCGCCAAGCTGGCCGCCAAGCGCGTCGACCTGGTCGTCGCCAACGACGTCAGCGCGCCGGGCGTCGGATTCGGCCACGACACCAACGCCGTCGTCCTCCTGCGACCCGACCGCCCGCCCGTCGACGTGGCGCGGCGCGACAAGCGGGCCATCGCCCACGCCGTCCTCGACGCCGTCGTCGAGATCCGCGCATGATCCCCGCCGCCGCGATCCCACCCACCCACGCCACCGCGATCCCCACCCACCCACGCCACCCACTCCCAGACCTAGGAGCACCCGTGTCCCGTTGGACCTTCACCTCAGAGAGCGTCACCGAGGGCCATCCCGACAAGATGGCCGATCAGATCAGCGACTCGGTGCTCGACGCGATCCTCGCCGAGGATCCGAACGGCCGGGTCGCCTGCGAGACACTGCTCACCACTGGCCTGTGCGTGGTCGCCGGGGAGATCACGACGGAGGCCTACGTCGACATCCCCAAGCTGGCGCGGGAGACGATCAAGTCGATCGGCTACGACGATGCCCACTACGGCTTCGACGGCGGCACGTGCGGCGTGATCGTCTCGATCGACGAGCAGAGCCCGAACATCGCCCAGGGCGTCGACGTCAGCGAGGAGCTGCGCGGCGGCACGGCGGGCGAGGACTACATCAACGCCCAGGGCGCCGGTGACCAGGGCATGATGTTCGGCTTCGCCTGCGACGAGACTCCGGATCTGATGCCGTTGCCGATCTGGACCGCCCACCGACTGGCCGAGCGGCTGGCCGAGGTCCGCAAGTCGGGCCAGGTGCCCTACCTGCGCCCGGACGGCAAGACCCAGGTCACCTACGAGTACGAGGACGGCAAGCCGGTCGCGCTGAAGACGGTGCTGATCAGCACCCAGCACCAGGAGGGCGTCGACCGCGACACCGTGATCCGGCCCGACCTCATCGACCAGGTCATCCGGCCGACGATCCCGGCCCAGTTCGCCGACGACGCCTACGACGTGTGGATCAACCCGACCGGCACGTTCGTGCTCGGCGGCCCGCACGCCGACTGCGGTCTCACCGGCCGCAAGATCATCGTCGACACCTACGGCGGCATGGGCCGCCACGGCGGCGGTGCGTTCAGCGGCAAGGACCCGAGCAAGGTCGACCGGTCGGCCGCGTACGCCGCTCGCTGGGTGGCCAAGCACGTCGTGGCGAGCGGGGCGGCAACGCGCTGCGAGGTCCAGGTGGCCTACGCCATCGGCATGGCCCACCCGATGAGCATCCTCGTCGAGACGTTCGGCACGAACACCGTCGACGAATCGAAGATCGAGCAGGCCGTGCGCGAGACGTTCGACCTGCGGCCCGGCGCAATCGTCCGCGACCTCGACCTGAAGCGACCCATCTTCCGCGACACGGCGGCCTACGGGCACTTCGGCCGGTCGCTGCCTGGGTTCTCGTGGGAGCACACGACCCGGCTCGACGACTTCAAGGCGGCCGTGGGCCTCTGAGCGCGTGCCGCGACGGGCCCGTTGGACGACACCGCAGCGCGCGCCGGGATCGTGGTGCTCGGGTCGCGCGGGTGCTCCCCGATGTCACCGGGCTCGACAAGGCCTTCGACTACCTGATCCCCGAGGACCTCGTCCTCCAGGTGCACCTCGGATCGCTGGTCCGCGTCCCGCTGCACGGGCGCCGCGTCGCCGGCTGGGTCGTCGCGCTCGACCCGCGGGACGCGCCCGTCGACGCCGGCCGGCTGCGACCGCTCGTCAAGATCAGCTCGCGAGGGCCCGACGGCGGGATCATCGATCTCGCCGCCTGGGCCGCCGTGCGCTGGGCGGCCGGGCGGCTCCGGCCGTTCCTGGTGTCGGCGAGCCCGGCGACGAACGTGGCCGGGCTGCCGCCCAGCCGGCGCACGAGCGCCCGACCGGAACCGGTCGATCCCGACGCCGCCGGGCTCCTCGCCGCAGGCGGCGGGGCGCTGCGCCTCCCACCGAACGCCGACGTGCTGCCGGTCCTGCTGGCGGCGGCCGCCCGTGGCCCGCTGCTCGTCGTCGGCCCGTCGCCGGACCGCGCCCGGATCGATGCCGTGCGGCTGCGCCGGGCCGGTCTCACCGTCGCCGTGGCACCCCAGGAGTGGGCGGCCGCAGCGGCGGGTGTCGACGTCGTCATCGGGTCGCGCCGCGGGGCATGGGCGCCATGTCCCGACATGGCGGCCGCAGTCGTGGTCGACGAGCACGACGAGGCTCTCCAGGAGGAGCGCAGCCCGACGTGGCACGGGCGCGACGTGGTCATCGAGCGGGCCCGTCGGAGCGGGGTGCCGGTGCTGCTCGTCTCGCCCTGCCCGACGGTCGTCGGCACGGCGGCAGTCGGCGAGCGGCTGGCCCGGGTGGCGATCGACGTCGAACGGGCCGGCTGGCCGCTCGTGGAGGTGGTCGACCGCAGCCGTGACGAGCCGTGGAAGACGTCGCTCGTGACCTCGGCGCTGATCACCCACCTGCGGGCGCCCGATCGCACGGTGGTGTGCGTCCACAACGTGCCCGGACGGGCCCGCATCCTCGCCTGTCGCAGCTGCAAGGCCCTCGCCCGGTGCGAGCGCTGCGAGGCGGCCGTCGGACTGACCGATGACGGGGCGCTGACCTGCCACCGCTGCGGCGCGGTCCGTCCTGCCGTCTGCCTCGTGTGCAGCGCCTCCGCGTTCGCCAACCTCCGGCCCGGCGTGACCCGGCTGCGCGAGGAGCTGGAGGCGGCCGCCGGGCGCCCCGTCGTCGCCGTCACGGGTGACGATGCCGAGGCACCGACCGCCGCGGGCGTCTATGTCGGCACCGAGGCCGTGTTGCACCGGGTGCGACGGGCTGACGTGGTCGCGTTCCTGGACATCGACCACGAGCTGCTGGCGCCGCGCTACCGCGCCGCCGAGCACACCATGGCGCTGCTGGTCCGAGCGGCACGCCTGGTCGGGCCGCGGGCCGGGGGCGGCCGGCTGCTGGTGCAGACGTTCCTGCCCCGCCACGAGGTCGTGCAGGCCGCGCTGCTCGCTGATCCCGGGCGGCTGCACGAGACCGAGCGGGCGCGCCGACGGCTGCTGCACCTGCCGCCCTTCGCCGCGCTGGCCGCGGTCAGCGGCGCCGGCAGCGACGAGGTGGCCGCCGCGCTCCGTACCGTGCCCGGCATCGCCGTCGGTGGCGGCGACGGCCGCTGGACGGTGCGGGCGGCGACGTGGGACTAGCTCGGTCAGGCACTCGTGGCGGCACCGCGCCCGAAGGGGTCACGCGTGCGCGTCGCCGTCGACCCGCCGCGCCAGTGACAGATCGCGCCGGTCGACGGCGAGCAGTCGATAGCCGTGGGCCGACGTGAGGCGCCTCGTCGGCCAGCCGGACGCCTCCAACCAGCGGTGCAACGAGTCCGAGCCGAGGTGCTTGTGCACGACGAGGACGGCGCGACCGTCCGGCGCCAACCGGTCCAGCCACGTGGTGAGGAGCGCGTGCAGCGCGGGCTTGCCGACGCGGATCGGCGGGTTCGACCAGACGAGGTCGAAGCGGACCTCGGCCGGCACGTCGTCGGGCGCGGCCACCGTCACGTTCGTCAAGCCGTTGGCGGCCGCGTTGGCGGCGCACAGCGCCCGGGCCCGCTCGTTGACGTCGATCGCCCACACCTCGCCACCCGGCGCCCGCACGGCGAGCGCCAGTGCGATCGCCCCCGCTCCGCACCCGAGATCGAGGAACGCGCCCGCCGCCGGCGGCGCCGGCGCCTCGTGCACGAGGAGCGCGGTGCCGGCGTCGAGGCGGCCGTGGCTGAACACGTTCCGGTCCGTCGCCAGCGTCAGCGGGCGGCCATCGAGGTCCAGCGTGATGCGGCGTTCGGCGGAGGGCGAGCCGGGCGCCTCGTCGAAGTAGTGCGGCATGCCGTCGGTAGCCTGGCATGCATGGCCGAGCAGATCCGCACCTTCGGCGACCCGGTGCTGAAGACGAAGGCCGCCCCCGTGACCGACGTCGACGGCAAGGCGATCCGGCTGGTCGACAGGATGTTCGGCGTCCTCTACACCAGCGACAACGGCCTCGCGCTCGCCGCCCCGCAGATCGGTGTCCAGAAGCAGGTCTTCGTGTGGGACTTCGGCGACGACCCGACGGTCGTGTTCAACCCCGAGATCGTCGAGTCCGAGGGCGAGTGGGTCTACGAGGAGGGGTGCCTGTCGATCCCCGGCCTGTACGTCGAGATCGCCCGGCCCAAGACGGTCCACATGAAGGGCATCGACCTCGACGGCAACCCGATCGAGTGGGAGGCCGACGAGATCGAGGCCCGCATGTTCCAGCACGAGCTGGACCACCTGCACGGCATCCTGATGTTCGACCGCATGACGCCCGAGCAGCGGCGCGAGGCGATGGACGAGTACCGGCGGCTGCTGGACTCGCCGGCACCGGGCGGTCCCCGCCGCCGCCTCCGCCTGCGCTGATCCGATCGGACCCGCGGCAGTGCGCCTGGCGTTCCTCGGCACGCCCGACATGGCCGTGCCGCCACTGCGGGCCCTCGTCGCCGCCGGCCACGACGTCGTGTGCGTCGTCACCCGCGCCGACCGTCGCCGCGGCCGGGGGAGCGAGGTCTCGCCGAGCCCGGTCAAGGCCGCGGCCATCGAGCTCGGCCTGCCCGTGACCCACGACATCGACGACCTCGTCGGCGTCGGGGCCGACCGTGCTCCTCAGTTGGGGGTCGTCGTTGCCTACGGGCGGATCATCAAGCCCCACGTGCTGGACGCCCTGCCGATGGTCAACGTCCACTTCTCACTCCTCCCGCGCTGGCGGGGGGCGGCCCCGGTCGAGCGGGCGCTCCTGGCCGGTGACAGCGTCACGGGTGTCTGCATCATGGGTGTCGACGAAGGCCTCGACACCGGTCCGGTGTACGCCCGCCGGGAGGTGCCGATCGGCGCCACCACCACCGCTGCGCAGCTGCGCGTCGCGCTCGTGGAGGTCGGCACGGCGCTGCTCGTCGACGTGCTGTCCGGCCCGCTGCCGGCGCCTGTGCCGCAGCTCGGCGACGTCACCTACGCCGACAAGATCACCGCCGACGAGCTCGAGCTGGCGTGGGCCGAGCCGGCCATCGACCTGGACCGGTGGGTCCGCGTCGGTGGTGCCTGGACGACGTTCCGGGGCAAGCGCCTGAAGGTCCATCGCAGCGAACCCGCCCCCGACGTCGGCCGGGCAGGCGTGCTGGGCACGGACGGCGCGTCCGTCGGGACGGGTGACGGCTCCCTGCGGCTGCTCGACGTGCAGCCGGAGGGCAAGCCGGTCATGGCCTGGCGGGACTTCGCGAACGGCGCCCGTCCGGCGCCGGGGGAGCGCTTCGGGACCGCTCCGTGACCGCCGGTAGCGTCGGCGGCCATGGCTGACGTGAGCGAACGAGGCGCCTCGGCGCGCCTGGCGGCGAAGGTCCTGACCGTGAGCGACGGCGTGGCCCGCGGCGTCCGCGACGACGCCAGCGGGCGAGCGCTCGTGGAGCAGCTGATGCAGGCCGGGTTCGACGTGGTCGAGCACCGCGTGACCGAAGACGGCGCCGACGCCGTGGCGACGGCCCTCGTCGAGATGAGCGAGGGGTTCGCCGGGCTGGTGGTCACGACGGGCGGCACCGGGTTCGCGCCACGCGACCAGACACCCGAGGGGACCCGGCAGGTCATCGATCGCGAGGCGCCGGGCCTGGCCGAGGCGATGCGGCTGATCAGCCCGTTCGGCCGGCTCTCACGTGGGGTCGCCGGCATCCGGGCCCAGGTCGTCGTGTGCAACACGCCCGGGTCCCCGAAGGGCTGCGTCGAGCAGCTCGGGGCGATCCTCGACGTCCTCCCGCACGCCCTGCGCCTCCTCCACGACGCTCCGACCGCCCACTGAGCGACGCGCCCTGCCACGTCGTTCGCGCTCGAGGACTCGCCTGGCTCGGCCTCGGGGCGCCTACGGTGACGCCATCGCCGCCGACCCGTTCGAGCTGATCGTCGAGATCGACCCGCCGACCCGTCCGTCGCTGGTGCGGGCCCGCCACCAGATCGGCGTCCTCGGCACCGTCGCCGACCGGTTCCTCGTCCCCGACAACCACCTCGGGCGGGCGACGGTGTCCAGCATCGCCGTCGCCCGCGAGGTCGAGGCGATGGGCGGACGGGCGATCGCTTGCATCAACTCCCGTGACCGCAACGTCCTCGGCTTCCGTCGCGACCTGCTGACGGCGGCGGCGTACGGCGTCGACTCGTTCCTGCTCGTGTACGGCGACCGCCCCGATCTCGGCCGGCGGGCCGACGACGTGTCGGTGCGGCGGATGATGGAGGAGATCCGCGCGTACGGGTCGAGCGAGGTCTTCGACGGTTGTCCGGCGTTCCAGATCGGCGTCACCACCCGCCTCACCGAGGTCCCGGCGTTCAAGCACGACGCCGACTACGTCATCACCCAGGTCAGCCACACGATGGACGACCTCGCCCGCTGGCGCGAGGCGACCACGTTCGGTGGTCCCGTCTTCGCCGGTGTGATGGTCGTGGCCAGCGCGGCGATGGCCCGGCGCCTGGCCGCCGAGAGCCCGCAGCTGACCGTGCCGGCGTGGCTCGTCGAGCGCGTCGAGGCCGACCGCTCGGCCGGCGTCGACTCGGTGTGCGAGCTGGTCGCCGCGATCCGCGACCACGGCGGCTTCGCCGGCGCCCACGTGGTCGCCGTGGGCCGCTACCGCGAGCTCGCCGCCCGCCTGGAGGCCGACGGGTGGGCGCGAACCCCCACTTCGTTCGCTCGCTCGGGGACTCGCCCGGCTCACTGAACCACTTCGTTCGCTCGCTCGGGAACTCGCCTGGCTCACGGAGCCACTTCGTTCGCTCGCTCGGGGACTCGCCCGGCTCACCCCGGGCCGGGGCGGCCACCCGCCCGATAGCGTCCGGCGCCGTGCTGCGCATCGTGCTGCCGAAGGGGTCGCTGGAGAAGGCCACGCTCGAGCTGTTCGAGGCCGCCGACCTGGCCGTCGTGCGCTCGTCGGCCGTCGACTACAAGGCGACGATCGACGATCCCCGGGTCGCCGAGGTACGGATCCTGCGGCCCCAGGAGATCCCCACCTACGTCGCCGAGGGCCTGTTCGACGTCGGCATCACCGGCCGGGACTGGATCGAGGAGACGAGCAGCGACGTCGTCAGCCTCGGGGAGCTGCGGTACTCCAAGGCCACCAGCAACCCGATCCGCATGGTCGTGGCCGTCGCCGGCGACTCACCCGTGCAGGGACCCGGCGACTTCGGCGACGGCATCCGGGTCTCGTCGGAGTACCCGGAGCTGACGAAGCGCTACTTCACCAAGCTCGGCGTCGACGCCGACGTCCGGCTCTCGTATGGAGCCAGCGAGGCGAAGATCCCCGACATCGCCGACTGCGTCGTCGAGATCACCGAGACCGGGCGGGCGCTGCGGGCGGCCGGGCTGCGGATCGTCGACACCGTGCTCGTCAGCTACACCGAGGTGGTCGCCAACCGCGAGTCGTACGACGAGCCGCAGAAGCGCCACGCCATGGGCCAGCTGATGACGCTGCTCAACGGGACGCTGGAGGCCCGCGAGCAGGTGCTGCTCAAGCTCAACGTGAGCGAGGAGGCCTACGAGGCCGTGCTGGCCGTGCTCCCGTCGGCCAAGTCGCCGACGGTGTCGAAGCTGGCCGGCGGAGGCTTCGCCGTCGAGAGCCTGGTCCAGAAGCAGGGCATCAACCTGGTGATCCCGGCGCTCAAGGATGCCGGGGCGACCGACCTGCTCGAGATCCAGATCGCCAAGATCGTCCACTGACGTGACGAGCGGACGGGTCATCGACTTCGACGAGCAGGTCGGGCTGGGGCACGTCGAGGACGCCGCCGGCGTCGTGCGGCTGTTCCACTGCGTCGAGATCGCCGATGGCTCCCGGACCATCGACGTGGGTGCCGACGTCGACTTCGACGTGATGGTGAAGTTCGGCGCCGAGGAGGCGTCGCAACTGCGGCCGGCGCGGTGAACGAGCTGTCACGGCGGATCGTCGACGTGCTCCTCGCCCTCGGTGAGGGCGAGGTGGTCAGCTACGGCGACGTGGCCGCCGACGCCGGGTTCCCGGGACGGTCGCGGGCCGTCGGCGCGCTGCTGTCGAGCACCGACCTCGAGCTGCCGTGGTGGCGGGTCGTGCGCAGCGACGGCCACCTGGCCACCGACCCGGCGGCCGGCCAGGCCGCCCTGCTGCGGGCCGAAGGCGTCACCGTCCGGGCCGGCCGCGTCGTCGACGCCCCGATCGGCCGCTTCCACCGCTGACGCCTCCACGGCCGACCGGCCGCCGATCCGCAGACTGCGGGTTCGGTGCGACCGATCGCACCAGACCCGCAGACTGCTGGCCGGCGGCGAGAGAACTGGACGTCCGCCGGCAGACTGCCGGCTGGGTGCGACCGATCGCACCAGATCCGCAGACTGCGTCCGGCCTCAGCCGGTGGCGGACTGCGTCCGGCCTCAGCCGGTGGCGGACTGCGTCCGGCCTTTGATCTGGACGAAGGCCAGGCGGATGTTGTTGAGGGCGTCGCGCATCGTGGCGGCCTCTGGGCCGAGGCGGTCGCCGAGGCCGTCGACCAGGCAGGCGACGGCGTCGATGGCCAGGGCGGCCGACGGGAGGTCGGGCCGGTCAGCCGAGAGGTGGATCGCCGCCAGCTCGTACAGTCCCATCACGTGGTTGGTGACCACCACCTCGGCGGGGACCTCGGCGACCCGCTGGCGGGCCTCGTCGATCGCCTCCTGGGCATCGCCGATGGCGTCCGCCACCACCTCGTCGGGGGTGTCGTCGAACCCGTCGGCGGGCGCACCGTCGTCTCCCAGGAGGTTTGCGTCGGATTCACCCGTCACGACTGCTACCCTAGCTGGGGCAATTTGAGGCGAAGCGGGGGCGAACCCCCACCTGGCCACCACCGATGCCGGCGACGGCGGTGCGTGCGCCCAGGTCCAACGGCGACGAACGGTCGCTCCGCGGGCTGTCGCGTCGAGCAACCGAACATCCATCGAACAGGGAGATGCCACCCATTGCACAGGAGTGAGCAGCCATAGCCACGCCACAGCGCGAGCAGCGTGAGCAGCACCGCATCAACGACCGCATCCGGGCCCGCGAGGTCCGCCTCATCGGACCGGACGGCGATCAGCTGGGGATCACACCGGTCCCCGAGGCGCTGCGAATGGCCCGAGGACTCGAACTGGACCTCGTCGAGGTGGCCCCCATGGCCAACCCGCCGGTGTGCCGGATCATGGACTACGGCAAGTTCCGGTACGAGGAGGCCCAGAAGGCCAAGGAGTCCCGGCGCAAGTCGTCGAACGTGTCGGTCAAAGAGGTGAAGTTCCGACCGAAGATCGGCCGGGGTGACTTCGACGTCAAGGTCAAGAAGGTCGACCAGTTCATCCACGAGGGCCACAAGGTCAAGGTGACGCTGCAGTTCCGAGGGCGCGAGATGGCGCACCCGGAGCTCGGCACCAAGATCCTCGACCAGGTCTTGGGCGTCGTGGGCGACTACGTGAAGGTGGAGACGCAAGCCCGTCTCGAGGGCCGGAACATGTCGATGGTGCTCTCTCCCGACAGGAAAGCGATCGACGCGATCCGGACCCCCGAGGCGGCCGCCCCGTCAGGCGAGGCATCGGCGCCGGCGGCGGACGACGCGTTGCCGGCACCGGCACCAGACGGATCCGACGAGCCGGCCACCGCCGCCGAGCAGACGGCCACCTGACCGTTCCCGACCCCCCCAACACTGCTCCTGGAGGAGCACCACACCATGCCGAAGATGAAGACGTCCAAGACAGCCGCGAAGCGGTTCAAGATCACGGGGAGCGGCCGCATCCGCCGCGAGCAGGCGATGAACCAGCACCTGTTCGAGAAGAAGTCGTCACGCCGCACGCGGCGGTTGGCGGCCGACGCAGACGTCCATCCGACGGACCTGCCCAAGATCAAGCGCCTCCTCGGCGAGCGCTGAACGAGAACATCACGAGGAGAGTGAGTTGACATGGCACGCGTGAAGCGTGGGGTCGCCGCCAAGCGGCGCCACAAGAAGGTCCTGGAACAGGCCAAGGGCTACTACGGCAACAAGAGCCGCTCCTTCCGGGCGGCGAACGAGCAGGTCATCCGCAGCGGTCAGTACGCGTTCCGCGACCGCCGGGCCCGCAAGGGCGAGTTCCGCCGGCTGTGGATCCAGCGGATCAACGCCGCAACCCGTCAGCACGACATGTCCTACAGCCGATTCATCGCCGGCCTCAACGCCGCCGGCGTCGAGGTGGATCGCAAGATCCTCGCCGACCTCGCGGTGACGGACGCAGCGGCGTTCGGCGCCCTGGTCGAGACGGCGAAGGCTGCGCTCTGACCGAACCGCTGGGCTTCACCAGCCCCGAGATCCAACGGCTGCGGCGCCTCCTGGGGCGCCGCAGTTCGCGTTCCGAGGAGGGCGCGTTCGTGGTCGAGGGGGCGGTGCTCGCCGCCGAAGCCGCCGCCGGAGGCTGGGCGATCGACGCCCAGTACGCGGCTCCGGGCGCCGAGCCGTCGCCGGATGTCGGCCGGGTCCGCGTGCTCGCCGCCGGCGTGGCCGAGCGGATCGCCGCGACCGACACACCGCCCGGGCTGTTCACGGTGGTCCGCATCGGCTCCGTGGATCCCGGCGCCCTGACGTCGGCATCGTTCGCCGTCGTCGCCGATCGGCTCGCCGACCCGGGGAACCTCGGGACCATCCTGCGTTCGGCCGAGGCCGCCGGCGCCGACGCCGTCGCGCTCACGCCGGGAACGGTCGACGTCTTCAACCCCAAGGTCGTGCGGGCCTCGGCCGGGGCCGTGTTCCACGTCCCGGTCGTCACCGCGACACTCGACGACGTGCGGGCGGCCGGTCTGCGCCTCATCGGCACGTCCTCGCGACACGGCGGGCGTCATGACGAGGCCGACTGGACGGGTCGGATCGCGGTGATCGCCGGCAGCGAGGCCCACGGGCTCCCCGACGACGCTCCGGTCGACACGTGGGTGCGCATCGAGCACCACGGCCGCGCCGAGAGCCTCAACGTCGCGATGGCGACCACCGTGCTGTGCTTCGAGGCGGCCCGGCACCGCCGGTGATCGCGTTGTGTCGGCCCGGAGGCCGCCACGTATCGTTGGCTGCCGTGAGCGACCGTGCCAGTCCGACCGCAGTGCGCGAGACCGCGCGGTGCGAGCGAACACGGAGCGCGGTGAGCCGATCGGCGGCACGTCGATTTCGGTGCCCCGGGTGGACCCGGGGCCCGGTGAGCACGAACGACCGCGCCGCAGCCTGAGTCCACCCGGGGTCGTGCCCGCAGGCTCACCATGAAAGGACTCCCGTGATCGACGACATCCGCGCCGCTCGCGACGCGGCGCTCGAGCAGATCGCCGCCGCGGCGACGCTCGACGACATCGCCGCCCTCGACGCCCAGCTCCTCGGCAAGCGCGGCGACCTCGCCCGACTGAAGACGCAGCTGGGCTCGCTGGCCGGCATCGACGAGCGCAAGGCCGCCGGCCAGCAACTGAACGAGGCGACGACCGCCGCCAGCACGGCGCTCGCCGACCGCCGCCAAGCGCTCGGCGCGGCAGAGCAGGCGCGTCGGGTCGAGGCCGAACGACTCGACCTCACCGAGCACTCGGCGCGCCCGACCCGCGGGCACCCGCACATCGTCACGCAGGCGTGGGAGCGGCTGGAGGACGTGTTCGTCGGACTCGGCTTCCAGGTCGCCGAGGGCCCGGAGGTGGAGACCGACTGGCACAACTTCGAGGCCCTGAACATGGGCGAGGGGCATCCGGCACGGAGCGACTTCGACACGCTCTTCGTCGACCACCCTGGCGCCGAACCCGGCCGCACGGTGCTGCGCACGCACACGTCGCCGGTGCAGATCCGCACGATGCTCGCCGGCGAGCCGCCGATCTACGTCGTCGCGCCGGGCCGCGTGTTCCGTCGGGACACGCCCGATGCCACCCACATGCCGGTCTTCCACCAGATCGAGGGCCTCGTCGTCGACCGCGGCATCACGCTGGCCCACCTCGCCGGCACGATCGAGGCGTTCACCAAGGCGTTCTTCGGTGTCGGGTTCACGTCGCGGCTGCGACCGAGCTTCTTCCCGTTCACCGAGCCGTCGGGCGAGTTCGACATCCGCACGCCCTCGGGTGAGTGGCTCGAGCTCGGCGGCTGCGGGATGGTGCACCCGAACGTGCTGCGGGCCGGCGGGATCGACCCCGAGGAGTGGAGCGGGTTCGCGTTCGGGTTCGGCATCGACCGCATGGCCAAGGAGCGCCACGCCGTCGGCGACCTGCGCGAGATGTTCACCGGCGACATCCGGTTCGCGGAGCAGTTCTGAGATGAAGCTGCTGCTCTCCTGGCTCGACGACTACGTCGGCCTCGACCGCCCGCTCGGCGACGACCTCGACGCGCTCTCCGAGACCCTGGCCATGCTCGGCCTGCCCGTCGAGGAGGTCATCCGGACCGGCGGGGTCGCCGGCGTCGTCACGGCGCGGGTGGTCCGCACCGACCGTCATCCCGATGCCGCACGGGTCCAGCGGGTCTGGGTCGATGCCGGTGACGGCCGCGAGCGCCACGTCTGGTGCGGCGCGTTCAACTTCGCGCCCGGCGACGTCGTGCCGCTGGCCACGCTGGGCACGGTGTTGCCGGACGGTCGCACGATCACCGAGCGCGGCATCCTCGGCATCGCCTCCGAGGGGATGCTCTGCTCGGCCCGGGAGCTCGGACTGGGTGACGACCACAGCGGCATCCTCGTGCTGCCGGCCGGCGTACCGCTCGGAGTGCCGTACGGGGACGCCGTCGGGATGGTCGACGACGTCATCGTCGACGTCGACGTCTCGCGCAACCGACCCGACTGCCTCTCCTACGTCGGCGTGGCGCGCGATGTCTCGGCCAAGCTCGGCGTGCCGTTCACGCCGCCGACGCCGCCGCCGCCGAAGGTCGTCGGCGCCGGCCCGATCACGACCGTGGACCTCGTCGCCGGCGATCGCTGCGGCCGCTTCACCTCGACCGTGCTCACGGGCGTCGTCGTGGCCGAGTCGGCGCCGTGGATGGCCCGGCGCCTGACCGCCGCCGGCATGCGACCGATCAACAACGTCGTCGACGTCAGCAACTTCGTGATGCTCGAGCTGGGCCAGCCGAACCACGCCTACGATCTGGCGACGCTGGGTGGCGCCGGCTTCCGCATCCGGCTGGCCGGCGACGGCGAGCGGCTGACCACGCTCGACGGCGTGCAGCGGATCATGACCGCGTGACGACCTGCTGATCTGCGACGGCGCAGACGCGCCGATCGGCATCGGCGGGATCATGGGCGGGGCCGACACCGAGATCGCCGGTTCCACCACGACGGTCGCGCTCGAGATGGCGTGGTTCGCGCCGGTGCCGATCAGCCGCAGCGTCGCCCGGCTCGGGATGCGCTCGGAAGCATCGACCCGCTACGAGCGCGGCGTCGATCCGTACGTCACGGACACCGCGATCGCCCGCTTCGTCGAGCTGCTCGCCGAGACGTGCCCGGCGCTCGCCGTCGCGGCCGGCGCCGTCGATGCCCGCGGGTCCGGGCTGCCGCCGGCCAGGCGGTCGAGCACGGTGCGCGTGGCCCAGGTCAACCGGATCATCGGCACGACACTGGCGGCCACCGACCTGCCCGCCCTCCTCGATCCCATCGGCTACACGGTCAGCGGCGCCGACGGCGCCGATCGCGACCAGGTGCACGTCGCGCTCCCGTCGTGGCGCCTCGACAGCAACGACGAGATCGACGTCATCGAGGAGGTCGCCCGGCAGTACGGCTACGACCGGGTCGGCAAGATCGTGCCGACGTCGACGAACCACGGTCGGCTCTCGGTGCCGCAGCAACGGCGCCGGCGACTGCGCGAGGTGCTGCTCGGGCTGGGGATCACCGAGGTGATGCCGAACCCGTTCCTCGCCCCCGACACGCTGGCGGCGGCCGGGCTCACGGACGACGCGCTGCGGATCAGCAACCCCCTTGTCGCCGAGGAGAGCATCCTGCGCACGTCGTTGCGCCCCGGCCTCCTGCGGGCCGTCGCGTTCAACGAGTCGCACCGCCGGTCCGGCGTGGCCCTCTACGAGATCGGGCACGTGTACCCGCCCGGACCGGGGGAGCTGCCCGACGAGTACGAGGCGCTCGGCGTGGTGCTCGCCGGCCAGGAGGCCCCGGCCGCCGTCGCCGTGTGGCGCGAGGTCGCGGCGGCGATGGGCGTGGGTGCTCGCATCGACCAGGACCGGGTGCCGCCCGGCCTGCACCCGACCCGGTCGGCGACGCTCGCCGCCGGGCGTGACGCCATCGGTGCCGTCGGTGAGGTGGCGCCGGGCGTGCTCGATGCGTTCGGGATCACCGAGCGGGTCGCCGTCCTCGAACTGGACCTGCGGGCGGTCATCGATCGGGAGCCGAAGCCGGCGGCCTGGAAGGCGACGAGCCGCCACCCGTCCAGCGACCTCGACCTGGCCTTCGTCCTCGACGACGCCGTGCCGGCCGACAAGCTGGACAAGGCGATCCGCCAGGGGGCCGGCGCGCTGCTCGTCGAGCTCGCGCTGTTCGACGTGTACCGCGGACCGAGCGTCGGCGACGGCCGGCGCAGCCTGGCCTACCGACTGCGCCTGCAGGCGCCGGACCGCACGCTGACCGACGCCGACGTCGCCGACGTGCGCACGAACGTGACGGCGACGACGGCCAAGCTCGGTGCCGAGCTGCGCGCCTGATGGCCACCGGTGGCTCGTCGCGGCGGGTCCCGGGGTGGATCTGGGTCGTCGTGCCGATGACCGTGTCGGCGCTGTTGTTCGGCGCGCTCGCCGTCGCCGTGCGGACATCGGGTGACGACGACGGGGCCGCGTCGATCTCGGGCCCGGCGGCCGGGCTCCCCGCGGTCACCGACGCCGTCGAGACGCTGCTCGACACCGTGCCAGGCGATGCCGACGTGCCGGCAGCGCTCGGCACCCGGTACGGCGAGGCGACCGTCGCCTTCGCCGAGCTGCCCGATCCGGTCGACTACGCGGCCGAGTTCGAGCGCCTGCCCGACGCCGAGGCTCGGGCCCTCGGTCGCACGCTGGGGGCGATGCAGACCGAGCTGTCGCCGACCGAGAGCGGCGGCGCGCGCACCGGCGACGACCGTGCCGGCGACATCCTCTTCGCGCTCGGGCTGTCCCGAGCGGCGGTCGTCGCGATGGACCCGACCGGACCATCCCGGGACCAGGCACTGGCCATCCTGCCGTTCTCGATCCAGGACCTGACCGGCTTCGACGCGCTGGCCGACGAGTTCATCCACGGTGATCTCGCCCTCGTGGCGACGCGCGTCGATGCCGCGCTCGACGACGGCGGGAGCGTCGGAGCTGATCAGCTCGGTGGCCAACGCGATCAGCGACCGCCTGCAGGCCGATCCGGACGACGCCGCCCTGGCGGCCGCGTTCCTGGAGGGCTACGACGCCGGCACGATCTGACCGTCCCGCCGCCCAGATCGGCGGCGGGGCGGCTGTCAATTGGCGCTGAGGTCGTCGGGCGCCTCGGCGAGCCAGGAGAGGCGGCCGGGCTGGCGGCGCAGGACGACCCGCCAAAGCTCGTCGGGTTCGGACGTGAACACGTCGGACGGATCGGGGTCGAGGACGAGCCAGGCGCCGGCGTCGATCTCGCCCTCGAGCTGGCCCGGGCCCCATCCCGAGTAGCCCCGGAACACCCGCAGGGCGCTGATCGAGGGGATCACCGTCGTCGGGTCGGCGGCCAGGTCGGCCGAGGCGATGTCGCCGCTGAGGGGGGCGAGGTGCTCGTCGGCCTCGTCGATCGGTTGGCGCGTGCGGGCCAGCGCGATGAGGGCGTCGGGCTCGACCGGACCGCCGACGAACACCAGCGACGGCAGCGTCTGGAGGTCGGCCCAGCGGTCGAGCGGCTCGTCGAGCTCCTCGGGGCTCGGCCGGTTGAGCACCAGGCCGAGCGCGCCCTCGTCGTGGTGCTCGAGCACGTAGATCACGGTGCGATCGAAGTTGGGATCCTCGAGCGGGGGCGTGGCGAGCAGCAGCCGGCCTTTCGTCGGAGGGCTGCCCGGGATCACCCTCCCATCATGCCCGGGTCGACCGCGGTCCAGACGGCGCTCGATCGTCATTGCATGAACATGCGTGAGTTCGTATGATCATGCGATGGTCGCTCGCGCTCCGCTCCGGGCCGGGATCGTCGGCGCGTCGGGGTTCACCGGTGCCGAGCTCCTGCGCCTGCTCGCCGGCCATCCCGACATCGACGTCGTCCTGGCCACCGCCGACAGCCAGGCCGGCCAGCCCGCCGGCGACCTCTATCCGTCGCTCGCCGCCGCCTACCCGGGCCTGCAGCTGACGACGTTCGGGGACGCCGCCGACGTCGACGGCCTCGACGTGGTCTTCCTCGGTCTCCCGCACCAGGCCTCGATGGCCCTGGCCCCCGAGCTGGTCGGACGGGTCCGATGCGTCGTCGACCTCTCGGCCGCGTTCCGCCTGAAGGACGCCTCGTCGTACCCCGAGTGGTACGGCTTCGAGCACGACCAGCCGGCGCTGCTCGCCGAGGCCGTCTACGGGTTGCCCGAGCGGCACCGCGCCGACCTCAAGGCCGCCCGGCTCGTCGCCACGCCCGGCTGCTACGTGACAGCGGCGACGCTGGCCCTGGCGCCACTCCTCGACGCCGGGCTCGTGGAGCCCACCGGGCTCATCGTCGACGCCGCCAGCGGTGTCTCGGGCGCCGGCCGGGCCCCCACGGCGACGAACGTGTTCAACACCGTGGACGAGAACTTCGTCGCCTACGGTCTGCTGCACCACCGCCACACGCCCGAGATCGAGCAGAACCTCGGCGCCCAGGTGCTGTTCACGCCCCACCTGGCCCCGATGAACCGGGGCATCCTGGCCACCTGCTACGCCCGTCCCGGCGCCAGCGCGGGCGCCCTGTCGACGGCCACCGTCAACGAGGTCCTGCGCCAGGCGTACGCCGACGAGCCGTTCGTCGTCGCCATCGACGGCTCACCGTCGACCAAGGCCACGCTCGGCGCCAACACCGCCCACGTCAGCGCCCGCTTCGACGAGCGCACCGGGTTCGTCGTGGCCCTGTGCGCCCTCGACAACCTCACCAAGGGCGCATCCGGTGGTGCCGTGCAGTCGGCCAACGTCGCGCTCGGGCTCGACGAGCGGGCCGGCCTGCCGCTCGTCGGGGTGGCCCCGTGAGCGAGCGTGTCTGGTGGGTCGCGTCGGTGGCGCCGGTCGGTGCGAGCGAACAGGAGAACCCGTGAGCGAGCGTGTCTGGTGGGTCGCGTCGGTGGCGCCGGTCGGTGCGAGCGAACAGGAGAACCCGTGAGCGTGCCGGCGATCGCCGAGGCGATGGCCGAGCTGCCCGAGCACGCCGTCGCCCACGTCCTGGTCGAGGCCCTGCCGTACATCCGCCGGTTCGCCGGCAAGACGATGGTCGTCAAGTACGGCGGGAACGCGCTGGCCGGGACGTCCGACCACGACGCCCTCGACCTGTTCGCGCAGGACATCGTGCTGATGCGACTGGTCGGGATCCGCCCGGTCGTCGTGCACGGCGGCGGACCACAGATCAGCAAACTGATGTCGCGCCTCGGCAAGACGACCGAGTTCCGCGACGGGCTGCGGGTCACCGATGCCGAGACCGTCGACATCGCCCGCATGGTCCTGATCGGCCAGGTCAACCCGCAGCTCGTGACGGCGATCAACCTGCACGGCAACTACGCCGTCGGGGTCAGCGGCGAGGACGCCGGGCTGATCCGCGCCGTCGCCCGCGATCCCGGCCTCGGGTTCGTCGGCGACGTCGCCGCGATCAACCCCGGGATCCTCGAGGGACTCCTGGCCGACGAGTTCATCCCGGTCGTCGCGACGATCGGCACCGACGAGCGGGGCCAGGCCTACAACATCAACGCCGACGTCGTCGCCGGCGCCATCGCCGAGGCGGTCGACGCCGAGAAGCTGATCTACCTCACCGACATCGAGGGCCTGCGCCGCGACGTCGGCGACGCGTCCACGCTGATCCGCCAGACCACGCCCGACGAGCTCGACGCGCTGATCGCCGACGGCACGATCGCCGGCGGGATGATCCCCAAGGTCTCGAGCTGCGTGCGGGCGGTCCGCAACGGCGTCGAGCGGGCCCACATCCTCGACGGTCGCATCGCCCACGTGCTGCTCGTCGAGCTGTTCACCGACGCCGGCATCGGCACCATGGTCCACGGACGGGAGACGTCGTCATGAGCACCCACGCGTTCGACACCGACGGGCTGCCGGGGTGCCCGTTCATGCCCGTGTTCGGGCCGCCGCAGCTCATGTTCGTCAAGGGCCGGGGCACCGAGCTGTGGGACAGTGAGGGCCGGCGCTACCTCGACTTCCTGGGTGGGCTGGCCGTCATCGGTCTCGGCCACGCCAACCCCGTCGTCGCCGCGGCGATCGCCGAGCAGGCCCACGAGCTCCTGCACGTCAGCAACCTCTTCGCCAACCCCGCGGCGACGCGTGCGGCGATCGAGATCGACCGCCTCCTGGCCGAGGTCACCGGGTACGACGGCCAGGTCTTCTTCACGAACTCCGGCGCCGAGGCGGTCGAGTGCGCGCTCAAGCTGGCCCGCAAGCACGGCGGTCGCGGCCGTCACGTCGTCGTGAGCGCCCTCGGCAGCTTCCACGGGCGCACGCTCGCCGCCCTCGCCGCCACCGGCCAGCCGAGCAAGCACGAGCCGTTCCAGCCGATGCCCGAGGGCTTCCACCACGTCGCCTGGGGCGACGTCGACGCGATCGCCAAGGCCGTCGACGGATCCGTCGCCGCGGTGTTGATCGAGCCCGTCCAGGGAGAGGGTGGCGTGAACACCGCGCCCGACGGCTACCTCCGCGCGATCCGAGAGATCTGCGACGAGACCGGCGCGCTCATGATGCTGGACGAGATCCAGACCGGGTTCGGTCGCACCGGACGGTGGTTCGGCTTCGAGCACGACGGGGTCCGCCCTGACGTCGTCACGATGGCCAAGGCGATGGGGAACGGCATGCCGGTCGGGGCGTGCTGGGCGCGCACCGACGTGGCCGCCGTCTTCGAGCCCGGCGACCACGGGAGCACGTACAGCGGCACGGCGATCGCAACGGCCGCGGTGACCGCCGTGATCGGCGAGATGCGCCGCCTCGACGCCCCGGCCCTCGCCGCGACGCAGGGCGCCAAGCTGGCCGCCGGCCTGGCGTCGATCGACGGTGTCGATGCGGTGCGAGGTCGCGGCCTGCTGCTTGCGGCCGAGCTCGCGGACGGCGACGCGCCGGCCGTGCAGCGACGCCTCTTGGCCGCGGGGCTGGTCACGAACGCCGTCACCCCCACCGCCTTGCGGCTGGCGCCACCGCTCACCGTCACCGACGACGAGCTCGACGAGGCGCTGGTCATGATCGCCAAGGCCGTCGCATGACCCGCCACCTGCTCGACGTCACCGACCTGGCGCCCGACGAGGTGCGCGCCGTGCTCGACCTGGCCAGCCGGCCCCCGGCCGATCTCGGCCGCCCGCTCGCCGGCGGCGGGGTCGCCCTGCTGTTCGAGAAGCCGTCGCTGCGCACCCGGCACTCGATGGAGATGGCCGTGGTCCAGCTCGGCGGACATCCCGTGTACACCCGCAACGAGGAGATCGGGATCGACGGCCGCGAACCGATCGAGGACGTCGTGCGGATCCTGCAGGGCTATCACCGGGTGGTCGCCGCCCGGGTCTTCTCGCACCACGCGCTCGAGCGGATGACCGACGTCGCGACCGTGCCGATCGTCAACATGTTGTCGGACCACTCGCACCCGCTGCAGGCGCTCGCCGATGCGTTGACGATGGAGCAGGTGCTCGGGTCGCTCGCCGGACGCACCGTGGCCTGGGTCGGCGACTACAACAACGTGGCCCGCTCGCTCGGTGAGGTCTCGGCGATGCTCGGCGCCCACGTGCGCTACGCCTGTCCGCACGGCTACGAGGCCGACGACGCCGAGCTCGAGCGGCTGCAGCTGCTCGGGGCACCGAGCGTCGTCCAGACCACACGTCCGGCCGAGGCCGTCGCGGGTGCCGATGCCGTGCACTCCGACACGTGGGTGTCCATGGGGCAGGAGGCCGACAAGGCCGCCCGCAAGCAGGCGTTCGAGGGCTTCACGGTCGACGACGAACTGATGTCGCTGGCCGACCCCGGCGCCGTGTTCATGCACTGCCTGCCCGCGTACCGCGGGTTGGAGGTCACGACCGACGTGATCGACGGCCCCCGCAGCATCGTGTTCCAGCAGGGCCACAACCGGCTGCACTCGGCCCGCGGGCTGCTCGCCTTCCTCACCGGCGCGGACGCCCCGTCGTGAAGGCCCCCCAGTGGTCGGGGCGATGGCGATGAGCGCCAAGCAACAGCGCCAGCAGGCGATCGCCCGCCTCATCGGTCAGCATCGGGTCGCCAACCAGCCCCAACTGCTCGACCTGCTGGCCACCGAGCGCATCACAGCCACCCAGGCCACGGTGTCACGGGACCTCGAGGAGCTCGGCGCGATCAAGGTGCGGGTGCCCGGCGGGCTCTCCGTCTACGCGCTGCCCGAGCTGGAGACCGACCGGTTGGCCCCGTTCGACCAGCTCCGCCGGGTGCTGGGCGAGTGGGTGGGGGAGGTCGCGGCGTCGGCCAACATCGTCGTACTGCGCACACCACCCGGGTGCGCCCACGTCGTCGCGTCGGCGCTCGACCGCAGTGCGCTCGACGGGTTGCTCGGCACCGTGGCCGGTGACGACACCGTCCTGTGCGTCGCCGGTCTCGGCACCTCCGGCGACGCCCTCGCCGAACGCTTCCGCGAGCTCTCCGGACTGACCGCGGAGGGATCGGCGTGAGCGAGCGTGTCTGCCAGGTCGCGTCGCTGACGGCGATCGGCGCGAGCGAACAGGAGACCGCGTGAGCGAGCGTGTCTGCCAGGTCGCGTCGCTGACGGCGATCGGCGCGAGCGAACAGGAGACCGCGTGAGCGAGCGTGTCTGCCAGGTCGCGTCGCTGACGGCGATCGGCGCGAGCGAACAGGAGACCGCGTGAGCACGACCGGGGACGGAGAGGCGCCCACCGGCTCGACCCTCTGGCACGGGCGGTTCGCCGGCGGACCGGCCGACGCGCTGATGGCGTACACGGTGAGCCTCCCGTTCGACCGCCGCTTGTGGCGTGACGACATCCACGGCTCGCGCGCCCACGTCGGCGGGTTGGCCCGCGCCGGCCTGCTCGACGAGGACGAGGTGGCCGCGGTGCTCGGCGCCCTCGACACCGTCGAGGGCGAGATGGCCGACGGCTCGTTCGCCTTCGCCGCCACCGACGAGGACATCCACACCGCGGTCGAGCGGCGGGTGACCGAGCTGGCCGGCAGCGCCGGCGCCAAGCTGCACACCGCCCGCAGCCGCAACGACCAGGTCGCCACCGACCTCCGGCTGTGGTGCAAGCGCGAGCTCATCGGCATCGGCCGCCTCGTGGCCGGTCTCGAGACCGTGTTGCTGACCCGCGCCGTCGAGGCCGGTGACACGTACCTGCCCGGCTACACCCACCTCCAGCGGGCCCAGCCGGTCCTGCTCGCCCACCACCTGCTCGCCCACGGTTGGGCGCTGGCACGCGACGTCGACCGCCTGGTCGCGACTGTCGAACGTCTCGACGTCTCCCCGCTCGGGGCCGGCGCGCTCGCCGGCACGTCGCTGCCGATCGACCCGGCGGCGACGGCCGAGGCCCTCGGCTTCGCCTCGGTGTTCACCAACTCCCTCGATGCCGTCGGCGACCGCGACTTCGTCGCCGAGGCGCTCTTCGACCTCACCCTCGTCGGGATCCACCTCGCCCGGATCGGCGAGGAGTGGGTGCTCTGGACGACCGACGAGTTCGGCTTCGCCACGCTCGACGACGCCTACGCGACGGGTTCCTCGATGCTCCCGCAGAAGAAGAACCCCGACATCGCCGAGCTGGCCCGGGGCAAAGCCGGCCGGCTGATCGGCAACCTGACCGGTCTGCTGGCAACGCTCAAGGGACTGCCGCTGGCCTACAACCGCGACCTGCAAGAGGACAAGGAGCCGCTGTTCGACGCCGTCGACCAGGTCGCGCTCGGCCATCACGGCGATCGCGGGGATGATCGAGACCGCGACGTTCGTCCCCGAGCGCATGGCCAGCGCCGCCGACGCCGAGACCACCTCGGCCACCGACCTCGCCGAGTGGCTCGTCGCCGACGGCACCCCGTTCCGTGAGGCTCACGCCATCGTCGGCGACCTCGTGCGCCGCCACCTCGCCGGCGAAGGGGCCCTGCGCGCGCTGGTCGCCGCCGACGAGCGCCTCGGGCCCGACGCCGCCGCCCTCGTGGCCCCGGGCGTGGGCGTGCAGCGGCGACGGTCGCCGGGTGGCGCCGGTCCGGAGCCGGTCGCCGTCCAGCTGACCCAGTTCGAGGAGTCGCTGCGCCGCCAGCACGAGATGCTCGCGGAGTGAGCCGACCCAGGCGGCGTCCGCTGCCGCGCCGGTTCTTCGCCCGCGACGCGCTCGTCGTCGCCCCCGAGCTGTTGGGAAAGGTGCTCGTCGCCGGCGAGTGCGCCGGGCGGATCACCGAGGTCGAGGCGTACCGGTCCGACGACCCGGCCAGCCACTCCTTCCGTGGCCGCACGCCGCGCAACGCCGTGATGTTCGGCCCGGCCGGTCACCTCTACGTGTACTTCACCTATGGCATGCACCACTGCGCCAACGTCGTGACCGGCGGGGAGGGCGACGCCCAGGCCGTGCTGCTGCGCGCCGTCGCAGCCGCTCGACGGCGTCGACGTGATGCGGGCACGACGCGGCGCGGCGCGCGATGCGGTCCTGACCGACGGGCCGGGGAAGCTGTGCCAGGCGCTGGCCATCGACCGGCGCTTCGACGGCGTGGACGTGTGCGGCGGTGACGCCGTCACGATCGTCGACGACGGCACCCCACCCCCGCCGGATCCGGTGGTGACGCCTCGCATCGGCATCCGCGTGGGCACCGAAGCCCTCTGGCGGTGGGTGAGTCCCGGCAGCTAGCGGGCGGCCGCCGCGCCGAGGAGCACCTCCCAGGTGTCCAGGTCGACGATCCCGTCGGTCGCCAGGCCGTGCTCGCGCTGGAGCTCGAGCACGATCGTCTGGGTCTCGTTGGAGAACCGGTCGTCGGGCTCGAGATCGGCGCCGTCGTCGGCGAGGAGCTGCTCGGCGGCCAGCACCGCCTCCCCGGTGTCGCCCCGCCGCAGCGGCACGACGAGCTGCTGCCACGTGACCCGGCCGACCACGCCGTCGACGGGGATGTTGCTCGCCCCCTCGACGGCGCGGGTGGCGTCCTCGGTGGCATCGTCGAAGAAGCCCGTCACGGGCACGGGGTGACCCTGTACGCCGAGCAACCGTTGCAGCACCTCCACGACGAGACCCTCGTCGCCGACTTGGACGGTCGGCCACGAGAACGTCGGCGTCAGGGCGGCGGCCGTCGTGGTCGTGGTCGTCGCCGGAGCTGCGGTCGTCGTGGCCGTCGCCGTCCCGTCGCCGTCGTCGTCGCCGAGGTCGCGGATCGTCACGAACGCCAGCACCCCGAGCACGATCAGACCGGCAGCGATCGCCGCGGCCCGCAGCCGCCGATCGCGCCACACCACTCGCGCCGCCCGCTCCCACGACGTCGGGGCGTCGGTCCGCCGGCGTCGAGGCGGCTGCTCGGGAGGTGGCGGCGGGGGCAGTGCCGCCGGTTCGACCGTGAAGCGGAACAGCTCGGCGTCGGGATCGCGGACGAACAGCACCGGCGTCGCCCACTCGACCTCGTCGACCTCGCTGTAGATCGCCTTGCGGGCCTCGGCCACCGAGGCGTCGATCGGGTCCTGGCGGCCGATCAGGTTCGTGTACAGCTCCTCGGCGAACACGATCGCCGCCGCGTCGCTGATCTCGAACTGCATGGCCACCACCGCCGGCACGCCGAGGTGCACGAGCGTCGTGGCCACGCCGGCGTACGGGTCGTCGATCGACGTCCGCGCCCCCTCGCACGAGTTCAGCACCACGAGGCGCAAACGGTCCTGGTCGGACAGGAGGTTGGCCAGCAACGTCTCGTCGACGGCGTGGGCCGAGCCGGCGTCGCCCTCCAGGAAGATGACGCCCTGCCCGTCGACCGTGAAGTCGCTGTGGCCGACGTAGTGGATGACGTGGTAGTTCCCGTCGCGCAGCGCCTGGCGCAGCGTCCGCGCCGTCGCCGGCTCCAGCCAGTCGAGGTGCACCCGTCCACTCGCGACGACGCCCGCCAACGCCCGCTCGACCCGCTGGCGCTCGTCGTCGACCCGCAGCGGCGGGAGGTCGCGTGGGCTGGCGACGATGCCGAGGATGCGCACCTCGTCGCCGATCACCGGCGGTGCCGGCGACGCGCCGGTCTCGAGCACGCGCACGAGCGGGCTGCGGCGCTGGCTGGCCAGGAACCGGGGTCGGCGGTACAGGAACTCCCATGGCACGCTCAGCAGCCGTGGCGCGGCGGCCAACGACAGCGTCAGGCGCAGACCCCGGTCCCGTGCCTCCGCCCGCCTCGGCCGCGTGCTCGTAGGCCGACCGACCGCTCCGCTCAGCAGCGCGTCCGCCAAGGCGGCGCCGAGGCGCTCGGCGTCGACCGCCGGTCGGTCGGCCTCCGGCTGACCATCGTCGCCCGGCCCGCCGGCGCCGACGTCGCGCTGGCGCGGGCGGTGACCGCCGCGTCGCGCCGACGTGGCCGCGGGCGAAGCGCAGCACCTGCTGCTCGAGCTCGTCCCGCTGAACGGGAGGCGGAAGACCTCGTTGCAGGCCGCTCCGTCGGCATCGACGGCGCGGCATGTCGAAGTCGCCGTCGATCCGGGGCGTGAACGTCACCCGGAAGTCGTCGTAGACGTAGGTGGCCATCGCCACATGAGATGATCGACGACGCAGCGCGCGGATACAAGCACCGGCAATTCGTCCGTCCCGCTCGAGGGGCCCGTTCGGCGACACCGCGAGCGCACCGACGGACGCCGACGTGACGAGGGAGGCTGGCGATGTCCAAGGAGCCGATGGGTGACGTGATCGTGCTGCTCCCCGGCATCCTCGGCAGCGTCCTGGAGCGCGACGGAAGGAGGTCTGGGCCCCGAGCCCCGGGCGCGATCGGGCGGGCGCTCTGGACGCTCGGCCGGAGCATCGACTCGCTCGCCCTCACCGACGATCCGTGGGAGTCCGACGACCTCGGCGATGGCGTCGTCGGCCACCCGCCTGATGCCCGGCATCCACATCATCCCGGGCCTGTGGGGCATCGACGTCTACAGCGGGATCTCGGCGATGATCCAGCAGCACTTCGACGTGGTGGCGGGCGAGACGTACATCGAGCTCGCCTACGACTGGCGACGCGACAACCGCGTCGCCGCCCGCCACCTGCAGCGCGGTCGTCGACGAGGCGTTGCACGCCCGCCGCAAGGTCAACCCCGATGCCAAGGTCGATCCTCATCGGCCACTCGATGGGCGGGCTCGTCGCCCGCTGGTACCTCGAATGCCTGGACGGCTGGCGCGACACCCGCATGCTCGTCACGTTCGGCACGCCCCATCGGGGCTCGGTGAACGCCATCGACTTCCTCGTCAACGGCCTCGTCAAGAAGGTCGGGCCGCTCAAGGTCGCCGACCTCACGACCCTGCTGCGCTCGCTGACGTCGGTGTACCAGCTGGTGCCGATCTACCCGTGCATCGACACGGGCCAGGGCTACCAGCGTGTGGCCGAGGTCGGCGACGCGCTGCCCGGTGTCGACGGCGCCCGCGCCGTCCGCGCCCTCGAGGACTTCCACCGGGCCATCGAGCGAGGCGTCGCCGCGCACGATCCCGACGCCTACGCCATCCACTCCGTGGTCGGCATCACGCAGGGCACGAAGCAGTCCGGCCGCTGGGACGGCACCCGCCTCGTGATCGAGCGCCGCCATGGCGACGAGGACATGGGGGGCGATGGCACCGTGCCCCGGGTGTCGGCCACACCGATCGAGACGGACGACCGATCGCCCGGATACCAGCCGATGTACTCCTCCGAGCAGCATGGTTCGCTACAAACCGCCGAGGCCGTCCAGACCCAGCTGCTCGGCATCCTGACCGCCCGGGCTCGACCCGGCTTCCGCGCCGCCCAGGGGATCCGGCTGGAGGCCGACGAGGTGCTGGCGGCGGGGGAGGGCCTCGTCGTGCGGGCGCTCCCGGATGCCGCCAACCTCACGCTGGAGGCGTCGGTCGTCGACGTGGCGACTGGCCAGCCAGCGCGGCCGCCGGTCACGATGCGGCGCGACGGCGACGACGTGCACCACGCCGAGGTCCCGCCCTTGCCCGCCGGTGACTATCGCCTGCGCGTCGAGCCCGTCGGTGACAGCGCCGGGCTCGTCGATCCGGTCCACGGGCTCGTCTGCGTCCTCGACGACCGGGTGCCCGACGACGACCCGGTCCCGTGACCACCTACGCGCTGCTCGTCGGCATCGACGCCTACGTCGCGCCGATGCCACCGCTGCTGGGCTGCGTCAACGACGTGCGTTCCCTCGCCGACGTGCTGCGGGCGCGGACGGACGGTCCGCTGGACCTGCGACTGCTCCTCGATGCCGACGCGACGCGGGACGCTGTCGTCGCCGGGTTCCGCGAGCACCTCGGACAGGCCGGGGCCGGCGACGTCGCCCTGTTCGCATACGCCGGTCACGGCAGCCAGGAACCGGCGCCCGACGAGGTCGCCGACGTCGAACCGACGGGCCGCATCCAGACGCTGATCCTGCACGACTGCAACCGCCGCGAGGGCGGGCGGCTCCGGCGCGCGCTCGCTGACAAGGAGCTGGCCGTGCTGCTGGCCGGGGTGGCCGCGGGCGGGGCCCACGTCGTGGTCGTCCTCGACTGCTGCCACGCGGGAGGCGGCACGCGCGACCCGTTCGTGCGCACGCGCGGCTGGTCGCCCGACGTGGCCCTCGCCGACGACGCCACGCGGGACCTGGTCGGCGAGATCGCATCGCCGCGCCCCTCGACGGAGTTCCTCCCGGGTGCAATGGACACCTGGCGGGCGCCGCGGGCGCCACACGTCGCTCTGGCCGCGTGCCGCTCCTACGAGACGGCCAAGGAGCACCCGTCGGGCGACGTGACCCACGGTGCCTTCTCGCTGGCCCTCGTCGAGTCGCTCCAGGTCCTCGGCCGGCGGCCGTCGTACCGGTCGCTGCTGGCGACCGTGCGGGCGCGCGTCGAGCGGTCCACCGAGGAGCAGCGGCCCGAGCTGTACCCGCTCGACGTGGGAGGGCTCGGGGACGGGCTCTTCCTCGACGGCACGATCGTCCCGGTGCCGGCGTCGTTCACCGTCCGCCGGGGCACGGGAGAATGGGCCGACGCGTGGGAGGTCGACGCCGGACTCGTCCATGGGATGCGGGCACCTGCGGGCGACGAGGCGTTCGTGCTGGCGTGCACGGCGCCCGACGGGACCGCCGCCGGTGCGGCCAAGGTGGTGGCCGTCGAGATCGGCCGGTCGCGCGTCGAGCCGCTGGGGTGGGCGCCGCTCGACCTGGCCTACCGCGCCGTGGTGGCCGACGTCCCGCTGCCGCCGGCCGAGGTCCACTTCGACGACGGCGTCAGCACGGCGACGTGCGCGGTCGTGGCGGCTGCGATCGCCGATGCCGGGCCCGGCTCGGCGTCGCCGTTCGTGCGCCTGGCGGCACCGGGCACCGTGCCACCCGACGCGGCCGCGCCGCTGCTCCTGCGGCTGGCCGAGCCCGAGTCCGCAGTGATCACGATCGCCCGTGCCGACGGCCGGCCCGTGACGTCCGCGATCGCCGGGGTGAGCGACGCCGGGGGCGCCGCCCGGCTGCTCGTCGCCCGCCTCGAGCACATCGCCCGCTGGGAGCAGGTGCGTCTGCTCGGTGACCACCCCTCGCCGCTCGCCGACCGGGTCGAGCTGCTCGTCTACCTCGCCGCCGATGGCGACGACCGGCGTCCGGCGGGGCTGGCGCCCCTGGCGCCCGACGCCGGCTACGCGCTGACCTACCGGCGCGACGCGGATGGCGACTGGGTGGCGCCCCGCGTGTTCCTCGAGCTCGCCAGCGGCGCCGGCCGGGACCTGTACGTCGCCGTCCTCGACCTCACCGACCGGTTCCGTTGCCATCCCGTGCTGCCGACCGAGCGGATCGCCGCCGGGCACCGGTTCGCCCTGTGGTCCGGCGCGCCGATCCCCGTCGAGCTGCCGGCCGGCCGCCCGGTCGTCGCCGGTGCGTCGGCCAAGGACTGGCTGCTCGTCGTCGTCAGTGACGTCGACTTCGACGCCGCGGCGTTCGAGCTCGGGGCCCTCGACGACCCGGTGACACGATCAGCTGCACCACGGCGGGCACCGCGGAACACGATCGAACGACTCGCCGCGAAGGCCCTCGACCGCGACATCGGCGTGCCGGTCGCCGATGGGAGCGACGACGGCTGGACCGCGGCGGTGGTCGCCATCGAGGTGCGGGTGCCTGAGGAGTGACCGCCGGCCGGGTCAGTACCGGCCCTGGACCGTCACCGTCAGGTCGATCTGGCCGGCGTTCCAGATCGGGCCGCGGGCGTCCTGCAATCCGGCCCACGACACCAGCGTGTCCTGGTCGCGGACGCGCAGTCGGGCGCAACCGTGGCTGGCCGGCGACGTGGGCACGGAGTTGGCGCCGTGGATCGCCTGGCCGGCGTCGAAGTAGAGCGGCTTGTACATGTTGCCGTTGAGGGGGTTGTCAGCGGCGACCGGGTAGTCGATGCTGTCGTGCCACCCGCCGTTGTCGAGGGCCGGGTCGTAGCGGAAGACGCGCTGACGTGTCCTGGTCCCGCGTCGGATACTCGGCCTGACCGGTCGACGTGGCGAACACATGGACGAGCGAGGCGCCGTCGCCGACGAACATGACCTGGCAGGTCTGGTCGATGAGCACCCACTTGCCGGCGGCGATGGGCGCGCCGGCCGGGATCGGCACGCCCGAAGCCTGCATCAGCGCCACCTCCTCGAGCGAGCCGACCTCCATGTCACTGCGGCCGTTGGGCAACCCGAGCGCGACGCGGGCCGCGCACAGCTGCTGCTCGGTCAGCCGCCCCGAGGCGCCGTCGACCGACAGGGGCGCGATGCCGTACCCGGCGAAGAGCTCGTTGAGCTTCTGCTGCTGGGCCGGCACGCCGCTCAGCCCGGCCGGCGCCGAGCCGGTCGGCGGCGGCGGGAGGTAGACCGGGACCGTCGTCGGGGGCGCCGTGGTCGGGGCCTCCCGCGGGACGCCGTTGACGTCGTCGATCCCGTTGTCGATGCAGATGTCGAGCACCGCCCCGGCGTTGATGACGTTCGGATCGGGGATCGAGTTCTCGCGCGTGATGCCGTCGAGCGTGATGGCCGGGTCGCCGATGCGGGCGACGATGGCGTTCAACGAGTCGCCCGGTGCGACCGCCAGCGTGCACACGACGGTCACGGCGGTGGTCGTCGTCTCCGAGGGCAGCGTGGTCGTGGTGGTGGTGGTGGTGGTGTCCACGACCGTCGTCGGCGCCACCGTCGTCGTGGTGCTGGTCGTGGTCGTCGACTCCGTGGTCGGCGGCTCGGTGCTGGGAGCCTCGGTGGCCGGCGGATCAGTGGCCGGCGGATCCGTCGTCGCCACCGTCGCCGGAGGATCCGTCGTCGCCGGATCGGTGGCGGCCGTGGCCGCGTCGTCGTCGCCCGACGAGCACGCGGCGACGGCGAGCAGACCGGCCACGAGGGTCAGGCGAGCGAGGCGGCGGCGCACCGCCCAAACGTACGCGCGCCCACCAGGGATCTTCGGTCATGCCCCGCAGCGGTCCGGCGGCCGCTCTCGGCTCATCCTCCCCAGTGCAACCAGTACCCGTGGGGGTGGGCGACGCCGAGATGGGCCACGTCACGACGGCCGGCGCGCCAGCGCACCAGCACGACCTCCGTCGCCGAGCGGGTCGGGTCGGCGACGGGGAGCTCGGGCACGAGCGCTCCGCTCTCGGCGAACACCCACGAGACGTCGCGCTCGGCGCCGAGGCCGTCCAGTGCCTCGAGGTAGGCCCGCCGCTGCGCACTGCTGAGGTAGTTGAGGACCCAGGTGTTCGTGATCACCGGATGGGCGCCCATCGCGGCGGCCATCGGGGCGGTGTCGGCGACGGCGTCGCCGGCGCGGACCTCGACGTCGGCCGTCGCGGCGATCGCCAGCGCGGCGCGGAGGCGCTCGAAGCGGTCCGTCTGGTCGGGCCACACGCACGCCTCGAGCCACCGGCGCCGGTCGGGGTCGTGGACGTCGACGGGGACCCGGTCGAGGCCCGACCGCTCGGCGACCACGGGCATGGCCGGGGGGACGGGGACGCGGCCACGGGTGCCGCACACCAGGTCGACGGTCGACGGGCCACCGACGGATCCGCCGGGCTCGTAGGTGTAGCGGTAGTGGTCGAACAGCAGGTTCAGGCCGGCGCTGGTCCCGACGTCGAGGTGGGCGAGCGGGCCGACCTCGCGGGCGAGCAGCCCGAGGACGGGCAGCAGGATGGCGCACCGGCCGATCTCGTTGGTCTGGGTGCTGCGCGTGGCGAGCAACGCGACGAGCTCGTCGACGTGGTGCTCGCAGAACGAGCGCAGGGCCGGTGTGGGATCGCCGCTCGCCGGCACCGGCGTGAGGTTGGGGTAGTGCGCGGCGAGCGCATCGTCCACCGGGGCCGTGCGGTCGGCGCCCAGGAGCAGCGCGTGGACGCAGGCGAAGAAGAGCACCGGCTGGCGTTGCTGCGTCGGGGCGTGGAGGAGCAGTCCGGCCAGGTCGGGCTCGGCGGCCAGTCCCTCGGACAGGCGCGTGTACAGCGGCGCCCGGCGGGCCGTGCTGCGGGCGAAGTCGGCGAACATCCGGGCGCACCCCGCCGGGTCGGTCGGCACCCCGACCAGCTCGCTCACGCGGCGGCCTGCACCAGATCCGCGGACTGCCGACGGCCGCCGAGCGAACCGGCAGCGACACGGCACCCTGCGGCTTCGACGCGCTCGCCCACGACCGGACCGTACCGCTGATCCCGCCGGTGGTGCCGTCCCACGCCGTGCCAACATGGCTGCCGCCATGGACCTCCTCGCCGACCTCGACGCCCGTGGGCTGATCCACGACTCGACCGATCGCGCCGCCCTCGCGGCGCGCCTCGCCGAGGGTCCGATGACGCTCTACTACGGGTGCGACCCGACCGCCGACAGCCTGCACCACGGGAACCTGATCGGGCTGATCATGCTGCGCCGGTTCCAGGACGCGGGACACCACGCCATCGCGCTCGCCGGCGGGGCGACGGGCATGGTCGGCGACCCGAGCGGCCGCTCGGAGGAGCGCAACCTGCTCGACGACGCGACGCTCGACCACAACGTCGCCGCCATCAAGGAGCAGATCAGCCGCGTCGTCGACGTGTCGAGCGACCGCGGTCGCCTCGTGGACAACCGCGACTGGACGCAGCCCATCACGCTCCTCGAGTTCCTCCGCGACGTCGGCAAGCACGCCACCGTCAACCAGATGCTCGCCCGGGAGAGCGTGCGCATCCGCCTGGACTCCGAGCACGGCATCTCGTACACCGAGTTCACCTACATGCTGCTACAGGCCAACGACTACCTCTGGCTGCACGACAACCTCGGCTGCGAGCTGCAGATCGGCGGCTCCGACCAGTACGGCAACATCATCTCGGGGGTCGACCTCATCAGGCGCAAGCGCCACGCGGCCGTGCACGCCATGGCCTGGCCCCTGCTGACGGCGGCTGACGGCTCGAAGCTCGGGAAGACGACCGGCGCCCGGCTCTGGCTCGATCCGGCGAAGACGTCGCCGTACCAGTTCCACCAGCACTGGATGCAGCTCGAGGACGCCCTCCTCGGGCAACAGCTGAGGTTCTTCTCGCTGCGGCCGGTCGGCGAGATCGACGAGCTCCTCGCCGCCCATCTCGAGGCGCCGGAGCGTCGCGTCGCCCAGCGCGCCCTCGCCGACGACGTGACGGCCATCGTCCACGGTGAGGCCGCGGCACGGGCCGCGGGTGAAGCCGCCGACGTGCTCTTCGGCGGGGATCCGCTCGACGCGTCCGCGGCCGCCCTCGACACGCTGGCCGGCGAGGTCCCGTCATCGACCGCGACCACCGAGGAGCTCGGCGACGTCGTCGAGCTCCTCACGGCCACCGGAGTGGCCTCCTCGAAGAGCGACGCCCGCCGCCAGCTCCAGCAGGGAGGCGTGCACGTGAACGGGGTGAAGATCGGGCCTGACCAGGGGTTGGACGCCGTCCCCCTGCTCCACGACCGCTACCTGCTCGTACGCCGCGGTCGGCGGGCCTACCACCTCGTCGAGATTTCTCCGGCGGGAGGTTGACGCTCGCGGGCCCCGTCGGTAGTGTTTCTCTCCGCCCCGGAACCGGGAAAACAGTTCCTGACCAGGGCAAGGCACCAACGCCGAGCCGTCCCGTTCGCGGGCCGCCACGGTGCGTGCCGAGAGCTTCGGCTCCTTGAAAACGGAAGAGAAGACGAACGCCAGTGCGGGCAGCGAGTCGACGGCCTCCGGGCCAACGGCGACGCTGTCTGTCAATTCCGTGGCCGGTTCCCACCGGTCACGAAGGATACGAAGGCCGGGACTAATCACCCGGCCGGCAGGAGCCCGGCACCAGGCACGAGAGGGATTCACTCTCGGGGTGTCGGAGCTCTCAACACCAATCGTTTCGGCGGTCCGCTACGGCGGGACGTCGAGCCGGTTCTTGATGGAGAGTTTGATCCTGGCTCAGGACGAACGCTGGCGGCGTGCTTAACACATGCAAGTCGAACGAGGTCCAAGCAGTCGCAAGACTGTGGACGACCGAGTGGCGAACGGGTGCGTAACACGTGAGAAACCTATCCCGGTCTCTGGAATAACAAGTGGAAACACTTGCTAATACCGGATGCCGTCGGGCCATCGCATGGTGGACTGACGAAAGGGTTACCGGATCGGGAGGGTCTCGCGGCCTATCAGCTTGTTGGTGAGGTAACGGCTCACCAAGGCATCGACGGGTAGCTGGTCTGAGAGGATGATCAGCCACACTGGGACTGAGACACGGCCCAGACTCCTACGGGAGGCAGCAGTGGGGAATCTTGCACAATGGGCGAAAGCCTGATGCAGCAACGCCGCGTGCGGGAAGAAGGCCCTAGGGTTGTAAACCGCTTTCAGCAGGGAAGAAAATGACGGTACCTGTAGAAGAAGGTGCGGCCAACTACGTGCCAGCAGCCGCGGTGACACGTAGGCACCAAGCGTTGTCCGGATTTATTGGGCGTAAAGAGCTCGTAGGCGGTTCGGTAAGTCGGGTGTGAAAACTCTGGGCTCAACCCAGAGCCGCCACCCGATACTGCTGTGACTTGAGTTCGGTAGGGGAGCGGGGAATTCCTGGTGTAGCGGTGAAATGCGCAGATATCAGGAGGAACACCAGTGGCGAAGGCGCCGCTCTGGGCCGAGACTGACGCTGAGGAGCGAAAGCGTGGGTAGCAAACAGGATTAGATACCCTGGTAGTCCACGCCGTAAACGTTGGGCACTAGGTGTGGGTCTCAACCAACGAGATCCGCGCCGTCGCTAACGCATTAAGTGCCCCGCCTGGGGAGTACGGTCGCAAGACTAAAACTCAAAGGAATTGACGGGGGCCCGCACAAGCAGCGGAGCGTGTTGCTTAATTCGATGTTACGCGAAGAACCTTACCTGGGTTTGACATGTAGGGAAAAGCTCTAGAGATAGGGTGTCCTAACGGGCCCTACACAGGTGGTGCATGGCTGTCGTCAGCTCGTGTCGTGAGATGTTGGGTTAAGTCCCGCAACGAGCGCAACCCTTATCCTGTGTTGCCAGCAAGTCATGTTGGGGACTCGCAGGAGACTGCCGGGGTCAACTCGGAGGAAGGTGGGGACGACGTCAAGTCATCATGCCCCTTATGCCCAGGGCTGCAAACACGCTACAATGGCCGGTACAGAGGGCTGCGATCCCGTGAGGGTGAGCGAATCCCACAAAGCCGGTCTCAGTTCGGATTGGAGTCTGCAACTCGACTCCATGAAGCCGGAGTTGCTAGTAATCCCGGATCAGCACGCCGGGGTGAATACGTTCCCGGGCCTTGTACACACCGCCCGTCACACCACGAAAGTCGGCAACACCCGAAGCCGGTGGCCCAACTCGCAAGAGAGGGAGCCGTCGAAGGTGGGGTCGGTGATTGGGGTGAAGTCGTAACAAGGTAGCCGTACCGGAAGGTGCGGCTGGATCACCTCCTTTCTAAGGAGTCCATTCCACACCATCGGTGATCGAACGATCACCTGGTGCTTGGACACCCAGTTGGTGCACTGGTGGGTTCGTCGCCCAGCTCGAGCAGGTTCGTAGGTTTCGGCCTCACCCGCTCGTGCGAAACGACGCACTTGTCTTCTCTTCCGTTTTGAAGGAGTCGGACCTCGGTCCGACCACTTCAGCGACGCCGCTGCGTCGAGCTCACGAGCTCCGCATGCGTCACGACGCAACCGCGTCAACGTCGCACCTTGAGAACTGCAGAGCAAGCACGAGCATCTTGTTCTTTGAACATATTTCTTGTTCTTTCCAAGCTACAAAGAGCCAACGGTGGATGCCTTGGCGCCAAGAACCGATGAAGGACGTGAGTGACTGCGAAAAGCTGCGGGGAGCCGTCTACTAGGCAACGAGCCGCAGATGTCCGAATGGGGAAACCCACCACTCGTCATGGAGTGTGTACCCCGGCCTGAACACATAGGGCCGGCGGAGGGAACCACGGGAATTGAAACATCTCAGTACCGTGAGGAAAGGAAAGCAACCGCGACACCCTGAGTAGCGGCGAGCGAAAAGGGTAGAGACCAAACCGTGACTGTGCCAAGCCTGGTGGCGTTGCAGTCGTGGGGTAGTGGGATCGAAGAGATGGGGCACCAGACCCATCACAGAGTTACCAAGCTGCTGTGTAGGAGAACGGCTCTGGAAAGGCCGGCCGGAGTGGGTAACAGCCCCGTATCCGAAACACACGCAGCCTCTGCTTCGACATCCCAAGTAGCGCCGGGACCGTGAAAACTGGCGTGAATCTGCGGGGACCACCCCGTAAGTCTAAGTATTCCTTGGCGACCGATAGTGAACCAGTACCGTGAGGGAAAGGTGAAAAGTACCCCGGGAGGGGAGTGAAATAGTACCTGAAACCGTTGGTTTACAAGCAGTTAGAGCGTCGTCATGCCTTCGGGTATGGCCGCAATAGCGTGCCTTTTGAAGAATGAGCCTGCGAGTTACGGTGTGTGGCAAGGTTAACCCGTAGTGGGGTAGCCGAAGCGAAAGCGAGTCTGAAGAGGGCGTGGAGTCGCATGCTGTAGACCCGAAGCCAAGTGATCTATCCATGGCCAGGCTGAAGCGGAGGTAAGACTCCGTGGAGGGCCGAACCCACGTCAGTTAAAAATGGCGGGGATGAGCTGTGGATAGGGGTGAAAGGCTAATCAAACTTGGCGATAGCTGGTTCTCCTCGAAATGCATCTAGGTGCAGCGTCGTGCGTTCAGTTCCGGAGGTAGAGCACTGGATGGGTAAGGGGGCCTACAAGCTTACCAACCCCAGCCAAACTCCGAATGCCGGAACTCCAGAGCACGGCAGTGAGACCACGGGGGATGAGCTTCGTTGGTCGAAAGGGAAACAGCCCAGATCATCAGCTAAGGCCCCTAATTCAGGACTAAGTGGAAAACGATGTGGGATTGCACAGACAGCCAGGAGGTTGGCTTAGAAGCAGCCACCCTTGAAAGAGTGCGTAATAGCTCACTGGTCGAGTGATCCTGCGCGGACAATGTAACGGGGCTCAAGTCCTGAGCCGAAGCTATGGGCTTCTCGCGTCACTTCGGTGGCGGGAGGAGCGGTAGAGGAGCGTCGATGGTGCAGCGAAGTTTCGGCGTGAGCCGGGGTGGAGCGCCATCGAGTGAGAATGCAGGCATGAGTAGCGAGAGAGGGGTGAGAAACCCCTCCGCCGAAAGCCCAAGGGTTCCTGGGGAAGGCTAATCCCCCCAGGGTGAGTCGGGAGCTAAGGCGAGGCCGAGAGGCGTAGTCGATGCACAACTGGTTGATATCCCAGTACCTCCGT
>CAWGHB010000005.1:0-74423 GCA_963822315.1 uncultured Acidimicrobiia bacterium
TCATCCCGGGCGACGGCACTGGGCCGGAGTCTCGCGGAGGCGACCCGGCGAGTACTCGAGGCCACCGGCGTCGAGTTCGAGTGGGACTTCCAGGACGCGGGCATCGACGTATACGAGCAGGAGGGCAATCCGCTGCCCGACCGCACGCTCTTCACGATCCGCGAGCGGGGCCTCGCGATCAAGGGGCCCGACCACCACGCGGGTCGGCTCCGGCCACCGCTCAATCAACGTGGCGCTGCGCAAGGAGTTCGACCTCTACTGCTGCATCCGGCCCTGGAAGGCGTACGAGGGCGTGCGCACGCGCTTCCCGGAGACGGACATCGTGATCGTCCGTGAGAACACGGAGGACCTCTACGCCGGGATCGAGTTCGAGAAGGGCTCGGCGGAGGTGGAGAAGCTGCGCACTCTTCCTCGCCGACGAGCGCAATCCACCGACCGGCGAGGAGTCGGGCATCTCGATCAAGCCGATCTCGGTGTTCGGCTCCGAGCGGATCGTCGAGTCGGCGTTCGCCTACGCCAAGGAGAACGGGCGGTCGAAGGTGACCGCGGCCCACAAGGCCAACATCATGAAGTTCTCCGACGGCCTCTTCCTCGAGGTGGCGCGCCCAGGTGGCCGAGCGCCACCCGGAGATCGAGTTCGAGGACCGCATCATCGACAACCTCTGCAACCAGCTCGTGTCGCGGCCGGAGGAGTACGACGTGATCGTGCTGCCGAACCTGTACGGCGACATCGTCTCCGACCTGGCCGCCGGGTATGATCGGCGGGCTGGGGGCTCGCGCCCGGCGCTTACATCGGTTCGAGCGGGGCGATCTTCGAGGCCACGCACGGCTCGGCCCCCAAGTACAAGGGCCAGAACCGGGTCAACCCGACGGCGCTGCTGCTGTCCGGCGTGCTGCTGCTGCGCCACCTCGCCGAGACCGAGGCGGCGGATCGCATGGAGCACGGCATCGCCGAGGCCATCCGCAAGGGCGACAAGGTCACCTACGACCTCAAGCCCACGCGTGACGATCCCTCCGCCGTGGGTACGAGCGAATTCGCCGACGCTGTTATCGAGGAGATGAACGCCTAATTCCTCCACCGTCACCGTAACCGGCGCGGCCGGCCAGATCGGCTACGCGCTGCTGTTCCGGGTAGCCAGCGGCCAGCTGCTGGGCCCGGACGAGAAGATCGACCTACGGCTGCTCGAGATCCCCGACGCCGTCAGGGCCGCGGAGGGAACCGCGCTCGAGCTGCAGGACTGCGCCTTCCCCTGCTCGCCTCGACCGAGATCTTCGACGACCCGGTGAAGGCCTTCGACGGCGTGAACGTCGCGCTGCTCGTGGGCGCGCGGCCCCGCACGAAAGGGATGGAGCGCGCCGACCTGCTCGAGGCCAACGGGCAGATCTTCAAGCCGCAGGGCGAGGCGCTCAACGCCGGCGCCGCCGATGACGTGCGCGTGCTGGTGGTCGGCAACCCAGCCAACACGAATGCGCTGATCGCGCTCAGCAACGCGCCGGACATCCCCGCGGAGCGCTTCACCGCGATGACCCGGCTCGACGAGAATCGCGCGGTCGCGCAGCTCGCGGACAAGCTGGGGGTGGGGGTCGAGAACGTGGAGGACGTCGTGGTCTGGGGCAACCACTCGCCGACGATGTTCCCGGACCTGTTCAACGCCAAGGTCAAGGGCGAGCGCGCCGTCGACCAGGTCGACATGGACTGGTACGAGAACGAGTACATCCCGCGCGTGGGCAAGCGCGGCGCCGAGATCATCGATGCGCGCGGCGCGTCGTCGGCGGCCAGCGCCGCCAACGCCGCGATCGATCACGTACACGACTGGGTGCTCGGCGCGGATGGGCTGCGTTCGATGGCCTCTACTCGTCCGGCGCCTACGGCGTGGAGGAGGGGTGGTGTCGAGCTTCCCGGTGCGCGTGACGGGCGGGTCCTACGCCGTCGAGGAGGGCCTCGAGGTGGGCGACTTCGCCCAGGCGAAGATCGACGCCACCGTGGCGAGCTCAACGAGGAGCGCGACGGGTGCGGGGGCTCGGCCTGATCTAGCGCGAGCGCGGGGGCGCCCGGCTAGGCCGGTCGCGTGGAGGCGTCGATGACGAGATCGACGATGCCGCACTCGAGGCGGCGGTCGGCGAACGCTGTCTCGACGGCGAGGGACTGGTCGCGGAGGGGACCGGTGTCGAGCACGTCGGGGTTGGCGATCGGTTCGACCGACCCGTACGTGTTGGCCGCCTCGTCCGGACCCTCGGGCGCCTCCTGCGCCGAGCTGAGGATCGGGAACGCCAGGACCCCGATCGCGACGACGGCTGCCACCTTGACCACAGTGCCCTTCATACCGGTGCCTCCCTTCGGCGCGGCCAATCTAGGCGCGGCCCCGGGATGCGTCCCGCGACGATCGGTCTCGGTGGGTGGCGTCGTCAGGTGCCGGGGGCACGACCGCGATCAGGTCGCGCACGGCGCGCGGGTACGCCAGCCGGTCCGGCCGGAACAGATCGTGGGCGGCGCCGGGGATGACGACGACCTCGACCCCGGGCACACGGGCGGCGTAGTCCTCGAGCGCCGTTGGGTCGAGCAGGCAGCCCGGCTCGGTGCCCGTCGCGACGAGGACCGGGACGCCGCTCGCGGCGATCGCCGGGGCGAGATCGCGGTCCTGCGAGGCCCGGAACACGGCCGCCGGGACGTGGGCCGGCACACGGTCGGGCATCGGTCGACCGCGGAACCGGCTGGACATGATGGCGTCGGCGCGTGCTTCGTCGAGGGCGACCTCACCGGGCCAGTAGTCGCCGATGGAGATGCTCAGGACGTTCGACGGATCGGCGAGCGCGACGTCGAGCCCCCACGTCGTCCCCCGCGAGAACGTCATCAGGTGGAAGCGCCCGATGGCCGCCTCGTCGAGCACGGCTCGCAGGTCGGCGGCATGGTCGAGGGCGGCGTAGCCCTCAGCCGGCGCCTCGCTGCCGCCCCGGCCCCGCACCTCGGCCACCACGATGCGGCGTGGTGCGAAGAAGTCGATCACCTCCGAGTACTCCTCGGCGACGTCGGTGAACCCCGGCGACAGCAGGATCGGTGCGCCGACGGGATCCGCCGGTGCGCTGTCCAGGAACCGGATCCGCGGCCCGCTGCGGGTCGTGAACCGCTCGACGGTGGTCACGGCATCGAGCTCACGCGGCCGGCGGCGACGCTGCCGCCCACTGCCGCGACCTCGTCGACGACCCGTCGGCGCAGCGGGACGAGATCCCGGCCGATCGTCCGCCGGGCCCGCGGGCTGAGCGAGCTCGCCGGGCGGTGCAGTCCGTCGACGTCGTGATCGACCGCCGCCTGCCCACCCCGGCCGACGGTCACGACCGGCGTCGGCGCGGTCGCCGCTCCGAGGGCCGCCATGACGTTGACGATACTGTCGAGTCGGGGTCGGCAGGGAGGACGATCGTCCAGCCCGATGCCCGGCATGGCCATCTCGGCACGACCGCGAGGTGGGATCAGCTCCGGAGGTGTCCGTGGATCTGCTCATCAAGGACAAGGCGTTCCTCGTCGTCGGCGGCACCGCCGGGATGGGGCTGGCGGCCGCGACGGCGCTCGGCGCCGAGGGTGCCGCGGTCGCCGTGACGGGCCGCGACGCGGTCCGGGCCGAGCGGGCAGCTGCACTCGTCGCGGAAGCCGGCGCGGCCTCGGCCCACACGATCATCGGCGACGTCGCCGCCGCTGGCGGGGCCGCCACCGTGGTCGGAGCCGCCGTCGACCGGCTCGGCCGGCTCGACGGGGTCGCCGTCACGACCGGCGTCATCGGCCATGAGCACTACGACATCCCCGACGATCGGTGGATCGAGGTGCTGCGCGACGTGCTGCTCGGCACCACGCGCGTCGTCGAGTCGGCCATGCCCCACCTGACCGCCACCGCGCGGGACGATCGTGACGACCTCGGCGTACTCGATCCCGCGCCCCGGAGATCGCCCGCTTGCCGTACAGCACGATGAAGAGTGCGGTCGCCACGTTCACGAAGGGCATCGCCAAGGCCTACGGCCCTGCACGGCGTGCGGGCCAACTGCGTGGCGCCCGGCGCCATCGAGACCGACTCCCTGGCGGCGACACGTGCCCGCATCGCGGCCGAACGGGGGATCCCCGTCGACGAGGCGCTGGAGTGGGTGATGGCGGAGGAGTGGGGACTCGACGTCGCGCTGCGCCGGCCCGGCCGGCCCGACGAGGTCGGCGCCCTGATCGCGTTCCTGCTCAGTCCGGTCGCCGGCTACCTCAACGGCACGATCGTGAACATCGACGGCGGCACGAACTTCTGAGCGTGCCGGCACGTGGGCCGAACCGCTCCTCGAGCGAGCGAACACTGTGGTTCCGTGAGCCGTCGGTCACACGGCGACCGGTACGCTGGCCGCCGACGAGCCCGGCATCCACGCCGGGCGGGACCTGTGAGGGTGACGCCATGAAGATCGAGGACATGATCCTGGTCAGCATCGACGACCACGTGATCGAGCCGCCTGACGTGTTCGAGCGCCACATGCCGGCTCGGTACAAGGAGGACGGCCCACAGTTCGTGCGCACCGACGAGGGCGACAAGTGGGTGTTCCAGGGCGAGGTGATGGGCACCGTCGGCCTCGGGGCGACCGCATCGTGGCCGAAGGACGAGTGGAGCTTCGACCCCGTCGGTCTGGCCGAGATGCGGCCCGGCTGCTACGACATCCACGAGCGGGTGCGCGACATGAACGCCAACGGCGTCCTCGCTTCCGTCAACTTCCCGACCGCCGCCGGCTTCGCCGGGGCGTGGCTGGCGGGCAAGCCCGACCAGCGGTTGTCGGCGATCGCCGTCGCGGCCTACAACGACTGGCAGATCGACGAGCTCGCCGGGTCGTACCCGGGGCGGATCATCCCGATGGGGATCCTCCCGCTCTGGAGCACCGACGACTGCATCACCGAGCTCGAGCGGATCGCCGCCAAGGGTTGCACGACGGTCAGCTTCCCCGAGACGCCGTACGCCAACGGCCTGCCGGCCTTCACCGGCGACCACTGGGACGGCGTCCTCGAGGCCGCCGAGCGGCTCGGCATCGTGCTGTCGATGCACATCGGTGGTGGCTTCGCGCTGCTGAAGCGGCCGGCCGACGCCTCGCCCGACCAGCTGATCATCCTCTCCGCCCAGCTCTCGGCGGTCGCCTGCACCGATCTCATCACGAGCGGCGTCTTCAAGAAGTTCCCCGACCTCGCGCGTCGCGTTGTCGGAGGGTGGGATCGGGTGGGTCCCGTTCCTGCTCGACCGCATGGACAAGCACATGTGGAACCAGTCCTGGACCCACCTCGACATCGGCGCCGACACGGCCACCGACATCTGGCGGAAGAACTTCCTCGGCTGCTTCATCTCCGAGCCGTCGAACCTCCGGCTGCTCGACCGGATGGGCGAGGACTCGGTGGCCTGGGAGTGCGACTACCCGCACTCCGACAGCACGTGGCCGAATTCGCCCGAGCTGCTGATGGAGGAGTTCGTCAACGCCGGCGTCGCCGACGAGGTCATCGACAAGGTGACGTGGCAGAACGCCTGCCGGTTCTACCGCTTCGATCCGTTCGAGCACACGGCGCGAGAGCAGGCGACGGTCGGCGCGCTGCGGGCGCTGGCGACCGACGTCGACACCCGCGAGACCCGCAAGGCCGAGTACCGCGAGCGGTACCTGGCCGCCACCGACTGACCGGTCCCGGGACTCGCGCCGCTGCGCCTAGGTGGCGTCCGCAGTGGGCCCGCGCCCGCCCACGGCGCGCGCCGACCGGTACCCGGCGTCGGCGGGCTCGGACTCGTCGAACGAGGGCGGCGCACCGCCGACGGCGAGCTCGGCGACGTGCTCGGCCGCCTCGCCGGCGCTCTCGTGGTGCGCCTGGTGGGGGAGGTAGCGCAGCACGACGACCGCGGCGACGACGGCGAGGGCGGCGCCGATGGTGACGGCGAAGTGGATGCCGTCGACGAAGGCGTGACTGGGCGGCGTCGGCGTCACGCGCGCCCGGCGCTGCCGCCGACGCTGGCCGCCGCGTCGAGGGCGCCGGCCAGTGACGTGTCGCTGGCGCTCGGAGCGTTCCGCGACCGGCACCTGGTCGAGCCGTCGGTCCGAAACAGTGCGCGTAGCGGGACGGCGGCCAGGCTCCCGAGCACGGCGACGCCGAGGGACGGCGCCCACCTCTCGGGTGGCGTCGTTCATCGCCGAGCCCGGTGCCGGCCCGGCGGGGTGGCACGGCCGACATGATCGACGCCGTCATGCGGCGACATCGCCATGGCGATCCCACTCGTCAGCGGGACGATGCAGAGGAGGATGTAGCAGGTACGAGGTGCCGACCTCGAGGCCCGCGGAACATGAGCAGCCCGGTGGCGACGAAGCGCCATCCCCGTGGCCACGGTGCGGTGGGCGCCGAAGCGGGCCGCCAGCCGCGGCGTGCGGGTGGCGACCAGCACCATGATCGGTGACATCGGCAGGAACCGCAGCGCGGCCCCGAGCGCGCTGTAGCCGAGCACGAGCTGGAAGTACTGGGTGATCAGGAACATCACGCCGAACATGGCCAGGAAGATCAGGACCAGCCCGCCGCTGCCGGCGCTGAACGCCGGGTTGACGGAAGAGGTGCATGTCGAGCATCGGCTGCTGCGACATGCAGCTCCCAGGCGACGAACAGCGCAGCCGAGGACGACGGTGGCGAACGGCGAACACGGTGACCGTGGAGGTGCTGGCCCAGCCGTGCTCGGGCGCCTGGATCAGCCGAAGACCAGGCACGGCGATGCCCGACGCTGGAGAGCACGGCGCCGACGCGGGTCGAGCGGCGCCTGCTCGGGATCGCGGGAGCGGGGGACGAGGAAGCGGCCGCTGATCAGCGCCACGGCGACGATCGGGCACGTTGACGAGGAACACCGCGCCGTACCAGAAGTGGCCGAGCAGGAACCCGCTGACCACCGGTCCGAACGCGCCGGCGCCGCCGCTCGTCGCGGCCCAGATCGCGATGGCCTTGGTGCGCTCGTGGGGCGGGAAGACGTTGACGAGGATCGACAGCGTCGACGGCATGATCAGCGCGGCGGCGGCACCCATCAGGGCCCGGCAGGCGATCAGCTGGTTGATCGTGGTGGACGCCGCGGCGAGCGTCGCGCCGAGGAGGAAGATCACCAGGCCGAGCTGCAGGGCGCCCTTGCGCCCGAACCGGTCGCCCAGCGCGCCGGCCGTGAACAGCAGGCCGGCGAAGACCAGTGAGTAGATCGCGACGACCCACTGCAACTGGGCGTTGGTGGCGCCGAGGTTCTCCGAGAGCGTCGGGAGGGCGACGTTCAGGCTGGAGTTGCCGACGGAGACGATGAGGAGGCTGAGGCACAGGACGACGCAGCGTCCACCAGCGCCGCGGGTCGAGGCCGTCGGTGGTGCGGGCGTCGGCGGGGCTCATGAGCCGGGCCTCGTGGCGTGCGGTCGGACGGGACGCGCGGCCGGTGGGCGGGCAGGTCGAGCCCAGCCGGCCAGGTGGTCGAACGCCTCGACGATGAGGGCGGTGAGGTCCTTGCGCCGTCGGACTCCAGCCACGTCTCGAGGGCGGCGTGCAGCGCGGCCGTGGTCGCGGCGACGGTGACGCGGAGGCGAGCATCGTGGTCGGCGTCGCGTGCGTAACCGGGCTCGCAGCTCGTCGACGACGCCGACCTCCCAACGGTCGGCGGCGCTCGACGGCCCGGGTCCGCAGCGCCGGGGTGGCCGCGATCACCCGCTTGCGGAGCAGGAGCTTCGAGAGTCGTCCTCGTAGCTGTCGCGACCAGCTCCAGCAGCACGGCGCGCAGCAGGGGCGCCGGGGGTGGCACCGTCCCGCGGGTCGGTTGCGCAGGCGCTCCATCACGAGCGCCGACCCGGCGGGCGCTCCTCGCCGAGCCGTCGCCGAACAGGACGTCTTCCTTGGTGGGGAAGTAGCGGAAGAAGGTGCGCGGCGACACGTCGACCGCCGCGGCGATCTGCCTCCACGGTGGTGTTGTCGAACCCCTGGACGGCGAAGAGCTCGAGGGCCGCCTCGACGAGCTCCTCGCGCGTGCGCTCCTTCTTGCGGGCGCGGAGGCCGCGGCGGTCACGTCTCGACTGTCTGCGCCACCGGAGACTGTGACACAACATGACAAATGTCACGCCCTGACACGAACTCCGGTCGTTGCCGTCGGGCCGCACCCCTGCCGCGCCGCGCCGTAGCGTGGATCGCATGTCCGACGAGCTGCTGTCCGGTTCGGCCCGCCGCCTCGCCGAGGAGCTCGAGGAGGACGGCGATCAAGCTGGAGGAGCACGACAGCGTCCGCGACCTGCTGCTCGACGAGCTCGACTACGCCCGCCGGATCCCGATGTTCGAGGGTCGACGGCCGCTCTACGGCTCGTTCTCGATGCCGCCCGGGCATGAGCATCACCGAACGCCGGCGGGATCGCCGACCTCGTGCCGCTGGAGGGCATGCCACGCGAGATGGCCCGCACGTTCGCCGACGGCCGCTCGGCGTTCGTCGTCAACCGCCACGAGACAGCGCCCGTGCTGGTGTGCTTCGACCGGCCGGTGCAGTACGAGGCCGAGCTCGTCCAGCTGCAGGAGGTCACGCGGGGCCCGGATCGTGCAGCGCACGCCGGTGTTCGGGCAGGTCCGCCTGTTCACCGAGCGCCGCGTCGTGTCGTGGGACGGCCAGGCGTGGACCGACCGGCCGACCGCCGCGGCACTGCTGGCCGCGCTGCGCCAGTGCGCACCCGACCTCGACCCGGCCGTCGCCCACGGCATGCTGGACCTCGCCGTGCACTGGCTGTCGCCGGCCCGCGTCGGCGCCACGATCGTCGTCCACGAGGAGGGCTTCGAGTGGGCGTCGATGGACGTGGCCACGAAGTTCCACGCGCCGCGGCTCTCGATCAAGAACCGCCAGCACTTCCCGGCCCTGTTCGCCTCGCTGCAGCAGCACGACCTGGCGACGCTGGTGACCGCCGACGGGCAGCGTCGAGTACCTCGGCGTCGGTCTGCGCTCGAGCGACGAGGCCGAGCGCAACGTCGACAGCGACCGGGGCATGCGCCACCGCTCCGCCCAGCGCTTCAGCTACGACCACCCGTCGACGACGATCGCCGTGGTCAGCGACAACGGTCCGGTCACGATCTTCCGCAACGGTCGGGCGATCGGCCTGTCGGCCCCGACTGATCGTTCTCTGTGAGATCCGGGGCCAGAAGTGGCCCCGGACCGGAGTCAGAAGCGGCGCGGCGGGGACGGGCGGGGTCAGACGTCGTCGGGGTCGCCGGGATCGGCGGCGCCGTCGCGTGCGTCGCGAGCGGCCCAGTCGAGCAGGGGCTCGAGAGCGAACACGGCGTCGTCGATCCCCGCGTGGAGGTCGCCGAGCTCGGCGAAGCGCGCCGGCACGGTCGCCATGGTGCAGTCCCGCGGCTCCACGTCGGGGACCTCGTCCCACGTGATCGGTGTCGACACCGTCGCGTCCGGGAACCCGCGGACCGAGTAGGCGGCGGCCATCGTGTGGTCGCGGGCGTTCTGGTTGTAGTCGACGAAGACGGCCGTCGGATCCCGGTCCTTGCGCCACCACGTCGTGGTCACCGCCGAGCAGGCGCGGCGCTCGACCTCGCGGGCGAAGGCCAGCGCCGCCGACCGCACCTCCCTGAACCCGTGGTCGGGCGTGATGCGCACGTACACGTGGAGCCCGCGGCCTCCCGACGTCTTCGGCCAGCCGACCGCGCCGAGCTCGTCGAGAACCTCGCGGACGACGCCGGCGACATCTCGGACCCTGGTCAGAGGGCAGTCCGGCATCGGGTCGAGGTCGATGCGCCACTCGTCGGGCCGCTCCACGTCAGCCCGCCGGGAGTTCCACGGGTGCAGCTCCACCGTCGACATCTGCACGGCCCAGATCACCGCAGCCAGCTCGGTGACGCACAGCTCGTCGGCGTGCAGGCCGTAGCGCGGGAAGTGGACGCGCACGGTCTCCAACCACGACGGCGCGCCGGCCGGCACCCGCTTCTGGTGGACCTTCTCACCGCTCACGCCCGTGGGGAACCGATGCAGCATGCACGGTCGCTCCCGGAGTGCGTTCACGATGCCGGGACCGACGGCGAGGTAGTAGCGGACGAGGTCGAGCTTCGTGGCGCCGGAGGCCGGGAAGTAGATCCGATCGGGGTTCGACACGCGGACCGTGCGCTCACCGACCTGGACCTCGGTCGACGGTGCTTTCGCCACCTCCGGGACCGTACCGGCCCCCGATCAGCACGAGTGGACCCCTCGGAGAAGCTGCCGTTACCGTCAGATCGCCGTCGTCGATCCGGTCGACGCGTCGCCGGAACGGAGTGACCAGATGCCCATCGCGCTCGACGCCGGAGCGACTCGAACTGGCCGCCGTCGCGCACAGCTTCCTCGTCGACCGCAAGGCGTTGAGGGCCGCCCGGGACCTGCTCGACGCCGACGGAGAGGCGCTCCCGCCGTTCTGGGACGAGCTGGCGTCGATGGGCTGGCTGGGTCTGCACCTCCCCGAGGAGGTCGGTGGGTCGGGCTACGGGTTCGAGGAGCTGATCGTCGTGCTCGAAGCGCTCGGCCGAACGGTGACGCCGGGTCCGTTCCTGCCGACGGTGATGGCCTCGGCGGTGATCGACGCGTCCGGATCCGACGCCCTGCGCCGGGCCCACCTCCCCGGTCTCGCTGCCGGATCGACGATCGGCGCGGTCGCGCTCGGGGGACGCGTCGCGTGCGCCCGATGGCGCGCTGTCGGGCGAGGTGCTCGTGCTCGGCGGTGCGCTCGCCGACCTGCTGGTCGTGCAGGTGGGCGACGACCTCGCCGTCGTCACGCTCGCGGCCGACGCCATCGATCCGCTCAGGGGCATCGATCCCACCCGCCGGCTGGCACGGGTTCGGCTCGATGGCCTGACGGCGGCGGCGGATGCGGTCGTCGCCGGTGGCGCCTCCTCCGCCGTCGCCATCGCCCGCACGCTGGCCGCAGCCGAGGCCGCCGGCGGGGCAGCCGCGGCGCTCGAGATGGCGCTCGAGTACGCCAAGGTGCGCGAGCAGTTCGGCCGCACGATCGGCTCGTTCCAGGCGGTCAAGCACCACCTCGCCAACATGCTCGTCGACCGCCGAGCTCGCCGCCGCGGTCGACGTGGGATGCCGGCCGGTCGGCGGCCCGCGGCGCGGCGTGGGTCACTGGCGGCGGCCGTCGCCGCGACGCAGGCGCTGCCCGCGTACGTCCGCAACGCCGAGCAGAACATCCAGCTGCTCGGCGGCATCGGCTTCACGTGGGAGCACGACGCCCACCTCCACCTCCGGCGGGCCAGGGCCCTCGACGCGCTCTTCGGACCGGGCGCGGCCACCGACGTCACGGCCGCGACGCGAGCCGGCGCGACGGCCGACGGCGGGATCGAGCTGCCCGCCGAGGCCGACCAGCACCGGACGGCGGCCCGGGCGTTCAAGGCCCGCTACGACGGGATGGCACCCGACGAGCGGCTCGCCGCGCTGATCGACTCGGGCTACGCGATGCCGCACTGGCCGGCGCCGTTCGGCCGGGCGGCCACGGCGATCGAGCAGCTCGTGATCGACGAGGAGCTGGCCGACGTCGATCGACCCGACCTCGGGCATCGGCAGCTGGGTGCTGCTGACGATCATCCAGCACGCCGACGAGTCGCAGCTCGCCCGTTGGATCCGTCCCAGCCTCGAGGGTGACCTGTACTGGTGCCAGTTGTTCAGCGAGCCCAACGCCGGGTCGGACGCGGCGGCGATCCAGACCAAGGCGACCCGGGTCGACGGCGGCTGGCTCGTGAACGGCCAGAAGGTCTGGACCAGCGGTGCCCAGCGCAGCTCGATGGGGCTGGCCACCGTGCGGACCGACCCGGACGTGCCCAAGCACGCCGGCATCTCGACGTTCGCGATCGACATGCGGGCACCCGGCGTCGAGGTCCGGCCGCTGCGCGAGATCACCGGCGAGACGCTGTTCAACGAGGTGTTCTTCGACGACGTGTTCGTGCCCGACGACGACGTCGTCGGCGAGATCGACGCCGGGTGGACGGTGGCCCGGGCGACGCTCGGCAACGAGCGGGTCTCGATCGGCGGCAACCGCGCCAACCGCGAGTCGCTGGACGACGACGAGCTGCTCGCCGTCGCGGCGCGCCGGGCGCCCGGCGACCAGGTGGCCGAACAGGCGATCGGGGACGTGGTCGCCGAAGGCCACGCGATGTCGGCGCTCAACCTGCGCCACGTGATGCGAGCGGTGATCGGCGCCGCGCCCGGACCCGAGGGCGCCGTCGCCAAGCTGCTGTCGGCCGAGCACGCGCAGCGGGTGTCCTCGCTGGCGCTGCGCCTGGCCGGACCGGCCGGGGTCGCCGACGGCGAGCCGCACGCCCAGTACCAGTACCTCTTCGATCGCTGCCTGACGATCGCCGGCGGCACGTCGGAGATCGTGCGCAACATCATCGCCGAGCGCATCCTCGGCTTGCCTCGCGACCCCCTGGCGCGCTGAGCTGCCCGGATGAGCATCCTCTCCGAGCTGCGCGACGGCGTCCTGGTCGTCACGATCAACCGACCCGAGGCCGGCAACTCCCTGAACCCGGCGGTCGGCCAAGGCCTCGTCGACGCACTCGGTGGCGCGGCCGAGGACCCCGACATCCGGACCGTCATCGTCACCGGCGCCGGCGAGAAGATCTTCTCGGCCGGCATGGACCTCAAGGCCTTCGCCGCCGGCGAGGACATGAGCCCCGTCGGCGCCGGCCTGGCGCTGCTCGCCAACTGCCCCAAGCCGATCATCGCCGCCGTCAACGGGACCGCCGTCGCCGGCGGGTTCGAGGTCGTGATGCGCTGCGACCTCGTCGTCGCCGCCGAGCACGCCCGGTTCGGCATCCCGGAGGTCAAGCGGGGGCTCGTCGCCGCCGGAGGCGGCACGCGCCTGCCGACGCGCATCCCCCTGAACGTCGCCCTCGAGCTCGGCCTGACCGGGGAGACGGTCACCGCCGCCCGGGCACTCGAGCTCGGGTTGGTGAACCGCGTCGTCCCGGCCGCCGAGGTCCTCCCGGCGGCGTTGGAGCTCGCCGCGTTGATCACCGCCAACGGCCCGCTCGCGGTGCAGGCGACGAAACGGCTGATGCGCGAGGAGGTCGGGCCCGAGAACTCCGACCACGTGCGCGAGGTCACCCGTCCGGTGTTCGCCAGCGAGGACGCCAAAGAGGGCGCCACGGCGTTCGCCGAGAAGCGCCCGCCGGTCTGGCGGGGGCGCTGAACGCCGGGCCGTCCGCCGGCCCGCCCGACGCGGTCGAGCGGCGGGACCTCGGTCGCGTGCTCTACGAGCACGACGGCGCCATCGCCCGCATCGTCCTGAACTGGCCCGAGAAGGCCAACGCGCCAGTCCTCGGAGATGGTGCACCAGGTCGACCAGTGCCTCGGCCTGGCCGAGCACGACACGTCGGTCAAGGTCGTGATCATCAAGGCCAACGGCAAGGGGTTCTGCGCCGGGCACATGATCGCCGGCCCGGGCGCCTACCCCGAGTTCGAGCGATCGGTGGACGCCATCGGGTCCAACTGGTTCGGCAGCCATGAGCTGTTCCTGTGGCCGACGTTGCGGTTCTTCGAGTTCCCCAAGCCGATGATCGCCCAGGTCCACGGCTACTGCCTCGGTGGTGGCACGTACTGGGCCTACCTCCCGGACATCACCATCGCCTCCGAAGACGCCTACTTCCAGATGCCGCTGGTGCAGGGGCTCGGGTTCGCCGGCGGGGAGACGATGGTCGAGCCGTGGACGTTCATGAACCGCAAGCGGGCCGCCGAGTACCTCTACACAGCCCGCACGCTGACCGCCGCCGAGGCGTTGGAGTACGGGCTGATCAACCGCGTCGTCGGGCGCGACGAGCTGGAGGGCGCCGTCGAGACGATGGCCGCCCAGATCGCCAGGGCGCCGCTGTCGACGCTCGTCGCCACGAAGTCCCTCCTCGTGCGGGCGTGGGAGCAGATGGGCATGCGCCAGCACCTGCAGATGTCCGCCGACGTGATGGCGATCATGGAGAAGACGACCGACGCGATGGCGGTGCGCCAGCGCCTGGCCGACGCGGGCAAGAAGCCGCGCGACCTCGCTGCCGAATGAGCGCAGCGAGCCAGGTGGTTCCGGTCGGGCCGGAGAAAAGTAGTCTCGGGCGACGGGGCGCCGGTCGGACCAGACCGGCCCGGAAGGGTGCAGCACGCGATGTGGGACTTCGAGACCGAACCCGAGTACCAGGAGAAGCTGGACTGGGCCGACCAGTTCGTGCGCGAGGAGTGCGAGCCGCTCGACCTCGTGCTGGGCAACCCGTACGACAAGAGCAACCCTCGCGTGATCGAGCTGATCAAGCCGCTCCAACGCACCGTGCGCGAGCACGAGCTGTGGGCGTGCCACCTCACGCCGGATCTCGGTGGACGCGGCTACGGCCAGGTCAAGTTGGCCCTGCTCAACGAGATCCTCGGTCGATCGGCCTGGGCGTCGACCGTCTTCGGGTGCCAGGCCCCCGACTCGGGCAACGCCGAGATCCTCGCCCACTACGGCACCGAGGAGCAGAAGGCGAAGTACCTCCAGCCGCTGTTGGAAGGCGAGATCTCCTCCTGCTACTCGATGACCGAGCCGCAGGCCGGCGCCGACCCGACGTTGTTCGTGACGCGCGCCGAGCGCGACGGCGACGAGTGGGTCATCAACGGCTACAAGTGGTTCTCCTCCAACGCCCGCTTCGCCGAGTTCCTGATCGTGATGGTGGTGACCAACCCTGACGTGAGCGCCTACCAGGGCATGTCGATGTTCATCGTCCCGGCGGACACGCCCGGCGTGAACATCATCCGCAACGTCGGTGTCGGCACCGAGCCCGAGGACGAGGGCTCGCACGCCTACATCCACTACGACAACGTGCGGGTGCCGGCCGATGCCGTGCTCGGCGGCGAGGGTCAGGCGTTCGTGATCGCCCAGACCCGCCTCGGTGGTGGCCGCATCCACCACGCGATGCGCACGATCGCCATCGTCAAGATGGCGTTCAAGCTGATGTGCGAGCGGGCGCTGGCCCGCGAGGTGCGCGGCGGGCCGCTGGCGTCGATGCAGATGACCCAGGAGCGCATCGCCGACTCGTGGTACGAGATCGAGGCGTTCCGGCTGCTGGTGCTGCGCACGGCCTGGCTGATCGACACGCACAACGACTACAAGAAGGTCCGCAAGGACATCTCTGCCATCAAGGCGGCGATGCCGAAGGTGTTCTACGACGTCGTGCAGCGGTCGATGCACCTCCACGGCTCGCTCGGCATCTCCAACGAGATGCCCTTCTCCCGCTGGATGGTGAGCGCCGAGTCCCTGGCCCTCGCCGATGGGCCGACCGAGACCCACAAGATCGTCGTCGCCCGCCAGGTGCTCAAGGAGTACCAGCCCCACGACGGCCTGTTCCCCAACGGACACCTGCCGACGCGGCGCGCCGCGGCGCGGGAGAAGTTGGCCGCGTTCCTGGAATTGGAGGCGGCCGAGCACTGATCGACCGAGGCGAGCGGCGGGTCAGAACCGGGAGGCGAGGACCGGGACATCGCCCAGCGATCGCAGCAGGTCGTTGAGGTGCGTGCACGTCGAGGTGCCGCGGAGCTCGTTGCGGACGATCGACCGGACGGCGCCGACATCCCGGCCGACCAGGTCGCCAGCGCTCGCTGCGGCGACCGGGCACTCGACCCACGGCAGGACCCGCGGCACCGCCGCGCACGCCGTGAGGAGACCGGTCGCCGGGTCGACGGTGGCGGTCAGGGCGTACTCGTGGAGCACCGTCTCGAGCCCGTCGGCGTCTCGGTGCGTGTCCCGGAACATCGCCGTGACGTGCCACTCGTCGGCCGTCGGATGGACGTCGACGAGGCGCCGCCGGCGCATCGAGCCCGGTGGCAGTGGCGCCATGTCGTGCCAGGCCAGTGGCTCGCGCTGGTGCTCGTCGGCGAGGTCCGGCGCCACTGGGCCGATGCTCAGCGGCACGCCGCGGCCATCAGCGATCGACACCATCATGGTGCCGTCCGAGCGCCAGCCCGAGCAGATGTCGGCCTTGAGCGAGCCGCTCGAGCCGTCGACGGCTGCCTCGCCCGAGTACAGCAGGGCGTAGCCGGAGATCAGCGCGGCGACCGGCAGGTCGTCGAGCAGGAGCGCCAGCGGCGTGCTGGCTCCGACGTCCTCGGGCACCGCCGCCCGCACGGCGTCGCGGAAGCCCCGGCCGACGGGCCGGCCGACCAGGTCGGTCGTCCGGTGCGGCGTCGTCAGCAGGGAGCACAGCCGGCCGTCGCCGTCGACGGCCGCCTCGATGGCCGCCGACGCCGTGACGGTGGCGCCACTGTCCGTGGTCAGGAGGTCGCGAGCCGACCCGCTGAGCTCGGTGCGAGCGGCGCCGCGACGGGTGTCGAGGTGGCTGGTGCGACGCACCGATGGGACGCGACGCGGGATCGCCGCGTCGGCCGGTGCAGCCATCGCGGCGGCCGTCCGCTGGCGGGTCGGCGCGTCGGTCACGGGATCGACCCTACCCATGGTCGCGAACCGCTCGGGAGGCGGACCAGGAGCGTGCCGGCGCCCCGGTCCCACTCGGACGGTGTCGATGCGCGTCGGTATGGTCGAACCGGGATCGATCGGATGGGGGTTGCCGATGTACGACGTCATGCAGGGTGTGCGGGTGGTCGAGGTGGCCGAGCACACCTTCGTCCCGGCGGCGGCGATGATCCTCGCCGACTGGGGGGCCGACGTGATCAAGGTCGAGCGCGCCGCCGGCGGGGACGCCTCCCGACACATGCGCACGATCCAGCGACCGGGTCTGCGCACGAACCCGTACTTCGAGGCTGCCAACCGGGGCAAGCGGGGGATCGGGTTGGACCTCACGCACGCCGATGGCCGGGCCCAGCTGCACGAGCTGGTGAAGGGCGCAGACGTCTTCATCACCAACATGCGCGACGACGCCCGCGTGAAGCTGGGCATCGAAGCGGCCGATCTGCTGCGGGTCAACCCCCGGCTCGTGTATGCGAGCGGCACGGGTTACGGCAACCACGGCCCGATGGCCGCCGCCCGCGGCTTCGACTTCCCATCGTCGTGGTGCCGCTCCGGGTCGGCGTTCGTGCAGACCCGGCTGGACGGCAACCCACCGCCGATGCAGCCCGGCTCGGTCGGTGATCTCACCGGTGGCGCCACGTTGGCCGGCGCCATCGCCGCCGCGCTGTTCCGGCGGGAGCGCACCGGCAAGGGCGCCGTCGTGGACCACGCGCTGTACCTGATGGGGGCGTACATCATGAGCCAGTCGCTGATCAGCGCCAGCCTGGGCTGGAAGCCAGCCACAGCTCCACCGCCGCGCGCCGAGGCGCCCGATCCGCTGAACAACATGTACCGCACGAGCGACGGCCGGTGGCTCGCGCTGTGCCTCCTGTTCGACCAGTGGTGGCCGGACTTCGCTCGCCGGATGGGACACGAGGAGTGGCTGGCCGACGAGCGCTACGCCGATGCCGATGCGCGGGCCGCCCACAACAAGGCGCTGATCGCCGAGCTCGACGACGCCTTCGGCGAGCGGACGCTCGCCGAGTGGGAAGACCAGCTCGCCGCGATGGAGGGTGTCTGGGCGCCGCTCAAGAGCCCGACCGAGGTGATCGAGGACGTCCAGGCGTTGGAGAACGGCTTCGTGACGCCCGTGTCGTTCGGTGGTGACGACGGTGGTCACTACCTGACCGGCGCGTCGCCGGCACAGTTCGACGAGCGACCGATCGGCGCGCTCCACGCGGCGCCGGCGTTCGGCCAGGACACCGACGACGTGCTGCGCGAGCTCGGTCTCACCGCCGACCAGATCGCGGCGATGCGAGCGTCGCGGCATCGTCGCCTGAGCTCACACCGAGCCCGGGCTCGGTCTGCTGCGAGGGGCGAGCCGGAGACGACATCGAGGTCGACGACCCGCCCCAGGTCCGCCGCCCGCGCCTGAGCCGCACCCCTGCACGGCGTGGAGATGGATCCGCATGTAACCCAGACAGCACGGTCCGGAAACATCGCCGAAACAAGTCGTCCTTACGGTCCCGGCGGGAGCCGCAGGCCCTTTGCGGTGCAGGACAGAAAGGGATTCGGATGGAATCTGGGAGCTGACATGGGTGCTGGTATCAGCAGCGCTCGTGCTCTTCATGACCCCGGGACTGGCCTTCTTCTACGGAGGCATGGACCGGAGTCGCAACGTGCTCAACATGCTGATGATGAACTTCTACTGCCTGTTGATCGTGCCGGTCTTGTGGATGGTCGTCGGCTACTCACTGGCATTCGTACCGTTCAACAACGACTTCATCGGGACGTTCGATGCCTTCATGCTGAAGGACATCACCGTCGCCGGTGACGGTGGGCTCCTGGCCATCGTCGCCTTCCTCGGGATGTTCGCGGCGATCACGCCGGCCCTGATCTCGGGTGCGGTCGCCGACCGCATGAAGTTCTCGGCCTGGGCGCTGTTCGTCCCGCTGTGGCTCTTCATCGTCTACATCCCGATCTTCAAGTGGGTGTTCGGGGGCTGGCTCGGCCAGCGCGGCTCGCTCGACTTCGCCGGCGGCACCGCGATCCACGTCAACGCCGGCATCGCCGCGCTGGCCGCCGTGTTCGTCCTCGGCAAGCGCAAGGGCTGGCCCAACGACCTCCAGCCGCCGCATTCGATGCCGCTCGTCATGATCGGCACCGGCATCCTCTGGTTCGGCTGGTTCGGCTTCAACGCCGGTTCCGCCCTCGCCGCCAACGGACAGGCGGCGCAGGCGTTCATGAACACGTTCATCGCCGCCGCGACGGCCGGGCTCGCCTGGGTCGCCGTGGAGTGGATCCGCGACGGTCACCCGACGAACCTGGGTGCCGCCTCGGGGATCGTCGCCGGTCTGGTGGCGATCACGCCGGGCGCCGGCTTCGTGTCGGGTCCGGCCCCGCTGGCCATCGGCGCGATCGCCGGCGTCGCGTGCTGTTACGCGGTCAAGGTGAAGTTCAAGGCCGGCTTCGACGATGCCCTCGATGTCGTCGGCGTGCACTTCGTCGGCGGGCTCGTCGGCTCGCTGCTGATCGGCTTCTTCGCCAACCCGAGCTTCTTCGGTCTCGAGTTCAAAGAGGGCCTCTTCTACGGCGGTGGACTCAGCTTGCTGGGCGAGCAGCTCCTGGCCAACGGCGTCGCCATCGTCTGGTCCGGCGCCTTGACGTTCGGCATCATGATCGTGCTGAAGAACACGATGGGTGTCAGAGTGTCCGACGAGGAAGAGGTCACCGGCCTCGACCAGCCGCTGCACGCCGAGACCGCATACCACGGCATGGCCTGAGGGTCGGAGGACGACTGACATGAAGCTCATCACAGCCATCATCAAGCCCTTCAAGCTCGACGACGTGAAGGACGCCCTCAAGGGCGTCGGCGTCGTCGGACTGACGGTCACCGAGGTCAGGGGGTTCGGCCGTCAGGGCGGGCACACCGAGACCTACCGCGGCACCGAGTACCAGATCGACTTCGTGCCGAAGATCAAGCTGGAGATCGTGGTCGACGACGCCATCGTCGACCCGGTCATCGACGCCGTCGTCGCGGCGGCGCACACCGACAAGATCGGCGACGGCAAGGTGTGGGTGACCGCCATCGACGACCTGGTGCGCATCCGCACCGGCGAGCGCGGCACGGACGCCGTGTGACCGCCACGACGCTCTGACGCGACGGCCGCCGGCCCGCTGTCCGGTACGTTCCGGACGGTGGGTCGGTGGCCGTTGCTCGCGTCGGGAGCCTTCCTGGCGCTCGCTCTCGTCGGCTGCCGGGGGGATGACGACGTGAGCCGAGCGAGCGAACGAAGTGGCTCAGCCGCGCCGACGGCCACGACGTCGACAGCGGCGGCGCCAGGCCCGTCGTCGTCGACGACCACCACGACGACACCCCCGCCGCCGGTGACCGCCACCACCACCACCACCACCACCACCACGTCCACCACCACCACGGCGGTGCCCGGCCTCGCCGGGCTCGTGACGGATGCACTGGACGTGCGGGAGATCGGTCGGTCCGTCGACGGGCGCCCGATCACCGCTGTCGAGCGCGGCACCGCCGGTGGTGTCCCCGTGCTGGTGCTCGGGGTGATCCACGGCGACGAGGACGACGGGGTGGCGATCCTCGACCGGCTGGCCACGGCGCCGGTGGCGCCCGGCGTCGACCTCTGGCTGATCGAGTCGATGAACCCCGACGGCCAAGACGCCCAGCAGCGCGGCAACGCCAGGGGTGTCGACCTCAACCGCAACTTCCCGTACGGCTGGGGCCCGATCGGGGCGCCGGGTGATCCGCAGTACGCCGGCACCGGCCCGGCCAGCGAGCCCGAGACCCAGGCCGTCGTGGCGTTCGCCTCGGAGATCCGGCCGGCCCTGGCCCTGTGGTACCACCAGGACCTGTTCCGCATCTCGCCCGGCACCGGCCTCGACGGCCAGCTCAAGGAGCGCTACAGCGAGCTCACCGGCGTCCCGGTCCTACGCATCTCCGGCGGCACGTACACGGGTGTGGCGGCGACGTGGATGCGCAACGCCGCCGCCGACGTCTCGTTCATCGTCGAGCTCGGCCCCACGCTCTCGGCGCAGGAGGCCGACGTCCACGCCGCCGCCGTCCTCGATCTCGCCGCGCTCATGGCCGGCTGATCCGTCGCCCGGCGGCGCCGGTCAGCTGCCGTCGGCGATGCGCTTGTGGTGGAGTATCACCTCGTCCACGATGAAGCGCAGGAACTTCTCGGTGAACGCGGGATCGAGACCCGACTCGACGGCTAGGGCCCGCAGACGGTCGACCTGCTGTTGCTCGCGAGCCGGATCGGCCGGCGGCAGGCCGACGTCGGCCTTGTAACGACCGACGGCCTGGGTGATCTTGAACCGCTCGGCCAACAGGTGCACGAGCGCGGCGTCGATGTTGTCGATGCTGGCCCGGAACTCCCGCAGCTGCGGGTCACTCACAGGATGGGCTCCCCGTACATCTCCCCGAGCGGGTCCGACAGCAGCTCGATGCGCTCGCCGTCGGGACCCCGCAGGTACATCGAGACCCCGTCGACGTCGTGGTGCGCGATCCCGGCACCGTCGAGGCGATCGCGCAGCTCCAACCACGTGTCCGGTGCGACGCTGATGGCCAAGTGGTGGTGGCCGCCCAGAACCTCGGCGTACGGCTCCACGTCGAGGCCGGGGAAGTCGAAGAACGCCAGCGCGTTGCCCCCGCCGATGTCGAAGAAGAAATGCGTCGATCCGGCGTAGTCGCGGTTCTCGAAGAGCTCGGTCAGCGGGAACCCGAGGATGCCTTGGTAGAACGCGATCGTCCGTTCGACGTCGGAGGAGATGTGGGCCGTGTGGTGCACGCCGCGGGCCGTGCTCGGCGGGCGTTGCGATCGCGGCGTGATGTAGGTGTCGCGCAACCGTTGCCACTCGGCGGAGCGGTCGAGCTGGGGCGTCGCTGCCGCGTCGGTCATGGGCCGAGTGTAGGAGCCCCTCGCGCTCAGAATGCCCGGGTGGTGCCGATCGGTTCGGACTTGCGGACGTAGCCCAGGACCGGCGTCGCCCGCACCCGTGCCCGCGCGCCTTGGGGCACCGCGGTGCGCTCGCTCGACAGCCACGCGCTCACACGATCGGAGCGGCCGTCGTCGACGGCGATGAACAGCGCGAACCGGTCCCGTCGGGCGAGCGGTCGCAGGACGCGCGGGAACGGGACGACCCGCTGGGGCCGGCGGGCGCGCACGACGACGCCCTGGCGCTCGACGGTGGAGAACAGGTCGAAGGCGCCGGCGATGACCAACCAGACCATCCAGATCATCGGCACGATCAGGATGGCGGCGAGGACCAGCGCGACGTCCTGCACCAGGTCGGCCTGGTCGGGGAAGTCGTCGAGGAAACCGGTCAGCGCATCGCCGCGGGCGACGCGCAGCAGGTACTGCTGGAGCGCGATCAGTCCACCCCCGACGATCAGGCCGAGCAGCAGCATCAAGGCCGGATGGCGCCCGTAGCCGGGGCGGAACGGGTAGCGCACCCGCACGACGTGCCACTCGCCGGTCGCGTTGCTCCACGCCAACCGGTCGTCCTCCGGCACCAGCGGCAGCTCGTCGGCGGCCCGATCGGCGAGCCCGAGGGCCGAGGCGTAGGCCAGGGCGCGGCTCGAGCTGTTGGCAGCCGCCGCCGAGGCGCCCTCGAACCCGCGCGGCTCCATCCACGCCCGCACGCACAGCCAGTGCTCGGCCCGCACGAGGCCTCGCGCCGTCGGTCGTTGGGCCCGGGAACGGACCCGCTTGATGATCCGCCGGGCGACGAGGAGGATGGCGAGCGCGACGGCCACGGCGACGGCTCGGGACGGCAGGGAGTCGACGACCGCCTCGTCCTCCCCGGTTCGCACGGACCGCCACCAGAGCAGGCCGGCGATCACGAGCGTTGCGATCGGCGGCACCAGCGCGAGCACGCCGAAGCGGCGCTTCGACAGTCCCTGGCGGCGGGCGTCGCGGACCACGGATGCGGTGAAGCGGCGCCACCAGCGTCGGGGCAGTCGCAGACCGGCGATCTCGATGCCGGCCCCGGTGACCCCCGTCAACGTGCCCGCCGTCAACTTGTGGACGTGGTTGAGCACCTGCTGCTCGTACCCGCGCAGCGCATCACCCTCGAGACCGCGCCGATCGGTGAGCACGACGACCTCGTGCTCCGTGTGCTCGATGCGCAGCCAGCCCCGCGCCACGAGGTCGAGAAGCGTCGCGACGGCAGCGGGTGGGGTCACGACGAAGCCGTTCGTCAGCAGGCTGGCGACTGCGGGCGACTCCACACCGAGCTCGGCCGACGGCGTCGAGGCCGGGATCCGCGGCGCACGCGTCGACACCCCGGCATACAGCAGGAGGGCCATCGCGGCCGCGAGGAGCAGCACCGCCCACAGCAAGGTCCCCGCCTCGGGCCGGGTGAAGAACGCCAGCACTGCGATCACCCAACCCCAACCCCGGCGCTGATCACGGCGCCATCATGGCATACCGGCGAACACGCGATCGGCCCGTACGAGCCGACCGAGTCGTCCCGTGCAGGCGCTCCGCTCACGTCCCCTCGTCACCGGCAACGGGCTCCGGCGGTGCCCTCGGCGGGACCGGCAGCACGTCGATCCCGGCCGCGTCGAGCCCGTCCTTCAAGGCCTCGCGCAACGCCCGTTGCAGCCGGAACTGGGCGCCGGGCGCGGTCTTCACCAGCAGACGGAGCGTGATGCCGTCGACGCTCACGGTCTCCACGCCGAGCAGCTCCGGCGCCGCCAGCACGGTGCCCGCGAAGTCGTCCGACTCGGTCACCTCGGCGGCGACGTCGTGCACGACGTCGCCGCGTGGCCACGAGATCGGCGTCGTAGGCGACGATCACGTCGACGACCGCCACCGACCACAGCTTGGAGCGGTTGCCGACCCGCCTGATCTCGCCGTTCGGGACGTGCCACACCGTGCCGTCCTGACCGCGCAGGACCGTGGTGCGCAGCGTCACCTGCTCGACGGTGCCGATGGCGACGCCGAGATCGACGGCGTCGCCGATGCCGTACTGGTCCTCGATCAGCATGAAGAAGCCGGCGACGCAGTCCTTCACCAGGTTCTGCGCTCCGAAGCCGAGGGCGATGCCGGCGATGCCGGCGCCGGCGATCAGCGGCGCCAGGTCGATGCCCACCTCACCGAGCACGAGCAGGATGGCGACGACCCAGATGACCACCGACGCCGTGCTGGCGACAACGTTGGCGATCGACGTGGCCCGGGCGGTGCGGCGAGGATCGTCGTCGGGCGACACGACGCCGACCCGCTCCAGCGCCCTGCTCGCGGCGTCGCGGTCGCGGTCAGCGACGTGGCGGATGCTGCGCCGGATGGCCCGCCGGGCCAGCCGGGCGACGATGGCTGCGACGATCAGGATCACGATCGCGGTCAACGGCTTGCCGATCACCCAGTCGGCCAGCCCGGCGAGCGTCGCGTTGCTCGTGCGATCCCAGACCCACTCGCAGATCAGCGCGGGGTCCGCACCACACGCGTCGACGAGAGCGGCGTCGTCGGGTGGCATCGGCGCCACGGTAGCGATGCGGCCGCCGCGAGCCCATGCACGCCGGGCGACCCAACGAGACGGCCGCTGGCGGCGCCGTCCGGTACCTTCGCCCAGGTGACACGCATCGCCATCATCGGGACGGGCTACGTGGGACTGACCACCGGCGCCTGCTTCGCCCACCTCGGGCACCAGGTCGTCTGCGCCGACGTCGATGCCGACAAGGTGGCCCGGCTGTCGGCCGGCGAGATCCCGATCGTCGAGCACGGACTCGACCGCCTCGTCGACGAAGGAATCCGGTCCGGTCGCCTCAAGTTCGTCCTCGGGGCGGCGAACGCCGTCGTCGACTGCGACATCGCGTTCCTGTGCGTGCCGACCCCGCAGGCCGAGGACGGCAGCGCCGACCTCTCCTACATCGAGTCGGCGGCGCGGGAGATCTCCCCGCACCTGCCCTACGAGAGCGTCGTCGTCAACAAGTCGACGGTCCCGGTCGGCTCGGCGAGGGTCGTGGAGCGCGTGCTCGACCGCCCCGACGTCAAGGTCGTCTCGAACCCCGAGTTCCTCCGCGAGGGCTCCGCCGTGCAGGACTTCCTCAAGCCCGACCGCATCGTCGTCGGCAGCACCGACCAGTCCGCGGCGATCAAGGTGTCGTCGCTCTACATCGGCGTCGCGGCGCCGGTGATCGTCACCGATCCGGCCTCGGCCGAGACGATCAAGTACGCGGCCAACGCCTTCCTGGCCACGAAGCTGTCGTTCGTCAACGCCGTGGCAGCGATCTGCGAGGGGGTCGGCGCCGACGTCAACGACGTGGTGCTCGGCCTCGGCTACGACAAGCGCATCGGCCAGGACTTCCTCCGTCCGGGACCGGGTTGGGGTGGCAGCTGCTTCCCCAAGGACACGAGGGCGCTGCTGAAGATCGCGACCGACGCCGGGTACCACTTCGACCTGCTCGACGGCGTCATCACGGTCAACGACGAGCAGTTCGACCGCGTCACGTCGAAGATCGTGGAGGCGGCGGGTGGTGATGTCGCCGGCAAGACCATCGGGGTGTGGGGCCTGACGTTCAAGGCCCGCACCGACGACCTGCGCGAGTCACCGTCGGTGGCGATCATCGACCGCCTGCTCGCGCTGGGTGCCGCCGTCCGCGCCCACGACCCGACCGTGGAGGGGCCCAAGCGCGGGGTGCCCGAGGCGGTCGAGGTCTACGGCGACCCGTACCAGGTCGCCGAGGGCGCCGACGTGCTCGTGGTCCTCACGGAGTGGGACGACTACCGCTGGCTCGACTCGGCCAAGGTGATGGTCGGCATGCGCGGGCGGGCGGTGGTCGATGCGCGGAACCTGCTCGACCGCAGCGAGTGGCGGCGGGCCGGGTTCACGTACGTCGGCATCGGCAGGTAGTCCGTGGCCCGCATCGTCGTCACCGGCGGCGCCGGCTTCCTCGGATCGCACCTGTGCCGCGCCCTGCTCGACCGCGGTGACCGGGTGATCGCCGTCGACAACCTCGTGACCGGCGCGGTCAGCAACATCGAGGAGCTGTTCGGCCACCGCGGGTTCACGTTCGTCGAGCACGACGTCAGCCAGTACGTCTGGGTGCCCGGCGATGTCGACGCGATCATGCACTTCGCCAGCCCGGCGTCCCCGATCGACTTCGAGCGGATCCCGATCCAGATCCTCAAGGTGGGTGGCCTCGGCACGCACAACTGCCTGGGTCTGGCCAAGGCGAAGGGAGCGCGGTTCTTCCTCGCGTCGACGAGCGAGGTCTACGGCGATCCCCAGGTCCACCCGCAGCCCGAGACCTACTGGGGCAACGTCAACCCGATCGGGCCCCGCGGCGTCTACGACGAGGCCAAGCGCTTCGCCGAGGCCCTCACGATGGCGTACCACCGCCACCACGACGTCGACGTCCGGATCGTGCGCATCTTCAACACGTACGGTCCGTCGATGCGGGTCGACGACGGACGGTCGGTCTCGAACTTCCTGGTCCAGGCCATCCGTGACGAGCCGATCACGGTGTTCGGCGACGGCAGCCAGACCCGGTCGTTCTGCTACGTCGAGGACGAGGTGCGGGGGTTCCTGGCCCTCCTCGACTCCGGCGTGATCGGCCCGGTGAACATCGGGAACCCGAACGAGTTCACGATCCGCCAGCTGGCCGAGATGGCGGTGGAGGTCACCGGGTCGGCCTCGACGATCACGTTCGAGCCGTTGCCGGTCGACGACCCGACGCAGCGCCAGCCCGATCTGACCCGGGCCCGGACGTTGCTCGGCTGGGAACCCCGGATCCAGCTGCGCGAAGGCCTGACCCGAACGGCCGAGTACTTCCGGCGCGCCCTCGAGGGCTGAGCCCGCCCGGCGGGCCTACTGGCCGAACATCGTCATCCACTGGTCCTTGCCGGACGGGTGGAAGACGTAGTTCTGCTCCTTGATCGCCTCCATCGAGGCACTCGACGGCATGGAGTAGCGGTGCCCCGGGAACACCACCGTCTCGGCGGGCAGCGCGGCGAGCCGTTGGAGGCTGTCGTACATCTGACCGGCATCGCTGCCGGGCAGGTCGGTGCGCCCACAACCGTCGAGGAACAGCGTGTCGCCGGAGACGAGCCGGCCGCCGACGAGGAAGCACTGGCTGCCTGGCGTGTGGCCGGGCGTGTGGACGAGCTCGATCTCGACCTCTCCGACGGTCACGACGTCGCCCGGGTCGTGCGCCGTCAACTCCGACTCGGCGATCGCCGTCCCACGCGCCACCCACGGCACCTCGGCCCGCTGGACGTGGACCGGGCAGCTCACCCGCTCGAGCAGGCGGGCGACGCCCTCGATGCTGTGACCCATGATCGAACCACCGACGTGGTCGGCGTGGTAGTGGGTGGCGAGGATGCCCGCCACCACCATGCCGTCGGCCTCGACGGCGTCGACCAGGTCGTCGACGGCATACGCCGGATCGACGAGCAGGCACTCGCCGCGGCCGGCGATCGCCGATCGCATAGGCGAAGTTGACCATCTGGCTGGCGACCTGGTTGCCGACCGCGAAGTCCCGTCCCGACAGCAGCTGGCGGAAGTAGAACCGCTCCGGAGGCGGGGATCGCTCGGCTCGGACGGTGGCATCGTTCGCAGACGCTACTGGGATCCGTGCACCCGAACCCGTGCCATGCGGCCCGTACGCTGTGCGCCGTGTCCGTGCCCCGACCACTGGAGCGACTGTCGGCCGGCCAGCCGATCGTGTTCGGCGGCGACCGCGTCGTCGAGGTCGGTGACGACCTCGCCGCCGCGTTCCGTTCGGGCGACCGGCTCGTCGTCGTGCAGGAGACCGGCGACCTGCTGCACGTGCCGGCCGCCGACCATGCGGTCGCCGCGACGGCGGTCACCGCGGCCGGCGAAGCGTTCGCCGCGCTGGCGCGGTGCACCGACGACCAGATCACCGAGTTCTACGACCAGTTCGCCCGCCGCTTGGCCGACGATGCCTCCGCCGGCCCGGTCCTCGCCGCCAACGTGGAGGACGTGAACCGCGCCGAGAAGGCCGGTCGATCGACGACCCGCCTCGTACTCAGCGAACGGATGCGGCAGGACATGGTCGACGGCCTGCGCTCGTGGCGCGATGCCGATCTGCGACGCGACGTCGAGCTGCGGAGGATCGAGCACGACGGCTGGAGCGTCGAGGCCCGGCGGGCGCCGCTCGGGGTCGTCGGGTTCGTGTTCGAGGGCCGGCCGAACGTCTTCGCCGACGCCACCGGCGTGCTGCGGACCGGGAACACCGTCGTGATGCGGATCGGCTCCGACGCGCTGGCGACGGCCGACGCCATCGTCACCCATGCGCTCGATCCCGCGCTCGTCGACGCCGGGTTGCCGCCCGGCACGGTGTCGCTCGTGCGCGCCCCGTCGAGGGCGGCGGGCTGGGCGATGTTCGCCGACCAGCGCCTGGCGCTCGCCGTCGCCCGTGGCTCGGGTGCGGCAGTCGCCCAGCTCGGCGCGGTCGCCCGCCAGGCCGGGACGCCGGTCAGCCTGCACGGCACGGGCGGGGCGTGGATCGTCGCCGGAGTCCACGCCGACCGTGCCGAGTTCCGCGCCGCCGTCGTGCACTCGTTGGACCGCAAGGTCTGCAACACGCTCAACGTCTGCTGCATCCCTGCCGACCGGGTCGACCTCGTGGACGTGTTCCTCGATGCGCTCGATGCCGCCGCGGCCGCACGCGACACGTCGGCCCGCCTCCACGTCGAGGAGTCGTCCCGCCACGTCGTGGCGGCGGCCCGGTTCGACGACAAGGTCGCCATCCGCCGGGCCGACGGCGATCACGTCGAGCCGGCTGCGTCGGTGATCGGCGTCGGCGGACCTCGGCCGGGAGTGGGAGTGGGAGGCATCGCCCGAGGTCACGCTCGTGGTCACGGCGGACGTCGACGCCGCTGTCGAGCTCTGCAACGCGCCACAGCCCGCGGTTCGTCGCGTCCCTGGTCAGCGACGGACGTCGAGGAGGTCGACCGCTTCTACGCCGCGGTCGACGCCCCGTTCGTCGGCGACGGGTTCACGCGATGGGTCGACGGCCAGTACGCGCTCGACACGCCCGAGCTCGGTCTCGCCAACTGGCAGGGCGGGCGGCTCCTCGCCCGCGGCGCGATCCTGTCGGGCGATTCGGTGCACACGGTCCGCCACCGGGCTCGCGTCGACCGACGCCGGGCTGCATCGTTGAACCGGCACGCCCTCGCTGTCGCCGCGCTGGCCGTCACGCTCGCGGCGTGCTCGGACCGCGGCGTGCGCACCGAGTCGGCCGAGACGGACGCGGTGACCGCACCGACCCGACCGGCCGCGCCCGAGCCGGCCGACACGGCGCAACGGCCCGACACCGCGCCGACCGTGCCATCAGCCGATGACACGACGGGCCCGACGGGCACGACCGTCGCCGGCGGGCCGGCCGAGCCGTCGACCACCGACGCCGACGTGCTCTACCCGGAGCTCGGGTCCTCGGACCTCGACGTGCAGTCGTACGACGTGGCGATCGCCTACGACCCGTCGACCCAGCTCCTGCAGGGGACGGTCACCATCACGACGCTGGTCGAGCGGCCGCTGGCGGCCATCGCGCTGGACGCCACCGATGTCCAGGTCGACCGCGTGGCCGTCGACGGGATCGCGGCGTCCTTCGAGCAGTCCGACAGCGAGCTGATCGTCAGACCACCGGCGCCGGTCGAGCCCGGCCAGTCGGTCGAGGTCGCCGTGACCTACCACGACGACGCGCACAACACCGGTGCGCCGACGGCGTTCGGCAGCGGCTGGTACCCGACCGCCGACGGCTCGTACGTGATCAACGAGCCCGACGGAGCACGCACCTGGCTCCCGAGCAACGACCACCCGTCGGACAAGGCGACGTGGCGGTTCGAGATCACGGTCCCTGATGGGCTCGCCGGGGTCGCCAACGGTGACCTCGTCGAGCAGCGCCCCGGTGATGGCTCCGACGACATGGGTTTGGCAGCAGGACGAGCCGATGGCGACGTACCTCGTCCAGCTCCTCGTCGGCGACTACGTCGTGGTGGACGGTGGTGTGGTCGGGACGGTGCCGATCACGAACGTCGTGCTCGACGGCGACCTCGACCGGATGCAGCCGTACTTCGACATGACCGCCGACCAGTTCGCGTTCTTCGAGCCGTTGTTCGGCCCGTACCCGCTCGACCAGTACGGGCTCGCCATGAGCGACAGTGGGCCGGGCGTGGCGATGGAGACCCAGGGGCGCTCGCTGTTCGCTCGCGACGACTTCCCCGGCGGGTCGCCGGGTACAGGTGCAGCAGCTGTTCCTCGCCCACGAGCTCGCCCACCAGTGGTTCGGTGACGCGGTGTCGCCGGCGTCGTGGAGCGACCTGTGGCTGAACGAGTCGTTCGCGACCTACGCCGAGTGGTTGTGGCTGGCCCATGCCGGGTTCATCTCGCCTCGAGGGGACGGCGCTCGACAACCTCGAAGCGCGCCAGCGGGCGACGGAACCGACCGGGACGCCGACCGAGCAGAACCTGTTCGGCTACGAGCGGTATGACGGTGGGGCGGTCGTGGTCCACGCGCTGCGACTCGAGCTCGGCGACGAGTTGTTCTTCCGTCTGCTGCGTCGCTGGGTGGCCGACAACACCGGCACGTCGCGGGGGACGGCCGACTTCATCGCCCTCGCCGAGTCGATGGCCGGGACGCGACCTCGACCCGTTCTTCGACGATTGGCTCTTCGCCCCGTCACTCCCACCCGAGCTCCCAGGCTGACAGCCAGCAGCGACCCGGTCGGTGGAACGGCGCGCTCAGCGTGGGAAGCCGGTGGCGGTCAACGCCTCCGACGCCGCCCACAGCTCGCGCGCCATCGCGGTGTCGCTGGCCGCAGCGCTGCACGAGACGAGTGTGGGGTAGCCGCGCTGCTCCTGGAACCCGTCCGGCCCGACGTAGCTGCCGCCGGGCAGGTCGGCGGTCGCCGCGTACAGCGTCGGCCGGGCGCCGGCCACGTCGCTCTGGGCGACGAACCGGTTGCCGATGGCCATGAACGCCTTCGTGATCGGGTTCGTGCTGTGCGACTGCAGGTTCGTCGCCGCATAGCCCGGGTGGGCGGCCAGCGCGCGGACCGCCGATCCGGCCGCCGTCAGCCGTCGCTCCAACTCGAACGTGAACAGCAGGTTCGCCAGCTTCGACTGCGCGTAGGCCGCCCAGGTCCGGTAGCGGCGACGCTCCCAGCCGAGGTCGTCGAGGTCGATGTGCCCCGTCCGGTGCACGGTGGACGAGACGGTCACCACCCGATCGGTGACGTGGGGCAGCAGCAGGTTGGTCAGGGCGAAGTGCCCGAGGTGGTTCGTGCCGAACTGCATCTCGAAGCCGTCGACGGTCCGCCGGAGCGGGATCGCCATCACGCCGGCGTTGTTGACGAGCACATCGAGATCGCCCGACCACCCGTCGGCGAAGGCCCGCACCGATGCCAGATCGGCGAGGTCGAGCCGGCGCACCTCGCGCGAGCCCTGGATCGACGCCGCCGCGGAACGCCCGCGCGCCTCGTCGCGCACGGCCAGCACGACGTGGGCGCCGGCGTGGCCCAGCTCGCGCGCGGTCGCGAGCCCGATGCCGCTGTTGGCACCCGTCACCACCACGGTGCGGCCACGCAGGTCGGGCAGGTCGTCGGCGGTCCAGCGCTCGGCCACGCGTGCGACGCTACGCCGGGAGCCGGCGCACCGCCGGCCCGGCGGATCAGCGCCCGGTGAGCGAACCGAGCAGACGGGTCCAGGCGCGTGCCCGCCAGCGGGCCGTGCGACGCGTGCCCGCTTCGGCGCCGTCGGCGGCCAACGAGGCCCGGCGGGCGACGTTGATGCCCAGCCACCGCAGCGGCTCGGGCTCCCACGGCCGTGCCGGGTGGTCGACGAATGCCAGCCGGGTGAGCGCGGTGTCGCGCCCGGTGATGAGGTCGGCCAGCGCCCGTCCGGCGAGGTTCGTCGTCGCCACGCCGTCGCCGACGTACCCGCCCGCGGTCGCCAGCCCGCTCGACCGGTCGTAGCGGACGGCGAAGCGCCAGTCGCGGGGGACACCGAGCGGACCACCCCAGTGGTACGGGAAGGACACGTCGACGGTGACCGGGAACAGCTCGTGCAGCGCGTGGACGAGCATGGCGCGCACCCGCTCGTCGGTGTCGAACGACGGCTCGATCCGCGAGCCGAAGTGGTACGGCGCGCCCGCGGCCGCCGAACGCCAGCCGTCCGTCAGCCGTGCGTTGGCCGTAGATGATCGAGTGGCGGGCGTCGTGGAACGTCGGGCGTCCGTCGAGCCCGATCGACGCCCACTGGGCCGCCGTGAGCGGCTCGGAGCCCACCATCAGCGAGTAGAGGGGCACGAGGTCCCGGCGCCGACCGTCGACCTGGGCCGTGTACGCCTCCGTCGCCAGCACGACGACACCGGCCCGCACGGTGCCGCCGGAGGTGGTCAGGCGACGGGCGTCGATTCCCAGCACCGGTGTGCGGTCGTGGACGGCGACCCCCCGCGCCACCGCCGCCCGCGCGATCGTGTGGACGAGCCGCAACGGGTGGACGGCGGCGCAGTGCGGCGTCCACACGGCGGCCCGGACATCCCGCGCCCGGCATCGCTCGGCGAGCTCGCCGTCCGTGAGCCAGCGGATGTCGTCGGGCCCGAAGCCGAACTCGCGGGCTTCTCCGACCTCGGCCCCCAGCCGCGCGTGCTGGCCGGCGGTCCTGGCCATCGAGATGGTGCCGCCCTTGACGGCGTCGAGCCCGGCCGCATGGGCGAGCGCGACGACCTCGTCGACCGTCTCGTGCATCGCCCGCTGCAGCGCGATCGCCGCGCTGCGCCCGTGGCGGGCGGCGAGCGGGTGGAGCCCGGTCGCCAGCAACGCCGAGCACCAGCCCCCGTTGCGTCCGCTGGCGCCATGGCCGAGGTGGTCGCGCTCGAGGACCACGACGCGCAGGGCGGGGTCGACGGCGGCGAGAGCGTGGGCGGTCCACAGGCCGGTGTAGCCGCCGCCGACGATGGCGACATCGACGTCGAGGTCGCCGGCCAACGGCGTCGGGACGACGACCTCGTCGGTCGGCATGGTCGCCGTCCAGAGCGAGCCCCGCGAGAGTGGGAGCGCGGCCACGGACTGATCGTCGCAGACCTGCGTGCCGTGCGGTCGCTCGCTGGGGGATCGCCCGACCACCGATACGCTGCCCCGGTGACTGCGCCAGCCGAGGCGGCACGGCCGGTCCGGCCACCGTCGGCGCTGCCACCGCCCACCGGCTGGCCGGCAGGGTGGTACCCCGACCCGTACGGCGCGCCGCTGCTGCGCTACTTCGACGGGCAGCGGTGGACGCCGCGCCTGGTCGGTGCCGGCGCGGCCGGCGGCCGAACCGCACCCCACGCTGCCGATCGTGACCGCCGTCGGCGCTCTGGGGATCCTCCTGGCGTCGTTGATCATGAGCCGCTACCTGCTCGAGTGGCTTGTCGAGCTCGGCTGGCCGATCGTCGTCTACGTCCTGATCTCGGCCGTCGTCGGCTACGCCCCGTCGCTGTGGTGGTGCCTCTACGCCGCGGGGCGTTGGGGCAGTGGCGACCGGCGGGACACCCTCGGGATGAGGTTCCGGTGGAGTGACCTCGGCTGGGGACCGGTCACGTGGCTGTCGGCGATCGTCGTCGAGGTCGTGCTCGTCGCGCTCATCACGGCGTTTGACATCCCCCTCACCGGCAACACCGAGGGCATCGGGGAGTTCGATCGCGACCGCACGTACATCATCTCCCTGCTGGTCGTGGCCGTCATCGCCGCGCCCGTCATCGAGGAGATGGTCTTCCGCGGCATCGTGCTGCGCGGCCTCGGCAGCCGGCTGCCGGCGGTCGCCGCGGTGGGCGTGCAGGGGTTCCTGTTCGGCCTGGCGCACGTCGACCCGATCCGCGGGTGGGGCAACGTCGGGCTCGTGCTCGTCCTGGGTGGTGTGGGGGCGACGTTCGGCGGTGCCGCCTACCTGCTGCGGCGCATCGGTCCGACGATCGTCGCCCACGCCATCTTCAACGGCTTCGTCATGATCGTGGTCCTCACGGATTGGATCCCCAAGGACGGATGACGCGGTGGCGGTGACGGCCGTCGGGCGTGATGACGTGCTCGACGACGCCGGGTCGCGGGTCGCACCCGGCGATGCCGTCGGAGCTGAACTGCAGCGACGGTGCCCACACCGCCCGACCGGCGTGGAGCGAGCAATGGCGGTGGCCCGATGCGACGACGCGCACGTCGGCGCCGTCGACGGCGCCCTCGAAGGCGTCTCGTGCGGCGGCGGTCATCTCCCAGCCGTCCGTGGGGTCGCCGCGCACCGGCTGGTGGACGAACACCAGCACCGGACGGCCTGCCCGCACCGCCGACCGCAGCCACGCATCGTGGTCGGGGGTGCCGAGCAGGTACGTGTCGATGCCGACGATGCGCCAGCCGGCGTCGTCGAGCAGGAAGCGGTCGTCGCCCCAGGTGGCGCGGAACGCGGTCAGGCGGCGAGGCAACGCCTCCTCCTCGCCGAAGAAGCCGACGTCGTGGTTGCCAGGGATCACGACGTAGGGGACGGGCACCTGGTCGAGGAGCTCCTTGGCGAACTGGCGGTCGGCCTCGTCGTCGGGGTCGGCCAGGACGATGTCGCCGGTGTGCACGACGAGGTCCGGTGGGTCGTCCCGCAACCAGGTGATGGTCGGCGGCCACTGCGCCGGGACGCCGTCAGCGACCGAGAAGTGGGTGTCGGTGACCTGCACGATGCGGGCGCCGGCCTCGCTCATGACGCCATCATGCCGCCAGCACGACCCCGGCGCCGGTAACGTCGCCGGCCGTGCTCCGCCGGCCGCCGGTCCCCGACACCCCGTGGCACCGGGCGGCAGCGGCGATGAAGCGCGGTGCCGGCGAGGTCGTCCACCGGGCGTGGGAGCAGGTCACCGAGTTGGGGGCGATCGGCCCGCGGACCCTCCGAGGCCGGCGCTTCGGCGCGTTCGGCGACGGCAGCGTCATCTGCTTCCCGCCCGCCGCCCTGGTGAACGAGCGGTACATCAGCATCGGTGCCGGGACCGTCATCGGACCGCACGTCTCGCTGTCGGCGGGGATGGTCCCCGGCCAGGAGTGCCTCAGCGCGACCGTCGTGCGCATCGGCGACCGCTGTCTGATCGGGCGGGGGAGCGGCATCGTCGGACACCTGTCGATCGAGATCGGCGACGACGTCTGGACGGGCCACCACATCTACATCACCGACCAGAACCACGGCTACGCGGACCTCGACCGCCCGATCTCGGTGCAGGTCATGCCGGAGCGCCCGGTGCGCATCGGCGACGGCTCGTGGCTCGGCCACGGGACGGTCGTCCTCCCCGGCGCCACCATCGGGCGCCACGTGGTCGTCGGCGCCAACAGCGTCGTGCGCGGCCAGCTCCCCGACTTCTGCGTCGCCGCCGGCAACCCGGCCAAGGTCATCAAGCGCCTCCGCTGACGGCCTCGCGCCGCGCCGCCGACTCAGTTCGCCAGGTCGATGGGTGGGGCGCAGTCGGCCATCAGGTTGTCGGCGGCGAAGCGAGCCAGCTTCTCGCTGATCGGGATGCCGTCGACGGCGTTCTCGGTGAACACCCCGTTCTCACCGGAACGCAAGAGCTCGACGAAGGCTCGGCGGTTCTCGATGTACGTGCGGTAATCGGCCTCCCACTCCGGCACGAGCGCCCGGCCCTTGGCGTCCGTCGGCGCCACCGCCACGACGTCGTCGAGCATCCGCTCGACGATGTCGGTGGCCCGGCCGACGATCTCGCCGCGCTCGGCGACCATCGCCGGATCGGACTCGTCGACACGCCGCATGTCGACGAGTCCCTCGCGCTCCTGGTCGGCCGTCTCGCAGATGCCCTGGGCCCGCTCGGCCCATGCCTCGTCCCCGATCTTGTTGACCGACTCCTTCGAGGCGAAGAACAGCGCCCAGATCCAGAACGCGGCGAACCCGATGACGACGATCGAGATCAGGATCTTCCACGGGTTGATCGGCTTCGGGCCGTCGTCGAGCGGGGTCGGAGGGGTGGACGTGGCGGTCACGGCGCCTCAGCTGGCTGCCGTCGCCGGGGCCGGCGCCGGCGGCCGGTAGCACACCAGGAGCTGGAGGATCCCGCCGCCGAGGCCGACGACGCCGGCGATCACCGCTCCGATCCACCCGTCCCAGGCGGTCCAGTCCAGGCCGATGGCGTGGTCCAGGCTGGCCGTGCCCGGTCCGATCGTCGCGACGCCCCACGCGGCGACGGCGATCGAGACCGTGTACTCCACGCCCTCACCGGGGCGGAAGACGAAGAAGCCGTTCTTGCGGTGGGCCGCCCACGTGGCGACGGTCATCACACCGATCATCCCGGCGGCCGCCAGCGGGGTCAGCAAACCGGCGGCGAACAGGACCCCGGCGCCGATCTCGGTCGTGGCGGCGAGGCGGGCCTGGATGTGCGGCCACTTCATCCCCATCGACCCGAACCACCGGGCGGTGCCGGGCAGCTTCCCGCCACCGAAGATCTTGTTGTACCCGTGGGCGGCGAGGAAGAGACCGAACACCAGGCGCATGACGAGGAGGGCGAGGTCGGGCGCGTGCACGTATCGAAGGCTACGCGAACCTCGGCCCGACCCGGCTGTTGCGCCCGGTAGAACAACGGCCGTGGGACGGGAGCGGACCGAACAGCGCTTCCAGCGCGCCCGGGAGGGCATCGCGATGGTCGGGGCCGACATCCGGTTGCACCCCCGGCCGTTCACCCTGGCCATCATCGGCGCCGCCGTCTTCGCCACGTGCACCGTCGCCTCGAGCATCGCCGTGCGCTGGGTCATCGACAACGTGATCGTCCCCCGCTTCGACGAGGGCTCGGTGGCCACCACCACGGTGCTGACCGGGATCGGGATGATCGTCGGGATCGGGCTCGTGCGGGCGGCCGGGGTCGTCATGCGTCGCACCTGGGCCGGCAAGTGGCAGTGGCTCGTCGCCGCGTCGATGGCCACCGGCGTCGTCGACCGCCTGGTGCGCCAACCGGCTCCGTGGCACGCCCGGCGTCCCGACGGCGACCTCGTGGCGCACGCCGGGGTCGACGCCGATGCGTCGATCGGCGTGCTCGCCCCGTTGCCGTTCGCCGTCGGCACCGTCCTGATGATCGTCATCTCGGCGATCTGGATGCTGACGACCGACGTCGTGATGGGCGTCGCCGCGATCGCCGTGTTCCCCGTGCTGATCGGGCTGAACCTCCTCTACCAGCACCGCGTCGACGCCTTCTACGACGCCGCCCAGCGCCACCTCGGCGACCTGTCGGCCGGCGTGCACGAGAGCTTCGACGGCGTCCAGCTCGTCAAGGCGTACGGGGCCGAGGACCGGGAGACCGAGCGTCTCGCCTCGATCGCCGGCGAGCTGCGGACGGCCCGGGTGGGCGCGGTCCGACTGCGCGGCACGTTCGAGGCCCTGCTCGACGTGGTGCCGTCGCTGACCAACGTCGGCCTCGTCGTCCTCGGAGCGGCGCGCGTCGACCAGGGCGACCTCACCGTCGGCGAGTTGTCGGGCATCGTCTACCTCTTCACGCTGCTCGTGTTCCCGCTGCGGCTCATCGGGTGGGCGCTCTCCGAGCTCCCTCACTCGCTCGCCGGCTACCGGCGCGTCCGCGAGGTGCTCGAGGAACCCGTCGAGCCCGATCCCCGAGCCGCCATCGGACGGGCGCCGGAGGGCGTCGGGATCAGCCTGCGCCGCATCGGGTTCACGTTCCCGGGGGAGGGCCGGCCGGCGCTCGACGACATCACGATCGACATCCCGTCGGGACGGATCATCGCCGTCGTCGGACCGACCGGTGCCGGCAAGACCACGCTGGTCGAGGTCGTCGCCGGTCTCGTGCCACCGACGACGGGCACGGTCGACGTCGCTGCCGGACGCGTCGCGATGGTCTTCCAGGAGGCGTTCCTGTTCAGCGGCACGATCCGCGACAACGTCGTGCTCGGTGGTGACGTGGACGACGCGCGGCTCTGGGAGGCGCTCGTGCTGGCCCGGGCCGACGACTTCGTCGCCGAGACGCCCCGCGGCCTGGACACCGTCGTCGGTGAGCGCGGGGTCAGCCTGAGCGGCGGCCAGCGCCAGCGGCTCGCGCTGGCCCGGGCGCTGGCCCGCCGTCCGGCGGTGCTGCTGCTGGACGACACGACGTCGGCGCTCGATCCGGCCACCGAGGGCGACGTGCTGGCCAACCTGCGAGGAGCGCTGGCCGGGACGACCGTGCTGATGGTGGCCTCACGGCCGTCGACGATCGCGCTCGCCGACGAGGTCGTCTTCCTGAGCGGGGGGACCATCGTCGACCACGGCCGTCACATCGAGCTGCTGGCCCGTCAGGCCGGCTACCGACTGCTCGTCGAGGCGTTCGAGGCGGACCGGGCAGCCGACCCGGGTGACGACGCCGACCTCGAGGTGACCGCGTGAGCGGCGGCCGCATGCCCGAGCACGACCCCCGCTCGTCGCGCCGCCGTCGCACCAGACCCGCAGACTGCGTCCACAGCGCCCGTTTCCTCGTCGTGCACCGGCAGTCTGCGGGCACGGTGCGACCGATCGCACGGGATCCGCAGACTGCGGATCGAGCGCACCGGCGCGGCGCGGCCGGGCGGACGAGCACGTGAGCCAGGTGACGGACCGGGCCCGCGACGGCGTGCTGGCCGAGCCGGCCGGCCGGTTCGGCGCGGTCGACACGATCAGCCGCGGGCTGCGTGAGGCGCCGGTGCTGCGCCAGGGGCTCGGCGTGACGTGGGCCCTCGCCGCCGTGGGCGCGACCGGCCGCGTCGTCGTGCCGATCCTCCTCCAGCAGGCGATCGACAAGGGCATCGGCAGTGACGGCAGCGTGCGCCTCGAGTTCGTCGCCGTGCTCGGGGTCATCGCCGCCGTCGCACTGGTGATCGCCGGCGCGGCCCAACGCGCGGCGGTCGTGCGGCTCGGGCGACGCAGCGAGCAGGCCCTGTTCCACCTGCGGGCGCGGCTGATCTCCCACATCCACCGGATCAGCCTCGCCGACCACAACGAGGAACGGCGTGGGGCCCTGGTCGCGCGCGTGACGAGCGACATCGAGACCCTCGCCCAGTTCTTCCAGTGGGGCGGCCTGGCGTGGCTGCTCGACGGCCCCCTCATGCTGATGGTCGCCGCGGTGATGCTGGCCTACAACTGGATGCTGGCCCTCGTCGCCTTCGTGATCGCGGCCCCGCTGGCGATCGTCCTGCGCGTCGTGCAGCGCCACCTCGTGGCCGCCTACGACACCGTCCGCGAGCGCAACGGCGAGATGCTGGCATCGATCACCGAGGTCGTCACCGGCGCCGAGACGATCAGGGCGTACGACGCCGGTGGCACGCTCGGCGGTGGAGCGGACGAAGCGATCGACCGTCGCCGGCTGGCCCAGTTCCGCGCGACCGTGATCGGCGCCCTGCTGTTCCCGTCCGGCGAGGTGTTCTCCGTCCTCACGATCGCCGGCGTCGTCGGCCTGGGTGTCGCGCTCGGCCCCGCCAGCGGCCTGACCGCCGGCGCGATGGTGGGCTTCGTCTTCCTGACGTACCGCTTCCTCGAGCCGATCGCCGAGTTCACGGAGGTCCTCGACCAGACCCAGACCGCCGTCGCCGGCCTGCGACGGGTCCTTGGCGTGCTCGACCTGCCGGTGGGGCCGCCGCCGCCCACCGATCCGCGCCCGCTTCCGCCGGGCCCGCTCGCCATCGATGTCCGGGACGTGACGTTCTCCTATCCGACGCGAGGGTTCGCGTCGAGCGTCGACGACGCCGTCCTGCGACACGTGACGGCGCACATCCCGGCCGGCCAGCAGGTGGCGCTGGTCGGCGCAACCGGCTCCGGCAAGACCACACTGGGGCGCCTCGTCGCCCGCTTCGCCGATCCGACCATCGGGGAGATCCGCGTCGGTGGCGTGCCACTCACCGACGTCGCCAACGACGACCTGCGCCGCCGCCTCGTGGTGGTGTCCCAGGAGCCGTTCCTGTTCAGCGACACCATCGCCGCCAACATCGGCTTCGCCCGTCCGGGCACGTCGCTGCCGGAGATGGAGGCGGTCGTCGAGCGGCTCGACGTCGCCGACTGGATCGCCGGGCTGCCCGACGGCCTGCTCACGCCGGTCGGCGAGCGCGGCGACCAACTGTCGGCGGGCGAGCGCCAGCTCGTCGCCCTGCTCCGGGCCGGCGTCGCCGACCCGGACGTGCTGGTGCTGGACGAGGCGACCTCGTCGGTCGACGCCTCGACCGAGGTGCGCATCTCGCGGGCCCTCGGACACCTGGCCGAGGGGCGGACCACGATCGCCATCGCCCACCGCCTCTCGACGGCGGCCCGCGCCGATCGGGTGCTCGTGCTGGCCGACGGTCGCCTGGTCGAAGACGGTGCCCACGACGACCTCGTCCGGGCCGGCGGCACCTACGCCCGCCTCTACGAGGCGTGGATGGCGGCGACGGCCTCGGCCGACCCCGTCACCTGACCAGCCAGGTCAATCGAAGAGGTCGGGATCGAGCCCGAACGGCACCGGCCCGTTGACCTCGACGACCCGGCAGCCGTCGGCCTCGAAGAGCACCCGGGGCACCGAGTCGCGGGCGGTGAAGGCAACCGTTTCGCCGGCCGGCACGTCGTCGACGGCCACGGTGTCCCGGTATCCCGACGCCAACCGGACGACGACGGTGTAGTCGCGCTGCTTCGACGACTGGTTGGTGATGGTGCCCGTGGCCACGATGTCGGCGCCGTCCTGCTCGCACGAACTGATGGACGTCTCGGTGGGACCCGGGTTCTCGAAGCGGTCGACGGCCTCGACGAGGACGAACGAGAACACGATGCCGACGACGGCCAGGACGATCCCGACCCCGCTCGTCACGAGGCCAGTGATCGCGAACCCCCGGCCGGTACCGGCCGGTCGGGAGCGGCGGAGCCCGACGATCGAGAGGACGAGACCGGCGATGGCGACCAGCAGGCCGGCGAACGCCACGAACGGCACCCAGCCGATGACCACCGACACGATGCCGCAGATCATCCCGGCGATGGCCAGGCCGTTGCGGCGGGACGGGGTCGGTCGCCCCGCGCCCGCCACCGGTCCGACCGGCGCGCCGTAGGTGCCGTACGGACTGGTCGGGGGGAGCGGGTCGACGAAGCGCTGGCCGCCCGTCGACACGTCGGCCGTCCACTGCCGGTCGTTGTGGTAGCGGTACTCGAACCGGCCCGTCGGGTCGGGATGCCAGCCGCTCACGGCCGCACTGTAGACGTACGCTCGAAGCGTGGAGCTGCTCCTCGTCCGCCATGCCCAACCCGAATGGGTGCGCGACGGACTGAACGTCGTCGACCCCCCGTTGACCGAGCTGGGGCGGCGCCAGGCCGCCGCGCTCGCCGGCGCGATGGCCGGCCTCGAGCTGGACGAGGTGCTCGTCTCGCCGCTGCAGCGGGCGCGCCAGACCGCCGAGCCGGTGCTCGACGCGCTCGGCCGTCGCGAGGACATCGACATGTGGCTCGAGGAGATCCGCGATCCGAAGTGGCACGGCACGCCGGCCGAGCGGGCGAGCGAGGCCTACAAGGAGCTGCGGGCGCGGACGGCGACGGATCGCTGGAACGGCCTGCAGGGTGGAGAGAACATCCGGGAGTTCGTCGACCGCATCCGGCTCGGTGCCGAGAAGTTCCTCCAGGAGCGCGGTGTGCACCAGGTCGAGTCGGAGCTGCCCGTGTGGCAGATCGCCGAGCCCGGCCGGCGCATCGCCCTGATCGCCCACGCCGGCACCAACGCCATCGTCATCTGCCACCTGCTCGGGTTGGCGCCGACGCCGTGGGAGTGGGAGCGGATGGTGCTGCGCCACGCGTCGATCAGCCGCATCGAGGCCATCCCGCTCGGTGACGGCTACACGTTCAGCCTGACCGCACTGTCCGACGTCGAGCACCTCGACTCCGCCGACCGCACGCGGTGAGCCAGCGTGGACCGACCGAGTCGCCGATGGAGGCGAGGACCCGCGACGTCGACGTCCTCGTCGCAGTCGCCAACCACACCGATCACGGGCTGGCGGCCGCGATCTGCAAGCAGACCTACGTCAACCTGACGTGATCGGATCGTCGTCGGGTGCGGCCTATGGTCCGGCCATGACGACCATCGACCCCGATGCGCTGAAGCGTTTCCAGTTCCTCGTGTTCACGAAGCTGGAGGGTGCGATCACGGCCGGGATGATCCACCTCGGCGACCAGCTCGGCCTGTACCGGGCCCTCGCCGACGCGCCGAGCCCGGTGACCTCGGGCGAGCTCGCCGCGCTGGCCGGTCTCGACGAGCGCTGGGTGCGCGAGTGGGGGTTCAACCAGGCCGCGGCCGGCCTCGTCGTGGTCCGGCCCGGCCCAGGTCCGGAGCGGTTCTCGCTGTCGCCGGAGGGCGCCGCGGTGCTGGCCACGCCCGAGCACCAGGCCTACGGTATGGGCACGTTCCACCGCCTGCCCCAGACGATGGACATGCTGCGGGAGCTCCCCGACAGCTTCCGCACCGGGATCGGTCACGACTACGACAGCGGAGGACCCGAGGGCGCCATCGGGATCGAGCGCAGCTTCGAGCCGTGGAACCGTCACCACCTGCTACCGACCGTCCTGCCCGCGCTCGACGGTGTCGTCGACCGGCTCCGGGCGGGGCGGCCGTCGCCGACATCGGCTGCGGCGCCGGAGGTGCCGTGCTGCTGATGGCGGCAGCGTTCCCGGACAGCACGTTCACCGGGTACGACATCTCCCGGTACGCCCTGGCCCGCGCCCGCAGCCGGCTGGCCGAGGCCGGCGTCACGAACGCCACGTTCGTCGACCCCCGCGAGGAACCGCCGCCGGCCGACCAGTCGCTCGACTTCGTCACGACGTTCGACTGCGTCCACGACATGACGGACCCGCAGGGCACGGTAGCGGCGATCCGGGCCGCGCTCGCCGACGACGGCACGTGGCTGCTCGTCGAGATCAAGGCGCTCGACACGTTCGCCGACAACGTCGAGAAGAACCCGATGGCGCCCCTGATGTACGGCATGAGCGTGATGTCGTGCATGTCCTCGGCGTTGTCCGAGCCGGGCGGCGCCGGGCTCGGCACGCTGGGCCTGCCAGAGGCCAAGGCCCGGGAGATGGCCGCCGACGCCGGCTTCACCCGGTTCCGCCGCTTGGCCGTCGACCACGCGATCAACAACTTCTACGAGGTACGTCCCTGACACGGATCGTCGAAATAGTCCATCCCGGCCAGGCACCCGCGCGGAAGGCGCACTTCGCCGAGCTGGCGATGCGGTCGGCGCAGTCGCGCTCGAAGCGGCAGGCCGCCACCGATGCGCAGCCCGCCTGACGCGAGAGTGCCGGGGGCGGGAACCCCGGCGACTCGAGAATCGGGCTCGACACCGACGGCTACATGTGCGAAGGCGAAGCGATCCCGGTCGGCATGCCACTCGCCAAACGTCCCCCCGGTCCGCGCCGGTCCCTCTGTTCTAGGGCCGTCGGACGCCGTCGGCGGCCGCCCTCGCCTCGACCAGCTCGTGACGGGTCTCGGCGTCGGCCTGGCGGTGGGCACGTCGCGGCGCAGCTGGGTGCGTTCCCGGGCGGAGAACCCGGCGACGATGCCGTCGCTGGGCGCGTCAGGGCTCATCGACCCGTCGAGGCAGTCACGCCACACCGCGCAGGTGTCGGGATCGTCATCGGCGATCCGGCGATCGGTGCGACCGACGCTCTCGCCGTCGTGGTGGGGGTCGATCACGCCGTGTGGAGGGCGGTCGGCAAGACGTGGACTTGGGGTTACGACCCCTTCATCGGAGCGTGGCAAGGCTTTGCAGGTCGTGTGACCTTGAACCCGGCCGTCGCGACCATGCCCGGGGGAAGTACGCAATTCTTCGTGATCGGCGACGATCAAGCCGTGTGGTCTCGGGGATCGATCTCGGGCGCGTGGTTCTCGCTTGGAGGGCGATCCAAGTCCACTCCGGCGGTCGTCGCCGACGCGTCTGGGTACCAGGTATTTGTCGTCGGTGTTGACGACGCGATCTGGTATGCCGACCTGTCGACGTCCTGAAGTCGGAATGCCGAGGCGATCGACAGCTCGGACACCTTCCACGTGATCAGTTGGCCCCGACGCCGTCGATGAGGTCCGCCGCAGCGAAACCGGCGGAGCGACTTCCTCAGTGTGTCTCACAGTTGGGACACCACTGCTCGGTACGAACGGTCTGCCCGTGTAGCCGAGCGCGGCCGTCCAGAGCCTCGACAGCGCCACCGGATCGCCGACCGACATGTCGCTCGTCCGACGCCCGCCGAAGCTCGTGCGCCCTGCACCGACGGGTCGATCCGCGCCGGCCGTCCCGTCGGAGCCCGCGCCGCGCCGGGAGCCGTGGATCGCGAACGTCCGGCGTGACCGAGTCGGCGCCATCCACACCGCCGAGGTGTCGGTCTCCTGGAGCGTGTCGGGCACCAGGCCGCGGTGCTGCTGGTCCTCGCGGACACGGCGAGCGCCGGACTCACGCACGAGCGCTCGTCAATGGATGACGGCTGACACAGCGCAGCGCGAAACACCTGCCCTGACGCTCATGCCTACAGACAAGAGGGGCACACCCGGCGTACCGGGTGTGCCCCTCTCGGTTGCCGACGAGCAGAGGTCTCGCGCGGTGCAGTGACCTCTGCTCGACCAGTCCGTCAGGTCACAATGGCGGGCTGCTGATGGTGCCGCCGTCCACGATTGTCAGAACCGACGTCTCATGGCAGCTGCCCGGGATGTCTTCTTGGGCCGCATTGTCGCTGTCGTAGCTCACCAGCCAGGAGAAAGATCCCCCCGGCGTCGTCACTGCCGTCGTGTTCGACGTCCCGACCGTCTGCGGGGAGGCCCCGGAGACGGCAACCTCGACAGGGGTGAAGACGGGGGTACCGGAGCAGTTACTCGTCGGGAAGAGCGTGAAGGACACGGTCCCATTGAGGTCGCCACCGGCGGGAGCCGAGATGGTCGCCGAGTCGTTCGGCACCCAGCTCTGGGCGGTGCTCAGCGACGAGGCCACGGTGTTGACCACCACGTCCTCATCGGTGTCCGTGCAGTCGGCGTTGTGCGTGACGCCGTCGGTGTTCGGGGAGCTGCCGCTGTACACGGCGACCCAGTGGTAGTCGCCGGGCGCGGTCGGCACGAACTGTGGGTCCGGACTGTTGTATGTGCCGTCACCGCTGACTGGCGTGTCATCCGGGTCGGATTCGTATGCCACGGTCGAGCAGTCGTCTGGTCCGATCAGCTTGAAGGTGATCGTCCCACCCGCTGGCGCGCCGGCCGTGCCGTCCAGGTTGATGACCGGGTCGGCCGGCTGCGTGGCCGTGCCGCTCAGCTCGGCCGAGTCCGTCACGGCGTTGCCGAGGAAGACGTCGGCACCGGCGTCCGTCGACAACTCCGGCGTCACCGGGTTGACGGTGAAGCACTCGCCTGCTGACGAGTCGCTCGAGCCCGGGATGCCGTTCTCCGTGTCACCGCTGAACACGCCTCGCCAGCAGTAGTCGCCGGCGGAGGTGACGTAGGCGGTCGGTGAATCCACGGTGACCGGGTATGCCGCGCCGGTCAGATCCGTCGACCCGACCGACGTGCCACCAGTGTCGCACAGCTCGCCCGCGGCAACCTTGCACAGGAAGAACTCAACGGAACCCCCCGGTGTGGCGGTGCCGCCGGTCAGGGTGACCTCGGCGGAGTCCTGCACGGCCACGACACCGTCGCCGATCGAGATGCCATCGGCCGGGATGGCGACCCCGTCGCCGTCCTGCGGTGTGGTCACCGTTGTCGTCTCGCAGCTGGAGACGGGTGGGACCGTCTCGAGGATGGTGTCCTTGTAGTCAGCGGTGTTGGAGTTGCCCGTCACCGTGCTGGGGATCGTGTTGGCGAACGCCAAGCACGAGAGCACTCCACCGAAGATGGTGTCCGTCAGGTTGACCGCGGCCTCCCCCCTGAATCCGTCTTCGCTGAACTCGGCCTGGGACACCGCAGCGTTGAGCGGCGTCGGCGTACCGAGGGTCAGGTTCGGGGCGGTGCCCTGCCAAATGGCCAGCTGGAGCACCCGGCTGCCGCCTTGCTGGTCCCAGAGGATGAAGAAGTCGCCGATGTCGGGACCTGCCCCGTCAGTATCGCCATCGCGATTCGCCCACGGGTTGCAGTTGGCGATCAGGTCATCCAGCTCAGCCTGGTTGGCGTACTCGTAGTCACAGGCCGCAGGGGCGGGGTTCTGCATGAACTCATAGGCGATGAAACCGCTACCGGTGCTCTTGTCACGCTCCCACGCGAAGTACACCCAGTCCTTGCCCGCGTCCCGCTTGATGTCGATCCAGGCCTGGCGGAAGTCGACCTGGGCGTTCGGGTTCGTGGTGCCGAGCGTCGGCGGTACGTCGTTGTGGATGACACCGATCTTCGTCGTGTTCGAGTTCAGCGGCCCGAGCTCCTGCGTATTTCCTGTGTCGTCGACGAGGTTGATGCTCGGGGTCGTGCCAGGGTTGGGCGGGCCATCAGGCACAAGGCCCTCGACGAAGAACGGGCCGTCTTCCGCCTGCGCGGTCGAACCCGGGGACGACGACGATTCCGGCGAGTCCGACGACTGCCGCGGCGATGAAGGCGCGCCGACGCCTGGAAATAGTGATCAAGGTGTGCTCCCTTTAGGTGAATTGGAGTAGCACTTCCGTTCGGCGTCGCCACGGACGGCAGCGACCAGCGCCCCCGCCACCGACCCGGCGACCCGCCACATGCGCTCTCCCTCATAACTCCGTGGAGCAGCCGAAACGGGCACGTCATGGTATTCACCAGCGATCATTGATCCGTCTGCCCATTTGAAGCGTAGGACACTCTGCAGACCGGAGGCGCGGAACTTTCTCGACGCGCCACGCGCCAAGCTGGAGACGCTCGCCCGGATTCCGCCCCTGGTGACGGCCTCGAGCATTGCTCGGCGGGCGGGCGGGACCGTCAAGTACGCCCCGAGACCCGTCGCGCGACACGGTACCGACCACATGCCTGTCCGCCATGGTCCGCGGCTCCCATTCGCGGCCGTCGCAATGTTCCGGTCACAAGCAGTAGCCCCGGCTCACCGCCACGCTTTCCTCACTTGTTACGTAGTGGGCCGGGGCTGCCCTCGTGCCCGGTCTCTACGGGCGGGTGACGGCCGTGCGCTGACAGCGCCATGCACCGCGCAGCGCCCACGGGGGGGACTCGGCCCCGACCGTCGCCTCGCCCCGGAGCAGCGGCCCTTGCGAGTTCGGCGCCGGCAGCTGGTCGCCCGATGGCACACACGTCGCCTTCAGCGTCCATCAGGTCCCCGTGCACGAGCCGCCGTGTGTCGGCGAGTCAATGAGCGGCGCACGGAAAGCCTGATCCGTCGCCTTGGACCCCGCGCGCCGCCGCGTGCACAACCGCCCCGGTGCCAGCCTCCGCCGCGAGTGGGCGTGGCGGAGGCCGGCATGGCCCGGGTGGACGGGACAGCACGACCGTAGACAGCCGCCCTGTACCCCCAGGGAGGGAAGCTCAGTCGGGGTCGTCGCACTCGTCGTCCGCGTCGTGCTGCGCCTCGACGAGCGCCACCCAAATCGGGCTCGCCTCGCCCTCGAGGATCGGGAACAGTGCCGCCGTGGTCACGACCACGTGTCGCTCGTTCGGGGACTGTTCACGAGGACGCGTGAATGCACGGGGTTTCCCGGATGCGGGACGTCCGGCGGGGCATGCAGCGTCAACATCGGCCCGAGCGATCCGGGTGGCTACCACCCGGATCGGGGAGCGCTCACGTGTCGGCGGGGCACGGAACGCACGAACGGGACCGGGAGCGTCGCGGGCGGACGCTCCCGGTCTCGGCTGATCGACCCCGGTGACGGCCTCGAGCGGGTGCTCGGCGGCCGCGGGCGGGGACCGTCGAATCCACCCGAGACCGTCGCGCGACAGATTACCGACCACACACCCACGGCCCGCGGACATTCCGATGGTGCGAGCCCGTGGCGTTCGAGTCGCCTAGGCCGGACGATGTGCCGCGATGCCGGCCACCCATGTTTCCATCGATCCGTCGAACGGCCAGTCGCCGTTCGTGTAGGACGCGGCGATGGTGGAGATTCCCGACCAGGCACCCCGCACGATCGTCTCGGGGTAACCCATCGAGCGGGCATGGTCGTGGAACAGGGTCTCGTCCTGGATCTCCACCACGTCGCCGGTGACGTCGAAGTCCAAGTCGAGGTCGACCCACACGATCTCGTCCTCACTCCGCGGTGCCTCGAAGGGAGCCGAGGCGTGGACCTTGTAGCCGCTGATCGAGGCGGCGTCCGTGCGACCGCACAGGACCCACCACTCACCGGGCACCGCGACCCACAACTCGTCGCTACCGACGACCTCGATCGCGCCTAAGCGAGGGCGTTCCCTGCGGCTGCCAGCGAGGACGAACCAGACCGAGCTGTGTCCCGGGACGGCCAGCGGGTACGCAACGTCCACCGCCGAGACGGTCCCGTCCCACTTGTACTTCACCACGCGCACGATCGGCTTGGCTGGATCGACCACAACCACAGACTGCCGGATCCGGACCTCGAAGCACACCGCCCGGTGCCAGCGTCCGTCGCGGTGCCCGTCGGAGAGGACGTAGCCGCCGCTCGTTGACGCGTCGGCGGACGCGCCGACTGCAAGCTCGCCTGCATCGCCGGGACCGCTGAGCAACATCACCATTGCCCTCTGAACATTGGTCACCACCGCGAGCCGCTCACCGGAGTCGCTCTCGAACCAGGTCTCGCACTCGCCGCGATCGAGACGAGCGCGGATCGGTCACTCGGCACCGTCCGGGTCGAGCGGGTCACTGGTGTCCAACAGGCGCCGGTCGTTCACCACGAGCGCAGGATGCCCTGATCCGGTCGCGCTGGACAGCCGTACGTCCCCGGCCGGCGCTCAGCCTCGAACACGTCGATCCGCGCCGCCTTCGGTCGGCTTCCAGAGCGCGGTAGCCTGGGCGCGGGATGACGGTGCGCTACTTCGTCTCGCGGGATCCGGATGGGTCGGTGTCCCACTTCGTTCGAGTGACGGAGACCGACACGGCCATCGACGGCGAGTACTTCCAGTCCGGGCGCTGGATCGCGGACGGCTCGGTGACCGAGCACCTGCTCGATCCGACGCTGGGCGAGGAGGTGTCAGCCGGAGAGGCGGCCGAGATCGAGGCGTCGCTCACGGGCGACGGCTCGAGCGGGCGGGATGGTTGAGCCCACGGCGAGTGGGCGCGACGCGTTCGCCAGCGGGTTCGCGTCGTTCTTCTCCTTCGTGCCCTTGACGTTGGCCACCCCGCTGCCCGATCGAGGTGAGGTGGTGACGGCCGGGTGGATCGTGCGCTTCGTCGTCAACGGGGTGGGGGAGGGGGAGGTGCTCGACTTCTTCGCCACCCACCCGTCGGTCGAGCCGATCCACGGTCAGGTCGACCGACGAGGCGACGTGACCACGTTCGAGACGTTCCGCGACCACGTCGTCGTCGAGCCGGGCGGCGATCCACGGGCCGCGGAGGACGCGCTCGACGAGCGAAACGCGCGCGTCCAGGCCGAGTTGGTGCGCAAGGGACTGCTCTGACGAGGCGGCTGGCCGCCACCCGCAGCGCGGACGCCAACTCACTGCTGGGTGATGTGGACCTCGTACCACGCCGTCGCCTTGGGGTTCCCGTTCGGCCCCGTCTTCAGCGTGACCACCTTCGTCACCTTGAAGGTCGCTCCGGGCGGGCACAGCACCTCGGCTTCGTCGAGTCGCGAGAAGGCCTGGATGTCACGGGCGTCGCGCACTTTGATCAAGTAGAGGACGTGGATCGTCTGGTCCCCGGCCGGCGTTCCGGCGCCGCCGGTGGCGAAGGCCATGCCCTTCTCGCGGAGCCTCGACATGCTGGTGAAGGCCAGCCGCTTGTCGGTGGTGCTCCTCGCCCTCACCGTGCCGTCGGGGCGGGTGAGGAACTTGGCGTCGAACTCCTTCTGGCTCATCCGCTCGCCCCGGAAGGTGGCGCCCTTCCACACCGGCAGCTTGGCGATCGCCATGGACATGACGGCGGCGTGGGTGCCGCCTTCCTCGAGACGTTGCCGCTCGGTGCCGGTCTGGTTCGCCTTCGTCATGTTGTCCCTCAGCCACGTCTTGCTGAAGGCGGTGGCCGGGTTGATGTACTTGTAGTCATCCGCGGTGTAGGTGCCCAACGCAGCGATCTCGGCGTCGTCCAGCCCATGGCGCGCACCCTCGGTCTTGGCCGCCGGCTTGCCGCTCGTGAAGAACCCTCGGCCGGGGTCCGTGATCGCGGCGAACCCGCCCTCTGCGCCCTTCGTGGTTCCGGACTCGAGGTAGATCGCCTTCCCCTGCTTCACCGACTCATCGACCCGCATGCGGTCGATCGCGAACCCGATGTCGTCACCGAGGACCTTCAGCGCCTTCAGCCGGTCGGCCTTGTCGGGCGCCGCTTGGTCGCTCGTCAGCCGCAGCTCCTCACGCTTGATCCACGCGCGTCCCTCCTCGAGCTCGGCACGCGTGGCCAGGCCCTGTGCGGCCTGCGCCAGCAGCACTTTGAGCCTCGGGTACGTCTTCTTCTCCGGCTTCGGTTGCGCTGGGGGTTTGGCGGGCTTCGTGGCCGCGCCGGCCTTCGCTGGACCGGTGGTCGGCTGCCCTTTCGGTGTCGGAACGGCCCCGGTCGGCACCTGCACGTTGGTCCACTCCGCGGCCATCACCAGGATCAGTTCGGCCCGACGCTCGGCGGTGGTCTCTGCGGCGCGCCACTCCTCGTACTCCGCGTGGATCGCCTGCTTGGTCGCGAAGCTGGCTTCCGTGTGCAGCTGGAGCTCGAACAGCTGGCCGGCGGACGTCCCGAACGTCATGTTGACACCCTTGTAGGCCTTGGCGTTCGGATCGCTCCAGGCGTTCCAGTAGCCCTTGACCTCGTGCGTGAGCTTGACGATCTCCTCCCGGAGCTTGGCGTCCACCTGGCCGTAGGTCCCGACCGGCACGATCATGGTGTACCGGAGCACGTCGTTCATCTTCGACGCCTCGAGGGCCGTGTCGGCGGCGGGGTCGCCCGGATTGGTCCGCCTCCGAACCTTGTCGGCCAGCTTCCGCGACAGTGAAGCGAGGGTCTTGAGGCGGTGGTCGAGGCCCTCGAGACGGCAACCATGGTTGGCGGCGAGCGTGCCCAGCAGCGCGGTCACGGCCGGCTCGGCGGCGGCGGCCGCCGCGATGAGCTCGCGCGGCGACGTCGGCCAACTCCTCCAGTGTCGGAGCGGGTGGTGCTGCGTCGGGCGCGGGATCGGTCGTCAGCGCAGACGTCGACGCCGTCAACGCATGCGTGCCCGACGTGGAGGCGGTGAGATCCGCGAGGGACTCGGCAACGCCGCTCGCCGCCAAGGTGTTGGTCGCGACCACCGGCGTGGTGGCGTCGGTGACGGTCACGTCGTCGTCGCTCTCCTCGGTCGAGCTCTCGTCGGTCGTGGCGTCGAGCAACGCGTCGGTGCGGTCCGCGATGGCGCCCGAGGCGGTGCCCTCCTCGATCGCCGGGCCGGTCGCCGGGACCGCTGGCGCGAGCGTGTCCGCCGTGGGCACGCCGGGCCCCGTCTGGCGCAACGTCACCACCCAGACCGAACCCTCCTGTCGGGGAGCCTCGGCGACGGTGAACGAGGCGCCGGGGAGGAGCAGGATCTCGTCCTCGCCCTTGGCGAGCGACAGCGGTGCGACGTCCCTCCCCTGCTTGATGTCGAGCTCGAGCAGCACGCCGACCTTTCCCTCCTTCGGGACGGCCGCGTACCCCCGCGCCATGTCTCGCCTGGTGCTCGTGCTGCTGAAGGGCTTGTAGACGATGGTGTTGCCGACCCGGTACTTGCTGTCGAGCTCGGCCTTGGGGATCGTCAACCCCCGATAGCCCGTACCCGCCACGTTGGGCAGCTTCTTCAGGCCCGAGACCGCCAAGCGGGCGTGCTGGCCGGCCTCGACCTTGAGATCGCGCCGGCGGTTTCGCTTGGCGACGCCGCCCGACTTCTCCAACTTCGCCTGCGTACGGCCGACGCCGAACTTGCCCTCACCGGACTTGCCAGACGTCAGCCCCTCCACGTTCTCGGCCAGCCACGTCTCGCTGCCCTCGAGCAGCGGGTTCATCAGACGGTAGTCGCCACCGGTGTAGACGCGGATCGCCGCGATCTCGGCGTCGGTCAGGGTGACGCCGGCTAGCGCCGGCTGGGCCCGCAGCTCGCCGTACTTGGACACGTCGAGGCCCTCGGCCCCTTTCGCCGTCACGTAACGGAAGCGCTGGTCGGTCACCTTGCCCTTCGCATCCGACGCGATGGCGGCGCTGGTATCGCGCATGCGCTCGCCGTAGAGCACGTCCTGCTCCGCACCCGACGTCGCGAGCTCGGCCTCGCATCTGGCGATCATCTGCTCGATCGACTCGGCTCGCAGCCTGTCGTTCTCCGTGGTGCGGTCGGGGTGCTTCGTCAGGAACTCGCGTCCGAGCACTTCGAGCCGCAGGAGGATGCGCAGCTCATCGCCCGGTGACGTGGCCTTGCCGTATTCGCGGAGCAACGAGCGGATCTCGTTCCACGTCGTGAGGGAGCCCACACCGGCCCTGAGCGCCGACGTGAACTTGTCCGAGCCGCGCAGGTCCGCCACCGTGAAGGCCATCCTCCGGCGCACGACGGGTTCGGCCGACGGCGCGGGCGCTGCTGGCGTCTGTTGCATCGTGTGCGCCAGCTCGTGGGCGAGCAGGTGCTGACCCGCATCGTGCTGAGGGCGGAACTCACCGGGCCCGAAGAAGATGTCGCGACCGACTGTGAAGGCGCGCGCCGACACGGCGGCGTTCAACGCGCCGGCCTCGGGCCCTTCATGGATGCGCACGTGGTCGAGGGAGGCACCGAACGCCGCTTCCATCGGCTGTCGCACCGGCGCAGGCAGGGGATGTCCGCCACCCATCGCCCGCTGGATGCGTTCCGCCGTTCCGTCGTCGAGGTCACCGCCGGCCCACGGGTCGTCGAGCGCGGATGGTGCGGTCGTCCGACGGATGCGGCCCTGCTCGGGCGCTGGCCGTCCGCCGGCCGGCGAGTCCTCGAGCGCGGATGGTGCGGTCGTCCGACGGATGCGGCCCTGCTCGGGCGCTGGCCGTCGGCCGTTCGGCTGCCGCGACGCCCTCAGCGCCTCGACCACCTCGACGACGAGGGCGTCGGCCTCCCGCTCCGCCTGGCCGTCGGCGCGGCCGACCGTCGGTCGCGCCCGCTTCTGGAGCGGGCGCTTCGCCCCCGACGAGGCACGGCGCGCCGGGGCGGCCCGCTCTGAGGTGGCGGCCTGTGGTACTCGGTCGAGCACGGGCGATCCTCCGCAGTCCAGCCCGAATGCTAGAGCACGGTCCTCGTGTGCGAGGAAGAGCCGTCGGGCGGGAGTGTCACGTGGCCGGTCCCCGACGATGCCTGATGTCGCCGCGCGGTGCAGCTGGCGCCGACCGGCGACGTGATCCCGGGCGATCCGAACGCACGTCAGCTGATCATCGTCAACCGCTGGGTTCGCGAGGAGCTCGAACAGCAGCGAGCGGACGCCGGCGGATCCGCCGACGACGACAGCTGACCCGGCCACTCGGGACGCCGGGCCGCCATCGGCGTTCCGGCCGGTCGCGATCCACGTGGACGGCAGCCCAGGGTCCGCGTTGCGGGCCGCTCGGGCGCTTGTTACCCTCGGGTAACAGTTGCGGGCGGGCGGCCTCGCTCCGTGTCGTGGGCTTCGGCACGTGACGCGGGGCGAGGTCGTAGCAAACCCCTCGGGGTCGCCTGCGGCGGGCGGACGATCGGGCACCCGGTCGGTCCGGCGCGGCGGTCTTGACCGCGGCGACGGTGTCCGCTGGGTGACCGAGGGACCGCGAGCCCTGGGGAGGAAGCTCCGGCGACGACGGCCGGGACCGTAGGGTCCCGGCCGCATCGCGTCGGTCGGGGACGTCCTCGATGTACGCACTCCGAACGACGCAGACACTCGGACGGAGGGGGCTGGGTCCGGGTGCGGCGGCAGCCGTAGCCTCTGGCGGGTGCGGATCTCGCCGGCGCGCTATCGACTGATCACCGCTGTCGCACTCGCGCTGCTGATCGTGATCGTGATCACCGGCGCCGCGGTGCGACTGACCGGCTCGGGGCTCGGGTGCGACGACTGGCCCAACTGCAACGACCAGCGCCTGATCGACGTGTCGTCGGGCCACGCCGCGATCGAGCAGGTCAACCGGTTGTTCACCGGGCTGGTGGCGTTCGCCGTGATCGCCGCTGTCCTCGGGTCGTTGTGGCGCACCCCGCGTCGGCGCGACCTGACGTTGCTGTCGCTGGGCCTCGTCGCCGGTGTGCTCGGCCAGATCGTGCTCGGTGGCATCACGGTCCTCGTCGACCTCCACCCCCTGGCCGTGCAGAGCCACATGCTGCTGTCGATGGTCCTGGTGGCCACGGCGGTCGTCCTGTTGCGCCGGGCTGGTGAGCCCGACGGCAGCGTCCGCCGGCCGAGCGTCGGGATCACCAGCCGCCGTCTCGTCTGGGCCCTTGCCACCGCCACCGGGCTGGCCATCGTCGCCGGCACCGTGGTCACCGGCGCCGGCCCCCACGCCGGCGACGAAGACGTCCAGCGGTTCGACGTCGCGATCTCCTCGGCGGCACGGATCCACGGCACGACCGTCCTGATCGCCGTCGCGCTCGCCGTCGTGCTGGCCGCCCACGTCCAGCGCCGGCCGGCCGAGCGGGCCGTGCTCCAAGGCCCGGTGTCGTCGTGGATCTTCGTCGGGCTGCTGCAGGCCGCGGTCGGGTACATCCAGTACTTCAACGACGTCCCGGAGCTGCTCGTGGCGATCCACGTCGCGTTGGCGACCGCCCTGTGGTCGATGACGGTGTGGCTCGTGCTGAGCTGCGCCGACGCTGTCCCAGCGGTCACACCTGTCGACCGCGGCGGCGAGACGGGTCTTGTGCCTTCTCGCTCCACATGAGTGGGCACGGGGTGTGTCACCGCCGCACGGCGCGTAGACGCCGGCCGACGGCGTCAAGCTGGCGATGATCATCGCGATCTCGTCGGTCGGCTCGTCGCGTCAACGATACGTTTCGGGAGATGACGGTCCCCGACGCCCGCGGCCACCCGGTCGACGAGGTCCCGTACCAGGTCAACGGCAACATCGCGACGATCACGTTGAACGCTCGCGATCGGCTGAACTCGATCTCGACCGCCATGCTGGCACCGATCTCCCAGCGCCTCCTGGCCGCCGACCGCGACCCGGACGTCCACTGCCTCGTCCTCTCCGGCGCCGGCCGCGCGTTCTGCGCCGGGCTCGACCTCCGGGCGCAAGCGGCCGTGACCGACGGCGGCCTCGGGAACCTCGGGGCCGTCACGGCGCGCGTCGGCGCGTTCCTCGAGAAGCGGTCTCCGGAGTTCACCGGCCGATGAGCGGGGAGCGTGCGGAGCCGCTCTCGTTGCTCGACGGGCTGGCGACGACCCGGGCGATCCGCCGCTACACCGACGACCCGGTGCCCGACGACGACCTCGCCGAGATCCTGTGGCACGCGCAGCGGGCGCCGTCGGGCACGAACCGCCAGCAGTTCCGGTTCATCGTCCTGCGTCGCACCGACCCCGAAGCAGCGAGCGCCCGCGCGCTCTCGGCCGCGCCTTCCGAGCGTCGTGGATCGTGAAGCGGGCCGACCTCGATCGGGACGGGCCGCCGGTCGAGGGGTCGCCCCGCGCCAGGATGCAGGCGGCGATGCAGCAGTACGTCGACCGGTTCGAGGCGGTGCCGATCGTCGTCCTCGTCGGGCTGGAGCGCTACCGGGCGCCGAGTCCGTACGAGGGCGCGTCCGTGTACCCGGCGTGTCAGAACCTGCTCCTCGCCGCCCACGCCCTCGGGTACGGAGGGGTGATGACCGGCTGGCACCACAGCGTCGAGGACGAGCTGCGCGAGCTGCTGGCGCTGCCCGACGGCGTCGCCCTCCACGCCTGCATCACGCTCGGCGTCCCGGCCGGTCGCCACGGCCCGCTGCGGCGCAAGCCGTTGGTGTCGGTCGTCCACGACGCCCGGTGGGGGCGCTCGGCGACGTGGCTCGGGGCCCGCGGCGGTGCCTGACGATCCGTACACCGTGCTCGGCGTCGATCGCGGGGTGTCGGAAGCCGAGTTGCGGGCGGCCCGCCGTCGTCGTGCCATGGCCCTCCACCCGGACCACGCCGGGGGTACCACCGACGAGATGCAGCGGCTGAACCTCGCGTTCGACGCGGTGCTGGCCGACATCGGCACCGGTCCGGCGCGATCCGGGCCGGAGCCGGCGACGGGCGCGCCAGCTGCGGGACCCAGCGCGCCCGTGCCGCGGCCCGGTGGGCGTGTGGCCCACGACGTCGCGTCGTTCACGATCGAAGCGCTCCCCGTCGAGGCGTTCGAGGCCTTGCTGGTCGTGGCGTCATGGCTCGGCGAGCTCGTCAACGACGAGCCGCCGTACCAGCTCGACGTCATGCTCGGTGAACCGTTCGGGTGCTGGTGCCGGCTCGACCTCGTCCCCGACGCCGGTGCCAGCACGGTGGCGGTGACGCTGGCCAGCCTCGACGGCCGGCCGGTCCCGGACCTCGACGCCGTCCGCGACGCCTGGGTCGCCGAGCTCAACACCCTCGGCCGTCCGACCTAGCTGTGGGCACCCATCCGAGTGTGTGCCGTCGACCGAGCGCGGCGGCGACCCAGGTGGCCGGCTGACGATCCGATGACCCGTGACACTCGGAGGTGAGCGGAGCGAGCCCGGGCGAGCGAACCGGGGGCTCAGCGCGAGGCGGCGGCCTTCGTGAGGCGGTCGCGGATGGCGTGGCCGAGGCCGATCGGGGGCGGCAGCACGGCGACGATCCGCTCGGCGCCGCCGGCGTCGGCGGCCCGCAGCTCGCCGTACAGCTGACGGGCGTAGGTGACGAGGTCGCGGCCGTGATCGACCACGGCTACCCGCATGCCGGCCCGCTCGAGCTGCGCCGCCTGGTCGTCGGCGCTGCCGGCGTCGGGCACGAGGACGACGCGGGCCCGCGGCGCGTAGTGCGACGCCAGCATCCCGGCCGCCCGTGACGGGCCGGTCGGCATCGGCGACGGCGGCGTCGAGCAGGCGCTCGACGTCCTCGGTGGGGATGCCGCCGGCCCGCAGGAGCTGCGGCGGCTCGGTCGTGCCGTCGACGATCGTGCTCTCGACACCGACGGGCACGGGCCGCCGTCGAGCACGAGGTCGCGACCGGGCATCGAGGGGCCCCGAGGTCGTCGAGGACGTGCGGGGCCGTCGTCGGGCTGACCTGCCCGAAGCGGTTGGCCGACGGCGCGGCGATGCCGCGGCCGGTGCGGGCCAGCAGCTCGAGCGTCAACGGATGGGCCGGCACCCGCAGGCCGACGGTGTCGCGCCCGCCGGTCACGTCGTCGAGCACCCGCGCCGATCGCGGGAGCAGCAGCGTCAGCGGCCCCGGCCAGCACGCCGCGGCCAGGACGGCTGCCGCCGGCGGGACCGCGGCCGCCCACTCGGTGAGGTGGCCCGGGCCGATGTGGACGATCAGGGGGTGGTCGCGAGGGCGCTCCTTGACCTCGAACACCCGGGCCACCGCAGCCACTCGTCGGCATCGGCGCCGAGGCCGTAGACGGTCTCGGTCGGGATCGCGACGAGACCACCGGCGAGCAGGCGGTCGGCGGCGAGGGCGACGTCGGTCGTGACGAGCGCCCGGTCATCCGGGCACGGCGTCGAGGAACTCCAGCGCGGCGTCGATGAAGCCGAACGACTCCGGCGTGGCGAAGTGGTCGGTGTTGCGCAACGTGACGGCCTTGGCGTCGGGCAGCGCGTCGACCAGCGGGTCGGCGGGGCCGGCGAAGTCTTTGTCGCCGATCACGACGAGCACCGGGCACGTGACCGCGGCCAGCTCCTCCGGCGTGAACGGGCCCTCGTCCGGGCGCTTCAGCACGGCGGCGAGCGCCACGGCGGTCGTTGCCGGGCTGGCCGGCGTACTGACCGAACAGCCGGGCGAGGTTGTCGTCGGGGTCGGCCGTCCCCTCGACGCCGGCGAGGATCCGCTGCCGGCGGGCGTCGTCGCGCTCGAAGAGGCTCCGGCCGATGCCAGCCAGCACGATGCGCCGCGAAGCGGTCCGGCTCCTGCGTCGCCAGGCGCAGCGTGGTCACCGCCCCCATCGAGAAGCCGACGGCGTCGACCGGCTCGTCGGGGAGTGCGTCGAGGATGCGGGCGGTGAGGTCGCGCGTAGGCCTCGGGATCGTGCGGCTTGGGGGCGTCGCCGTGCCCGAGGAGGTCGACACCGATCACGGGCCGACCCGCGTCGGCGAGCAGCTCGGTGAACCCGCTCCGGCGCCACGTGGTCTCGAACGAGCCGCCCCACCCGTGGACCAGCACGACGGGTGTCACGTCGGGTGCATCCGTCACGGCCCGGAGCGTAGACGGGACCGGGTCCGCCTCCGGCCGGCACCCGATCCAGGACGGCACCGTCCGTGCGCTGCGGCGGCACCGACGGGCCGTAACCTTGGGTGGCCCCTTTTCCGACCCGAGGACCGCATGCGCCTGCTCCACCCCGATCCTGGTCACGACCTCACGTACAGCGACGTGTTCATGGTCCCCAGCCTGTCGACGGTGGGTTCGCGCCTCGACGTCGACCTGACGACGCCGGACGGCATCGGCACCCACCTCCCGGTCGTGGTGGCCAACATGACCGCCGTCGCCGGCCGCCGGATGGCCGAGACGGTGGCCCGTCGCGGCGGGATCACCGTGCTGCCCCAGGACATCCCCCTCGACGTCGTCGGCGGCGGTCGTCGACTACGTCAAGTCGTGCCACCCGGTCTACGAGACGCCGATCACGCTGACCCCACACCACACGATCGGCGACGCTCTCGGCCTCGTCCACAAGCGGGCCCACGGTGCGGTCGTCGTCGTCGACGACGACCACCGCCCGCTCGGTGTGTTCACCGAGCACGACGCGGCCGGCTTCGACCGCTTCACCCAGCTGCACGCCGTGATGAGCGAGGAGCTCGTCACGGTGCCCGACGGCACCGACCCCCGCACCGCGTTCGACCTGCTGTCCACGAACCGCCGCTCGATGGAACCGATCGTCGACAGCGATGGGCGCCTGGTCGGCGTCGTCACCCGCAAGGGCACGCTGCGATCGACGACGTACGGTCCGGCGCTCGACGCCGACGGTCGCCTGATGATCGCCGTGGCGGTCGGCATCAACGGCGATCCGGACACCAAGGCCAAGGCGCTCGTCGAGCTCGGCGTCGACGTCCTGGTCATCGACACCGCCCACGGGCACCAGACCCGGATGCTGCGCGCCGTCGAGGCCGTGCGCGCCGTCGCCGGCGACGGTGCCGCTGGTGGCCGGCAACGTCGTGACGGCGGACGGCACCCGCCAGCTCGTCGATGCGGGCGCGGACATCGTCAAGGTCGGTGTCGGCCCCGGAGCGATGTGCACGACGCGGATGATGACCGGCGTCGGGCGCCCGCAGTTCTCGGCCGTCGTCGAATGCGCGGCCGAGGCGGCGCGGCTCGGTCGGCACGTCTGGGCCGACGGCGGCGTGCGCTGGCCCCGTGACGTCGCGTTGGCGCTCGCCGGGGGCGCGGCCAGCGTGATGTTCGGCTCCTGGCTGGCCGGGACGTACGAGTCGGCCGCCGACACGATGCGCGACCTCGACGGACGGCTGTACAAGGAGAGCTTCGGCATGGCGTCGAACCGCGCCGTGAAGCACCGCACGGCGACGGAGTCGGCGTTCGAGCGGGCCCGCAAGGAGCTCTTCGAGGAGGGCATCAGCACGTCGCGGATGTACCTCGATCCCGAGCGCCCCGGCGTCGAGGACATCCTCGACCAGATCGTGGCCGGCGTCCGGTCGGCGTGCACGTACGCCGGGGCGGCGACGATCCCCGAGCTGCAGGAGCGCGCTGTCGTCGGCGTGCAGAGCAGCGCTGGCTACGACGAGGGCCGCCCGCTCGGCACGTCCTGGTGACGGGCCGGATCATCATCGCCATCGACGGACCAGCCGGCGCCGGCAAGAGCACGGTCGGCCGTGCCGTCGCCGAACGGCTCGGGCTCGAGTACCTGGACACCGGGGCGATGTACCGCGCCGTCGCGTTCGCCGCGTTGCGCCGGGGGGTCCCGGTCACCGACGACGCCGCGGTCGCCGAGCTGGCCCGCGAACTGTCGATGTCGGTCTCCGTCGACGGCGTGTACGTCGATGGCGTCGACGCCACGAGCGACATCCGGTCCCGTGAGGTCACGACGGCGGTCAGTGCCGTCGCGGCCAACACGCCCGTGCGCGAGGAGCTGCGGGCCCGTCAGCGGAGGTGGGCCGGCGAACGGGGCGGTGGTGTGATCGAGGGTCGCGACATCGGCACCGTGGTGTTCCCTGACGCCACGCTCAAGCTGTTCATCACCGCCTCGCCCCGCACCCGCGCCGAGCGCCGCGTCGGCGAGTTGGGCGGGGACGTGGACGAGGTGGCGGCCTCGATCGCCGAGCGCGACCGTCGGGACATGACGCGGGCCGACGGTCCGCTCAAGGCCGCCGACGGCGCCGTCGTCGTCGACACCACGGGGTTGAGCGTCGACGACGTCGTCGACCGCATCGTGGAGCTGCTGGTCGACCGGCAAGGCGGGCGCTGACGACATGGCGAAGGTGGACACGTTCCTGGCCGGACAGGGCCCGGCGAGCCGGATGCTGTACTCGGTGGCCCGCTTCCTGGTCGCCGTCTTCACCCGTTCCTGGACCCGCATGGCGATCGAGGGGCGCGAGCACATCCCCACGAGCGGGGCGTTCGTGCTCGCGCCGGTGCACCGCTCGAACGTCGACACGCCGATCTCGGCCTGCTTGACCCGGCGCCGCCTGCGCTTCATGGGCAAGGACTCGCTGTGGAAGCACCGGCCGGTGGCGTGGCTGCTGTCCTCGCTCGGCGGCTTCCCGGTGTCGCGGGGCACGGCCGACCGCGAGGCGTTGCAGCGCTGCATCGCGGTCCTCGAGGCCGGCGAGCCCCTCGTGCTGTTCCCCGAGGGTGAGCGCAAGTCCGGCTCGGTCGTGCAGCCGCTGTTCGACGGCGCCGCTTACGTCGCCCTCAAGGCCGGGGTGCCCATCGTGCCCGTCGGCATCGGCGGATCGGAGGACGTGATGCCGAAGGGCGCCAAGTTCATCCACCCCCACCAGGTCCACGTCATCGTCGGCGAGCCGATCGTCATGCCGACGCCGGCCAGCGGTCGGGTGCCGCGGGCCCTCGTGCGGGAGACGACGGCCCTTCTCCACCCCACGCTGCAGGCGCTGTTCGACGAGGCCCAGCGGCGCGTGTATGGGGCCGAGCTGCCCTCAGGCTGACCCCGACAAGTAGGCGGTGAGGGCACCGGCCAGCCACACCGGATCGGACGTGCCGCACACCTCGCGCGCCGAGTGCATCGACAGCTGTGGGACGCCGACGTCGACGGTGGCGACGCCGAGCCTGGTCGCCGTGAGGGGACCGATCGTGGAACCGCACGGCACGTTGTTGCGCGACACGAACGTCTGCCAGGGCACGCCGGCATCGGCGCAGGAGCGGGCGAAGATCGCCGCGGTGTCGGCCGACGTCGCGTAGCGCTGGTTGACGTTGATCTTGATCGCCGGCCCGTGGCCGACGATCGGAGCGTGCTCGGCGTCGTGGCGCTCCGGGTAGTTCGGGTGGACCGCGTGGGCGTTGTCGGCCGACACGCAGCTCGACCCGGCGAGGGCGCGGTGGAGGTCGTCGCCGACCGTGCCGAACGCGGCTTGCAGGCGCTCGATGACGGTCCCGAGGAAGGGACCCGACGCTCCGGCGGTGCTCGCCGATCCGACCTCCTCGTGGTCGAACAGAGCGATCACCGCGACGTGGTCGTCGGGCGTCGCCTCCACCAGCGCACTCGTGGCCGCCCAGCACGACAGCAGGTTGTCGAGGCGCCCGCTGGCCAGCAACGACCCGTCGGCGCCGAGGATCGCGGCCCGCTGGACGTCGTAGAGGCACAGGTCCCACCAGGCCGGCGGCCCCGCGCAGCCGGCCTGCTCGGCGATCCACGACTCGAAGGGCGTGGCGAGGCCGGTGGCCCACACCGGCGTCATGTGGGCCTGGCGATCCAGGACGAGGCCGCGCTCGTTGACGTCGCGGTCGAGGTGGATCGCGAGCTGCGGCACCCGGGCGATCGGCCGGTCGACGTCGACGAGCACGGACGAGCCGTCGGCCTGCACGAGGCGTCCGGCGATCCCGAGGTCGCGGTCGAGCCAGCTGTTCAGCAGCACGCCGCCGTAGATCTCGACGCCGAGCTGACGCCACCCGGCGCGTCCGCCGTCCGGGTGCGGTTTGACCCGCAGCCCGGGCGAGTCGGTGTGGGCCCCGACGATGCGCAGCGGCTGCGGCCCGGACGCCCGCGCCGGCCGCTTCCACGCGATCAGGGCGCCGCCGCGGACGACGAACCCGGCGTCCGGCGCGTCCGTCCACGACGCCGCCTCGTCGACGCCGATGAAGCCGGCGGCGACGAGCGCGTCACTCGACGTCGCGACGGCGTGCCACGGCGACGGCGAGGCGTCGAGGTGGGCCCGCAGGCCGTCGATCGCGGCGGGAGCGCTCATCGCCCACCCGCGGCGTGAACGCGGGGGTGCGCGAAGCTGCCGGACGGTGGTGGATCAGCACGAGCTCCATCGAACGAGTAGATAAGCACCGATGAGCCGCCGCACGAAGATCGTCGCCACGATCGGTCCCGCCAGCACCGAGCCGGCGCGCCTCGCGGCGATGCTCCGCGCCGGCGTCGACGTGGTCCGGATCAACCTCAGCCACGGCGAGGTCGACGGCCACCTCGAACGGCTGGCCCTCGTGCGCGACGTCGCCCGCATCGTCGGCAAGCCGGTCGGCGTGCTGGCCGACCTCCCCGGGCCCAAGATCCGCTCCGGCGCGTTCCCCGAGGGCGGCGTCGACCTGTCGCCGGGGGAGACCATCCGGCTCGTGCCCGGCACCGAGGCGAGCAGCCGGGACGTCATCTGCGTCGCGCTATCCGACGCTGCTCCAGGACGTCGACCCGGGCGACCGCATCGTGATCGGTGACGGGGGCATCGCCATGAAGGCGGTCGCGGTCACGGCCGATGCCGTGCTGGCCGAGATCGAGAGCGGGGGCCGCACGCAAGGTCGCCCGGGTGTCCACCTGTCCTGCGAGCGCCTGCAGATGTTCGCCCCGACCGACGAGGACATGGTGCTCGCGGAGACGATGACGGCGGCCGGAGTCGAGTACGTCGCGCTGTCGTTCGTGCGGCGGGCCGAGGACGTCGTCAAGCTGCGCACCGTCGTGGGTGACCGCGCCGCGATCGTTGCCAAGATCGAGACGTACGCGGCCATCGGGGAGCTCAGCAGCATCACGAGGGTCGCCGACGCGGTCATGGTCGCTCGCGGCGACCTCGGGATCGACTGCCCACTGGAGGACGTGCCGCACCTCCAGAAGGAGATCATCCGCCACTGCGTCGCCGTCGGGGTCCCCGTGATCACGGCGACGCAGATGTTGGAGACGATGATCGACGCGCCGGCGCCGACGCGGGCCGAGGTGAGCGACGTCGCCAACGCAGTGTTCGACGGCACCGACGCCGTGATGCTGTCCGGCGAGACCGCCATCGGTCACGATCCGGTGCTCGTCGTCGAGACGATGGCCCGCATCGCCGCCCGTGCCGAGACCGAGGCCAGCTACCGGCAGTGGGCCGAGCGGCTCGGCCGCGACCAGCGCGACTGGCAGATCGACGACACGGCCGACCGGATCACCGCGGCCGTGACCCACGCCGCGTGGCAGGCCGCCGACGACGTGCGGTCGACGGCGATCCTGTGCTGCACCCGCAGCGGTCGCACGGCGCGGGCGATGGCCCGGTTCCGGCCCAGCTGCCGGCTGGTCGGCCTCTCGCCCGACCAGCGCACCGTCGACGCGCTCACGCTGTCGTGGGGCGTCGAGTCCGTGCAGGTCGAGGAGTACCGCTCGAGCGACGAGATGGTCTGGTTCGCCGTCGAGACCGCACTGCAGCACGGCCTCGTCGCCCACGGCGACGTCGTCCTCGTGTTGGCCGGCGCGCCGGACCGCAACAGCGCGGCGACCGACGTGCTGCGCGTCGTGCGTGTCCAGTGACCGTTGCCCGCAGCGCGATCTGGTCCGACGAGAAGGGCCACGACGGCGGGCCGCTCGTCGCGCTCGTCCATGGCTCGATGGACCGTTCGGCGAGCCTGCTGCGGCTGAGCCGCCGCCTCGCCGCCGCCCACCGGGTCGTGCGCTACGACCGGCGCGGCTACGGCCGCTCGTCGCCCCACCCCGGACCCTTCGCCATGGCCGACCAGGTCGCCGACCTCGAAGCCCTGCTGGCCGGACGCCCGGCCGTGGTGTTCGGCCACAGCTACGGCGGCAACGTGGCGCTGGCGTTGGCCGCCCGCCGACCCGAGCTGGTGCGGGCCGTCGCCGTCTACGAGGCGCCGCTGTCGTGGATGGACTCGTGGCCGGGCTTGTCGGCCAGGGGGTCGGGACAGCAGGACGGGGCCGATCCCGGCGAGGCCGCCGAGCGCTTCATGCGCCGCATGGTCGGCGACGCGGTGTGGGAGCGGCTGCCCGCCGGCACGCGCGCGGCCCGCCGGGCCGAGGGTGCGGTGATGGTCGCCGAGCTGATCGACGTCGGTCGCCACGAGCCGTGGCGGGCCGGGGACATCACGCAGCCGGTCGTCGCGATGCACGGGACTGGGGGCAAGCGGCACCACATCGAGGGCACCGAGCGCCTCGGGGACATCCTGTCCACCTGCACGGTGGTCGCGGTCGAGGACGCCCGCCACGACGGGCCGAGCTCGCAGCCGGACGCGGTCGCCGCCGAGATCGCCCGGCTCGTCAGTCGAGTGGCGACGACACCGTGACCTGTCTCCCGAAGAACGTGCACGTCGTGTCGTCGTCGGCGCCGGCCTGGAGCGTCGTGCGCACCCGTTGGGCGCAATCCTGCACCGAGGTCCGTTGCGTCCAGACCGCGCCGGCGAGCCCGGCCAGCAGCGCCACCGTCAGCAACTTGGCGACGACCTGCTTGACGAGCCACGCCAGGACGAACGCCAGCACGACCGCGCCGGTGACGATCGCCAGGGCCCAATCTCGGGCGTTCTCGAACGTCAGGGCGACCACGATCCGGACGGTAGGTGACCGGCGGGCGCCGGGCGCGTACCCTCGCCACCCATGAGTGAGGAACGCCCGATCGCCATGTCGCAGGGGCTGCCGTCGACCGTGCTGCCGGCACCCGACGACGATGTGCGGGCCGCGCTCGACGCCGCGCTGGCCCTCGACGGGGAGCACCGGCGGGACGCCGTCGCCAGCGTCGTGACCGCCGACCCGCGGTTCCTCGAAGCCTGGGCCGAGCTCGGTGACCTCGGTCGCGATCCGATCGAGCGGTACGCCTACTACCGGGTCGGGTACCACCGTGGGCTCGACGCCCTCCGGGCCAGCGGGTGGCGGGGCTCGGGCTACGTGCGGTGGTCGGCGCCGACGAACCGCGGGTTCCTCCGCTCGCTCGCCGGGCTGGGAGCGATGGCGGCGGAGATCGGAGAGACCGACGAGGCCGAGCGGATCACGCTGTTCCTCGCTCAGCTCGATCCCGGCGCGCCGGCCGGTTGAGCGACGGAGGACGCGGCGCCGTGACGTCCGGGGCCGTGCTGGCCGGCGGCGCCAGCCGCCGCATGGGGACCGACAAGGCCTTCGTCGAGGTCGACGGGGTCCCGATGGGCCAGCGGGTGGCCCGAGCGCTGGAGGACGGCGGCTGCGACCCGGTGTCGTTCGTCGGTGGCGATGCCGTGCTGCTGGCCCGCCTCGGCCGGCCCGTCCACCCTGACCGGTACCCGGGCGAGGGCCCGCTCGGTGGCGTGCTGTCGGCGCTGGCGACGCTCGCGCCCGCCGGCGTCGAGGCGGACGACGCGGCCGCAGTCGTGGTGGCTGCCTGCGACCTGCCGTTGCTCGACGGTCCGACCGTCGCCCGGCTGCTCGACGCCGCCGGCAAGTCGCTCGACGCCGATGCCGTCGTCGCCCGCAGCAGCCGGCGCGAGCCGGCGCTGGCGCTCTGGCGGGCACGAGCGCGCCCTGCCGTCGAGGCCCAGTGGGCGGCGGGCGTGCGAGCGCTCCACGTCGCACTGGCGGGTCTTCGCGTCGTCGAGGTGCCGGTCGAGGAAGGGCCGCTGCGCAACGTGAACACGATCGCCGACCTGTCGGCGACGACCCGCCGCTCGACCTGAGGTGCGAGCGAGCGAACGAAGAGGCTCCGGTACATTGACCGCGTGCCCGTGACGGAGATCGATGTCGAACAGTTCGCCGACGTGCTCGCTTCGGGCGGGCGCGTCATCGACGTGCGCGAACCCGACGAGTACGAGCGCGGTCACGTCCCGGGGGCGGTGCTGATCCCCTTGGGCACGGTGCCCGACCACCTCGACGCCTTCGTCGGGGATGGCCCGACGTACGTCATCTGCCAAGTCGGCGCGCGCAGCCGCCGAGCGTGCGAGTTCGTCGACCAGCAGGGCATCGACGGCGTCACGACCGTCAACATCGCCGGCGGCACCGGGGCGTGGATCGCGTCCGGCAGGGACGTCGTCGGCGGGGACCAGCCCTCGTGACAGCCGCCCGAGCCGCAGGCCGACACTCCGCGCCGCTCGCGGTCGCCGGGCACGGTGCCCACCGATGAGCTTCCACTGGGTCGAGGTGCCGGCACAGCTCGAGGAGCTCATCGACACCCTCGTCGCCCAGCCTCGGTACGCCATCGACACCGAGTTCCACCGGGAACGGACGTACTACCCGCGCCTGGCCCTCGTGCAGCTGGCCTGGCCCGACGGCCTCGCGCTCGTCGATCCGCTGGCCATCGACCCGCATCCGCTGCGGCGGCTGTTCGAGAGCCCCGCGCTGGCCGTCGCCCATGCCGCCCAGCAGGACCTCGACGTGCTCACGCAAGCCGTCGGCGCGATCCCGGCTCGCCTCTTCGACACCCAGGTCGCGGCGGGCTTCGTCGGCTACGGCACGCCCTCGCTGGTGTCGCTGCTGCAGGGTGAGCTCGGCATCACCCCGGCCAAGGGCGACCGGCTCACGGACTGGTTGCGGCGTCCCCTCACCGAGGCCCAGTGCGCGTACGCAGCGGCCGACGTCGCCTCGCTGCTCGAGCTGCACGACACGTTGCTCGCCCAGCTCGGCGAACTCGGTCGGCTGGGCTGGGTCGACGAGGCGTGCGAGGAGCTGCGCACCCGCCCGACCGGCGCGACGCGCCCGGACCAGGCGTGGCTCAAGCTGAAGGACGCTCGCTCGCTGCGGGCGCGGGCGCGGGCCGTCGCCCAGTCGGTGGCGTCGTGGCGGGAGCGGGAGGCCGCGGCCGGGGACACGCCCGTGCGCCAGGTGTTGCCCGACCTCGCCATCCTCGGGATCTCCCAGCGCCAGCCCTCGACGCTCGACGAGCTGGCCCAGGCCCGCGGGGTCGACGAGCGTCACCGGCGCGGTCGGCTCGGTCGCGACATCCTCGCCGCCGTCGCCGAGGGACAGCTCGCCGAACCGCCGCCGGTCCCCGACGCCGGTGAGGAGGTCGACCGCACGAAGCGCCCCGCCATCACGCTCGTGTCGGCCTGGGTCAGCCAGGTCGCCCGGGATGCCCGGATCGACACCGCCCTGCTCGCCACCAGGGCCGACCTCGTCGCCGTCATCCGAGGCGATCCCGATGCCCGGCTGGCCCACGGCTGGCGGGCCGAACTGATCGGTGACGGCATCGCCCGCCTGATGGACGGCCGCGCCGCCCTCACGTTCGACGGCAAGGGCAGCCTGTTGTTGATCGACGTCTGAGCCGCACTCTGCGGCCACGGCACCAGTTCGCTCGCCGCTGTCCGGCAGTCTGCGGGTCTGGTGCGAACGGTCGCACTCGATCCGCAGTCTGCGGGGCTGGTGCGAGTACGCCGGGTCAGGCCCGCAGGATGCGGCGGAGGCGGGTCCAGAGCGTGTCGAACGCCTGGATCACGTCGCCGGCCCGGCTGCCATAGGCGTGGATCGGTTGGCGCTCGCCGAGCGCCTGGTTGACGATGACCCGCTGGGGGATCGGCGGCTTCCAGATCGTGCTCCGGCCGACGATGCGGCCGAGCTCCTCGATCCGCCGCTCGGCTTCGCTCGACACCGCCGGGACCCGGTTGACGACGACGCCGCAGAGGTCGAGATCGGGGTTCTCGCCTTCCCAGACACCGTCGACGACATCGGCCACGCTGCCGATCCCGCGCAGACCGAGCGCCGACGGGTCGACGACGATCAGCGGCGTGCCGTGCCGCCGTCAGGGCGGTGAGCGTCGGGCCGCCCAGCGTCGGCGGGCAGTCCACGAGGATCGCGTCGTAGCGCTGCGGCGGGACCGCGGCGAGGGCCGAGCGCAGCCGCGTGCCGGCCAGCTCGTCCACCGCCTCGGCCGTTCCCGGCCCGCCGGGCAGGAGGTCGATCCGCTCCGACCAAGGGGATGGCACGACCTCGGACGAGGGATCGGCGCCCCCCAGCACGGCGATCACGCCCTCCGGTCCGTCGGCGCGCCGGTCGGCCTTCACGTCGTGGCCGAGGACCCACGAGGACGACGCCTGCGGGTCGAGGTCGACGACCAGCACCCGCCGGCCGGCCGCGGCCGCCGCCGAGGCCAACCCCAGCGTGACGGTGGTCTTGCCGACGCCGCCCTTCTGGTTGAGGATGGCGACCGAGCGGGCGGCGGGTGCGGTTCGCTCACGAGCCATGGCGCCGATCCTGGCACACCGGGATGCCGGTGCCGCAGGGGCGGGACCGGTACACTGTCCGTCAATGCCAAATCACTAGTCCTGGGAGCCCTGCGTGAAGAAGGGTCGTCATCGCCGCTTCGAAGAAGCGCGAAAGCTGAAGCAATCTGGTCCGGGGGCGTTCGACCTCGGTTTCGGTGACCGCAGCCGTGAGGGAACGGCAACCACCACCCAGGACGACGACTACGCCGCGCTGGCGGAGAAGTACGGCGTCGAGTTCGACGACGAGGACGAGGCGGAGGACTGACGTCAGCCTGACGGCGGGCCCGACCGTCAGCGCTTCCGGACGGCCGGATGGGGGAGGGGCACCCAACCCGGACGTTCCAGCTGCTCGACCAGCGTGTCGTAGACCTCCTGGCCGACCAGTTCGACGATGTCGTCGCGCGACGACTTGTAGACCGGCTCGGTCCCGATGAACGCCTCCGGCGACTCGGTGCACCACCAGTGGAACTCGGCTCCACCCTCGCCCCAGTCACGCCGCTTCCACTCCCGCAGCCGTGACGTGAGGTGGCCGTTCTCGTCGGTGGCGTGCTCGAGGCGCAGCGGCACCTGCCAGCAGACGTTCGGCTTCCAGTCGAGCGGGCGCTCGCCGGCTTCGAGCGCGCCGATGTGGAGGGCGCAGCCCACCCCACCGGCGAACCCGGGCCGGTTGAGGAAGATGCAGGCGTCGTCGGTGAGGCGGGTCACCGTCACCTCGGTGCCGTCATCACCGGGCTCGCCGGGACGCAGGAACCCGCCGCGGGTGGCCCGGGCGTGGTACTGCATCTGGTCCGGCCGCAGGCGCACGAACGCCGAGACGACGTTGGCGACGTCGTCCTCGTCGACGAAGTGGGCCCCGTAGCTGCAGCAGCCGAGCTCGAGCTCGGGGGCCGGGCCGTCGAGGATCCCGAGGCACCCGTCGCCGTAGATGCACCGGTAGTTGGACCGCAGGAACGTGGCGTCGAACAGCCAGGTGCGCAGCTCGTTGGCGTCCTCGAAGCTGATCCACTCGTGCACGTCGTCCGGCTCGGCTGCCACGGCCAGCGAAGCTACGGGTTCTGACTCCGGTTCGGGGCCACATCTGGCCCCGAACCTCACAGAGACCCGATCGCGGGGCACCGGTAGGCTCACCTGGACCTATGAGCCCCACGCCTCCGCGCACCGCCGACGAGCTCCGCCAGTCCTACATCGACTACTTCGCGGCCCGTGAGCACAGCCCGGTGCCGTCGGCGAGCCTGATCCCCCACGACCCGACGCTGCTGTTCAACGTCGCCGGCATGGTGCCGTTCAAGCCCTACTTCGTCGGCGACGAGCAGCCGCCGTTCCGCCGCGCCGTGAGCTCCCAGAAGTGCGTCCGCGCCGGTGGCAAGCACAACGATCTCGACGACGTCGGGCGCACGAAGCGCCACCTCGTCTTCTTCGAGATGATGGGCAACTTCAGCTTCGGGGACTACTTCAAGGAGCAGGCCATCCCCTTCAGCTGGGAGCTCGTCACCGAGGTGTGGGGCTTCGACGGCGACCGCATCTGGATCACGGTGCACGAGAGCGACGACGAGGCCGAGAAGATCTGGCACGAGGTGGTCGGCGTGCCGATGGAGCGGATCCAGCGCCTCGGCGACAAGGACAACTTCTGGCAGATGGGCGACACGGGCCCGTGCGGTCCGTGCAGCGAGCTGCACATCGACCGCGGACCCGACTTCGGCCCCGACGGCGGTCCGCTGAACGACCCGCACGGCGACCGGTTCATGGAGTTCTGGAACCTGGTCTTCATGCAGTACGACCAGGCGCCCGACGGCACCCGCACCCCGTTGCCACGGCCCTCCATCGACACGGGCGCCGGCCTGGAGCGCATCCTGTGCCTGCTCCAAGGCGTCGACGCCGTCTGGGAGACCGATCTGATGGCCCCGCTGATCGACTCGGCCTGCTCCCTGACCGGTCGCACCTACCGTCCCGGCGACTACGACGACCGCGACAGCTTCGCCGTGCGCGTCCTCGCCGAGCACGCCCGCTCGGCGGCGATGCTCGTCGCCGACGGCGTGTTCCCCAGCAACGAGGCCCGCGGCTTCGTGCTCCGCCGGATCATCCGCCGCGCCGTGCGATACGCCTACCTCCTCGGCACCGAGCGCCTCGTCATGCCGACGCTGGCCGACGTCGCCGTGGACGTGATGGGCAACGGCCTACCCCGACGTGGCCCGCCAGCGCGACTTCGTCGTCGGCGTGCTCGGCAAGGAGGAGGAGCGCTTCCGCCAGACGTTGCGCAACGGGCTGGCGATCCTGGAGAACGAGCTGGCCGACGAACCCGGCGAGCTGTCGGGCGCGACGGCGTTCGTCCTCCACGACACGTACGGCTTCCCGCTGGAGCTGACCCAGGAGATCGCCGGCGAGCGCGAGGTGGCCGTCGACGTGATGGGGTTCGAGGCCGAGATGGCCGGGCAGCGCGAACGCGCCAAGGCGGCCCGGCGCAAGGGTGGCGACGACGCCAACCTCGACGCCTACCGCGAGGTCGTCGAGCACTTCGGCACCACGACGTTCGTCGGGTACACGGACGACACCACCACTGCCCGCGTCCTCGCCGTGCTCCCCCACGACGCACGCGGGGTGAGCGAGGTTCCGGAGGAGCCGAGCGAGGACGCGGGCGAGCGCAGCGAGCCCGAGCAGTACGTCGAGATCTTCCTCGATCGCACGCCGTTCTACGCCGAGAGCGGCGGGCAGGTCGGCGACCGGGGCACGATCACGACCTCTACCGGCACCGCCGAGGTCGCTCGACACCACGTTCGCCCTGCCCAACCTGCGCCGCCACACCGCCCGGGTGACGAGCGGCACGATCAGCCCCGGCCAGGACGCCACGGCGTCGATCGACGTCGCCCGCCGTGACGCCACCCGCCGGAACCACACCGCGACCCACTTGCTGCACCACGCCCTGCGCGAGGTCCTCGGCGACCACGTCAAGCAGGCCGGTTCGCTCGTGTCGCCGGACCGGCTGCGCTTCGACTTCTCGCACTACGAGGCGGTCACGCCCGAACAGATCGAGCAGATCGAGCGGCTGGCCAACAGCGAGACGCTGGCCAACACGGCGGTCAACGCGTTCGAGACGAGCAAGGCCGAAGCCGAGGCGCTGGGCGCCATCGCGTTCTTCGGCGACAAGTACGGCGACGTCGTGCGGGTCCTCGAGGCCGGCACCTCGATCGAGCTGTGCGGTGGGACCCACGTCCGGGCGACCGGTGACATCGGCACGATCAAGGTCGTCAGCGAGGGGTCGATCGGATCCAACCTGCGCCGCATCGAGGCCGTCACCGGCGAGTCCAGCGTGGCGCTGCTGCAACGCGACGAGCGGGCGCTCGCCGACGCCGCCCGGCTCGTCGGCGCGCCGCCCGAGGACCTCGTCGGCGGCGTCCAGCGCAAGCTCGACGAGATCAGGGCGCTGTCCGACGAGGTCAAGTCGCTGCGGGCCAAGCTGGCGACCGGCCGGGCCGGTGAGCTGGCGGCGACCGCGGCCGACGGCACCGTGGTGCAGCGCGTCGACGGACTCGACACCAACGACCTGCGCGACCTCGCCCTCGCCGTACGCAACCAGCCCGGCGTGTCCATCGTGGTGCTCGGTGGCGTCACGACCGCCGGTGGGGTCAGCCTGGTCGCGGCGACGCAACCGGCGCTCAACCTGCAAGCTTCCGGCCTGATCAAGGACGCAGCCAAGGCGGTCGGTGGGGGAGGCGGCGGCAAGGGTGACGTGGCGACCGCGGGCGGCCGGGACCCATCGGGCATCGACGAGGCCCTGCGGATCGCCGCCGACGCGGCCGCCGTCGCGAGCGGTTGATCCGTGCGGGCCCTGGGCCTCGACCTCGGGTCGAAGCGCATCGGGGTCGCGGTCAGCGACATCACCGGCACGATCGCGTCACCGCTGACCGTCCTGCACGCGCGGCCGCTCGCGGCGCCACGACCACGACCGCATCGCGGCATTGGTCCGGGACGAGGAGGCGGAAGTCGTCGTCGTCGGCCTGCCCCGGAGCCTGTCGGGCGCCGACGGGCCGGCGGCGCGAGCTGCCCTGGCCGAGACATCGGCCCTGGCTAGCGTGGTAGGCGTGCCCGTCGAGACCCATGACGAACGGTTCACCACGGTGACCGCGCAGCGCGCCGTCACCGAGAGCGGGATGCGGGGGGCGGCCGGCCGCCAGGTCATCGACAAGGTGGCGGCGGCGGTGATCCTCCAGTCGTGGCTCGATGCCCGCCGGCCGCCCGACGAGCGGGGGCAGGGGTGACGATCGCCGAGGAGCTGGCGCGCGAGCGGGCGGCGCAGCGCAGCGCGTACGACGTCAACGACCGTCGTGGCATCGATGCCCTCGACTCGACCGATCAGCTGGACTCGTTGGACTGGAACGCCGATCCCTGGGACGACACCCACACGGCGGGCTCGGTCGAGCGCCTGCGGTGGCAGACGCGCTCCATCAAGTGGGCGGCCTACGTCACGATGGTCGTGGTCATCGTGCTGATCCTGATCGCCGGTGCGGTCGGATGGTGGTACGTCCGCCAGATCAACCCACCCGGTGAGGCCGGTGACCCGCAGAGCTTCACCGTCGACCCGTCCGACACCCTCCGGACGCTGAGCCAGCGCCTCGAGGACGCCGGGTTCATCGTCGACTCGGGGGTGTTCCGGTGGTACGTCGACCACCATGGCGGCCTGGAGCTGACGCCTGGCTACTACGAGCTGCAGGCCAGCGACCACATGGGCAACATCATGGCCCGCCTCAGCACCCCGCCCGGCCAGACGTACACGAAGGTGACGTTCCCGGAGGGCTTCACGGTCGGCCAGATCGCGGCCCGTATCGATCGCGACATGGCCACGATGACAGCCGACGACGTGCTCGCCGCGGCGTCCGACCCGAACATCGTGGCGTCGCTGCGACCGCCGGGCATCACGTCGCTGGAGGGCATGCTGTTCCCCGACACGTACCAGATCTCCAACGGCGAGAGCGCAGGGCAGGTCGTGACGCGGATGATCGCCCAGATGGAGCGGGTGACGAGCCAGGAGGACATCGTCACCAAGAGCCAGCGCTTCGGCTACGCGCCTACCAGATCCTCGTCATCGCCTCGCTGATCGAGCGGGAGGCCAAGACCGACGAGGACCGAGCCAAGATCGCCCGCGTCATCTACAACCGCCTCGGCAACGGCATGAACCTGGCCATCGACGCCAGCGTCCGGTACGGCACGCTGCTCGCCGGTCAGGATCCCGATGCCATCCCGTTCAGCGAGCAGCGCCAGGTCCCGGGCGCGTACAACCTGTACCTCGCCGCCGGGCTGCCACCGACGCCGATCGCCAACCCGGGCCGGGCCTCGATCCGGGCCGCGCTCAACCCGGCGCCCAACCCGAGCGTCGGCGACCCGCTGTGCGCCGACATCCCCGAGCGCACGCCCTGCCAGTACCTCTACTACGTGGTCGCGGACGAGGAGGGCAACCACGCCTTTGCGGCCACCCCCCAGCAGCACCAGGCCAACGTCGACGCCGCCGCCGCCGCCGGGCTGCTCGACTAGTCGCGGACATCGATGGAGGTCGCGGCCGTCATCGGCTCGCCCGTCGCCCACTCGCTGTCGCCGGCGCTGCACACGGCCGCGTTCCAGGCCGCCGGGCTCGAGTGGCGCTACGTCGCCTTCGACGTCGCACCGGGGGCGGCGCCGGCTGCGCTGGACGCGATGCGGGTGCTCGGCATCGCCGGGCTGTCCGTGACGACGCCCCACAAGGAGGCCGTCGCCGCGGCCGTCGACGAGCTGGCTCCTCAGGCCGCGGCGCTGCGCTCGGTCAACACGGTCGTCCGCGGCGTCGAGGGGCCGTCTGGTCGGCCACAGCACGGACGGGGACGGGTTCGTCGCCTCGTTGCAGGCGTCGGCGGTGGCGGTCGTCGGCGCCACCGTCGCCGTCGTCGGCGCAGGGGCCGCCGCCCGCAGCCTCGTCGACGCCCTCGGCCGGGCCGGCGTCGCCGACATCGCCGTGCTGAACCGGGCCGCGTCTCGCGCCGAGGAGGCGGCGGCGCTGGCTGTGGTCGCCCACGTCGGGACGCACGAGGACCTGGTCGCCGCCGACGTCGTCGTCAACGCCTCGTCGGTCGGGATGGGCGACGGGACGTTGCCGTTCGATCCGCACCTGCTGCGGGCCGGGCAGGTCGTCGCCGACCTCGTCTACCACCCGCTGCGCACGGCGCTGCTCCAGGCTGCCGAGTCGGCGGGATGCCGTACCGTCGACGGGCTCGGGATGCTCGTCCACCAGGCCGTGCTGCAGCAGGTGCTGTGGACCGGCGTGACGCCCGACCCGTCCGTGATGCGGCTCGCCGCCGAGTCCGAGCTGGCCCGCCGCTGACCGCGC
>CAWGHB010000006.1:0-111861 GCA_963822315.1 uncultured Acidimicrobiia bacterium
GCGACAGCAATACGGCCGCATCACGAACTCCTCCAGCGCAGCGGCCCAGAAGTGCGAAGCCTCGATGGTGCCTCGCAGGCGAGCACGATCTGCTTCAGATCTGGACATGGCCAGCAACTGTGCCTGTTGACGCTCCCGAACGGTATGACGATCCATCGGGGCGTCCGAGACCGACCCTGACTCGCGTTCCGATGCCGCGTGCGCAACTCCCAGCACTTGGCGAGACACGAGGCCGTTCCGGGCCTCGACCAACTCGTCACCCGTGAGGCGAGATGGCGCGCCGCGACCCTCGCGTCGACCCGACAGTTGGTCGCGCAGGACGTCAGCGGTTTGGCGCGCTCCGCGGCAATGGACGACCGAATCGAAGCATCACACATCCGATGGCACAAAGTTCCAAGAGGACTTGACAGTTTATGGATGCTGGCGCGATAACAACCTTGTTCCCCGATTCGGGGTCGACACACGAGAGGAGCACAGGACATGTTGATGCGTACCGACCCGTTCCGTGAGCTCGATCGAGTGGCTCAGCAGGTCTTCGGCACCGCCGGTCGTCCGGCTGCGATGCCGATCGACGCATATCGCAAGGGCGACGAGTTCGTCGTGTTGTTCGACCTGCCGGGCATCGATCCGGGATCGATCGACCTGACCGTGGAGCGCAACGTGCTCACCGTGCACGCCGAGCGCCGACGCCCGGGCGACGACGACGTCGAACTGGTCATCGGCGAACGCCCGCAGGGAACGTTCAGCCGCCAGCTCTTCCTCGGTGAAACGCTCGACACGGAACGCCTGCAGGCGGACTACACCGACGGCGTGCTGCGGGTGCTGGTGCCGGTGCGGGAGCAGGCCAAGCCGCGCCGGGTGGACGTCTCCACCACGTCGGCCTCGCCGACCTCGATCGATGCCAGCACGCACGATGCGACGTCGGGAGACGGCGAGCGTCAGCCTGCTAACGTGTGACGAGCGGGGCGGGGCGGCGCCGTCGGGTTCGAGCCGTGTCCATCGGACAGCTCCGGTGCCCGACGAGGCCGCCCCGCTGTACACCGTCGGTCAGGCCGCCGACCTGCTCGGCGTACGAACTGCCTTCCTGCGACGACTGGACAGCGAAGGCGTGGTGTCACCCGAGCGATCAGCGGGCGGCCAGCGCCGGTACAGCCGGACGGAGATCAACCACGTCGCTGCCGTCGTCGGGCTGATGGGCGAGGGCATGACCCTCGCCGGCGCACAACGGATCATCGAACTGGAGAACGAGGTCGCTTCGCTCCGTCGGCAACTCGCGGCCCGCCGACGCGGCGACACGGCACCCCTTGGATGAGCGAGGAGGCGAGGCATGTCCACCGAGCCGCACCCCTACGACCCTGAGCGCCCCGTCGACCAGTTCGTCGACGAGGTGTGTGACCGCATCAGCGAGCTGCACGCCCTGCTCGACCTCGACCGCGACGGAGTCGATCCGATGATCGCTCGGCGAGCCGCGCACAAGGTGCTCACCGCGCTGCGGTCCGACCGCGCACCCGACGTCGCGTCCCAGCTCGTCACGGCGCTGTGGTCCACGACCAGGGGCGGGCACGTACCCGCCGGATGGCTGACCACCCCGCTCGGCGAGCTCGTCGACCGCACGCGGCAACTGCAGATCAGCCAGGCACAGCTGACGGTCGGCTGAGGCAAGCCATCCCTTGTCGCGAGCGTGACAACCGAGTGCCATGGCGAGGGCGCTGGCCTCGGGAGGATGCGCCGGGTCTCGAGGGGGTACCGGTGAGGCATGCGCGAGCAGGAACGAAAGACGGCCTGGGTCGGCGCGACGTTGCTCGCAGTGATGGGCGCCTTCGTGGTGATCGTCGTGATCGGCATCGTCCTGATGTTCGGTCTCTGACCTCGAGGCCCACAGAGGGAGCCCGGCTGCAGCGGCGGCGCGGCGATCTTCGGCTCGCGGCACAGCTGCTTGGCGTTGACGCTGCGCCGGCTTGACTGGCGACCGCCGCGATTGGCGGCGGTCGGGCGTCCGTTCGTCGCACCGGACCAGGTTCGAAACCGTTCACGGCGCGGTAGCACTCGCACCAGCAGGGCTGGGCTGGACCCGGCCGAGCAGATGGACAACGGAGGTCGACGAGGCGATGGACGCTGAGGCACACCGGGAGATCGAGTCCAAGTTCGACGTCGACGGCCAGCTGGTCATCGACGACCTGTCGGCGCTCAGCGGCGTCATCGCGGTCGAGCGCCCGACCCGTCAACGACTCGACGCGGAGTACTTCGACACCGCCGATCTCAGCTTGCTGCACGCCGGGTTCGGGCTCCAACGCCGCACCGGCGGTTCCGACCAGGGCTGGCAACTCGAGATCGCGGAGTCGCTCGGAGACCGCCTCGAGGTCCACCGTCCGCTCGGTCGATCGCCGACGCGCGTCCCGTGGCGCTGCGGGACCTCGTGACCGTCCACGCGCGGGGCCGCGCCTTGGCTCCGGTGGCGCGGCTTCGCACCGACCGTCACCTCCATCGTCTCACCGGCCCGTCCGGTGCGGTCGTCGTCCAGGTCGCCGACGACCACATGCGAGCCGAGACGGCCACGACACGCAAGGACACGTGGCGAGAGGTCGGGGTCAAGCTCGTCGACGACGCCGGGGAGGAGATCTGCGAGGCCGTCACGGCCCAACTCCACCATGCCGGAGCCCGGCCGGCGGACCGGCGATCGAAGCTGTCGCGCGCCCTCGGCGACGAAGACGGCGATGCACAGTCCGCAGGGGCCCCCGTGGATCACGCCTCGGCGGGAGATGTCGTGAGGGCCTACCTGATCCAACAGGTCGATGCCCTGATCGACGCTGACCCCTCTGTCCGCCTCGACCGAGACGACGCCGTCCACAAGATGCGCGTCGCGGTGCGTCGGCTGCGGAGCGCGCTGGCCACGTACCGCCGGCTCCTCGACCAGGACCTCACCGAGCCGGTGCGCGACGAACTGAAGTGGCTCGGCGGCGCGCTCGGACCGGCCCGTGACGCCGAGGTCATCCGTGATCACCTCCGCCGCGCTGCCGACGACCAGCCTCCGGCGCTGACGATCGGTCCGGTGCGTCGACGGATCGTCACAACGCTCGGTCGAGACCACCGCGACGCACATGCGGGAGCCTTGGCCGCCATGACCTCGCCGCGCTACGTCGAGCTCCTCGAGTCACTGGACCGTCTGGGCAACGCGACCCGGGGCAAGCGGTCGAAGCGACCGGCACGGAAGATCCTGTCCAAGGAGGTCGGACGCGCCCACCGCCGGATGCAGCGGCAACTGGCCGAGGCGCTGGCCGGTGACGGGCCCACCGACGAGCAGCTCCATGAGGTGCGCAAGGCCGTCAAACGGGTCCGCTACGCCGCCGAATCGGTCAGCGACGTGTTCGGCACGGAGGCCGACGCGCTCGCCGACCAGATGGAGGCGGCCCAGGAGCTGCTCGGAGCGCACCAGGACACAGTCGTCACCCGTGCGGTGCTCCGACGTCTCGCCACCGATGCTGCCAGGGCTGGCGAGAACACGTTCACGTACGGACGCCTCCACGCCTGCGAGGAATGCTCGGCCCGTGCCGCGACGCACCGGTTCCTCGCCAGCGTCGACACCGGTTGGGGACATCCCCCGTCGTGGGTTCGCTGACGCAGCGACCGGCGGCCGCGACGCCCGACCTGCCGTCGACGGTCGGATGAGGATCGGCGTGGCGCACGATCGACGAAGTCCCTTTCGCCGGCCTCCCCCGGTACTCGGGCACGTCGTCATGGGGGTCATCAAAGGCACCAATGGTCAGATCCTGCGGCGAGACAGCTACGGGGGCGACCCCGCTCGACGACCCGGTTGACGAAGGACCGCGCCTCAGGCGGTCCAGTGGGCATCGACGAAGGCGCGGACCTCGCGGTCGATCTCGCGATCCTCCGGCGCGGTGCCGAAGAACCCGCCGTGACCTCCGGCCTCGGTCACATGCAGCGACGCCGGCACGCCGGCCGCGCGCGCAGCGCGCGGTGCATCCGCACCGTGTCGGACAGCAGCATGTCACGCGTGCCGGTGGTCAGGATGGTGGGCGGGAAACCTGCCAGGTCGCCGTAGAGGGGTGAGACGTACGGGTCGATGACGTCGGCACCGCCCATGTAGAGCTCGAGTGCCGAGGACGCCCGGCGCGGGATCAGCGGATCGAGCCCGAGGTTCGTCTGCAGCGAGTCCCCGGACTCGCTGAGGTCGACCAGCGGCGTGAGCAGCACCACCGCCGCCGGGAGCGGCAGGCCCAGGTCGCGAGCGCGCAGGACGAGCGCAGCCGCGAGGTTGCCGCCCGCCGACGCGCCCCCGACGGTGACCTGGTCTGCGGACCGATCACGCAACAATGCCCGGTACACGGCGAGGCAATCGTCGAGTCCGGCCGGGAACGGGTGGTCCGGGGGCATGCGGTAGTCGACGGCCCACACGCGCACCCCGACGCGACGCGCGGCGCCGATGGCCATGGCGCGAGCACGAGTCGCCCCCACCGAACACGAACGCACCGCCGTGGATCTCCAGGTGCACACGACGATCATCGTCGGCGGCGTCCACCGGCGTGATCTCGTAGACGCGCACCCCGTCGACGGCGAGCTCGACGGTCGTGACCGGAGCGTCGGCCGTCAGCGCCGACATCATGGCGCCGATCGCCTGGTCCCGTTCGGCGATGAGGGTCCGCCAGGCGTCCAGATCGTGCGCCGGCGGGTGCTCGGGCTCCTCCGGCGGCGGCATGGCGAGGACGGCTTGGGCCTCCGGGCTGACCGAGGTCGGCACGGGGATCTCGCGAGCAGGCAGGTGCAGGGTCGGTCGCGGCTCGCTCATCGTCGTCCAGTCAGTCGCGGCGTGGTGCGTCGGGCGTCGCCGGCCCGGTGCCGGTGGTGGACGGACGGTAGCCGGTCGCGGATCGCCGGCGATCCCGGCCGGGCGCTCACACGAGCGGCTCGGGACATCAGTCGAGTCGCTGGTACTCGATGGCAGCGGAGTCGTCGCGGATGTAGGGGTGCAGCACTCGTGATCCTCGCGCCCGTGGCGCACAACCTGCCGGTCAGGTCGCCGGATCGCCGTCGAGGGCGTCGTCGAGGAGAGGCGCCAGCTCCTCGAGGTAGTACGGGATCGACAGTGGCGTGTTGTAGGCGATCGCGAGCACGGCGTCGCGGCTGGGCAGGATCTCGCGCCCTTCGCGATGGAGGCGGGTCGCCGCGAACGTCGGGATCGCCGCCGCCTGCGCCGGCATCTCGCCCGTGTCATCGAGCCAGATGAACGTGTCGAGCTGATCGAGGAGGTCGAAGCGCTCGGCCGCGATCTCGATGTAGACGCCGTCGGCGATCGCGTCGAGCTCCTCTGGCACGCGCATCCCGAGCTCGCTCAGGAGCTGGTTGGCGAGGTCGCCGCTCGAGTACGTCGAGATGGTGCCGTCCTCGAGGAGCCCTCCGGTCTCGAACGTCGCGCCGTCGAGCAGCGGATGCTCGGCCTTGATCCGCTCGATCGTGGCGTCGACGTCGGCGATCACCTGCTCGGCCCGGTCGCGCCGGCCGACTGCGTCCGCGATGAGCCGGTACTGCACCCGCCACGGCGCCGACCACACCTCCACGTCGTGACCGGTCGGGTGGGCCACGACGGGCGCGATGGCGGCCAGTTGGTCGTAGATGGTCTCGTCGATGTCGTGGTAGCTGACGACGATCAGGTCCGGGTCGAGGGAGGCGATCCACTCCACGTTCACGTCGAACCCCTCGAGCACATCGGGCTCGGCTCCGAGCTCGCGGCGCACCGGATCCGCCCACGGCCCCGTCGCGTACGGGTAGCCCCCGAACCACTCGTGCACCCCGACCGGCGCGATGCCGAGCGAGTACAGGTAGTCGGCTTCGTTCAACCCGGCCACCACCACCCGCTCGGGCGCGGCCGGGACGACCGTCTCGCCGAAGACGTGCTCGATCGTGACCGGGAACGTCGCGTCGGCGACCGACGTCGCGTCGGCCGCGGCCGCTTCGGCCGGTGCGGAGGCTTGGTCATCACCGCAACCTGCGGCGACGGCGGCGGTGACGGTGGCGAAGGCAAAGACGGCGAGCCGGCGGCGGGGCTTGGCGCAGCACCAGCTGCGGCCGTACATCACCGGCGTGATCCGCATCGCGAGCAGCTGCCGGCGCGAGACCAGGCCGCCCGGTTCGCTCGAGGACTCGCTCGGTTCACCACCACCCGGGACATCGGCCGGCTCGTCATCGTGCGAGGGCCTCGGCGAGCAACGGGACGAGCTCGTCGACGGCGTAGGGCAGGCTCAGCACGGTGCCCCAGGCGCGGAGACGAGCTCGTCCTCGATGAACACCGATCGGCCGGTCTTGACCACCTCCAGCTGCGGGTAGAGCGGCTTGGCCTCGATCTGGGCGCGCAACGCCGGGTCGTGGCCCACGTTCCACAGGAGCAGGTCTCGGTCGAGGAGGGCCATCTGCTCGTCGCTGATGGTCGCACCATCGAGATCACCGGCCAGCTCGGCGATGTCGTCGGGGAGCACGAAGCCGAGCGATGTCATGAGCTTGGTGCGGGGGTCGGTGGCGCTGCGCGCGAACGACGACCCCGGCTCGAACAGCTCGGCCACCACCATCTCCGTGCCCTCGAACTCGGGGTGTGCCGCGGCGGCGTCGGCGAGCAACGCGTCGACCTCCGCGATGAGCTCCTCGGCGCGGCCCGGCTGACCGAGGGCGAGTCCGACGGTGCGAGTGGTCTCCTGCCACGGCATGCCGAACTCGGGGTACTCCCCGCTCGGAGCGATCGTCGGGGCGATCGCCGACAGCGTCTCGTACTGCTGAGCGCTCATGTCCGTGTACAGGGCGATGATGAGGTCGGGGTCGAGACCGGCGATCTGCTCGTAGTTGTACGCCGCGGTGCCCGTGAACGCGCCCTCGTTGAGCACGACCGGTTCGGCGTCGCCGAGCTCGTCCTGGGCCCACTCCCACGTCGCGTGGTCGTGGTCGCCGTACCAGTCGGTGACCGCGATCGGTGCGACACCGAAGGCGAGCACGAAGTCCTGGTCGCTGTACCCGAGGGTGACGATGCGCTCCGGGGCAGCCGGCACCTCGGTCTCCCCGTGCTCGTGCGCCACCGTCACCGGGAACGCCGGCTCGGTCGGACTCGAGGACACGGCCTCGGCGCCCCCCGACGGCGCCGGCGCCCCTCCCGGGGTCGACGTGGGCGCGCCGGCGACCCCGGCGTCGGGGCTGTCGTCGTCGCCACATCCCGCGAGCAGCAGTGCAGACGCGATCAGTGCCGCGAACGCAACGCGGCGAGAGGAACAGCGGGCGAATTGAGTCGGAGTAGCCACCACCAAATGTTAGGTGGTCCTAACTCCCGACATCCAGTCGCACCGGGGCCGCGGAGGACGCCTCCCCGGGTGCCACCGATGAGTTCGACGTGGGGATCCCGTCGTGATCAGTGAGCGGACCGAGTGCCCGCTCGAGAGGAGATGACGATGTCCAGGCACGACGAAGACGACACGCTCCGGCCGGACGCCCGGCCACCGGTCGTCGATCCGGCGACGTGGGAGGAAGCCCTCGGTGACCTGCGCGCCCGCGAGAAGGCGGCGACGCGGGAGCTCGACGCCATCGCCGCGGCCCGCCGGCGCCTGCCGATGGTCGAACTGCCCGAGTACCAGCTGGACGGGGCCGACGGTCCGGTGCGGCTCGCCGACGTGTTCGAGGGCCACCACCAACTGATCGTCTACCACCACATGTGGTTCCCGGGTGAGGAGTGGCAGTGCCCCGGGTGCACCGGGTTCACCAGCCAGTTCACCCGGCTCGAGTTCCTCGACGCGTACGACGCCCGCTTCGTCATCGTCACCCAGGGACCGATCGACGAGGCGCTCGCCTACCGGCAACGGGTCGGGAACCGGATGACGTGGTACTCCACCGCGCGGAGCTCGTTCGGCGCCGACATGGGCGCACCAGCCGACGGTGGCTTCCAGGTCAACGTGTTCCTGCGCGACGGCGACACGGTGTATCGGACCTACAACACCCAGGGCCGGGGCACCGAGCAGCTCAGCCACACGTTCCCGCTGATCGACCTGCTCCCGTACGGCCGCCAGGAGGAGTGGCAAGACGTTCCGCCGGGCTGGCCGCAGTCGCCCACGTACAGCCGCTGGGCGTCCTCCGAGGAGTTCGCCCGCTACGCCGCTCCCTCCTGAGCCCCGCGTTCAGCCGCTGGCGACGTCCGTGCCCGGGAGCGGTGCCTCGGCGGCGGCGTGCACCGGGGCGGCGTCGAACGCCCGTTGCAGGCGGGCGGCCCGTGCGGCGACGAAGCGCCCGTACTCGCCGTGGGTGATGATGTACAGCTCGTTGGCGCGGATGGCGTCGACGACCTGCGCCCCCACCAGCGCTGGATCGATCCCGGCGTCCAGCCCCGCCGGCACGCCGGGCGGGCGGCGCCGCGGCGGCGCGTTCGCCGAGAGGTTCGTCCGCACGAGGCCCGGGCAGAGCACCGAGACGCCGACGCCGTGGGCCTCCAGCTCCGCTCGGAGCACCTCGCTCAGCCCGACGACGCCGAACTTCGCCGCGGTGTAGGCACCCAGGTGGGCGCTGGCCATCAGCCCAGCCATCGAGGCCGTGTTGACGATGTGCCCGTCGCCTCGTTCGCGCATCCCGGCGGCGAACGTGTGGATGCCGTTGAACGTGCCGGTCAGCTTGATGGCGACGAGCCGGTCGAACGATGCCGGCGGCACGTCGGCCAGGTCGTCGAGGTCGGGGGCGATGCCGGCGTTGTTGACGAGGATCTCGACCGGTCCGAACGCCGCCTCGACCGCCGCGGCCACGGCCGTCCAGCCGTCGCGGTCGGTGACGTCGAGGCGGTGGGCGACGGTCGGACCGTCGAGGTCGGCGGATGCGCGCTCCAGTGCCGGCGCATCCCAGTCGACGAGCGCCACGCGCGCACCAGCGGCGAGCAAGGCGTCGGCGATCGCCAAGCCGATGCCGCTCGCCGCACCGGTCACCAGTGCCGTCCGACCTTCGATCCGTTCCATGACCGGACGATACCGATCGGGTCCGACGCCGTAGGCAGCGCCGCCTGAACCGGGCGACGGGGGTCGCGGGCGCGGAATCGGCGCGGCCGGCCTGCCGCCGCGTCGTAGCGTCGGCGGCGTGCGGGTTGAGGTGTCGCTGCTCGGACGCTTCGAGTTGCTGGTGGACGGCGTGCGCATCGACGACCGTCGGTGGGGCGGTCGCCGTGGCCCCGCCGTGGTGAAGCTGCTGGCGTTGGCCCCGGGCCACCACCTGCACCGCGAACAGTTGATGGACGCGCTGTGGCCGACGTTGCCCCTCGACCGAGCCGCACCGCGGGTGCACAAGGCGGTGCACCTGGCGCGGGGGGCGATGGGGCATCGCGAGTCGCTCGTCGTTTCGGCGGAGCGGGTGAGCCTGTGGCCCTCGGCCGACCTGGTGGTGGATGTCGAGCGGTTCGAGGAGATGGCGCTGGCGGCGCGCTCGTCGGCGTCGCCCGCCGCCATCGCGGCGGCGATCGGCGCCTATGGCGGTGAGCTGCTGCCCGACGACCTCTACGAGGCGTGGGCGGCAGGATCGCGTGACCGGCTACGGCTCCGGTACGCCGAGCTGCTGCGGCAGGCCGAGCGGTGGGACGACCTCGTCGCGCTGGACCCGACCGACGAGGACGCGCACCTGCAGCTCGTGCAGGTCTCGATCGGCGAGGGCGATCGCGCCGGGGCGCTGCGCCGGCTGCACACGATGGAGTCGACGTTGCGCCGGGAGCTCGACGTGCGTCCCGGGGCAGCGGCCGAGCGCGTGCGGGCCGAGGTGCTGGCGATGCCGGTCGACGATCAGTCGTCGGCGCTGCCGGAACCCGCCGACGATCCTGCGGCCACCCGCCGCACCGGCCTGCCGACCCCACTGTCCCCGTTCATCGGTCGATCATCGGAGCTCGCCGCGTTGTCGACCGCGCTGGCGGCTCGTCGACTCGTCACGGTGACCGGGCCCGGTGGCGTCGGCAAGACCAGGCTCGCGGTCGCCGCCGGGCAACGGATCCGCGACGTGGACGGCGTGGAGGTCATGTTCGTCGACCTCGTCAAGGTGGTCCACGACGATCTGGTGAGCCGAGCGAGGCCTCGAGCGAACGAACGGAGTGGCTCGGTCGGCGCGGCCATCGCCGACGCGGCAGGTGCGCCCGAACATGCCGGCATGGACCGCCTCGACACGCTGATCGCGGCGCTCGGTGATCGGCGTTGCCTGTTGCTGGTCGACAACTGCGAGCACGTGCAGGACGCCGCACGGGTGTGCATCGAACGCGTCCTGGTCGGGTGCCCGGAGGTGCGCGTGCTGGCGACGAGCCGGATCCGCCTGATGCTGCCGTTCGAGCACGTCGTCAACGTTCCCGGCATGTCGCTGGACGAGTCCACGGGTCGCAGCGACGCGGTCACGCTCTTCGTCGAGCGGATGCTCGCGGCCGGCGCCGATCCGCCGAGCGACGACGAGCACTGGAGGCGGATCGGCGCGATCTGTCGCCGACTGGACGGGCTCGCCCTGGCCATCGAGCTGGCCGCCGGTCGGGTGCCCGGTCTCGGGTTGGACGGGCTGTCGCTGGCGCTCGACGATCGTCCCGACCTCCTCTCGGTCGGCACGCGCGCCGAGGATCGGCATCGCTCCCTCAGCGCCGCCATCGCGTGGAGCTACGACCTCCTCGATGACGACGATCGCGCCGTCCTGCGGGCCGGCGCGATCTTCGCCACCCCGTTCGACCTCGACGCCCTTTGTGCAGTCATGCGACGGCCGTCGACGGCCGTCTTGGCCTGCCTGGCCCGCCTCATCGACTGGCACCTCGTCACCCGTGGACCGGGCGCGGTGACGCGCTACCGGATCCTCGAGATGATCCGGCAGCACGCGACGGCCAACGCCGCCGCGCCCGAGCTCGACGACCTGCACGCCGCACACCGCGCGTGGTGCGCAGCCACGCTCCACGACCTGCGGCGCCGTGCCCCCGGGGACGAGCGCTGGTGCGGGGAGGTCGATGCCGCGCTGCCCGAGGCCTACGCCGCACTTGCGTGGGGCGAGGCTCGCGATCGATCGTCGCGGGGCGCGGACTTCATGGAGTTGATCGCCGACGTGGTGTTCCAGCGCGGTCAGCCCGGCGAGGCGCAGCGGCGCTATGCCGAGGCGGCGAGGTCGGCCGGCTCGCCCCTCGAGCGGGCACGTCTGCTCCGGTTGGCCGCCGGTGCGGCGGAGACCTCCAACGTCGGCGACGATGCCGTCGAGCTGCTGCATCAGTCGGCTGAGGTGTGGCTCGGCGTGGCGCACCACGACGACGCAGCCGTCGACCTGGCCCGAGCGGCCGCCCTCCAGTACCGCGCGGTCGGGATCATGCGGCGGCCGAGCACCGCCGAGGAGATCGATGCGCTCCTGGAGGAGGCGCGTGTGACCAGCCGTGGCGGCCCGCGGGCCGAGGCGGCGATCGCCGTCGCCGAGGGATGGGCACCCGACGCCAGACCCAGGTCACGGACCCACACGGCGCGCGCGCTGGAGCTGGCCGAGCACGCCGACGAGCCGTTGCTCGTGAACGAGGCGCTCGACCAGCTGACCGCCCTCGAGCTGTACGTGCTGGACCTCGATGCGGCCGCCGCGACCATCGACCGTCGCCTCGCCGTGCTCCGTGGCGTCCCGGTCGGCCCGGCGAGCGGGTTCGAGCTCTACGACGCGTTCCACATGGCCTGCCACGTCAACCTGGCCGCCGGGCGACTTGGCGCGGCTCGGCGCTACGCCGATGACGTCGCCGCACTCCCGTTCCTCCGCGAGGAGCGGCACATCGGGCTCGGGCGGCGCATGGAGGTCGATGCCATCGCCGGTGACTTCGAAGCCGTCACCACTCGGGCCGCGCTGTTCGAGAGCGACTGGGGGCGGGCCGGCCGGCCCGTCGCCGGCAACCTGGCCATCGGCGCCTACGGGGCGGCGATGGTCTTCGGCATGCTCGGCGACCCTGCGAGCCGATCGCATTGGACGGAGATCGCCGGCGCCCTGCTCGCATCCTCCCGACGGCTGCAGGGCCCGGGGAACCTCTGGCGAGCGGTGTTCGACGCGATGCTCGCGCTCCACCTCGGCGAACCCGAGGCCGCCCTCGACGTGCTCGTCCGACCGCCCGACGCACCGGTCGAGGACCCCAACCACCTCCTGTGGCTGCCGTGGTACGCGGCCTTGTGGGCGGAAGCGAGCGCGCTCACCGCGCAGCCCGACACCGCTGATCGCCTCCGGCGGGCGACGGCCGCTGCGGCGGGCAACGAGATCGCGCTCACCATCGTCGAGCGGGCCCGTCAACTGCTCGACGGTCGGCTCGACGGTGACGCCCTGGCGACCTGGTTCGAGTCGGCGCACTGCCCCTTCCAGGCGGCCCGGACGAGGGCGCTGGCCGGCGCACCGGTGCTCCGTCGGCGAGCGTGACGAAGGCGCCACCGGGCGGCCCCGGATCATCGAGGCGGCTCGTTGAACGGCGTGATGATCTGGATCGGCGAGAGGGTCGACACCACCGGTCCGGGAAGCGCCGAGTGGGCCTGCATGATCGCCTGGCACGCGCGGCGCATGTCATGGCGGAGATCGTGGTGGAGGACGGCGGACAGCTTCCGTTGTCGGAGCAGCTCGGTGTTGTCGCGGTCGAGGTCGTGGGCGATGAACACCCCGCAGCCGCGCTCGGAGGAGCTGAACGCCTCGAGGATGGCCCTGTTCCCACCTCCGATCGAGTACACGGCGCAGATCGAGGAATCGTCGTCGAGCGCGGCGGAGACACGGCTGAGCATCGAGGCGTCGAGGCCGTGGGTCTCCGACAGCTCGCGCAGCTCGCGGTGCGGCGCCATCTGGCGCATGGCCGCACGGAACCCCATCTCCCGTTCCTCCTCCCCACGGAAGGAACTGCTGCTGAGGGTGACGAGCACCGTCCCGTCGCGGTCGGCGCCCCATTGAGTGACGAGGTACGCCGCCGTCGCGCCGGCGGCGCGGTTGTCGATGCCGACGTAGCAGAGTCGCCGGCTCAGCGGCAGGTCGGTGACGAGCGTGACGACGGGGATGCCCCGATCGACGGCTCGCGCGATCGCCTCCAGCACGGCTGGATGGTCGGGTGCCTTCACGACGATCCCCTGCGAGCTTCCCCGGGTGATCGCCTGGATGGTGGTGGCGATGTCCTCGCCGCCGCGGTCCTCTCCGAGGTGGAAGCGAGCTCGGATGACAGCCGCCGGCAAGGACGGGAGCTCCGATTCGAGCGCGACACGTACCGCTGACGAGAAGCGGTCAGGGGCGTCGATCACGACATCGATCACGAACGCGGGGCCCGCTCGGCGCAATTGCGTGCGCTGGCGGTCGAGATCGGCGATCGCCAGTTGCACCTCGGCGATCGTGCTGGCCCGGACCCCGGGACGCGCATTGAGGACGCGGTCGACCGTCGCTTCGCTGAGCCCGGCTTGCTGGGCGATCTCGCGGATGCGGTACGGATGCCGGGACACCGGGGCACCACCCTTTCTTGAGGTGATTTTGATGGACTCTAGCCTTCGCAGAACCATCATGCTGATGGCTACTGTGACGTGTCCGAACAACGCCAAGGGGACCCGATGACCACGACTCCGGACGCCGCCGGTCTCACCACCCGCCCCCGCCTCCGCGAGCTCGACTGTCGGCTCGACGACTTCTCGGCCCTGCTCGAGCAGGAGGCGGCCCTCGGGGACTACCACCACGCCGACCGCGTCGAGCGCAACGTGGTGATCTACGACGCGGCGCGACTCCGGGACGCCGTGCGAGACGGGACCGACCGACCCGCGGTCGAGGCCGAGCTGGCGTGGGCGCTGTCGGCCGGACCGGGCATCGTCGTCCTGGAAGGCGCGTTCGAGGATCTCGACGTGGTCGACCGCGCCACGGCGGCCTTCGAGCGCATGATCGCGGACCAGGCCCAGAGCACCGAGGCCGTCGGCGACCACTTCGCCAAGCCCGGAGCGAACGACCGTGTGTGGAACGCGCTCGAGAAGCTCGCCGCTCGCGATCCAGAGACCTTCGTCGACTACTACGCCAACGAGCTCCTCGCCGTCATCGCCACGGCCTGGCTCGGTCCGGGATACCAGGTCACATCACAGGTCAACGTCGTGCGTCCGGGCGGCGTCGCGCAGGATCCCCACCGCGACTACCACTTGGGCTTCCTCTCCAACGCAGTCGCCGAGCGCTTCCCTCCCCACGTCCACCGCCTGTCACCCGCGTTGACGCTGCAGGGCGCGGTCGCGCACTCCGACATGCCGGTCGAGAGCGGACCGACCATGTACCTGCCGTACTCGCACCACTACCTGCCGGGATACCTCGCGTGGAGGTTGCCCGAGTTCCGCGACTACTTCGTCGACCACCACGTGCAGCTGCCGCTCGCCAAGGGCGACGCCGTGTTCTTCAACCCAGCGCTCTTCCACGGGGCCGGCTCCAACGTGTCCGTCGACGTCCAACGGATGGCCAACCTCTTGCAGATCTCGTCGGCGTTCGGTCGCGCGATGGAGCAGATCGACCGCACCAAGACCGCCAACGCGGTCTACCCGGCCCTCGCCGCGCGCCTCGCCGCGGGGATGTCGCTGCCCCTGCTGGAGAACGCGATCGCTGCGGCTGCCGAGGGGTATCCGTTCCCGACGAACCTCGATCGTGATCCACCGGTCGGGGGGCTCACACCGCTCGCCCAGACCGACATCCTCCTCGATGCGCTCGTCAACGGGGTCGGCGTCGCGGAGCTGAGCGGACGACTCGCCGGCTACGCGGCCAGGCGACGGACCAACGAGATCTGACGTGCGATCGCTGCAGGACAGGGTCGTCCTCGTGAGCGGGGGGACGCAAGGCGTGGGCGCTGGCGTCGCCCGGGCCGCAGCCGCGGCGGGCGCGACCGTCGTCGTCACCGGCCGCCGGAGCGATGTGGGCGAGCGAGTGGAGCGGCAGCTCGAGGAGCTCGGGAGCGGCGGCGCCTGGTTCGTCCGCGCCGACGTCGCCGATGTCGCGCAGGCTCAGGATTCGGTGCGACGAACGGTCGAGCGGTTCGGGCGCATCGACTCCCTCGTCAACGCTGCCGGTCTGACGAGCAGGGGGACCCTGCTGGAGACGACCCCGGAACTGTTCGATGCGCACGTCGCCGTCAACCTGCGCGCGCCCTTCTTCCTCATGCAAGCGGCGGTGGCGGACATGGTCCGCAGGCAGAGCGCCGGGACGATCGTCAACATCATCACGATCTCCGCGCACGGCGGTCCGCCCCACCTCGCCCCGTATGTCGCCGCCAAGGCCGGGCTCATCGGGCTCACGCGAAATGCCGCGCACGCGCACCGGTGGGATCGCATCAGGATCAACGGCGTCAACATCGGATGGACCGAGACCGAGGGTGAGGACCGGGTCCAGCGCGCCTCCCACGGCGGCCAGGACTGCTGGCCCGACCTGGCCGCCACGTCGGTCCCCATGGGCAAGCTGGGGCAGGTGGACGAGATCGCCGAGCTCGTCGTGCTCCTGCTCTCCGACCGCAGCGGAGTGGTCACCGGCTCCATCATCGATTGGGACCAGATCGTGGTCGGCGCGCACGACTGAACCCGTCATGGACCCGGCTCAGGGCGGGAAGGGGTTGACATGCAGCTGGGCGGCTGCCTATCCTTGTCAGGCAGCCATCCGGCTGCATGTACCACCACGATGGCATGACCAGCACCGGACCAACCGCCGAGCAGCAGGGCATGGACGACGTGTTCCGGGCCCTCGCCGACCCGAGCCGACGCTCGTTGCTCGACAGCCTGAACCGGTGCAACGGCCAGACCCTGCGCGAGCTCTGTGCCGGCCTGGCCATGGCCCGGCAGTCGGTCAGCAAGCACCTGGCCGTGCTCGAGGCGGCCAGCCTCGTGACCACGCTGCGGCGCGGTCGCGAGAAGCAGCACTTCCTCAACGCCGCGCCGATCAACGCCATCGCCGACCGGTGGATCCACCACTACGACCGTCGACGCGTCGAAGCGCTCGCCGACCTCAAGATTGCATTGGAGCAGCACGCCATGACCGCCAACACGACGACGACCTCGAACCCGGCGACGGAGTTCGTCTACACGACCTACATCGACACCACGCCGGACCGCCTGTGGGAGGCGCTCACCGACCCGACGTTCACCCGTCAGTACTGGGGTGTGGCGCTCACGTCGGACTGGCAGGTCGGCTCGACCGTCACCTGGGAGGTCGCCGGGGCCACGGTCTCGGACCCGGCCCAGACCGTGCTGGTGGCCGACCGTCCGCACCGGCTCAGCTTCATGTGGCACACGATCACGCCGGAGTTCGCCGCCGCCGTCGGCGGCGACCAGGAGGAGTGGCGGGTGATGGCTGCCGAGGAGCTCTCCCACGTGACGTTCGACATCGAACCCGCCGGCGCCCTCGTGAAGCTGACCGTGACGCACGCCGGCTTCGAGCCCGGCAGCGCCGTGCTCAGCGGCGTCAGCGGCGGCTGGCCCAGCGTGCTGGCCAGCCTGAAGACGCTCCTCGAGACCGGCCGCCCGCTCGCCTTCGAGTGAGGCGTTCCATCGCGGCCGGCCACGCGGCGTACGTTCAGGGTCGATCGAAGGAGGACGAACGTGGCCAACGCCTGGTTCGAATCGGTGGCCGTCGCGCAACGGCGGGCCAAGAAGCGGCTGCCCAAGTCGGTGTACGGGGCCCTCATCGCCGGGTCCGAGCGCGGCTCCACGTTGCAGGACAACCAGGCCGCGTTCGCCGAACTGCTGTTCAACCCGGTCGTCGTCGGGCAGCCGCCGAGCCGCGAGATGGCGACGTCGGTCATGGGCCAGCCGTGCTCGATGCCCGTCGTGATCTCGCCGACCGGTGTTCAGGCCGTCCACCCGGACGGCGAGGTCGCGGTCGCCCGCGCCGCCGCGGCACGTGGCGTGGTCATGGGGCTCAGCTCGTTCGCCGGCAAGCCGATCGAGGACGTCGTGGCGGCCAATCCCCAGACGCTCTTCCAGATCTACTGGGCCGGCGACCGCGACTCGATCGTCGCCCGCCTGGAGCGGGCGCGGGCCGCCGGCGCCGTCGGGCTCGTCCTCACCCTCGACTGGTCCTTCTCCCACTCCCGTGACTGGGGCAGTCCCTCGATCCCCCAGCGGATGGACCTCAAGACGATCGCCCAACACCTGCCGGAGGCGGTGGTCCGCCCACGCTGGCTGGCGGCGTGGGCCCGCGCCGGATGGCGACCGCCCGACCTGACCGTGCCGAACTTCACCGTCGGCGGCGGCCCGCCGATGGGCTTCTTCGAGGCCTACGGCACGTGGATGGGCACCCCGCCGCCGACGTGGGACGACGTCGGCTGGCTGCGCGAGGAGTGGGGTGGGCCGTTCATGCTGAAGGGGGTGATGCGGGCCGACGACGCCCGCCGTGCCGTCCAGGCCGGCGTCACCGCGATCTCGGTGTCGAACCACGGCGGCAACAACCTCGACGGCTCGCCGGCGTCGATCCGCATGCTCCCCGCCGTCGCCGACGCTGTCGCCGGCGAGATCGAGGTCCTGCTCGACGGCGGGATCCGCCGCGGGTCCGACGTCGTGAAGGCGCTCGCCCTCGGCGCCCGGGCCGTGATGATCGGGCGTGCCTACCTCTGGGGCCTGGCCGCCAATGGCCAGGCCGGCGTCGAGAACGTGCTCGACGTCCTGCGGGCCGGCATCGACTCGTCGCTCTACGGCATGGGCAAGGCGTCGATCGGTGACCTCGGGCCGAGCGACCTCTTCGTGCCGGCCGGGTTCTCGCCCCTCGACTGGCCCCAGAAGTAGGCCCAGCGGCGAGGCGGTGGCGTCGACATACGCGCGATCGCGCCCTGGATGTCCGACGTGGTGGCGCCGCCGATGGTCCCGCCGATCAGCTGCGCTGCGTGGGCAACTTGGGGATCAGCCAGTCCACGAAGTCCGACGGGCTGCGGGTCTGCAGCCACAACCGCCCAGGGCCGACGAAGCGCGTCACGAGGCCCTCCCCGCCGAGGACCGTCGTCTTCCAGTTGCCGGCCTTGCGCACGGTGTATTGCATGCTCTCGTCGAAGGCGACGACGTGCCCGGTGTCGAGCGTGTAGCCCTCCCCGGCGGCGAGCGTGCGGCTGAGGATGGCCCCGTAGCTCGACATGAGCAGGTCACCTCGTCCGGTGCAGCGCAGGAGGAACAGGCCTTCCCCGCCGAAGAACGTCCTGGCCCCACCCCATTTGGTGTCGACCTCGATCGTCGGGTCGGAGGCGATCCACGACCCGGACTGCACGAACAGCGCGTGGGACCCGTCGAGCGACACCGTCGTCATGTCACCGGGGAGGCTGGGCGCCACCGACACCGACCCGCCCGACGCCGCCGTGAACGTGTTGATGAAGAAGCTCTCGCCGCCGAGCACGGACCGCTTGAAGCCGGCCATCATCCCGCCGCGCGCCTTCGTCTCGACCTCGACGCCGTCGCTGTAGGCGGCCATCGCCCCGGCCTCCACCTGCACCTCGCCACCCGGCGCGATCGTCACCGTGGCGAACGAGAACGAGGGGCTGGCAAGGATCTCGACCTGCATCCGCCGGATCGTAGGCGCCACCTCGGGGGTGGCCTCCCGCCGCGGCGTCAGCGCGCCATCGCCGACAGGAGGTCGCGCACCGGTCGGACGATGGACGGATCCGGTGGACGCACGACGTCGAGGTCCTTGCCGGAGTATGGGATCCTCCCGAGCACGTGGCGGATGACGTTCAGCCGGCCGACCTTCTTGTTGTTGTTGTTGACGAACCACCACGGCGAGGAGGTGGCGTCGGTGAGCGTGAACATCTCGATCGTGGCGTGGGTGTAGTCGTCCCAGTGGTCGATCGCCGCCTCGTCGATCGGGCTGATCTTCCACTGCTTCAGCGGGTCGCGGCGGCGGGCCTCGAGCCGCTTGGCCTGCTCGTCCTGGTTGATCTCGAGCCACACCTTGACGAGGTGGATCCCGTCGTTGACGAGGAACTCCTCGAACGGGACGACCTGGCGGAAGAAGCGCCCGATCTGCTCGGCCGTGGCGAAGCCCATCACCCGCTCGACGCCGGCCCGGTTGTACCAGGAACGGTCGAGGAACACGATCTCGCCGGCGGTCGGGAGGTGGTCCACGTAGCGCTGGAAGTACCACTGCCCGCGCTCGACCTCGGACGGCGCCGGCAACGCCACGTGCCGCGCGTAGCGAGGGTTGAGGTGCTCGGACAACCGCGCGATGGTGCCCCCCTTTCCCGCCGCGTCCCGGCCCTCGAAGAGGAGGATCACCCGCCGGCCCTCGTCGCGGACCCATCGTTGCATCCGCACCAGCTCGACCTGCAGCGCCAGCAGCTGTGCCTCGTAGTCCTTGGTCGAGATCTTGGGTGGCATCGGCAGCACAGGTGCCACCGACCGCGGCGTGCGCCTCGTCGCCATGGTGCGCTCCTTCCACGCTCGGGCTGGTGGCGCAGTCTCGCATCCGGGCAGGACACGGCCGCGCCGCCGAACCGACGGGCGGCGATCACGCGGCGAGGAGCAACCGCACGGCGAGGCCACGGCGAGCGCCGGCAGCGGTAGCCTCGGGCCGACCCGCGGGTGTAGCTCAACGGTAGAGCCTCTGCCTTCCAAGCAGATGGTGCCGGTTCGATTCCGGTCACCCGCTCCGATCAGCCGTGCATGTCACCGCCTGCCGCGTCCGCCGAGCTCGCCGGACGGAGCGATCAGCGGTGAGCGGGCCGGAAGCGCCGCAGGCGCAGGCTGTTCGTCACGACGAACGCGCTCGAACAGGCCATCGCCAACCCGGCCAGCATCGGGTTGAGCAACCCCGCGGCGGCCAACGGGAGGGCAGCCACGTTGTAGGCGAAGGCCCAGAACAGATTGACCTTGATCGTGGCCAGCGTGCGGCGGGACAGCGCGATGGCGTCGGCCGCGACACGAAGGTCGCCACGCGTCAGCGTCAGGTCGGCGGCCTCGATCGCGACGTCGGTACCGGTCCCCATCGCCAGTCCGAGGTCGGCCTGGGCGAGCGCGGCCGCGTCGTTGACGCCGTCGCCGACCATCGCCACGACCCGCCCCTCGCCCTGCAGCCGCCGCACGACGTCCACCTTGCCCGCCGGCAGCACCTCGGCGATCACGTCGCCGGCCTCGATGCCGACGGCCGCCCCCACCGCGACGGCCGCCGGCCGGTTGTCGCCGGTCACCAGCACGGGGCGCAGCCCGAGGGCCCGGAGGTCACGCACCGCGTCGACACTCGTCGGCTTCACGGTGTCGGAGACGACGACCGTGCCCCGTGCTGCCGCGTCCCACGCGACGACGATCGGCGTACGCCCGGCCGCTTCGTGACCCGCCACGGCACGGCGGACGTCGGCACCGATCGCGACGCCGCGCTCCTCGACGAAGCGCAGCCGCCCGGCCACGACATCGCGTCCGCCGACGCGACCCATCACACCCGAGCCCGAAGCAGTCGAGAACGCCCCGACCGGCAACAGGTCGACCCCGGCCGAGCGGCCCGCGGCCGCGATGGCGGCCCCGATCGGATGCTCGGACGCGTCCTCCACGGACGCGGCGAGGCGGAGCAGCTCGTCGCGGTGAGCCGAGCGAGTTCCCGTGCGAGCGAGCGAAGTGGCTCGGTCGCCGGTGGACGCCGGCTCCACGGCGACGACCGCCATCACTCCCGTGGTCACGGTGCCGGTCTTGTCGAGCACGATGGTGTCGACGCGCCGCGTCGACTCGAGCACCTCGGGACCCTTGATGAGCACGCCGAGCTGGGCACCGCGGCCCGTGCCGACCATGATCGCCGTCGGGGTGGCCAGGCCCAGCGCACACGGGCAGGCGATGATGAGCACGGCCACCGACGCGGTCACGGCGGCGGCCGCGCCATCCCCGGCGCCCAGCCAGAACCCCAGCGTGGCGACGGCGAGCGTGATCACGATCGGCACGAACACCGCCGCGACGCGGTCGGCCAGCCGCTGCACCGGCGCCTTGCCGGTCTGGGCGTCGCGCACCAGCGCCGCGATGCGGGCCAGCTGCGTGCCGTCACCGACCGCTGTTGCCCGGACCACCAGCCGTCCACCGGCGTTGACCGTGGCCCCGACGACGGCGTCACCCGGTGCGACCTCGACCGGCACCGGCTCGCCGGTCACGAGCGAGGCGTCGATCGCCGACGAGCCCTCCTCGACGACGCCGTCGGTGGCGACCTTCTCTCCCGGCCGCACGAGGAAGCGGTCACCGATCACGAGGTCGTCGATCGGCACCCGTCGCTCGGCGCCGTCGCGGAGCACGGCGACATCCTTGGCCCCGAGCTCCAGCAACGCGGCGATCGCCGCTCCGGAGCGCCGCTTGGCCCGGGCCTCGAACCAGCGGCCGGTGAGCACGAACGTGGTGACTGCGGACGCCACCTCGAGGTAGATCAGGTCCGATCCCCCGCCCCGCTCGGCGGTCCAGGAGAAGCCGTGGCGCATCCCGATGGTCCCTGCGTCGCCCGCGAGGAGCGCGTACAGCGACCAGCCGTATGCCGCCAGGACGCCGATGGAGATGAGCGTGTCCATGGTGGCAGTGGCGTGGCGCAGGTTGCGCCACGCGGCGCGGTGGAACGGCCAGGCGCCCCACACCACGACGGGTGACGCCAGGGCCAGCGACAGCCACTGCCACCCGTCGAACTGGAGCGCCGGCACCATCGAGAGCACGACGACCGGGAGTGACAGCACGGCGCACACCACGACGCGATCGCGCCACGCGCCGGCCTCGTCGAGCTCGACGATCGGCGGACCCCCGGCGGGTCCCGCGGCCGGGCCGCTCGGACGGGCGCTGTAGCCGACCTCCTCGACCGTGGCGACGAGTGTGTCGACGCCCATGGACGCCGGCGCACGCACGCGCGCCTGCTCGGTCGCGTAGTTGACCGTTGCCGAGACGCCGTCGAGGCGGTTCAGCTCCCGCTCGACGCGTGCCGCGCACGAGGCGCACGTCATGCCGCCGATGACGAGATCGATGTCGGTGACGGCGTCGGTCATGGTCCGGTCACCTGGCTGGTGTGGTCGGCATGGCCGGTGTCGTCGGGAGCCTCGTGGACGGGCGGCGTGTCGGGATCCGACCCGAACGTCGCGCCGGCGAGCGCTCCACCGCCGAACGCTACGGCCAGCACGGCGCCGAACACGGCGAGCTTGACCGCGGGCGACCTCTGCATCACTGCCAGATTATACCCCTAGGGGGTATAATCTGGCAACCTGGACGGCGGGCCGGTTACTGCTGGTAGTGCTCGACGACCGTTGCGTCCCGGACATGGGCGCTGTCGGGGTCCTGTCCGAACTCACGGCGCGCCCGTCGCTGTCGCAGCAGGTCCCAGCACTGGTCGAGCATCACCTCGATGTCCTGCAAGCGCTCGGCATCGGCTCCCGGCCCGGCCTGGCGCAGCTCGTGCTCCTCGTCGGAGAGCGTCCGCAACCGATCGAAGATCGCACCGTCATCCATGCGCCCCATGCTACGGCCGCGCCGAGCGGGTCCTCGAGCGAGCGAACGAGGAGGCTCGGCCTCAGCGTCGGGCGCGGCTCGGCAGCGACGTCAGCCACGCCAGCAGGTCGGCGCCGATGCCGTCCCACGTGAACTCCGCCTCGTACCGGGCCCGGCCGTGCGTGGCCAGCCGGGCCCGCAGGTCCGGGTAGCGGACCGCCATGGAGCAGCGGGCGGCGAACTCGGCCGGATCGTCGCCCACGAGGACATCGTCGCCGTCGTGGGCGTCCAGGCCCTCCACGGCCCGTCGCGTCGCGACGACGGGCACGCCACGGGCCCACGCATCGATGACCTCGACGACGACGCCGGAGCCGGACCGGATCGGCGCGATCACGACCGACCGGCCGTCAAGGACCGTTCCGATGTCCACCGGGCCGGTGACCTCGATGCCGTGGAGCTGACCGAACGAGCGCATCCAGTCCGGGCACTCGCCGGAGAACACGATGCGCGAGGTGGGCAGCAGCTGCCGTAGCGGCGGCAGCACGTAGAGCGCGAACCACTCGGCGGCGTCCTGGTGGGGTGGGTAGAGGAAGGAGCCCGGGAACACGAAGTGCGGCGCCGCGTTCGCGTCGTCGATCGGTGTGACCGTGCCGGGATCCTCGACGCCGGTGGGCACGCAGTGGAAACCCGGATGGCCGTGCACCTCGGTCGGGCTGGCGACCACGACCGCGGCCGCCCGGCGCTCGACGTGGCGCTCGATCCAGCGGTTGCGCAGCCCGCCCTGGACGTCACGGGCGAGCCCGAACACGCTGGCATCGACACCGCCGTCGTTCGTCATCCGCCGCCCGAGGCGGTGCATCGCCACGCTGGCGAGCTCACGTCGGTTCCGGCTCGGGAGGTCCATGAAGTCGACGACGGCGCGCCCGCGGAGCCGTTTGGGCAGAGCCAGCCAGGCCTCGGCGCCCGCGCACCACACGACATCGGGCGGGTCGTCGGCGACCTGCACGGCGATGGCGTCGCGAGCGGCGGCGACGTCGAGCCTCGTCGGTGGCCACGAGCGCCACGGCGTGGCGAGCGCCTTGGCCAGCCCGCTCCACCGCCCCAGCCGAGGGATGTCGAGCGCCACCACGGACGCACCGAGCTGGGCCGACAGCAGCAGCTCGGCGTCCGGGGCCAGCCCGGTCGCCACGATCGCGGTCGCCGGGCCCAGCGAGCACACGAACTGCGCGAGCCGTCGCCACCGCACCGACGCCGCCGAGGCGTCCACCGGCGCGTCGAGGAACACGCACAGCACACGCGGTGCCCGACCCCCCTTGCCAACCCGTTCCATGGCGGAGGGGATCGTATGGCGCTCGGGCCGCCGACGCGCCGTGGAGAGGACCTGACCGGCATCCGCCCTGGGCGCGCACCCCTCGGCCAGGATCGTCGCCATGAGCTTCGCCGCCAGTGCACCCCCGGCCTCCGACAAGCAGGTCGCCTATCTGCTGAACCTGCTGCAGCGCGCCGGACACCAGGGATTCCGCGACGCCCGCCACCCGCTCGGGCTCACCCAACGCCAGGCCGCCGGGCGCTTCAGCCGCTCGGAGGCGTCGGCCCTGATCGACCAGCTGCTGGGCGCCGACGACGCCGACACCGACGACGGTGCCGGCCCGGGTGCTCCGGCCGCCACCGAGCTGGGTCGGCGGGCGGTCGAGGAGCGCGCCGCACTGGCTCGAGGACTCCCGGCCGACGTGCTGGCCGACGAGTTGCGCCGCCGCGGCTGGCACGTCGCCGCGCCGTGACCTGCGGTGCCGTGCAGCCCGCCGCGACCTGGTAGGACGGTGTCATGACGCAGTTCGACAAGCTCTACATCGGCGGGTCCTGGACGGCATCGGACGGCACCGACGCGATCGACGTCGTCGACTCGGTGACCGAGGACGTCATGGCCACGATCCCGGCCGGCACCACCGGCGACGTCGATCGCGCCGTCGCGGCGGCCGTGGCGGCGTTCGGGCCGTGGGCCGCCACCCCGGTCGAGGAGCGGGCCAAGTACCTGAGCCGGATCGGCGACGCGCTCGGCGCCCGCTCCGACGAGGTGGCGACGGCCATCTCCAAGGAGACCGGGATGGCCAAGTGGCTGTCGGCGCTGATCCAGGTCGGCCTGCCGGTGAACAGCTTCAAGCAGGCCGCGGCCGTGGCCGAGACGTTCCAGTTCGAGGAGGAGGTCGGCAACTCCCTCGTCGTGCGCGAGCCGATCGGCGTCGTCGGCTGCATCACGCCGTGGAACTACCCGCTGCACCAGATCGCCGCCAAGGTCGCGTACGCCATGGCCGCCGGCTGCACGGTGGTGCTCAAGCCGAGTGAGGTCGCCCCCGTCGACGCCTTCATCCTGGCCGAGATCATCGACGAGGTCGGACTGCCAGCCGGCGTCTTCAACCTCGTGTCGGGCGTCGGCGCCGTCGTCGGCGAGGCCATCGCCGCTCACCCCGACGTGGACATGGTGTCGTTCACCGGGTCGACGCGCGCCGGGCGGCGGGTGGCCCAGCTCGGAGCCGAGACGATCAAGAAGGTCGCCCTCGAGCTCGGCGGCAAGTCGGCCAACGTGCTGCTCGACGACCTCGATGCCGACGGCTTCGCGAAGGCCGTCGCCGACGGCGTGCAGAAGGCGTTCCTCAACTCCGGCCAGACGTGCTCGGCGCTGACCCGCATGCTCGTGCCGGCCGATCGCCTGTCCGAGGCCGAGCAGCTGGCGGGCGCAGCCGTCGCCAAGATGAAGGTCGGTGACCCCTTCGCTGATGGCGTGCACCTCGGCCCGCTGGCGTCGGCGGCGCAGCGCGATCGCGTGCAGGGCTACATCCGGCAGGGCATCGACGAGGGGGCGACGGTCGTCGCCGGCGGGCTCGGCGCGCCCGAGGGGCTCGACACCGGGTACTACGTGCGCCCGACCGTGTTCTCGAACGTCCGCCCGGACATGACGATCGCCCAGGAGGAGATCTTCGGGCCCGTGCTCTCGATCCTCCCGTACACCGACGAGGAGGACGCCGTCGAGATCGCCAACGGCGTCGTGTACGGCCTCGCCGGGGGCGTGTGGTCGGGCGACAAGGACCACGGCGTCGCCGTCGCCCGCCGCCTGCGCACCGGCCAGGTCGAGGTCAACGGAGGGGCGTTCAACCCCAACGCGCCGTTCGGGGGCTACAAGCAGTCCGGGATCGGTCGCGAGTACGGCCACCACGGCTTCGAGGAGTTCCTCGAGGTCAAGTCCCTCCAGCTCTGAACCTCCGCGGGCGGCGGTCAGACGACGAAGCGGTTGACGGCGGCGGCCAGCTCGACCGGCGCGTCCTCCTGGACGTTGTGCCCGGCGTCGATCGTCGCCAGCGTCGCTGCGGGCACCCGGGCCATCAGCTCCTCAACGACGTCGTCGGACAAGAAGCCGCGAGCGCCGCGGACGAGGAGCACCGGGTTGTCGTAGCCCTCGAGCGCCGGCCACAGCGCCGTGAAGTCGAGGCCCATCTTCGGTGTCGCACCGGCCAGGTTGGCCATGTGGTGCTTGAACACGACCCGCCCGTCGTCGCGGACCCGGGTGTTCGAGGAGCACGCCGCGCTCCAGCGACGGCGCGCGAGGCGCCGAACCCGAACGACGCCGCCCGCTCGACGATCTCGTCGCGCGACGCGTAGCTCTCCGGGCCGGCCAGGAAGTGCGGACCGGGTTGCCGTCGCCGAGGACGAGGCCAGGGCTCGTGTCGACGATCACGAGCGCCGCGACGAGCTCGGGATGCTCCGCGGCGATGGCGATCGCCGCCAACCCGCCGAGCGACTGGCCGACGACGGCCGACGGCGTCGGCGCCAGCTGGGCCAGCGCCGAGCGCGATGGCCGGCGGCGTCGTCTCGGCCCGGTAGTCGACGTCGTCGCGCCAGGCCGAATCGCCGTGCCCCGGCAGGTCGACGGCCACCGCCGGGCGGTCCAGCGCCATGATCGTGGCGTCCCAGGTGTGGGCGTTGAGCCCACCGCCGTGGAGGAGCGCCACCTCCGGCCGGCCCGTCACCCCACACCAGCGCACTGGTGGCACCGTCGTCGACGGCGACGTGCGCCGCACCGTCGGGCGCGTCCGGCGAGCTCGATGCCGAACTCGGCGGCCTCGGCGCCCAGCAGGTCGAACTCGGGCACGGGATCGATCGGGGCGCTCATCGATGCGCGATCCTACGGAGCGGGTCGGCGAGACTCCGGCGATGGATGCACTGCAGGACATGTTCCGGCTGGACGGGCGGCGGGCGCTCGTCGTCGGCGCCGGCAGCGGCATCGGCGCCGCCGTCGCCGCGGGCCTGGCGGCGTTCGGCGCCACCGTCGTGTGCGCCGACGCCAACGTCGACGCGCGCCACGCGCGACCGCCGAGCCAGCTCGGTGGCGACAGCCGCGGCCGTGCCGATCGACCTCCTCGACAGCGGCTTCCGATCGAGCGGGCCGCGGCCGACGTCGGCGCCCCGGACATCCTCGTGACCACGCCCGGCCGTCAACGTGCGCAAGGCGATCGTCGACTACGCCGACGACGAGCTCGACCGGGTCGTCGACCTCAACATCAAGGGCACGTTCCGGCTGTGCCGCACGTTCGGCCGGCTGATGGCCGACGCCGGACGGGGCTCGATGATCGGCTTCTCGTCGATCCGGTCGCAGACGACCGAGCCGGGGCAGGGCGCCTACGCGGCCACGAAGGCGGCGACGGTGATGCTGTTCAAGACGCTCGCCGCCGAGCTCGGACCGCAGGGCGTGCGGGCGAACACGATCGCCCCCGGGGTCGTCGAGACGCCGCTGACGGCGCCGATCAAGGCCCGGCCCGACTGGTACGGCGCGTACGCCGACAAGACGATCCTGCGCCGCTGGGCGCAACCCACGGAGATGATCGGCGCGGTCGTCTACCTTGCATCAGATGCCAGCAGCTACGTCACCGGCACGACGGTCTTCGTGGACGGCGGGTGGACCGCGGCCGACGGCCGCTTCACGCCGCCGACCTGAGCCGCCGGCGATGGAGCACCCGTGAGCGGCGTCGACGACGCCGGGCTGATCGCGTTCACCCAGGAGCTGGTGCGCATCCCCAGCGTCCACGACCCGGCGCGCGGCCTGTCGGAGGCGCCGGCGGCCGAGCTCGTCGCCGCGCAGATGCGGGCGTTCGGCTGGGATCCGCAGCTCGACGTCGTCGAGCCGGGACGGCCCAACGTGGTCGCCGTCGTCGAGGGCGGCGGCGGGCCCGGCCCGACGCTGATGTTCGAGGGCCACACCGACGTCGTGACCGAGGGCGACGGGTGGACGGTCGACCCGTTCGGCGGCCGAGATCGTCGACGGCAAGATGTACGGCCGGGGCGCGGCCGACATGAAGGGCGGGTTGGCGGCGATGCTGTTCGCCACCCACGCCCTGCAGCAGCGGGGGCCGTTCCCGGGCCACATCGTGCTCGCCGCGCTCGTCGACGAGGAGGGCATGATGCTCGGCGCCAAGGACCTCGTGGCCCGGGGCCGCACCGCCGGCGTCGACGGCGTCATCTGCTGCGAGCCGGAGGGCGGCGAGATCTGCCACGTCGCCAAGGGCGCGCTGCGGCTGCGGCTCGACTTCACCGGCAAGATGGCCCACGGCGCCATGCCGTTCCAGGGCCGCAACCCGAACCGGGCCGTCGGCCGGGCGATCGGCGCGCTGGCCGACCTCGAGCTGCGCCGTGCAGGCCCGCTTCGGCGAGCACCCGCACCTCGGACAGGTGTGGATCACGCCGACGGTGCTGCGCGCCGGCGAGCCGGTGCAGATGAACGTCGATGCCGGCCGGCGCATCCGTGTGGCTCGACGTCCGCACGATCCCCTCCGTCGACCACCCGAGCTGCTCGCCGAGCTCACCGACGTCGTCACGTCGAGCGCCGGCGAGCGTCGGCATCGTCGCCGACGTCACCGTGATCGACGACCGCCCGGCCGTGGCCACGGCCGAGGACGACGCGCTCGTGCGCGCCGTGTGGGCCGCCCACGCCGACGTGACCGGCACGGCGCCCCGCCTCGGCGGCGTGCCCGGGGGCGACGGACGGCACCGTCATCACGTCGCGCACCGGCATGCCGTCGGTGGTGTACGGGCCCGGGCGGCAAGTGGATCGCCCACCAGGCCGACGAGTTCGTCGAGGTCGCCGACCTGCTGGCCCATGCCGACGTCTACGTCGAGGCCGCCGACCGGTTCCTGCGGGCCGCGGACGCGTGACGACGTGACGACGTGACGCGGACGGTCCCGGCCCGCACCGGCGCCCGCAACGACATCACCGACGTCGACGGGATCGCCGTCGGCCACCACGCAGCGACGCGGCCGGGGCTGGCTGACCGGCACGACCGTCGTGCGTCGCACCGCCCGGCACGGTCGGTGGTGTCGACGTCAGGGGCGGTGGACCCGGCACCCGGGAGACGGATCTGCTGCGACCCGAGGAACATGGTGAGCCCACGTCGACGCCGTCTGCCTCACCGGCGGCAGCGCATACGGGCTCGACGCCGCCGGCGGCGTGATGGCCTGGCTCGAGTCGCAGGGCCGCGGATTCCAGATCGGTGCCGAGCCGCGCCACGTCGTGCCGATCGTGCCGACGGCGGTGGTGTTCGACCTCGGAGGCCGGGGGCGACTTCACCAAGCGACCGGACGCCGAGTTCGGTCGGCGGGCCGCTGCCGCGGCACGCGCCCGCCCGGTCGCGCCAGGGCACGGTCGGCGCCGGCACCGGTGCCCATGCCGCCGCGCTGAAGGGTGGCGTCGGCTCGGCGAGCACCGTCCTCGCCAGCGGCGTGACCGTCGCCGCCCTGGTCGTGCTCAACTCCGGGGGGAGCCCGGTCGACCCGACCACCGGCGAGCTGTGGGGCGCCCGCCACGGCATCGAGGACGAGTTCGCGGTGCTGCGACGGCCGTCGAAGGCCGACCTGGCGGGGTTCCGGGCGCTGCCCTGGCCACCCCGGCCACCGACCGCCTCGAACACCACCCTGGCCGTGGTCGCCACCGACGTCGCGCTCACGAAGGCCGAGTGCACGCGCCTCGCCGGCGCCGGCCACGACGGCATGGCCCGCTCGATCAGCCCGATCCACACCTACACCGACGGCGACGTCGTGTTCACGCTGGCCACCGGCACGCGCGACGTCCCCGATGCCCCGAGCGACGGCTTCATCCGCCCCGCCGTCGCCCGGTACACCCAGCTGGCGCCGATCATCGCCGCCGCCGCCGACGTCGTCGCCCGGGCCGTCGTCCACGCCACCCTGGCCGCCGCCTCCGCCGGCCCGATGTCGAGCTACGCCGACCAGCTCCCCTCGGCCCTGCGCTTCTGACTCCGTTCCGGGGCCACTTCTGGCTCCGGATCTCACAGAGAACCGGAACGCCCGGCCGCCTCGAGGAGATCGGCGAAGGCGGCGAGGTCCGGGACAGCCCGCAGGTCGCCGTGATACGTGCCCCAGCGGTCGAGCACCACGGCGAACACACCGGCGCGGTGCCACGCCTCGACGTGCTGGGGCCCGTCGTCGACGGCGACGCACGCTTCGGGCCGCAGCCCGAGCCGGGCCAGCACCGTCGGCTTGTCCTGGGCCAGGTTCACCGACTCGACGTGCAGGCCGTGCTCGGCGATCCAGTGGTTCGTCGCCGCCATCGCCACCTCGGCGTCGGTGATGTCGCGCGCCGTGACGAGGTGCAGCCGGTGCCCGGCCGCCCGCAGCCGGTCGAGCGCCCCGGGGACGTCCTCGTACGGCAGCCCCACCCACCACAGCCGGCGCGCCGCCACGCCTCGGGTCACGAGATCGACGAAGCCCTCGTAGTCGACGCCCCACTCCTCGTAGAACGCCCACCGCGTCGTGTCCAGCACGAGGTCGCGCCCCAGCTCTGCGGCGACGTACGGCGTGAAGACCTCGGGGAACGGATAGAGCACGCCGTCGACGTCGAGGAGGACGTCCATCAGGTCACACCGGCAGCTGCGGCACGGCCCGCAACAGCGCTTGCGTGTACGGGTGCTGCGGCGCCGCGAACACGTCGGCCGTCCGCCCCCGTTCGACCACCAGCCCGTCGCGGAGCACGATCACGTCGTCGCACAGGTAGTTGACGACGCCCAGGTCGTGCGACACGAGGACGAGGCTGAAGTGCTCCTCGTCGGCGAGCCGCTGCAGCAGGTCGAGGATCTGCACCCGCACCGACACGTCGAGCGCGCTCACGGGCTCGTCGCCGACGAGCAGGTCCGGGCGGGGCGCGATGGCGCGGGCGATGGCGATGCGTTGCTGTTGGCCGCCCGAGAACTCGAACGGGTACCGCACCCGCCAGTCCGGATCGAGGCCGACGGCCTCCAGGACCTGGACGATGCGGGCGTCGTGGTCCTCGGGCACGTCGAGGCACACCAGCGGCTCACGGATGATCGACGCGATCGTCATCCGCGGATCGAGCGACGACAGGGGATCCTGCATGACGATCTGGGCCTCGCGCCGGAACCACCGCAGCGCCCGCGGCTTGCCGGGAGCGATGACGCGGCCGCGGTAGCGGACCTCTCCGGCGCTCGCCCTGTCCAGGCCGAGCAGGATCCGCATCAGCGTCGACTTCCCCGAGCCCGACTCACCGACGATCCCGAGGCTGGCCCCCTCGTCGAGCGACAGGTCGACGCCACCGAGCGCCGTGCGCACGGCTCGTGATCCGAACAGCGACGTGCGGGGCAGCGCGAAGCGCCGTTCGATGCCGGTCGCCACCAGCAGCGGTTCAGGACGGACGCCGTCGACTGCGTCGGCGCTCATGGCTGGTCGCCGTTCGTCGACGAGCTGCGCCACGACGTCTTGCGGGCGGCGTCGAGCAGCTGTTGGGTGTATTCGTGCCGGGGGTCGCTCGGCGACCCCCCGTGCCGCGCCACGCTCGACGATCCGCCCACCGCGCATCACCACGATGTCGCTGACCACGCCCGACACCAGCGCGATGTCGTGGCTGATGAGGATCAGGGCGGTGCCCTCCTCCACGACGAGCTGGTCCAGGAGGGCCATCACCTCGGCCTGGACCGTGACGTCGAGCGCCGTCGTCGGCTCGTCGGCGATCAGCAGGGCGGGCCGACAGGACATCGCCATCGCGATCCCGACCCGCTGGCGTTGGCCGCCCGACAACTGGTGCGGGTAGGCCCGCACGATCCGCTCCGGGTCGGGCAGCCCCACCCGCTGGCACAGCTCGACGGCTGCGCTCGCGGCGGCCTTCCGGTCGAGGCCCCGGTGCAGCCGCAGAGGCTCGGAGATCTGGCGTCCGATCCTCATCACGGGGTTGAGGGCGGTCCGCGGATCCTGGAACACCATCGCGATGCGGTCGCCCCGCACCGCCGACATCCGCCGGTCGTCGCGATCGAGCAGCTCCTCGCCGTCGAAGCGGATGCTGCCGGTGACGGTGGCGCTGTCCGGTGCCAGCCCGACGATCGACAGCGCGCTGATGGTCTTGCCCGACCCCGACTCGCCGATGATGCCCAGCCGCCCGCCGCGGGCGACAGCGAACGACACACCGTCGACGACGGGGCGACCGCCGAGCTCGACGGTCAGGTCCTCCACCTCGAGGATCGGGCCGTGCCCGTTCACCGGTGCTCCACCTCGACGGCGCCCGCGCCTGGTATGACCGGGACCACGGCCGGATCGGCGACCTGGTCCACGACGCTCGAGAACGTGGGCGACACCGTCGCCGAACGGCCCCGCAGGCGCGGATCGACGGCCTCCCGCAACCCGTCGCCGAGCAGGTTGAAGCCGAGCGTCGCGCCCACGACGGCGAGACCCGGGAACACGAGCGCACCGGGGTGCACGGTCATCGTCTCCTGCAGGTTCTCGAGCATCCGGCCCCACGACGGCGTCGACACCTGGGTCAGCCCGAGGTAGCTGAGGGCGGCCTCCGCAAGGACGGCGAGCGCGGCGAACAGCGACAGCTGCACGATGACGGTGGGCGCGATGTTCGGGATGACATGGCGCCAGATCGTCCGGAACGTCGACGAGCCCGACGCCGCGGCGGTGAGGATGTAATCGCTCGTCAGCACCCGCGAGACCTCGGCCCGCACCACCCGCGCCAGCACCGCGCCCGAGCCGAGCCCGATCGCCAGCGCCACCGTCCAGACCGAGCCGCCGAGCGCGGCGAGGAAGACGAGGGCGAGGATCAACGTCGGCAGCGCGATCAGGATGTCGATCAAGTGGGCCAGGGACTCCCCAGCACCCGCGGCGTGACTGCGCTCAGGATGCCGAGCACGAGGCCGACGACCGCCGCGATGACGACCGAGGCGAGGGCGACGAAGAGTGTCGTGCGGGCCCCGACCAGCACCTGGCTCAGCAGGTCCTTACCCCCGCCGTCGGTGCCGAACGGGTGCGACCACGAGATCGGCAGCCACTTGTCACCGGGGACGACCTTCGTCGGGTCGTGCGGCGTCCACACGAGCGAGACCAGCGCGGCGAGCACGAGGATCGACACGAGCACGATCCCGAGCCGCCCGGGCCACGATCGCCACACGTGCCTCACCGGCGCGCTCCGTGACGACGGCTCGCGAGGACTCGCCCGCTCATGTGGCGACCCGCAGACGGGGGTCGACGACGCGGTGGGCGACGTCGACGATGAAGCCGATGACGAGCACGATGATGGCGATCAGCAGGACCGTGCCCTGCACCTTCTCGAGGTCCCGCGACCCGATGTCGCGCACGAGCATCTGACCGACGCCGGGCAGGTTGAACACCCGCTCGATGACGACCACACCGGCGATCAGGCTGGCGACCTGCACGCCCAGGATCGAGATGATGGGCAACGATGCGTTGCGCAGCCCGTGGCGGTAGAGGGCCTGGGTGCGGGTCAGGCCCTTGGCCCGGGCCGTGCGGATGTAGTCCTGGTGCAGGACGTCGAGCGTCGCCGAGCGCACGAACCGCATGAGCACGGCGCCTTGCGACAGGGCCAGCGTGACGACGGGCAGGACCAGCGACTCGACGCTCGCCTGCGGGTCGTCCCACCCCGTCCGTGGGAAGCCACCGGACGGCAGGACATCCCAGTTCACGGCGAAGACGACGATGAGGATCAACCCGGCCCAGAACGACGGCACGGCGATCCCGAGCTGGCTCACCACCGACAGGCTGACGCCGTCGGCACGGCGGTGACGGGCACCGGCGACGATCCCCAGCGGGACGGCGACGATCACGGAGAGCACGGTCGACGCCAGCACCAGCGGTGCGCTCACGCTGAGCTTCTCGCCCAGCTCGCTGGTGACGGTCTCGCCGTTGAGCGCCGAGACGCCGAAGTCGCCGTGCAGGATGCCGCTGACCCAGTCGAGGTACTGCTCCACCAGCGAGCGGTCGAGGCCGAGCTCCTCGCGGATCGCCTCGATGCGGTCCGGTGACGCCTGGGTCCCGCCGATCACCTTGGCCAGATCGCCGGGGAGCAGCCGCAGGAGCAGGAACACCAGGATGCTCGTGACGACGATGGCCACGAGCAGGAACCCGAGCCGCCGCAGCACGTACAGGGTCATGGGACGATCATCGTCGCCCCGGGCTCACCCCGCCGTGTCGCATCGTCCGGTCACCCGACGGTGATGCCGGACGCATCGAAGCGGGCGCCCGTGTCGTTCGTCGGGTACCCGGTCACGTCGGGCGTCGACACGGTCAGGTCGGCGGCCAGGATCAGCCAGTCGACCGGCGAGTCCTCGGAGATCTTGCGGGCCGCTTCCTTCAGCTGCTCGACCGCGGCGTCCGGGTCCGGGTTGACCTTGGCCGCGCTGATCAGCTCCTGCACCTCGGCGCTGTCGTACTGCCAGTAGTAGGCCGGGTTGGCGTAGTTGGCGATGTCGCGGGGTTCGACGTGGAGGACGGCCGTCATGTCGTAGTCGTGGTTCGTGTAGACCTGTTCGAGCCAGACGGAGAACTCGACCGTCTCGATCGTCACGTCGATCCCCACCTCGGCGAGCTGCGAGGCCACGTACTCGGCGTTGCTGACCGGGTACAGGTTCGGCCAGGTCAGCGTCAGGTCGAGCCCGTCGGCGTAGCCGGCCGCGGCGAGCGCCGCCGTGGCCGCTTCGGGGTCGTACGGCGCGATGTCGGTGAGGTCCTCGTACCACGGGTCGGTGGGCGGCACCGGCCCGCCGATGATCGTGCCGAACCCGTTGTTCAGCTCCTTGTAGCCCTCCTTGTCGATCGCCTGCCGGATCGCCATCCGCACCGACTGGTCGGTGAACGGCTCGCGGGCGTTGTTGAAGCCCAGCGTGAACTCGCCGTTGGTCGTGCCCTCGTTGACCGTGTAGTCGGGGTTGTCCTGGAATTGCCCGACCAGGTCGGAGTTGATGCCGGTGACGATGTCGAGCCGGTCCGTGGTGAGGGCGTTGACCATCGCGTTCTGGTCCGTGAAGTACTGGAACGTGATGCCGCTGATCGCCGGTGCGGCGCCCCAGTAGTCGTCGTTGCGGGCCAAGGTGATGGAGGACCCGACGTTCCAGTCGACGAACGTGAACGGCCCGGTGCCGTTGGCGCTGTTCTCGAGGCCGGTGGCGTCCTCCTGGAGCACGGCTCCGCCCCGCCGGGTCATCAGGTAGGTGAAGTCGTTGTCGGGCTGGCACAGCGTCACGACGACCGTGAGCGGGTCGGGCGCCGCGACGGTCTCGATGCTGGCCAGTCGGGCCGACTCGTTGGCGGCCTCGGCCCGCTGCTGGTCGAGGCTCCATCTCACATCGGCCGACGTCAACGGCTCGCCGGAGTGGAAGAACACGTCGGGCTGCAACGTGAACGTGTACACGGTGGCGTCGTCGGACACTTCCGGGAGCTCGGCCAGCCCCGGACCGATCTCGCCGTCCTCGTCGAGCTTGAGCAGCGTCTCGTAGACGTTGTCGAGCAGGGCCTGGTCGATGGCCGCCCCGGCCACGGTCACGAGGTCGAGGCTCGTCGGCTCGAGGATCGCGCCGACGGTGACCTCCGGCGCGTCGGCCTGCCGCGGTGCCGCCCGCCGGAAGCCGGACGTCGGCGAGGACGTGCGGACCGACCCGCCGGTGGACGTCGCCGTCGTCGATCCGTCGGTGCTCGACCCCGTGGACCCGCGAGTCGTCGGGTCGGTGGACGTGTCGTCGGTGGACGTGTCGCCCGTCGAGGAGTCCGTCGACGTGCCGGCCGTCGAGGAGTCGGTGGCCGTGTCCTCCGTCGTCGTGGAACCGTCCCCGTCCACGACGCACTCCCGCTCCGGCGTCGAGCCCGGCGAGCTGCTGGCCGTCGTCTCGTCGGTCTCCGCGGTCGTCTCTGCCGCACTCCCGGCAGTCGTGGTCTCGCCCGCCGCCACCGTCGAGGCCGGCGCCGCGGCGTCGTCGTCGTCACCACCGCACGCAGCGACGACGAGCACGCCGGCGGCGAGCACGCCGGCGAGACGGCGGGCGGAGCGACCGGTCCGGGTTGCGGTGCGGTGGAGCATGGCGGTGACGCTACCTAAATCTGACTGGATTGGTCATGTTTCAACTGGCGGTGGACGCTACGATCACCGCCATGAGCGCGACGGGTGAGCGCGAGCCGGGCCGAACCATCGCGCCGACCGTATCCGCTGCCGCCCTGCCCGTCCTGGACGTCGCCCCGTTCATCGCCGACGAGGCGTCGCCCGCCGCCGCCCGCTTCGTGACCGAGCTCGGCGCCGCCGTGCACGAGATCGGCTTCTTCTACGTCGTCGGGCACGGGATCCCCGACCCGCTCGGCGAACGAGCCCACGACATCTCCAGGCGGTTCTTCGCCCTGCCCGAGCACGCTCGGCTGGAGATCGAGAACGTCCGATCGCCACAGTTCCGCGGCTACACCCGCTTCGGCCACGAGCGCACCAACGGGCGGGTCGACCTCCGTGACCAGCTCGACATCGGCCGCGAGCAGCCGGCGCGGGAGCTCGGCCCGGACGACCCGGCGTGGTTGCGCCTGCGGGGACCGAACCTCTGGCCGACCGCGCTCCCCGAGCTGCGGGATGTGGCGACAGCGTGGATGACCGAGCTCGAGCGGCTCGGACACGTGCTGCTCCGCGCGCTCGCCCGCGCCGTCGATCTGCCGGCCGAGACGTTCGACGCCGCGGTCACGCCGCCCGAGGTCCTGCTCAAGATCATCCGCTACCGCCGGCCCGACGCGGCGGCCGACGAGCCGGCGGACGACGAGCAGGGCGTCGGGGCCCACCGGGACACCGGCTTCTTGTCGTTCGTCCACCAGGACGGCGTCGGCGGCCTGCAGGTGGAGCGCGACGGTTGGCTCATCGACGTCGCACCACGACCGCGAGCGCTCGTGGTGAACATCGGCGAGATGTTCCAGCTCGTGACGCGCGGCTACTACAAGGCGACCGTGCACCGGGTGGTCAGCCCGCCGCCGGGCGTCGACCGGATCTCGCTGGCCTACTTCTTCAACCCCAAGCTCGAGGCCACGCTCGTGCCGATCGACCTGGCGCCGCACCTCGCGGCCGCGGCGCCGGGAGGCGACAGCGACGACCCCGAGAACCCGATCCTCGCCAACTACGGCGACAACTCGCTGAAGGTGCGGTTACGGGCCCACCCCGACGTCGCCGCCGTGCACCACGCCGACCTGCTGGCCAGCGGCGCGTGGACGCACGGGTGAGGTTCAACCGTCGGACGACGGGGTAGCCGAGACGCCATGAAGAAGCTTCTGATCGCGATGGCTCTCGGCGCCGCGCTGGCGTGGCTGTTCGACCCCGACGCCGGCTCGCGGCGTCGTGCGTCCCTCAAGCGTAAGCTCGACCAACAGGGCGTCACCGGACGGGCCACTACGTCCCCGACCGCACCGACGATCGTCACCGAGCCGGCCCCGGCCGCCGTCGCGTCGATCTGACCCGATCGGGTACGAGCCGTCGACCCGACGAGCCACTGACAGAGGAGCACATCGTGAGCAGTTCACCTCTCGCCGGCGTCACCGACACCGTCGGCGGCGCGTTGGCCACCGGCACGAGCGCCGTCGCCGGGTTGGCGACGACCGCCGCCGACCTGGCGATCGACGTCGCGGCGGCGGCCGTCGAGCACCTGGAGGAGTTGCCGGAGCGCGTCGCCGGGCTCGCCGCGCTGGCCAGCGACCGGATCAGTCCGGCGCCGAAGCGCTCCAAGAAGCCGTTGCTGTTCGTCCTCCTCGCCATCGTGGCCGTCGCCGGCGTCGTCTGGTGGAAGCGTCGTGGGCCGTCCGACGATGTCGGTGCGACGAGCGCTCCGAGCGCGCCGGGCCCGGATCAGCCGGCCACCGTCAGCGCCTGACCGCCGCCGGTCCGACCGGCGTCAGTCGACCAGATCGTCGTCGTTGCCGCTGCTGTCGCGCATCTGTTCGAAGCTGCGGCGCAGCAACCGGGAGACGTGCATCTGGGAGATCCCGACGCGGTCGGCGATCTCGCTCTGGCTGAGCTCCTCGTAGAAGCGCAATCGGACGATCTCCCGCTCCCGCTCGGGCAGACGCGTCAGCAGGTCGTCGACGAGCGCCAGGTCGGCGACGTCGCCGTACCCGCGGTCGTCGGAACCGATCTGGCGGGTGCCTTCGCCGTCGTTGCCCATCGGTGCGTCGAGGCTCGCCGTCGAGTAGGCCGAGCCGGCGGCGATTCCCTCCACGACCTCATCGGTGCTCAGCCCCAGTCGCTCGGCCAGCTGGGACACGGTCGGCGATCGCCCGAGCTGCTGCGTCAGCTCATCGGTGGCCCGGCGCAGTTGGAGGTGGATCTCCTTGGCCGAGCGGGGCACCCGCACGGTCCACGTGTGGTCACGGAAGTGGCGCTTGATCTCGCCCTCGATCGTGCGCCCGGCGAACGTGGAGAACGCCACGTTCCGATCGGGTTCGAACCGGTCGACGGCCTTGACGAGGGCCAGGAAGGCGACCTGGCGGAGGTCGTCGTCGCTCGGCCCCCGGCGGCCGAATCGTCGAGCCACGTGGGCGGCCAAGCCCATGTGGCGTTCGACCAGCTCGTTGCGCACACGTTTGTCGCGGGTCCGTCGGAACTCGCTGAACAGCTCGTCCTCGTCGGCCGCCCGGGCGCGCCGCCCTTCGGGGGGGCCGGCCGCCGCCGCTGGATCAGAGCTCACGCGGGATGGCGCCCGTCAGAGTCGAGCGCTTGCTGAGCGTGAACGAGGACTCCGCCAGCCCGTGACCGTCGACGACGGCGTCGAGGATGCGCCGGGTGAGGTCGTCGATCGCCACGGGGCCGGTGCCGCCGTGCAGCGCGCCCGAGATGTGCACCTCGCCGTCCGCGGCGACGAGCTCGAGGTCGATCCGGGCGTCGGATCCGGCTGCCATCACGAGCGCGGAGACGAGCTCGTCGACACCGAGGCGGAGGTCCTCGAGGTCGTCGACGGTCAGTCCGCATGCCGCGCCGACCGACGCTGCGACGAGGCGGGTGGTGGCGACGAAGGCGGGGGACGCCGGTACGTCGAGGCGGACCCGACGGTCGGCGGCAGGAGGAGACGTCACGGCTTCAGTGTGCCCGACGCCGGCACCGAGCGCGAAGTGCCCCCGTCAGTTGGCGTCCGGGGACCCGACCAGGTGGAACAGCCCGGCCAGGGAGAGCAAGCGATCCAGGGCCGGCGACACCGCCACCAAGCGCCACGCGACACCGGCGATCGCCGCGTCCTCGCGGCACAGCAACAGGGCCCGCAACCCCATCGAGTCGACGAAGGAGAGCGCGGCGGCGTCGAGATCGAGGCGGGCGACCCCGGCGACGTCCAGCACCGAACCAACCACGTCCCGCAACCGCGTCACGGCGGCGACGTCGAGCTCGCCCTCGAGCAGCAACCGGGCGACGTCCTGTCGGACGATGACGTGGACGACGAGCTCGCCACCCCCCGGGACCGTGCGTGGAGCCCCGTCGGCGAGCGTCATGTCGCAAGTGTGTCCTGAGACACCGCCCGCGCATGTCACTCGATGAGGGACTCTGCGGGACCGAGCACCGTCAACTGGCCGAACGCGGCGTCAGCTGGTGCGACGAAGCGGCCACCGCCGCCTGGGCCCGGTTGTGCACGTCGAGCTTGGCGTACAGCCGCTTGACGTACGTCTTCACGGTCTCGATCGACAGGTAGAGCTCGTCGGCGATCTGGGCGTTCGTGAGGCCACGGGCGATCAGCGCCAGGACCTCCGACTCGCGATCGGAGAGCTCGACCATGCGGGTCGCCATCGGGAGCCCGCCGCCGTCGCCGAGCCCGACCGGCTCCCCGGCGGCCACCCGCTCCAGGGAGTCGACGAGGACGTCCGCGGAGCGGGTCTTCAGGATCACACCCGACACGCCGACGTCGGCCGCCGCCCGTACGAGCTCGGGCGCGGCATCCCACGTGTAGAGCACGACGTGGCGGACGGTGCCGTCGCGCACCATCTCGGCGGCCCGGGCCAACGTCTGGCGCCGACCGGCGAACGTGTCGAACAGCGCGATGTCGGCCGGCACCGACGGCTCGCCGCCGGCATCGATCTCGACCACCTCCACCCGTGGCGAGAAGGGCGCCAGCATGGCAGCCACCCCGCGTACGACCACTTCGTAGTCGTTGATGATCCCGACGGTGATCACCCCGGTCATGTGGCGATCTCCGTTCGGGTGCACGGCGATTTGGGTCATGGCGAACCTCCTCCGTCTGGCAACCGCCGACGGCAGGTCACGACGGCCCGCTCGCCGACCTGCTCGACGGCCACGTCGTCACACAGCCGCTTCACGATGCCCAACCCGCGTCCCGACGTCGCCGACGGCGGCGCCAGCTGCCACTCATCGACGGCAGGGATGGCCCCGGCCGGACCCACGTTCGACACGACGACCTCGACGAGGTCGGAGGCGCCGACCTCGACATGGACGAGGTCGTTCGCGGCCGGGTGGATGATGGCGTTGGTGACGAGCTCACTGGTGACGAGCTCGATGTCGTCCACGACGACGGATGACACCCCGCGCCGGGACAGGAACGCCACGACAGCATGACGCGTGGCTGCCACCTCCTCGGGGAGGCTGGCGACGTCGAGCACGAGGCGGGCGCCGTCAACATCGGTCACGGCGCCGGTCGCGCAGTTGCCGCCGGACGTCATGCGAGATGCCTGCCCGATCCTGTGAACGACCAAACGAGCTGGCGCCTCGGCAAGGCGGTGCGATCCTGGGTTCCGCCGCTCGTCGGGCGTGGTACAGCCTCTTCGTGCGACTGTTCGACCGCGTTGACGGCTTCCAGCGTCGACATCGCCTCCTCGCCCTGCCGGTCGCAGTCTCGAAGCGCTTCGGCGAGCACAACGGCACCCGGCTGGCCGCCACGGTGTCGTACTACTCGTTCTTCAGCGTTTTCCCGCTGATGCTGGCGCTCGTGACGATCCTCGGGCATCGTGCTCGACGACCGCCCGGACCTCCGCGACGACCTCGTCGACGGGTTCTTCGGTCAGATCCCGGTGATCGGCACCCAGCTCACCGACAGCCAGCAGCCGCTCAGCGGGAGCGCATGGGTGCTGGTCCTGGGTCTGGCGACGGCGATCTGGGCCGGTCTGAGCGCCGTGCACGCGCTGCAGCAGGCGTTCGACGAGATCGGCGACACGCCAGTCCACCGCCGACCCTCGTTCGTGATGAAGGTGCTCCGCGGGCTGGCCTTCCTCGTCCTGCTCGGCATCGGGCTCGCGGCGTCGGTCGTGATGTCGAACCTGGCGACGCTGTTCGACCTCGGCCCGGCCGCCGGCGCGTTCGGGCTGGCGCTGACGTTCGTGATCGACGGCGCGCTGATCCTGATGATGTTCTCGGTGCTCCCGGCCGAACGCCGGCCCCTGCAGCACCTGCTGCCCGGCGCCATCGTCGGCGCCGTCGGGCTCGTCGTCCTCCAGCAGCTCGGGAGCTTCGTCGTCCGCCGCTTCATCGCCGGTGCCAGCGACACGTACGGCACGTTCGCCGTCGTGATCGCCCTGCTCAGCTGGTTCCACCTCGTCAGCCGGCTGCTCCTGCTCTCGGCCGAGCTCAACGAGGTGCTCGTCCACGACCTCAGCCCGCGACGCCTCCTGACCGCCGCCGCGGCCACCGACGCCGACCGCCGGGCCCAGATGCTGGACGTGCAACGGGTCCAACGCGATCCCACCACCGGGTATGCGGTCACCGTGGACCAACACGTCGCCACCGACCAGGACCCGGTGGCCGCGGACGGCGCCCCCGTCAGCTCCTGAGGGCGAGCGAGCGGGCGGACGAATCCGCTCGGTCAGCTCGTGACGTCGAGGTGGCCGGCGAGGCCACTGATCTCGAGCAAGCGTTGGACGGAAGCGCTCGGGGTCCGCAGCACGAGCCGCGAACCGGCGTCGGCTCGAGCCTGGTGGGTCTCCACCAGCACCCTGAGGCCCGACGAGTCGATGAACGTGACCCCGGCGAGGTCGAGCACGTCGACCGGGGGGTCCCCGCTCAGCCGGTTGGCCAGGTCGGGTGCGGTGTAGCTGTCGATCTCGCCCCGCAGCACGAGGGCACCGTCGACGTCGGTGTCGAGCTCCAGACGCGGTTCCTCGTTGGCCATGGCAGGCACCTTACCGTCGGCACCGCCGGTGCACCGAGGTGCCGCTGTCCCCCGAACGGGGACCGCTGGACGGGGGGTGACCCGAGCAAGTCGGCGCACGGAGGGCGACACCCCCGGAGGTCACGGCACGATGACGAACCCCGGTCCCTCGGCCCGGACCGGGGACGGCCACCGACGCCGACCAGGTGCCACCCCGAGTCGGGCGTAGGACGACGCCAGCGCGCCTGCCGGGCCGGCGCCGGCGAGCACGGCCAGCACATCGACGTGCGCGGCACGGAAGCGCTCGTCGTGGCCACGCTCGACACCGACGAGCGCGTGCGCCAGTTCGTGGGCGAGGGTCGCCGACGTCTGCTGCAGCTCGGCCAACCGGACCTCGACCGGTCCGGGGACCCGCCCACGCCCCTGGACGGCACGCGAGCTCAGCGCGTCGGCCCTGGCCCCGCCGACCGCCACCGCCGGACCCCGGCAGGAGCGCCACCACACGCCGTCGACGACCTCGGCCGCGACGCGCCGGAGGTCGGCGAGCGAGCGCCGATCGTCGAGGTCGGTGCCCCCGACGGCCGCCTCCTCGGCGGCGTAGACGGCCTCGCGGCCGCGGTCGGCACGGCAACCGGACATCACGAGCCACGGTCGATCGCCGGGCGACCGATGATCCGGCGCCGACCGATGTCGGCCCGGCCGGCGGCCCGGTGGCCGTCCCGCCAGCCGCCGGCGGCGAGCGGCGACGGCGGCCGGGCGGCCGCCACGCGTCCCAGTGCCGCCCGCAGGTGGGCATCGACGCGGGCCTCCTTCGCCACCAGGTCGGGCAGCACCGACCCGGTCGCGACGGCATCGTCCTCGGCCCGCCGGCGGGCGACGGCGAGCAGCTCGCGCACCCGGTCGGCGAACCCGAAGAGGAACGCCCGGCGCCATCGCTGCGTCGCCGCCGGTGTGCGGTGGCGTTCGGCCGCCATCTGGGACGCCGCCTGGAGGTGCAACGACTCGTACAGCACCACGACGGCGTCGAGGTCGGCGACGAAGCCGACGACGAGGCCGGTGGTGCCGTCCGGGCCTGTCCGCCACACCAGTTGGCAGTCGTTCGCCTCGGCGACGATGCCGAGGAGCGCCAGTCGGCCCCGGACGTATGCCCCGCGCCCGATCAGCACGTCACGCACGGCGATCTCGTCGACCCCCCGACCAGGCGCGTCGAGGCGGGCGCTGTCGATCCGATGGGCGGCGATCATCGCCGCGGCCTTGGACGCGAACGCCTCGGCCTCGTTGACGTTGTCCGTCGCCTCGGCCTTGGCGAGCAGCTTGCGCACCTTCGTCAGCACGCTCTCGGGGGCGGCGCCGCTCACGGCGGCCCCGCGTCGAGGCCCAGCGTCGCGAGCACCGGCAGGTGGTCCGAGAGGCCGGCGAGGTGGTCGCGGCGATCGGTGTCGGCCACCACCTCGCAGGCGACCACCGCGCTCCCCGGGGGCGCCAGGATGTAGTCGAGGCGTTGCGTGGGTGGTCGGCCGGCCCGAGGACCGCCGGTCCAGTTCGTCGCGCCGGTGTGAGCCGAGCGAGTCCTCGAGCGAGCGGACAAGGGGTCTCGGCCGACGCCGGCGCGATCGGCGGCAGCGTCCTCGTCGCCGACGCCGTGGACGGCCCGCCAGCAATCGACCCAGCCTGCGGCCAGGAACGCGGCGTGGGCGCCGCGATCGGGCAGGTCGTTGAGGTCGCCGACCACCAAGAACCGACCGACGGCGCGGTCCAGCACGGCTGTCGCCTCGCTGGTGCGCCGGGCGTCGTCGCGCGACGACAGGTGCACGTTCATGACGGCGACCTCGCGACCGCCGACGTCGGCGACCGCGGTGAGCCCGACCCGGCGGCGCCAGTCCCAGAACGGTCGGCGGCGGAGCACGAACGTCGACGTCCGCAGCAGCTCGTGGCGGCTGAGCACGGCCAACCCCTCGGCCCGCCTGACGACCGGCCAGTGCTTGAACACCCAGCGCGTCGATCCCATCGACAGCTCCGCCGAGAGCGCCGCGGCTTGGCGCCGCTGGACCTCCTGCAGGGCGACGACGTCGGCGCCGGTCGCACCCACCACCGCGGCTACCGCGGCGACGTCCACGCCCGCCGAGCCCTGGACGTTCCACGTCAGCAACCGCACCGAGTCGCTCGCCACCACCCGTGCAGCGTGGCAGACGGGCGCTCGCCGGATCACGTACCGTCGACATCGATGCCCGATCGCGCCCTGCCCGCCTTCCTCCATCCGTTCGCCAAGCCGACCCGGGCCGCGTTCACCGTGATCGCCCGCGGCGATGGCGCGTTGATCTGGGACACCGACGGCAACGAGTACGTCGACGGCATGGCCAGTCTCTGGTATTGCGCCGCCGGGCACGGCCGTTCCGAGATCGCCGCCGCCGTCGCCGCGCAGTTGGAGACCATCGCCGCCTACTCCTGCTTCGAGCCGTTCTCGAACCTGCCCGCCGACGCGCTCGCCGAACGCCTCGTCACGTTGACCCCGATGCCCGACGCACGAGTGTTCCTGTGCGGATCGGGCTCGGAGGCCATCGACACGGCGATGAAGTTGGCCCGGCTGACCCACGTGCTCGCCGGCCATCCCGAGCGAACGCTCGTGATCAGTCGGGTCCGGGGCTACCACGGCACCAACCTCGGCGGAACGAGCGCGCAGGGGATCGCGCCGAACCGGGAGGGCTGGGGTCCGCTCGTCCCCGACGTCGTACAGGTGCCGAGCGACGACACCGAGGCGCTGGCGGTGCTGATGGCCGAGCGCTCCCACGAGGTCGCGGCCGTGATCACCGAGCCCGTGCAAGGGGCCGGCGGTGTGTTCCCGCCGACCGACGGCTACCTCGCCGAGCTGCGTCGGCTCTGCGACCGCCACGGCGCGCTGCTCGTGTTCGACGAGGTCATCACCGGCTTCGGACGGCTCGGGCACTGGTTCGCCGCCGACCGCTTCGGCGTCACGCCCGACATCACCACGTTCGCGAAGGCCGTCACGTCGGGGTACCAACCGCTCGGCGGCGTGTTCGTCGGCGCCACGGTGCGCGACGCGCTCGAGTCCGACCCGTCGTACCTGCTGCGTCACGGCTACACGTACTCGGGGCACGCCGCGGCCTGTGCCGCCGGCCTCGCCAACCTCGACATCCTCGAACGGGAGGATCTCGTCGAGCGGGCGGCCACCATCGGGCCACGACTGGGCGCCGGGCTGACGGCCTTGGCCGCCGACGGGGTCATCGACCACGCCCGGGGTGACGGAGCCGTCTGGGCGGCCGGGTTGCGCCCCGACCAGGACGCCATGGCGATCCGCGACCGGATGCTGGACGGCGGTGTCGTCACGCGGGCGATCGGCGCCGACACCCTGACGTTCTGCCCGCCGCTCGTGATCACCGAGGGCCAGGTCGACCGGATCGTCGACGTCCTGGCCAAGGCGGCCGCCGGCTGAGTCCGGCGTCCGTGATCCACTCGTTCGCTCGCTCGAGGACTCGCTCGGCTCACACAGCCACGTCGTTCGCTCGCTCGAGGACTCGCTCGGCTCACACAGCCACGTCGTTCGCTCGCTCGAGGACTCGCTCGGCTCACACGGGTCGACGCAGACCGGCGGTCGCCGTCCAGGCGTCGGCGAGACCGCGGAGCCCCTCGGTCATCATCCGGCTGAACTCGTCGTCGCGCGCCGGATCGCCCTCATCGAGCCAGTTGCACATGCCGTCGACGAGGTGGGCGCCCGCCGTCTGACCGGCCCAGTCGAGCATCGGCTCGTCGCCGCCGAGGTACATCGCCAGCACGGCGCGGGCGTAGCCGGTCACATAGCCGCGGAACTCGAGCGCCAGGTCCTCGAACGGCGGCTCGTGCCAGGCGTGGCGCCAGAGCAGGCGGAAGGCGTCGGGGTGGGCCCGGGCGACCGGCAGCATGAACGTCGTGGCGCCGCGATCGCGCACCTCCTCGATCCCGACGCCGTCGAACTGGTGCCCGAGCTCGACGAGGACCGCCCGCAGGACCGTCCGGTAGAGGTCCTGCTTGGACTCGAAGTTGCGGTACACGATCAGGCGGCTGACGCCGGCGGCCTGGGCGACGTCGTCCATCGAGGTGCCGTCGAAGCCCCGGGCCAGGAACGCGCCGGCCGCCGCCTCCATCAACTGCGCCCGCCGGGCGGCGCGTGGGAGGCGGGGAGTCGCGGCCATTGACCTATGTATACACCTGTGTTTACATATCCCACAGCGATCCAGGTCGACCTCGGTTGTGTTGCGCACCAGTGACGGGTGGCGCGCCAACACCGAGGCCAGTCACGAGCCGTCGGCTCGTCGATGTCGTCCACAGCGGGCGGAACGACATCGACGAGTCCGACGGGCTCGTCGACACCCCGAGCCGGTCGGCCCGCAGCGGCTCGGCACGGCGGGCCGACGGGCCGTCACTTCTTGCGGGCGGCGTCCTTGGCCGGCTTCAGCACACCCTTGGCCAGCGCCTCGTCGAGGTATGCCTCGGCGTCCTCGGCCGACACCTTGAGGGCCGGCGAGATCTCGCTCACGAGGTTGACTCGGGCCCGCTCGTACATCGTCCGCTCGGCGGCCGACAGCGAGGCGTCCCGGTTGCGCGCGGCCAGGTTCCGTACGACCTCGGCGACCTGGTAGACGTCGCCGGACTTCAGCTTCTCCTGGTGGTTCTTGAAGCGGCGGCTCCAGTTCGACGGCACGCGGGGATCCGGCTTCGACAGCACGGCCACGAGGTCCTCGAGCTCGTCGGCCGACACCGGCGGACGCACCCCCACCTCCTCGGCCATGTCGACGGGCACCTTGAGCGTCATCTCGTTGATGACGGTCTGCAGGATCAGGTACTCGCGCTTCTCACCGAACGCCTCCATCTTCTTCGTCCCCATCACGATGCAGGCACCGTGCTGGGGGTAGATGATGGTTTCGCCCTTCTTGAAATTCACCGACACCTCACGACTTCCCGGGAACGGCCGGTGTTCCAGGCTAGGCCGTCGGGCCACCGATCCCTCTTGGCCTCGCGCCCCGACGCACCCCGTTCCCTGTGAGTTCCGGGGCCACTTCTGGCCCCGGAACGGCGTCAGAACCCGCGCCGGGACGCCGCGCGCTCCCGGCAGGATTCGAACCTGCGCGCTGCGGATTAGAAAGCCGCTGCTCTATCCGGACTGAGCTACGGGAGCCAGCCGCCGAGCCTAGGGGGAGCGGGCGTCGTCGGACCGGCGCTCGGACGTCGCGCCGTACACCTCACGTGACCTCGGCCGGTGGGTCGTGGCGCCGGTGCCACTGCTCGGACGGCGACACCAGGACCATGTGGGCCGGGTTGACGCAGATCTTGTTCCCGCACGTGCTGTCGAGGCGCTTGTCCCACGGCACCTCCCCCTGCGCCGCCTCGTACACCGCCCGGTTGGCATAGCCCGACGCCAGCGCGGCGTACCCCCGCTTGTTGACGTGACGGGTCCACGTCCAGCACCCCGTCGGCGGGTCCACGACGAAGGAGTGCTCGAGCGAGATCGCCGGACGACCCCGGACCTGGAGGATCTTGTCCCATTCCTCCCGCGTTCGCTTCGGGACGGGCTTGCGGCCGGTCGCCATGTCCTCAACGGTACAGACGTACGAGCCGCCAACAGACCGGGCCGCCTACGTGGTGAGGCGCATCGACAGACGGCGGCGCAACAGGTCCAGCGAGCTGATCACGGCGAACTGGCGGATCTGCTCACGGGTGGTGCCGAACTTGAGCGTCGTGGCGTGGGTGCCCGTCGGCAGCGCGACGGCGACGCACACGGTGCCGACCGGCACGCCGTCCTGCTCCGCCGGACCGGCGACACCCGTCAGGCCGACGCCGACATCGGCGCCCAGCACCCGCTGCGCGGCCTCGGCCATCTGGACCGCGGTCGCCTCGTTGACCACCGGCCCGGCGGCGACCTCGAGCAGATCGTGCTTGACCTCGGTGGCGTACGAGACGATCGCGCCCCGCAGCACGTCACTGGCCCCCGGGATCGCGGTCAGCCGGGCCGACACCAGCCCGCCGGTCAGCGATTCGGCGACGCCCAGCGACATCCCCTGCTCGCGCAGCAGGTCGAGCACGACCGACTCCATGGACTCCCCGTCCGTGCCGAACACGAGGGGGCCCAACCGCTCGCGCAGCTCGGCCTCCCAGTGGTCGAGGAGCGCCGTCGCCGACGCCCGATCCGGCTTGCGGGTCGTGACCCGGATCTCCAGGCCCTCCCAGCCACGAGCGAGGAACGCGATCGTCGGGTCGCCGGCCTCGTCGAGCCGCGCGATGACGTCGTCGAGACGGGCGTTCAGACCACTCTCGCTCTCGCCCCACGTCTTGAGCACGCGGCTGGCGATCACCGCGGTCTCGCCGCTCCGGGCCAGCAGGTCGGGGAGGACGGCCCGCTCGAGCATGTCCTTCATCTCGTGGGGCACACCGGGGACGGCGTACACGACCTTGTCCCCGACCGGGCAGATCAACCCCGGCGCCGTCCCTCGCGTCTGGGGGATCACGGTGGCCCCGAGCGGCACCTGGGCCTGGCGCAGGTTGTTCTCCGGCATCGGTCGGTCACGCGACGAGAACAGCTCCCGGATGACGTCCGCGACGGCGGGGTCGGGCACCAGCTCGACGCCCATCACCCCGGCGATCGCGTCGCGGGTCAGGTCGTCATGGGTGGGCCCCAACCCACCGGTGACGATCACGGCGTCGGCGTCGTCGAGCAGGCGCCGCAGCACGGCCTCGATCCGCCCGACGTTGTCGCCGACCTTGACCTGGAGCAGCGAGGCGATCCCGTTCGTGGCCAGCTGCTCACCGATCCACGCCGAGTTCGTGTCGTGGATCTGGCCGAGGAGCAGCTCGGTGCCCACGGCCAGCACGTCACATCGCATGGACCGCCTCCGGGCGAGCGGCGCGGGCATGGCGGAGGTAGGCCCAACCGCTGATCACGGCCAGCACGACGGCCAACCACAGGAAGCCGTTCCACAACCATGTCGCCGACGTGGCCGTCAGCGGCAGCAGGGCGAAGCCGACGGCGAACTGCTGGGCCAGTGTCTTGTTCTTGGCCATGCGGCTGGCCGGCACGCTGATCCCCCTCGATCCGACGACCGTGCGGTACACGCTGATGACGAACTCCCGGGCGGCGATGATCGCCACCGGCACGATCCAGAAGACGCCGGTGCGCACGAGCACGAACATGGCCCCGAGCACCAGGACCTTGTCGGCCAGCGGATCCAGGAACGCTCCCGAGCGGGTCGCGCCGTGGCGACGGGCGATCCAGCCGTCGACGGCGTCACTGACGCACAGCAGGAACCACAGCGCCCACGCCACCCATGCGCCGTCCTTGTCGGGCGGGATGGCCCAGAACATCAGCGGCGAGAGCAGCAGCCGGCCGGCGGTGATGGCGTTGGCCCAGGTCGCGAGCGCGCTCGGGTCGACCATCAGTCGATGTCTTCCAGCTGCGCTGCCGTGACGTCGGCGCCGGCAGCGACGACATCGGGCCCGAGCGCATCCACGACCGACACGTCGGCGAGCTCCCCCACGACCAGATCTTGGCTGACGTGGACGACGCCGTCGATCTCCGGCGCCTCACGGTGGCTGCGGCCGATCCCCGCAGCGTCGACGAGGACCTCCACGGTGCGGCCGATGAGCTCGTCGCGGCGCGCCGCGGTGATCGCGTCCTGCAGCTCGCTGAGCTCGGCCAGCCGGTCGACCACGAGGCCGTCAGGGACCTGGCCGTCGAGGTCGGCGGCGTACGTGCCGTCCTCCCGGCTGTAGGAGAAGAACCCGCACCAGTCGAGTTGGGCGGTCTCGACGAACGCCAGCAGCTGGTCGTGGTCCGACTCGGTCTCGCCGGGATAGCCGACGATGAAGTTGCTGCGGAACGCGGCATCGGGCTCGCGCCGGCGGATGTCGTCGATGCGGCGCAGGAACCGGTCGCCGTCGCCCCACCGGCGCATCCGCCGCAGCAGCGGCTTGCTGACGTGCTGCAGCGACAGGTCGAAGTACGGCACGCCACTGTCGCACACGGCGTCGATCAGCCCGTCGGACAGGTCGCTCGGGTAGAGGTACAGCAACCGCACGCGGTCGACCCGCTCCGTCACGGCGCGGACCAGCGGGACGATCGCTCCCGCGCCGAGCTCCTCGGGCACGTCCTTGCCGTAGGACGCCAGGTCCTGGGCGACGAGCACGACCTCGCGGACCTGCAGCGCGTCGACCTCGGCGAGGATCGACGCGACCGAACGGCTCCGTTGCGGGCCGCGGAACGACGGGATCGCGCAGAACCCGCAGGAGCGGTCACAGCCCTCGGCGATCTTGACGTACGCCCACGGACTCGCCGACCGGGGACGGGGCAGGTTCAGGAGGTCGAAGGCGGGCAGCTCGACCGAGCGCACCGGGATCAGCGAGCGAACGACTGGACCGGGTGCCGGCTCGACCGGTCGGGCCAGCAGCGGCACGCCGAACCCGGCGACCTGGTCGACCTCGGGGAGCGCGGCAGCCAGCTCGGTGCCGTACCGCTCGGCCATGCACCCGGTGACGACGAGCCGAGCGCCGTCCCGGCGCCGCTCGTCGAGGGCCAGGATGGTGTCGATCGACTCCCGCCGAGCGGCGTCGATGAAGGCGCACGTGTTGACGACCACGAGGTCGGCGTCCTCGGGTCGCAACGCTGGCTCGAGGCCGTCGGCGACGAGGTTCCCGATCAGCTTGTCGGAGTCGACCTGGTTCTTCGGACAGCCCAGCGTTTCGACATAGAAGCGCTGTGGCACGTCGGTCGAGGCTATCCCCGGCCGTCGAGCTCGATGGCGACCGCCGGCACGTCGTAGCACCACTTCTCGTTCGTCAGGCCGATCGACGGATCGTCGTAGACGTACTTGGCCCCCATGACGTCACCCACCCGCTGGCGCTCCTCCGGGTCGGTGACGACCCGGGCCATGCCGGGCCGGTGCTCGTCGTCGATCCGCACCGTCACGATCGGGTCAGCGACGATGTTGCGGTACCAGTCCGACGACGTGCCGTTCCCCGAGACCAGGTAGAGCGTGTCGTCGACGACGCCGAACCAGATCTCGATCTCGTGAGGCTCGCCGCTGTGCCGTCCCCGCCGTCGTGAGGTAGCAGCACTCGATGTCCTCGGCCGCCTGCAACCAGTCGCGCAGCGTCACCCCTGGCCGTCTTGCTCTCGGAGCTCGTACTCCTCGACCGTCATCAGCACGGCCCGTGCCTTGGACCCCTCGCTGGGCCCGACGACACCACGCTGCTCGAGGAGGTCCATGATCCGCCCGGCGCGGGCGAAGCCGACCTTCAGCTTGCGCTGCAGCATCGAGGTCGACCCGAGCTGGCTGCGCACCACGAGCTCCATCGCCTGACGCACCATCGCCTCGTCGTCGTCATCGCCGCCGGCGGAGAACGCGTTCGCGTTGGACGTCACGTGGTCGTCGGTATCGGGGGTCTCGCCGCCCTCCACGCCGCTGACGTAGGTCACCTCGGGCGCCTGGCGCCGCCAGTGGGCGACGACCTTGCGCACCTCGTCCTCGCCGACGAACGAGCCCTGGACACGCTGGGCGACCGACGAGTTGCCGGGCAACAGGAGCATGTCGCCCTTGCCGACGAGCTTCTCGGCGCCCGGTTGGTCGAGGATCACACGCGAGTCGGTGAGGCTCGACACGGCGAACGCCATGCGGGCCGGGATGTTGGCCTTGATGACCCCGGTGATCACGTTCACGCTGGGCCGCTGGGTGGCGACGATCAGGTGGATGCCGACAGCTCGGGCCTTCTGGGCGATGCGGGTGATCGACTCCTCGACGTCACGGGCGGCGACCATCATGAGGTCGTTCAGCTCGTCGACGACGACGACGATGTACGGGAGGCGCTCGTACGCCGGGTCGGACGTGGCGCGCCCGTCGGCTCGGCATCGTCGAGGGTCCCCTGGTCCTTCGGCCCCAGCTCGCCGCGGTCGAACGACGCGTTGTAGCCGCCGATGTCGCGGAAGCCGACCTCGAACAGCACGTCGTAGCGGCGCTCCATCTCCTTCACGGCCCACCCGAGTGCGTTGGCCGCCTTCTTGGGGTTCGTGACCGGCTGGGTGAGCAGGTGGGGCAAGCGGTTGTACTGGCCCATCTCGACCTGCTTCGGGTCGACCAGGATCAGGCGCACCTGGTCGGGCGTGGTGCGCATGAGCAGCGACGTGATGATGCAGTTGATGCCGCTGGACTTGCCGGCCCCGGTCGCACCGGCGATCAGCAGGTGCGGCGTCGTGGCCAGATCGAGGAACACCGACTTGCCGGCGATGTCCTTGCCGATCGCCACTTCGAGCGGTCCGGTGGCCGCGGCGGCCTCCGGTGAGACGAGGAGGTCCCCGAGCGCGACGAGCTGGCGGGTGTGGTTGGGCACCTCGACGCCGATCGCCGACCGGCCGGGGATCGGTGCGAGGATGCGGACGTCGGTGGCGGCCATCGCGTAGGCGATGTCCCGCTGCAAGCTGGTGACGCGGGCGACCTTGACGCCTGGCCCGAGCTCCAGCTCGTAGCGGGTCACGGTCGGCCCGACGGTCATCCCGACCAGGGACGTGTCGACCCCGTGCTGCTGCAACGACTCCTGTAGGACGCGCCCCCGGGCCTCGACCTCGGCCCGGTTGATGGTCTGGGCGCCCGTGCGGTGGAGGAACGAGACCGGCGGCAGCGTCCACGCGCCGTTGGTGGTCGTGCCGGCCGGCACGACGTCGACGGGCGCCGGCGGGACCTTCGCCCGCGCCCGCCGCCCCGGCGGATCGGCGAAGTCGTCGGCGGCGTCGTAGACCGAGGGCGGAGGCAGCGGGCGCGGCTCGCCCATGACGAGCGTGCCGTCCTGGGCGCCGTCGTCGGTCCCCGTCTTGTCGCTGCTCAACGTCGACAGGTCGCGCAACGCCTGGCGCGCTGCCCGCCCGAGCGGCCGAGCCACCGAGCCCACGCCGGCGCCCGTCTTCTCGGCCATCGTGCGCAGCGACGTCTGCGTGACGAGCAGGGCACCACCGAGCCCAGCGGCCAGGAACAGCACGACGGCGCCCGCGGGCGCCAGCAACGACTGCATGGGGACGCCGACGACGGCGCCCACGACACCGCCCGAGTGCCCGAGGTTGTCGGCGTCGCCGATGCGGTCCGGGCCGTTGATGACGTGCACGACGCCGAGCGCGGCGACACCGACGAGGCCCCAGCCGATGGCCAGGCGCACCGGGCTGGAGGAGTGGCCCTTCTTGACCAACGCCACCCCGGCGGCCACGAGGACGATCGGCACGACGTAGCGGCCGATGCCGAAGATCCAGCCGAACAGGGACTCGATGCCGCTTCCGAGGGGACCGGCGAGGTTGAGGTAGACGGCGAGGGCCAGCAGCACGCCGGCGGCGATGAGGCCGATGCCGATCAGCTCGGTCTGGCGGTCCTCGACGGCCGTGCGCAGCTCGGCGCCGGATTGCTGGCGCACGCCGGTCGGCGGCGTCTCGGCCGCCGTGGCCCGGCCGCCGCCGCTGCGACCTTGGCGGTACGAGCCACCCGCCCGGCCCGACGACCCGTTACGCGACCCGGTCGACGACGGTGGCGTCGACCGTCCCGCCGACCCGCGCGCCGACTCGGTGCGGCGGCTCTTGGCAGTCTGCTTCTTCGACGGGCCCCAGGTGGTCATCTCGAGATCCACCGTACCAACGGGGTGTCCGCGTGCCCTGACATGGGTAGCCGAGCGAGTCCCGGCGGACCGAACGACGTGGCTGGGCCGGTGACGTGACTCGACGGCGGTTCGAGCGGGTGCTCGGGCGAGGTGGACGGACGGGTGCTGCCCGGTCAGCCGGTCAGCCGGTCAGTCCGGCGTCGTGGGCGAGGATCGCCAGCTGGACGCGGTCGTTGTGGTCGAGCTTCACGAAGCGGTGCGACACGTGCGCCTCGACCGTCGCCTCGCTCATGAACAGCGCAGCGCCGCCGCCACCACACGGACGGCCGGCTCCCGCGGCGGGTCGGGCGGCTGAGCAGGCGGCCTCGTCGCGACCCGGTCAGCTGCCCGGGTCGACCGACTGCACGGCGCCGTCGGGTCCGAGCACCACGTCGAGCGTGCCACCGCCCTCCGACTGCACCCTCGCGCTGTACTGGACGGCGCCGCCGGGCCCGCCGACGACCGTGAACAGCACGACGTCCGAGTCGGGCAGCTCGTCGGTCACGCCGTCGAGGACGGTCGCCGGGTCGAGCGCCACCGAGGCGGCGACGAACGTGTTGCCCTCCGCCGTCGAGGGCGCGGCCGGCGACGTGAGCTCGCCGCCGACCCACACGTACGGCGTCACGACAGTGGCACCCTCCGACGCCACGAACAGGCGGACCAGCTGCGTCGTGGCGCTCACCTCGAAGTACTGCTGCGGGCCGCCGAGCTCGGCGTCGACGGCTGCCATCGCCGGCGCGACCTCGCCGACGAGGGGACGCCCCGGCTCGTCCGATCCGCCGCAGGCCACGAGCAGCGGCGTGCTCACCGCCGCCGTGACCACCACCGGCCACCAGCGCCGGATCGCGGCGATCACGCCGCCATGACCGTCATGCCTCCATCACCACCGGCACGATCATCGGCCGCCGCCGGGTGCGCTCGTTCACGAACCGCCCGGCAGCCCGGCGCACGTCGCGCTCCAGCGCCTCGACGTCGCGCACACCCGACGCCAGCGCGGCCTCGACGGCGCGGGCGATCGTGTCGCACGCCTCGTCGAGGAGGTCCTCGGCCTCGGGCGCGTAGACCCAGCCCACGCGTGATGATCTCGGGGCCGACGAGCACCTTGCCCGACTGCGAGTCGACGGTGACCACGACGACGACGACGCCCTCGCTGGCCAGCACGCGGCGGTCGCGCAGCACGCCGGTGCCGACGTCGCCGACGATGCCGTCGACGTACAGGTAGCCCGCGGGCACACGCCCGGCTTGGGCGACGCCGCCGGCGGTCACCTCGAGCACGTCGCCGTCCTCGCAGACGATGACGTTGTCCCGGGGCACGCCCATCAGCTCGCCGAGCTTGGCGTTGGCGACCAGGTGACGGAACTCGCCGTGGATCGGGACGTACCACTCGGGCCGGGCGATCGACAGGTACGTCTTGAGCTCGTCGGCCTGGGCATGCCCGGTGGCATGGACGTCGACGATGCCCGAGTGGACGACGATCGCCCCGGCCCGCAGCAGGCCGTCCATGACGCGGTTGACGTTGCTCTCGTTGCCGGGGATGGCATGACTCGACAGGATCACGGTGTCGTGCTCGGAGAGCTTGACGAAGCGGTTCTCCCCGCGAGCCAGCAGCGCGAGCGCCGACATCGGCTCGCCCTGCGACCCGGTCGAGATCACGCACACCTCGCCGGGCGGGAATCGGTCGATCTCCTCGATGTCGATGAACGAGCTGGCCGGGACCGAGATCACGCCCAGGTCGAGACCGAGCTGCACGTTCTTGCGCATGCTGAGGCCGAGCGTCGCGACGTGCCGTCCGCTCTCGATCGCCGCGTCGGCGATCTGCTGGATGCGATGGAGGTGGCTGGCAAAGCTGGCCGTGATGATGCGTCGGTCTCGGTGGGTCGCGAACAGCGACCGCAGCACGCCGCCGACGGTGCGCTCGCTCGGCGCGTAGCCGGCCTCCTCGGCGTTCGTGGAATCGGCGAGGAGGACGCGGATGCCGTCCGTCTTGGCCAGCTGGCCGATCCGCGCCAGGTCGGTGCGGCGGTCGTCGACCGGTGTGAGGTCGAGCTTGAAGTCCCCGGTGTGCAGCACGACGCCCTGCGGGGTGTGCACGGCGATGGCGTGGGCGTGCGGCACGCTGTGGGTGACCGGGATGAACTCGACGTCGAACGAGCCGATCTGCACGCGGGCACCATCGGCCACCGCGTTCATCGTCGTGCGGCCGAGCAGCCCGGCCTCCTCGATCCGGTTGCGGGCCAGACCCAGGGTCAGGGCCGATCCGTAGATCGGCAGGCTCACCTCGCGCAGCAGGAACTGGATGCCCCCGACGTGGTCCTCGTGGCCGTGAGTCGCCACGAGCGCGTCGATGCGATCGGCGTTCTCCCGGAGGTACGTGAAGTCGGGCAGCACGAGATCGATGCCGTGCATGTCCGGACCCGGGAACATGAGGCCGCAGTCGATGAGCAGGATCCGCCGGCCGTCGCCGGCACCCTGCTCGATGGCCATGCAGTTGCGGCCGATCTCCCCCAGCCCGCCGAGGAAGACGATCCTGACCGGGTCAGCCACGGGCGGCGAGGAGGTTCCGATGGACCTCGGCAGCAGCGTCGGCGAGCCACGGCGGGTCGGCGTCCATCGGCGGCCGGCACCGGCCGGCCGGCTGGCCCAGGTGGCGCATCATCGCCTTGGCCGGTCCCGGGTTCGGGCAGTCGTCGCCGGTCTCGAACGACCAGCTCTCGAGCAGGCGGTCGTTGACGGCACGGGCGCCGGCCGTGTCGCCGTCGGTCCACCGATCGAACAGCTCGACGACCTCGGGCGCGCACCAGTGCGTGGCCACACCGATGAGTCCGACGGCGCCCACGGCCAGCAGCGGCAGCGTCAGCGCGTCGTCACCGCTGTAGACCTCGTAGCCGGGCGGGGCCCCCGCGATGAGCCGGGCCGTCTCGGCCGGGCTGCCGGCGGCGTCCTTCACGGCGACGATGTTGTCCACCTCGTGGGCGAGCCGGGCGAGCAGCGCGGTGGCGACCTTGCGGCCGGTGCGGACCGGGATGTCGTAGATGATCACCGGGAGGTCGGTCGCTTCGGCGACGGCCCGCATGTGGCGTTCGATGCCGGCCTGCGACGGGCGGTTGTAGTACGGGCACAGCGCGAGGACACCGGCGATCCCGAGCTTCGACGCCTCGGCGGTGAGGTGGACGGAGTGGGCGGTGTCGTTGGTCGCCGAACCGGCCACCACAGGGATCGTCACGGCGTCGGTCACGACCTCCCAGAGCGCGAGCTTCTCGGCGTCCGTGAGGGTCGGCGACTCGCCGGTCGTCCCGGCCACGACGAGGCCCTCGTTGCCCTGGTCCTGCAGCCAGCGGGCCAGCGCCGCCGCGCCGTCGAGGTCGAGGGATCCGTCGTCGGTGAACGGCGTGACCATCGCGGTGAGGACCCGTCCGAAGCGTGCCATGACCCGCAGGCTAGGCCACCCGTGGGGTCAACCCCCGCTCGCCTTCTCGGCCCAGAAGAGGATGCGCTTGAAGGGGTAGAAGTACGGCGATCGATCGCCCAGCGCCTCGAGGAGGCGACGCCGGTACTCGCCGACGAACTGCTCGAACAGGGCCGGCGGCAGGCGGGTCGAGAACCGCGTCAGCGTGGTGCCCCTGACCCACTCCACGACGTCGGCGGTCGACCCGAGCTCGTGGCCGTACACCTGGAGGCGGACGTGCTGGCGGGCTGCGCCGAGGTGGTGGAGGAGGATGGCGTACTGCTCGGGGGCGAGCACGTTGGCGGCGACCTGGTCGGGTGGGACGGTGCCGATCGCGCTGCGGTAGGGCTCCTCGCCCGCCACCTGCCCGGCGACGCGGTGCGACGGGTGGTCGGCGTTGCTCGGGATCTGCACCGCCAGCTGCCCCCCGGCGTGAGCGCCGCCCACCAGCGCGAGACGACGGCGACGTGGTCGGGCATCCACTGCAGTGCGGCGTTGGAGACAACGAGGTCCACGTCGCCTCCGGACGTCCAGGACCTGATGTCGCCCTGCTCGAACCGCAGGCCCGGTGCGGCGCGGGCAGGACGCGGCCTCGAGCATGGCGGGTGACGAGTCGATGCCGGTGACGTCGGCGGCGCCGAGGCGGCCGGCGAGCGCCGCCGTCAGCTCGCCCGTACCGCACCCGAGATCGACCATGCGGCGCACCGGTCGGTCGTCGAGCAGCTCGGCGAGGTCCCAGAACGGCTGGGCCCGTTCGGCGGCGAACTTCTCGTACTGCGTGGGGTTCCAGCCGTCAGTCATACAAGTACAATACAAGTAGCGGGTGGCCGGGACGCGGGGTCAGGCGCCGTTCGGGGACCGGGCCCCCGAGCGGCTGCGGTGGTCGGCCCACGATCCGAGGGCCAGCAGCGCGTAGACGACCGCCAGGGCCACCGGGACCCAACGCTGCGCCGCCTCGGTGACCGGCACCAGCAGCAGGCACACCAGCGCGGCCCCGACGAAGAACGCGGCGCGCCGGTCCATCAGTTGAACGCCGCCACGAGCAAGTACGTGGCCGTGGCGATCAGCCAGGCGCCGGGGATGGTGACGATCCACGCCCAGACGACGCGGCCGGCCACGCCCCACCGCACAGCCGACAGTCGTCGACTGGCACCGACTCCGACGATCGCCCCCGTGATCGTGTGGGTGGTCGAGACCGGGATGCCGGACGCCGACGTGAAGAAGAGCGTGGCCGCCGCCGCCGACTCCGCCGCGACGCCACCCGCCGGCTGCAGCCGGGTGATGCGCGAACCCATGGTCTTGACGATGCGCCAGCCGCCCATCAGTGTGCCGAGACCGATCGCCGTGTGCGCCGACAGCACGACCCACAAGGGCACGCCCGCACCGGTGGGCAGGTACTCCGCGCCGATCAGGACGGCAAGGATGACACCCATCGTCTTCTGGGCGTCGTTGCCGCCGTGACCGAGGCTGAACGCCGCTGCCGACACGAGCTGGGCGTGGCGGAACCCCTTGTTGAGGCGGTCGACGTTGCGATAGCGGTGGACGCCCCACATCAGCCCGATCGTCAGCACCATGCTGAGCGCCAGTCCGAGCAGTGGCGAGAGCACGATGAACACGCCGATCTTCTGGAGGCCGCTCGTGATCAAGACGTGGAAGCCGCCCTTGGCGACGGCCGCACCGGCGATCCCACCGACGAGCGCGTGCGAGGAGCTCGTCGGCAGGCCGAGGTAGAACGTGATCAGGTTCCACCCGATGGCCCCCACGAGTCCGGCGAACACCACCCCGATCGACAGGACGTCGGGATCGACCACGCCGGTGGCGATGGTCGCCGCCACGACGGTCCCGAAAACGAGGAACGCGACGAAGTTGAAGAACGCCGCCCAGATCACGGCGAGCCGGGGCGACAGGACCCGGGTCGACACGACCGTCGCGATCGAGTTGGCGGCGTCGTGGAAGCCGTTGACGAAGTCGAACGCCAACGCGATGCCGATCACGACGACGATGCCGACGAGCTCCATGGCGATCGCGATCAGGCGTGCTTCAACGCGATCGCCTCGACGACGTCCGAGATGTCCTCCATCGTGTCGAGGGCGTGCTCCATCGCTTCGACGACGTCCTTCCAGTAGAGCGTCGCCCGGGCCTTGAACTCGTCGGAGTAGAGGCGCCGTAGTGCCTGGCGGTAGATCGCATCCCCCTCGGACTCGAGGCGGTCGACGGCGTCGAGGTGCGGGCGCAACCCCTTCATCGACTCCAGGCCGCCGATCAGCTGGGCGATCTCGTCGGCCATCACGACCAAGACGTCGGCCTGCTGCTTGAGCTCGGGCATGGCGGCGACGTCCCGGTCACCGAGATCGAGTCGATACGCGACCTCCAGCATGTCGTCGACCACGTCGTCTAGCTCCTCGGCCAACGCGTGGATGTCTTCGCGGTCGAACGGCGTCACGAAGGACGTGTTGAGGCGACGCATGATCTCGCGGGTGATCTCGTCGCCACGCTGCTCGCACGCGATGACATCGTCGACCGTGGCGCCCCCGCCGGGGTCGGGCTGCTCGAGCAGCTCGCGGAGCCGGCGCCCGCAGTCGACCACGTTCGATGCCGCGTCGATGAAGAGCTCGAAGAAGCGGTCGTCGCTCGGGAGGAGGCGAAAGCGCACGGAGGCCGGACGATACTCGGATGAACAGCACATGAACAGCACCTGGTGGAACAAGTCACCGCTGTGGACAGGCAAGATGGACCCATGCGCGACGGCGGCACGAGCGACGCGATCCCGCCGGAGGCACCGGCACCGCAGCCGCTGCGCAGCGAGTTGCACACCGAGCTCGAGGACATCCGCCAGACGGTCGCCCGGCTGGCCGCGACGGTCACCGAGAACATCCTGCGCGCCACGGACATCCTGCTGCGTCAGGACCTCAGCGGGGCCGAGGAGATGGTCGTCGCCGACGACGAGCTCGATGCGGCCTGCATCGCGGTCGAGCAGCGGTGCTACGTCGTGCTGGCGCTCCAGGCACCTGTCGCGACGGATCTGCGCGAAGTGGTGGCGGCGCTCCGCATCGTGGCCGAGGTGGAGCGCTCGGCCGACCTGACCGTCAACGTCTGCACGGCGGCGCGGCGGCTCTACGGCCACTCCCTCCCACCGCGACTGCGCGGGTTGATCCGCAAGATGGGCGATCAGGCGTCGCGCCTGTTCCGCGAGGCCAGCGAGTCGTACCTGCTCGGCGACGGAGCGCGGGCCGCCGCGCTCGCCGACATGGACGACCTGCTCGACGACCTCCAGCGGGAGTTCGTCGCCGCCATCTTCGACAACCAGGACGCCGAGGACGCCGATCTCCCCACCGCCGTGCAGCTCGCCGTGCTGGCCCGCTTCTACGAACGCATCGGGGACCACGCCGTGACGATCGGCCAGCGCGTGCGCTACCTCGTCACCGGCGTGATCGGCAACCACCCGCGATGACGAGCGGCGGCGCTTCCGACGGCGTTCGCCCGGAGTCGCTCGCCGAGCGCGTCGAACGGGCGCTGCGCGGGCTGTTCGCCGACGACGTCGACCTCGAGATCGAGGGCGCCGAGCCACGTGGGGCGCCGGCGCCGACGATCATCCCGCTGACCTCGATCGTCCGCCGGCGCACGGCCCGCTGGACGGAGCTGCCGGCATTGGCCGAGCTGGCGCCGGGCGACGTCGTGCGGCTGGTGCACGACGGGCGCCGACTCGTCGCCTGCCGCGTGGGCGACGACGTCTTCGTCGCCCTCGACCCCTTCGCCACCGACTCGCTGCGGATCGTGATGGTCGACCCGCCGACCGTCGAGGCCGGCGACGGCACCCGGCTCACGTTCACCGACCCGTACCCGACGCACCACGACGGCGGCGTCTTCGAGGTGCTGTTGTGACGGTCGCCAGGCACGTCCACGCGCACCGCTCGCGGGGGTGCGGGGGCGGTGGAGCGGGGAGCCGACGGACGGGCCGTGCGCGACGTGTGCGGTGGCGATCGACGGCACTGGCTTCGTTCGATCGTTCCAGGACTCGCTCGGCTCATGGGGCAGCACCTGTCCGCAGGGCGGACTCTACCCTCGGCTCGTGCCCCGAGCCGACGCCGTCACGAACGCACGGGATGACGACCGGCGCCGGGCCGCCCACGATGCCGCCGTGGCCGCCGGCGACGACGGCTACGTCGACCCCGACAGCGGGTACTTCGTGTTCACGTCGGCCTCCCTCACGGCGCGTGGCACGTGCTGCGGGAGCGGTTGCCGTCACTGCCCCTACGGCGCCGAGGTCCGGCCGCCCGCGGGGTGAGCGGGCCCGGAGCGACACGCGGGCGTGTGGCACCTTGGTGCGGGTGAGGTTCACGTTGACCATGGATGCCGCCGATCCGGTGACGCTGTCGAAGTTCTGGATGGCGGCGCTCGGCTACACGCCGGCCGCGCCCCGGCTGGCTGGACGACGTGGGAGGGGTGGCTGCGCGACCACGACGTGCCCGAGGACGAGTGGGGCGACGGCGCGGCGATCGAGGATCCGGCCGGGATCGGCCCGTCCATCACGTTCCTCAAGGTGCCCGAACCCAAGACCGCCAAGAACCGATTGCACCTCGACCTGCAGGCGTCCGGCGGTCGGCACCTCGATGCCGACGTCCGCGACGAGCGGATCCGATCGGTGGTGGCGTCGCTCACGGCGATCGGCGGGCGCGTCGTCCAGGAGCACCGCCGCGGCGACGTCCTCGACCACGTACAGCTCGCCGACCCCGAGGGCAACGAGCTGTGCGTCGTCTGAACGTCACACCATGCCCTGCCGTCGCTGGCCGGCGTCGTGTGCCGGCCGACACACGCCGGCCGTCGCCACGCTGACCGACACGACCGTCCCGACGGCGCAGGCTGGACGACAACGAGGCACGCCGAGGAAGGCGCCGACGTGGCACGGAATCGCCGCACCGCGGCCATCCGAGGGGAGGACCGTCGCGGCACTGATACGTGGTCGCCGGTCGGCCCGGGCAGCGCCTCGTCTGGTTCGCCCTCACCGCCGGCCCTGACGTGCCGGCGACCTGGGTGCACGCGCACCGGTCGGGTACGTTCGGCCGAATGGTCCGAGCCGACTTCGTTCGCTTGCTCGGGGACTCGCTCGGCTCACCCTGACGACGCCGCCGGGACAGCGCCGGCGTCGAGCGAGGACATGAGCGGCCGCCTGCGGGCGGCGCTGCGCACCGCCACCTCCGCGCCGTGGCGGCGGCGCCGCTGCTGCTGTGGCGGCGACCCGGGGTGCTGGCGGCGGTCGCCGGGGCCGTGCGCGTGGTCGCGGCGGCGGTGGCCGCCGTGCCGCTGTTCCTGTCGTCCGTCGGGCACCGCGTCGGTGCGCGTTGCAGGCCGCCGAGCGGTGCCCCGCGACACCGGGGTGACGTCCGCTTCGCGGCGACGCCCGGCCGATGTCCGGGCGCCGACCGACGACCCGTTCCGCGCCGCTGGCCGACCGGCTGCGCCCGTCGAACCGGTGGGCGCCTGCTGGAGCTCGTCCGCCTGCGCGGCGCGACGCCCACCGAGCGACACCGACGCCGACGTCGCTCGACCCGCGACGAGGCCCTCGACCACGTCGAGGTGATCGAGGGCGAGCCGCGGGCCGGGGGTGTGGATCAGCGACCGGGCCGCCGAGCCGACCGGGCTGGGCGTCGGCGACGTGGCGACGGTCGGCTGCGACCGCCGGTGCCGGTCGCCGGCGTCTACCGCGACCTCGCCGGCCACGACGGTCGACGACTTCTGGTGCTCGAACGCCGACGCTCCTGCTCGACCTGCGGCGCCGGACTCTGGTCCTGCCGCCGCCGGTGCGTGCTCGCCGACCGGGCGACGTTCGCCGACGTGATGGACGGCCTCGACGGCGCCGGGTGCCGATCGGCTGGGAGGCGGGGCTGCGCGGCCGACCTCACCGTCGCCGAGCGCCGACGAGCTCGTGCACGAGCTGGCCTGCCGCGGTCCGACGCGCCGACGAGCTGCGTGGTGCGAGGCGGCCACCCGGCGTCACCCGCGAGTCGCCGTGGCCGCATCGCGGCGCCGACCGGGACGCGGCCGACTTCGTCGCAGCGCTTCTTCCGCTCCCCCCTGCCGTTCGTCGACGACGCGCGGTCCCGGGCGATCCAGACCCGGTCGGCGGCGGCATCTGGCCGGTCGCCGCGTTCGCCGCCCTCGCCGGCGTCGGGCTGGTGGCCGCCGCCGCGTCGCTGTGGTTCGACCGCCGCCGGCGCGAGGTGCTCCTCCTCTCGGTGCGGGGCGTGTCGCCGCTCGGGCTCGGCGTGCAAGGCGGTGCTCGAGCTGGCGCTCGCCGCTCGTCGCCGGGGCGGTCGCCGGCCTGGCTCTCGCCGCCGCGCTGGTGCGCTGGCTCGGCCCGTCGTCGGTCGCTCGAGCCCGGGGCGATCGGCGCGGCCGTGGCCGGCGCCGCCGCGCGCTGGTCGTCGCCGCCGTCGACGTCGTGGCCGCCGTCGTCGGCGCGTGCGTCCGGGCGCATCGAGGCGCGCCGCCGTCGCCGTCCGCTCGCCGCGCTGCCGTGGGAGCTGGTGCTCGTCGTCGGCTCACCGTCGTCTCCTACCGCCGGCTCGGCGAGTGGGGCGTGCCCGTCGGCCGGGGCGCCGACGTCAGCCGGGTCGACGTGCTCGGCCTGCTGTTCCCGGTGCTGTTCCTGCTGACCGTGGTGGCCGTCGCTCAGCCGGGTGCTCGCCCTCGTCCTGCGGCCCGCTGCGGGCGATCAGCCGGTCGTGGCCGACGGCGCTGTACCTCGGCGTCCGCCGGGTCGCCGCGCACCGGGTCGCCGTGCTCGGCCTCGTCGCCGCCTCGGCGGTCGCCGTCGGCGTGCTCGTGTACGCCGCCACCATGGACCGGTCGCTCGCACGCGACGCTCGACGCCAAGGCCATGACGTTCGTCGGCAGCGACATCGCCGTCGGCATCGACGACGACCAGGTGCTGCCAGCCGACGCTCGCCGACCGCGCCACGGTCGTGCAGATCCTCGGCGGCTGGGTCGACGTCGGCGAGCGCGCAGGAGCGTCCGGTTCATCGCCATCGACCCCGCGACGTTCGCGGACGTCGCGTTCTGGGACCGACTCGTTCTCCGACGACGTCGCTCGACGACATCTGCGACCGGCTGGCGACGCCGCCGACGGCGGACGCGTGCCCGCGGTCGTGGTCGGGACTCGACCTCGACGGGTCCGACGACGGCGGCCATCGGCGAGGGCCGACCGGGACGACCGGCTCACGATCGAGCCGGTCGCCGACGTCGACGCCTTCCCGGGCATGAAGCGGGGCAAGCCGACGGTCTACGTGGCCGCGGCGGTCCTCGACGGGCCGCGGACATCAGCGGCGACCGCACCGAGGCGTGGATCCGCGGCGACCGGGACCGCGCGCTGGCCGAGCTGGCGGACGGCGGGGTGCCGGTCCAGGAGGTGCGGCGGCGTCGGACGAGGTCGCCGACCGGCTCGTCGTTCGTGACCGTGTCGTGGACGTTCGGCTTCATGCGGTCGCTCGCGCTCGCGGCCGGCGTGCTCGCCCTCGGCGGGGTCGCCGTGCTACCTCGACGCCCGGCGCCGCGACCGGGTGCTCGGCTACGCGTTCCTCCGGCGCATGGGCCTGACGCCGCCGGCAGCACCGGCGGGCGCTCGCTCGTCGAGCTCGTGGCCAGCGTCGCTCGTCGGCTGCTGGGTCGGGCTCGGCGCCGCCGCTGGTCGGGGCCTGGCTGGCCCACGGCCGCATCGACCCCGTGCCCGTCCTGCCAGCCCGACCCGCTGCTGCGCCCCGCCGTGGGCGTGATCGCCGCCTCGCCGGCGGCCTCGGTCGTGGTCGTCGTGGTCGTCGCCGCCGTCGTCGCCCAGCGGCGCGCCGACCGCGACGATCCGGTGGAGGTGCTCCGTGCCGGCGCCTGAGCACCTCCGAGCCCGCGCCGGCGTCGCGCGCTGCCGGGCTCGGCGTCGACTACCGCACGGCCGCCGGTGGCGCCCGCGCCCTCGTCGACGTCGACGCCGAGTTCGAGCCGCGGCGCGCTCTCGGTGTCGCCGGACCGTCGGGCTCGGGCAAGTCGTCGCTGCTGCGCGTGCTCGCCGGGCTGCATCCGGCCGCACGAGCGGCACGCGTCGTCGTCGACGGCGCCGAGCTGACCCGGCTGCGGCCGGGGCCCGCCGCCGCCTGCGTCGACGGACGATGGGCGTCGTGCTCCAGGACCCGGCCGACAACCTCGTCGAGTACCTGCGGGCCCGTCGAGCAGGTCGAGCTCGGCCGCCCGGCTGCGCGGCGTCGACCCGGCGCAGGCGGCCGATCTGCTCGCGACCGTCGGGCTCGCCGACCGCAGCGACGAGCTGCCCGCGCCAGCTGTCCGGGCGGCGAGCAGCAGCGGGTCGCGTTCGCCGCGGCCGCCATCGGGACGCCGACGCTGCTGCTGGCCGACGAGCCGACCGCCCAGCTCGACGCCGCCGCGGGGCCGCCCTGGTCGAGACGATGCGCGGCCTGGTCGACGCGCGGCGCCACGCTCGTCGTCACCTCCCACGACCCGGTCGTGATCGCCGCCGCCGACCACGTGGTCACCTCCGCGACGGGCAGGTCGGCGGCGCCGTGACCGCAGCGCTCGAACCGGCGGCATGGCCGGACCTGTCCTGTGCATGACGGCCGTCGCACAAGTCGTTACGACGGGTCACGCCGGGGTGCCGGGTGCGTGCTGGACGGCGTCGACCTCGAGGTCGCCGACGGCGAGATCGTCGCCGTCGCCGGGCGCTCGGGCTCGGGCAAGACGACGCTGCTCACGCTCGCATGCCGGGCTTCGAGCGGCCCGACGCGGGCACCGTCGCGTGCTCGGCGGCCCCGGCCGCACCGGACGCGGCCCGCTGGGCCGAGCTGGCCATCCTGCCGCAGTCGCTCGGGCTGCTCGCCGAGCTGACCGTCGCGCGAGAACATCGAGCCTGCCGCTCCGCCTCGGCAGCGTCCGACGATCCGGACGACCCGGCGACGCTCATGGCCGGCCTCGGCATCGACCAGCTGCGCCGACCGGTATCCCGAGCGAGATCTCGCTCGGCGAGCAGCAGCGCACCGCCCTCGCACGGCGCGGTCGTCGTCCGGCCCCGGCGTCCTCGTCGCCGACGAGCCGGTCGCCCACCAGAACCGGGCGTGGGCCGAGGACGATGATGGCGCTGATCGCCGACGCTCGCGGCGCCGGCACGGCCTGCCTGCTCGCCACCCACGACGAGATCGCGTTCGACGTCGCCGACCGGGTCCTCGAGCTCCACGACGGCCGTCTCCACCCGCTCGCGATGACCTCGGCGGCGGGTCCCGGCCCCCGCCGGAGGAGCGTGGCCGGCGGCGATGGGGCTCGCCGGAACCGCCCGAGCGTGGGCTGATAGCTCCTACACACAACAAGGTGACCGCCGGGCTCCCCGTCGGTGCGTGCGTGTAGGAACGGTCGTCGGCGGCGCACGGGTGGTCATCGGTCCTTGGAGGACGATGACGATGGACCGTTCAGATCTGATGCGCTGGTCGCGCCCGTGGCGGGCCGCCGCGCGTCACCCAGCTGCGGGTGATCGCCCACCTACTGCGATGGGTCGTCCTCGGGGCGCTCGCAGGCGCGCTGGCCGGCGTGATGTCGGTACGCGTTCCTCGAGGCGCTGCACACGGTCACCGACTGGCGGATCGAGCACGGCTGGATCGTGTACCTGCTCCCCGTCGCCGGCCTCGGTGTCGGGTTCGTCTACCACCGCTGGGGCGGCCGGTCGCGGGCCGGCACGGTTGCTGCTCGAGGAGAGCGTCGACGCCGTGCTGCTGCTAAGATCGCGCTTGCCGCCGTCGCCTTCGGCCTCGTGTCGACGGCGTTCTCCGGGATCACCCATGCCGTCGCGTGGGCATCGGCACGCGTCGTGCCCTGGGTGCCGGGTCGTCTGGCGCTCGGCGGCGTGGCCACGGTCGTCCTGATGCTGCTCGTCGGCCGCGAGTACCTCGGGCCTTCCCTGCCGCTGATCGACGAGACGCTGGCCGGCATCGACCCCGGCCCGTGGGCGTTCGCCTGGAAGCTCGTGTTCACCGCCATCGCCATCGGCTGCGGCTTCCCCGGTGGCGAGGTGACCCCGCTGTTCGTGATCGGCACGACGCTCGGCGGCGCGCTCGCCGGCCTGCTCGGCATCCCGATCCCGGTCCTCGCATCGGTGGGGTTGGTCGCCGTGTTCACGGGGCACGCGAACACGCCGCTGGCGTGCACGGTCATGGGCGTCGAGCTGTTCGGTGCCGGGGCCGTCGTGCCGGTCGCGGTCGGCTGCGTCATCGCCTTCGTCACGTCCAGCCACCGGGGCATTCTACTCGTCCCAGCGCATCGACGTCGCCAAGGGCCACCACGTCGTCGACGGGTTGCCGACGGTCAGCGAGTGGCATGCCGCCAACCACGCGGCACGCGGCCTCGGACCGCGGTCGACGGTGCGAACGGCTGAGGCCGCGGTCGGCGGGTCGAGCGCGGCGATGACGTGGGCAAACGCCTGCAAGCGGGCTGGCTCCGGCTCGCCCGGGTCGGCAAGGACCTCCGTGGCGACCGGGACCACGCCGGTCCGGTGGGCCAACGCCACGAGCTCGGCGACCTGGGCCGTCACGCTGGCCAGGCCGTGCTGGTCGACGACGCACCCGAGCAGCGGCCCAGCTGGATCCGGTCGTCACGACGGGGTGGCCGGCTCCGGTCGTCGGCGCCTGCCGGGTCCGGCGACGAGCGGCCCGCTCGGCGTCGGTGACGTTCGTGGTCGGCGCGGAGCGGTGGGCAGAGCTGCGATGGCGATCATGGCGTTCCCATTTCGATCCGGTGGACAGGGCCATGATCCGCCCGAGCGCAGGCCCGGGTCCGTGCGCCATCGGACCGACGCTCCGTGCGCGGCGGTACACGGCGTGGATCGATCAACCCGGCGTCGTCGTGTCCGTCGGGGCCTCGACCACGACGACGCCGATCATGCCGGCGGTCGGGATGCCGTGCAGCTCGCAGTAGTACGGGTATTCCCCCGGCGTGTCGAACACGTGGCTGTACGTCTGCCCGGGTCCGAACGACAACTTGTCGACGCCGAACCCGCCGTCGATGGACAGCACGTCGTGATCGTTGCTCCCGGCGTTCACCCAGGTCACCGTCGTGCCGGGGGCGACGACGACGCGGTCCACGCTAAACGTGTTGTACCGTGCCTCGACCTCCACCTCGACGCCGCTGGCATCGCCGTTGGCGGGCGGCGTGCCGCGTGGACGGTCACGACCGGGCCGTCGTCGGCGCAACCGGCCCCGGCGCCCACCAGGCCGCCGCGACGGCGGCGGCCCGCCACCGCCCGATCACCGGTCAACGGGTGCGTGGTCGACGACCGGCGCGCCCAGCGTCGTCGCGACGCGCCTGCTCGATCGGTGCCCGCTGCCCACTCACACCAGTGTTCCCGACGCGTACTTCGCCCGGAGGTCCTTTTTCGAGAACTTCCCGACGCTCGTCTTCGGCACCTCGTCGATGAACAGGATGTCGTCGGGGACTGCCACTTGGCGACCTGCGGACAGGAACTCGCGCACCTCCTCGCCGTCAACTCACGCCCTGCTCGAGCACGACGCACGCCAGCGGCCGCTCGCGACCACTTGTCGTCGGGGACCCCGATCACCGCCGCCTCGCGGATCTTCGGGTGCGCCATCAGCTCGTTCTCCAGCTCCACCGAGTGATCCACTCGCCACCGGACTTGATGAGGTCCTTGGTGCGGTCGACGAGCCGCATCCGCCCCCGGGCGTCCATCGTGGCGACGTCGCCCGTGCGCAGCCAGCCGTCATCGGTGAAGCTGTCGTCGGCCCGCGGGTCGTCGTAGTACGTGCGTGGCGATCCAGTTGCCGCGGCACTGCAGCTCCCCGCTGGTCGTGCCGTCGTGGGGGACCGGCGGTCGTCCCCGGCTCGACGATGCGGCACTCGACGCCGAAGGCGCTCCGGCCGATGCCGGTCCGCAGGTCGTCCTGCTCCTCCACCGGCAGCGGCTCCTGGTCGCCGTCGAGGCGGCAGACCGACACCACGGGGCTGGTCTCGGTCATCCCCCACGCCTGCAGGATCGGCAGGCCGAGCTGCTCGCGATAGGCGACGGACAACGCCTTGGGCACCGCCGAGCCGCCGCACGGGATCGCCCGCAGTCGGGACGTGTCGCGGCCCGCGAGGTTCGGCAGCACCTGCATCCAGATCGTCGGCACGCCGGCGGCGACGGTCACCCGCTCCTCGACGATGAGGTCGGCGATCGCCGGACCGGAGAGGTCGGGGCCGGGCATGACGAGGTCGGCGCCGGAGGCCACGCCGGAGTGGGCGAGGCCCCACGCGTTCGCGTGGAACATCGGCACGACCGGCAGGATGCGATCCGACTCGCGGGCGCCCAGCGTGTCGGCCATCATCGTCGACATCGTGTGCAGGAACGTCGAGCGGTGGCTGTACACGACGCCCTTGGGGTTGCCGGTCGTGCCGCTCGTGTAGCACATGCTCGCGGCCCGGTGCTCGTCGTCGACGTGGAACTCGACGGCCTCGGCTGCGGCGAGGAGCGCCTCGTAGTCGAGCGGCTCGTGACCGCCCAGATCGGTCGGCGCCGGCGCCGTCGCCGTCGTCCATCACGACGAGGTGGCGCAGCCGCTCGAACGTCGGCAGGAGCGGCCCGAGCAGGGCGAGCAGGGACCGGTCGACGAAGATCACCTCGTCGTCGGCGTGGTTGACGATGTACGTCAGCTGTTCGGGGAACAGGCGGATGTTGAGCGTGTGCAACACCCGTCCGGTGCAGGGCGCGGCGAAGTACAGCTCGAGGTGCCGCGACGTGTTCCAGGCGAACGTCCCCACCCGGCCGTCGGCCGAGATGCCGAGGGCGTCGAGCACGCCGCCGAGCCGACGGGTCCGCTGCGCCCAGTCCCCGTAGGTCGAGGCGCTGGCGGCCGGTCGGCGTCGCCGTCGTCGACCACTTTGTGCGCGAAGACCTGCTCGGCCCGTTCGAACAGCTGGATCACGGTCAACGGCACGTCCTGCATCAACCCCTGCATGACAACGACGTTAGGCCGCCGGGCCAGGCGGGGACCGGTCCCCGGCTCGGCGCGCCGCCCGGCGGGGTAGACCGGTCCCATGACCCCCGCCGTCCCACCTGTTCGCTCGCTCGAGGGCTCGCTCGGCTCACCGGCCGCGCCGGCGTCGTCACGCCGGCTGCCTCGACCCTGCCGCTCGCCGTCCTCGCGCTGGCCGCGTGCGGGGACGACGACGACGAGCGACACCTCGTCCACGGCCGCCGGCGCCGACCACGCCGGCCGACGGCGAGCGCGCGACGGCGGCGCCGCGCGACCGGGCACGGCACCGGTCGACGGCTCGGCGTCCCGGCCGACGAAGAGCGCATTCGTCACCGAGTCGGCCGACGCCCTCGAGCTCGGCGACGAGGAGATGTCCCGCTGCGTCGCCCAAGCGGTGATCGACACGATCGGCATGGACCGGATCACCGAGTCGGTGTCACGCCCGAGGAGTTCACGAACGCCGGGACGCTCGACGAGGTCGGCCTCGCGATCGACGAGGCGGACGCCGACGACCTGACCTCGACGCTGGCCGGAGTGCGGCGACCTCGTCGAGGGCCTGGTCAGCGAGCGCGCCGACGCAGGAGCAGGCCGACTGCGTGCGGGCCGAGATCGACAACGATCTCGCCGCCGAGCTGATCGTGTCCCAACTGGCGAGCCTGGAGCCGAGCCCCGAGCTGGCGGCGGCCCGTGACGCCGCGCAGGCATGCGGGCGACGCGGCCCCCACGACCACCTGAGGGGTCGCTAGCGTCGCCCCGTGCAGCAACCGGCCGACGACGACGACGTCACTCCACGAACCGGTCGTCGCCCCGCTGCCGCCCCCGCACGCCCCGCCGTGGTGGGCGCCGCTGACGCTCGTCGCGTTCCTCGGCCTCGTCGTCTGCACCAACATCGCCAACGTCGTGTGGGCCCGCTGGGCCAACACGAACCCCGAGGGCCTGATCGCGCTGTCGTCGCGCCAGCGCTACCTGGTGCTCGCCGTCGCCGGCGGCATCTCCCCGTTCTGGTACGTCGTGATCGGCGGCGCGCGGATCGCCGCTGCCTTCGTCGTGTGCCACCTGGTCGGACGGGCCTACCGGGACCAGGCGTTGTCGTGGTTCACGCGGTACCTCGGCATGTCGCCGTCGTCGATCGACACGTTCAACAACGGGTTCGCCAAGGCCGAGATCGCCCTGGTGCCGTTCTTCGCCGGCAGCAACATCGTCGGCGTGCTCACCGGCATCCACCGCACGCCCCCGGCGCGCCTGGCCGTGCTGCTCGGGGTCGGGATCGCCGGTCGCCTCGTCCTCATGTGGGTGCTCGCCAAGGCGTTCGAGGAGCAGCTCCTCGACATCCTCAGCTTCCTCCAGCGCTACCAGTGGTGGGCGCTGGGCATCTCGCTCGTCGCGGTCGTCGCGTGATCAACGCCCGCAACTTCCGTCGCGGCGCCGGGTACCGTGGGCGCGGCGCACTCCGTGGTTGCACCGCCGCCGCACCGTGGCATGATCCGCGCATGGCAGAGATCACGTTGCGCGGCAACACCATCCACACCGTCGGCGAGCTCCCGGCGGTCGGCTCGCCGGCACCGGCCTTCACGCTCACCGGTGGGACCCTCGGCGATGTGACCCCGGGCGACTTCGAGGGCAAGCAGCTGGTCCTCAACATCTTCCCGAGCATCGACACCGGCGTCTGTCAGGCCAGCGTGCGGGCGTTCAACGAGAGGGCCTGCGGCCGCGACGACGTCGCCGTGCTCAACGTCTCGGCCGACCTGCCGTTCGCCCAGGCCCGCTTCTGCGGGGCCGAGGGCATCGAGAACGTGACCTCGGGGTCGACGTTCCGCAGCGGTTTCGGTGCCGACTACGGCGTGACCATCGCCGATGGACCGATGGCCGGCCTGATGTCGCGGGCGGTGGTCGTCATCGACGGCGACGGCGTCGTCACCTACACCGAGCAGGTGCCCGAGATCGCCCAGGAACCGGACTACGACGCCGCCCTGGCCGCGCTCGGCTGATCCCTCATCTGGGCGGCCTGCGTCTGTCGGCGGCCTCCCTCCCGGATTGCAGGACGGAGCCCGCCCAGCTCTACGTCGCGGGTCTCAGAGGCCGAGGATGGCGTCGAGGCCGACGGTCAGGCCGGGCCGGTCGACGACGTGCTTGCAGGCGAGGATCACGCCGGGCATGAAGCTGTCGCGGTCGTAGCTGTCCTGGCGCAGCACCAACGTCTGGCCCAGCGTCCCGAACAGGATCTCCTGGTGGGCGACCATGCCCCGCATCCGGACCGAGTGGACACGGATGCCGGCCGGCCCGGCGCCGCCACGGGCGCCCGGGAGGACCTCGGTCAGCGTGGGGTCGGGCGCCCAGCGGTCCGACGCCGCGGCCATCCGCTCAGCCGTGGCGAGCGCGGTGCCCGACGGTGCGTCCGTCTTGGCGTCGTGGTGGAGCTCGATGATCTCGGCCGTGTCGAAGTACGGCGCGGCGATCTCGGCGAAGCGCATCATCAGCACCGCGGTGATCGAGAAGTTGGCCGCGACCACGCAGTTCGGCCCGCCGGGTCCGAACTCCTCGCCGAACGTGCGGAGGTCGTCGTCGGTGAGCCCGGTCGTGCCGACCACGGCGTGGATCCCGTGCAACGCCAACCACGGCACAGTGCGGCGGGCCGCCGCGGCGACGGTGAAATCGACGACGACCTCGGCCCCCGCGTCGGCGAACGCCTTCGGCTCCCCTGCGATCGGGACGCCCTCGACCTCGGCGCCGGCCGCCCCCGGGTCGACCGCCGCGACGAGCTCCAGGTCTGGGTCGAGGGCCACGGCCCGGCACACCGTCGCCCCCATCCGACCGCCTGCCCCGCTGACGCCGATCTTCACGCCGGCGAACCTACTGCCACGGCGTAGGTCCCGGCAGCACCGTTCAGCCGGCGCGCTGGGCTCGACGCGGCGCTCGCGGTGACCGATGCGGACGGTCGCACCTGCCCCCGTACCGGGCGTCGAGCGGCGCTCAGGTGGACTCGAGGATCGATCGCAGCGCGGCCAGGTCGGCGGCGACGGCGGCAGCATCGGCCTCGAACTCGGAGGGGCTGGCGCCGGCGCGGCGGTGCACCGTGAACACGACGTCGCACCCGTCGCCGTTCGCGCTGACCCTCACCGGGTTGTGCACGACGTCACCGGACGGCAACGTCACGTCGTGGTCGAGCACGCCAAACGGGTTCGGCGGCGGCGAACGCGACGGTCACCCGACCCATCGGCGACTCGATCGCCCACGCCGCCGCCCTCCGGCTCGACGGTCCCGGCACCGCCAGCCCCGCCGCCCACGTCGGCAGGTTCCGCGGGTCGGATGCGAACACGTAGACCTCCCGTGCCGGCCGGTCGATCGACGTGCTGAGGTGTCTGCTCTCGAAGACCATGCCCGCAGTCTCGCGGACTGGCACTACGGCGCGCACCGTGGCCGATCACTGCCACGAACGGCGAGTACCTCAGCCGAGCCGGTCGCGGAGGTCGTCGCTGCCAGCCCGGATCGAGCGCGTCCCCGACCTCGACGACGATGCGGTCGGCCAGCTCGGCCACGGTCGGGACGTCATCGATCATCCCGGCGCTGTGGCCGGCGCTCCACACCGTCTTCCAGGCCCGCACACCGTCGGGGAGGTCGGGCCGGAAGCGCGCCGTCGGACGGGGCAGATCGTGCGGATCCAGTCCGTTGGCGACGATCGAGGCGACGAGCCAGTTGGCCCGCAGGCCGGCGATGGCGTCGGTCTCGACGACGTCGGCCGACTCCGCCGTGGTGATCATCTGCTTGTAGCCGTCGGGCGCCGCCGACTCGCGGGTGGCGACGAACCGCGTCCCCATGCACACCAGGTCGGCGCCGAGCGCCAACGCGCCCCGGATGCCAGCGCCGTCGGCGATCCCCCCGGCCAGCACGACGAGGCCGTCGAAGCGGCGCCGCACCTGCGGCAGGAACGCGAACGGCGACAGCGTGCCGGTGTGCCCGCCGGCACCGGCGCACGTCAGCATCAGGCCGTCGACGCCGGCCTGGATGGCCCGCTCGGCGAACCGCATCGTCGTGACGTCGTGGATCACCCGCCCGCCCCACGCGTGGACGCGTTCGACGATCTCCGTGGGGTCACCGGTGCTGCTGAGCACGAGCGGCACGCGGTGGGCGGCGCACCGCTCGAAGCGGTCGGCGTAGTCGGGGCGACCGATCGCCGCGGCGTTGACGTTCACGCAGAGCGGCGCGAACCGGGCGCCACGGGACGACCGTTGCACTCGCTCCCGATCGAGGTCGACGAGCCATTCGTCGAGCTGCTCGAGCGACGTCGGGTTGGCCAGTTGGAAGGAGCCGATGATCCCGGCCCTGAGCACGCTGCGGCCAGCCCCGCCGAGGAGACGAGGAACATCGGCGCCTGCAGCACCGGCAGCCGCAGCTGCAGCAGGTCGGCGTTCGGATCCGGTGCGACGCTCACCGCCGGATCCTACGAACCAGGCACCGGCCGACCGGTGCCGGCGTCGGACCGGCGCCGAGCGATGTCAGCCGTGCGGGCCGACGGCGACCGTGACGGGGCGCGAGCCGCCGTAGACGCGATCGATGACCCGCCGGACGTCGGCGTGCGACACCCGCTCCCAGCGGGCCAGTTGCTCCTCGACCGGGATCACCCGACCGAGCGTGGCCAGCATCCCGCCGAGGCGGGACATCCGTGCGCCGGTGTCCTCCAATCCCATCTCGTAGGCACCTGTGAGGTAGCCGGTGGCGATCGCCAGCTCGTCGTCGGTGATGCCGTCCGCGACGAGCCGTGCCAGCTCGGACGTGACGAGCCGGGCGACCTCGCCGGCGTGCTCGGGCATGGCGCCGGCGTACACCGACCAGGCACCGGAGTCGGCATAGGCCGACGTCGCCGAGTACACGCTGTAGGCCAGCCCGCGACGCTCGCGGATCTCGTCGAACAGCCGGCTCGAGAGGCCGCCGCCGAAGACGTGGTTGACGACGTCGAGGGCCTCGCGGTCGGGATCGTCCCGCGGCACCGAGCGACCGCCGATGGCGAGGTGCACCTGCTCGGTGTCGTCGTCGATCGCCACGTCCCCCGCGGCCGGTCCGGGCACGTCGCGACGGGCCCGACCGTCACCGTGGGGCAACGCCTCGAACGCTCCCGTCGACGCCGCGACGACATCGTCGTGGTCGACATCGCCGGCGACGACGATCGTCGTGGCACCGGTCCGGTAGTGGGCGGCGAAGAAGTCCCGGACGTCGGCCGGGCGGATCGACCGCACCGTCGAGCGGTCGCCGGCCGTGTCGCGGCCCAACCCGTGGTCGCCGAACAGCTGGCGGGCCAGCGTCCGCAGGGCAACGTCGTCGGGCGAGTCGTCGTCCATCGCCAGCTCCTCGAGGATCACCTGCCGCTCGCTCTCGACGTCGTCGTCGGCGATCAGCGGGTGGGTGAGGACGTCACCGAGGAGCTCGATGCCCGCCGCCCCGTGACGGCTCGGCATCCGGCAGTAGTACGCCGTGTACTCCTTGGACGTGAAGGCGTTGATGTCACCGCCGACGCGATCGACGGCCCGGGAGATGTCGGTCGCCGAGCGCGTCGGCGTGCCCTTGAACAACAGGTGTTCCAGGAAGTGCGAGACGCCCGCCAGCTCGGCGGCCTCGTCGCGAGACCCGACGGCGACCCAGACGCCAATCGCCACCGACCGCGCCCCTTGGACGTGGTCGGTGGCGATCGTGAGTCCGTTCGCGAGCTGCGTGAACTGCTCAGTCGACATGGGCCACCGTACGGCCGAGCCCATCCTTCGCTCGCCGCGGACCGCCGGACGGGCCCCTCGTACGCTCGTGCGAGTCGCCATCGTCGATCAGCGGTGGCGCCGACGACCGCGGTCGCGGTCACCACCCCGACCGGCGTCGCGAGCACGACCGCCACCGCCACGGCTGTCGCCGGCCGGTGCGCCGGCGCTGGCCGGACCGAGGTCGCCGAGCTCGCCGGCCAGTTCGGCGTCGAACGCATCCTCGAAGGACACGCTGACGACGTCGCCGCCGGTTGCCACCGTTCGTGGCCACCTCGGCATTGTTGTCGCCGTCGGCCACGGGCGGCACGCCGCCCTCCGCACCGTCGCCCACCGGGCTCAGGCTGACCTTGCCCTTGTCGTCGATCTCGTCGACGCGGACCTCGATCTCCTGGCCGAGCTGCAGCACGTCCTCGACGGCGTTGATCCGCTTGCCGCGGCCCAACTTCGAGATGTGGACGAGACCGTCACGGCCGGGGAGGATGTTCACGAACGCCCCGAACTTGGTGATGTTCACGACGCGGCCGTGGTAGACCTTGCCGAGCTCGGCCTTCGGCGGGTCGACGATGGCGAGGATGGCCGCCTTGGCCTCCTCCATGCGCCACGCCTCGACGGCGCCGATCGTGACGATGCCCTGGGCACCGTCGTCGTCGACGCTGATGTCGGCGCCGGTCTCGGACTGGATCGTGTTGATGACCTTGCCCTTGGGTCCGATGACCTCACCGACCTTGTCGATCGGGATGTGGATCGTCGTGATCTTCGGGGCGCTCGGGGCGACCTCGTCACGCGGCGCGGCGATCGCCGCGTTCATGACTTCGAGGATCTCGAGCCGGGCCACCTTGGCCTGGGCCAGCGCGGCGGTCAGGACGTCGGCCGGGATGCCGTCGATCTTCGTGTCGAGCTGCAGGGCCGTGATCGCGTCGGCGGTGCCGGCGACCTTGAAGTCCATGTCGCCGAAGGCATCCTCGGCGCCCAGGATGTCCGTGAGCGTCGTGTACTTGCCGTCGGCGTAGACGAGACCCATGGCGATGCCGGCGACCGGCGCCTTGATCGGCACGCCGGCGTCCATCAGCGACAGGCTGGAGGCGCACACCGAGCCCATCGAGGTCGAGCCGTTCGAGCTCATCACCTCGGACACGAGCCGCAGCGTGTACGCGAACTCCTCCTGGTTCGGGACGACGGGCAGGATCGCCCGGCCGGCGAGCGCGCCGTGGCCGATCTCGCGGCGCTTCGGCGAGCCGACGCGGCCGGTCTCGCCGTTGGCCCACGGCGGCATGTTGTAGTGGTGCAGGAACCGCTTCGTCGTCTCCGGGTTCAAAGTGTCCACGAGCTGGTTCATGCGGGGCATGGCCAGCGTGCACACGTCGAGGACCTGGGTCTCGCCGCGCTGGAACAGACCCGAGCCGTGCGCCGTCGGGAGCAGCCCGACCTCGGCCGACACCGGACGCAGGTCGGTGGTGCCGCGACCGTCGATGCGCAGGCCCTCCTCGACGATGCGCGTGCGGACCAGCTTCTTGGTCAGCGAGCGCACGGCTTCCTTGATCTCCTTCTCACGCCCGGCGAACTCGCCCGGGGCGTCGGAGGTGCCAGCCAGCTCGGCGATGGCGAGCGCCGCCGCCTCGTCGGTCTCGGCGTTGCGCTCGGCCTTGCCGGCGATCGTGACGGCGTGGGCCAGCTTGTCCGTGGCGACGCGCTCGACCGCGGCGAACACGTCGTCGCCGTAGTCGACGATCGGCGTGAACTCGAGCGGCGTGATCGGCCCGTGCGTCGCGATGACGCTGGCGACGAGCTGGCGCTGCAGCGAGATCGAGTCCTTGATCCAGACCTTGCAGGCCTCGAGGCCGCTGGCGAGGACGGCCTCGTCGACGACCTTGGCGCCGTCGGCGTAGTACTCGAAGCTCTTCTCGGTGCCACCGGCCTCGACCATCATCACGGCGACGTCGCCGCTGTCGAGCTGGCGGCCGGCGACGACGAGCTCGAAGACGCTGGCGTCAGCCTCCTCGTACGTCGGGTGGGGGATCCACTCGCCCGATTGCGAGTAGGCGATCCGCACGGCGCCGATGGGGCCGTCGAAGGGGATGCCGCTGATCATCAACGCCGCCGACGCGGCGTTGATCGACAGCACGTCGTAGGGCTGCTGGTGGTCGGCGCCGAGGACGTTCGTGACGACCTGGGTCTCGTTGCGGAAGCCCTTCGGGAACGACGGGCGCAGGGGACGGTCGGTCAGGCGGCAGGTCAGGACGGCGTCCTCGGACGGCCGGCCCTCGCGCCGGAAGAACGAGCCGGGGATCTTGCCGATGGCGTACGAGCGCTCCTCGACGTCGACCGTCAGGGGGAAGAAGTCGACACCGGGACGCACGTCGTGCGCGGCGTTCGCCGTGGTCAGGACGGTGGTGCCGCCGAGCGTGGCGACGACAGCGCCCTGGCTCTGCGGGGCCAGCTTGCCGGTCTCGAAGGAAAGCGTCTTGTCGGTCCCGGACACGGGACCGCTGACGCGGATGGGGTCAGCCACGAAGGGCTCCTTTCGCGCCGGACGAGCGTCCGGGCGCTGTTCGGAGCGGCCGTTCGGTTCCCAGTCGGCGATCCCGCCGACCTGCCACTGCAGATCACGGAAGGGGCGACTGACAACCGAACCGTGGGCCGCTCGGTGTTGTTGCGCGACAGGCTATCGCCGCAAAGCCCGAACACGGAGCAATGGGTCGGTCGCGAGCCGGCGGGTCACCAGAGACCAGTGACGGCTTCGGCCCCCGTCCGCAGTGAGCATGGATGGTCAGGTCGAGCGTCGGGACGGAGTCCCGCCGGCGGCGCCAGCCGCAGCGAGACAGCGCCGCTTCGGCGCCAGGATCAGCGGCGCAGGCCGAGCTTGGCGATGATCGTGCGGTAGCGGGCCACGTCGATCGAGCGGACGTAGTCCAGCATCCGCCGACGGCGACCGACCAGCATCAGCAGCCCACGGCGGCTGTGGTGGTCCTTCGGGTGCGCCTTCAAGTGCTCGGTCAGGTGGCTGATGCGGGCGGAGAGGAGCGCGATCTGCACCTCGGGCGACCCGGTGTCGGTGTCGTGGGTGCGGTGTTCGGTGATGGTGTCCTGCTTGACCAGGTCGGCAGCAGCCATGGGTCCACGCTTTCGAGTCGGTGGCCTCGCCGCAGCACCGAGCGGTGCGACGGCATCACGCCGAAGCCACCTTGAGGCGCTGCGACGGACCCGGCAAGGCTACGGCCGCCACGGGGCCGGCACAACCGCCGGTCGGCGCCGGGCGCGGCGTCACCGGCGGCCGCGGGACCTCCTCGGTACGCTCCCCACGCGTGACGGGCGCCATCGAACTCACCGGCGTCGCGAAGTCGTTCGGGACCGTCGAGGCCCTGGCGCCGATCGACCTCGGCGTCGAACCAGGCGAGATCGTCACCGTCCTCGGACCCAGCGGTAGCGGGAAGACGACGTTGCTGCGGATCGTCGGCGGCCTCGACGAACCCACGACCGGCACGGTCACCGTGGCCGGCGCGAGCCCCCATGCCGCCCGGGCCGCCAAGCGGATCGGCTTCGTCCCCCAGTCGCCGGCGCTGCTGCCGTGGCGCACGGTGGCGGCCAACGCCCGCCTCCTGCTCGACGTGAACCGCTCGCACCCGACGAGCGGGCCCGACCCGGGCGACCTGCTGGCCGAGGTCGGTCTCGCCACCTTCGCCGAGGCCTACCCGCACGAGCTCTCCGGTGGGATGCAGCAGCGCGTGGCGCTGGTGCGGGCGATGGCACTGGGCGCGCCACTGCTGCTGATGGACGAGCCCTTCGCGGCGCTCGACGAGATCACCCGCACGGACATGCGCCACCTCCTCGCCCGCCTCACCGAGCCCCTGGCGACGACGGTGCTCTTCGTCACCCACTCGATCGCCGAGTCGGTGTTCATCTCCGATCGGGTCGTCGTGCTGTCGGCCCGCCCGGGACGGATCGTCGGCATCGAGCCGGTCGACCTCCCGCGGCCCCGCCACCCCTCGACTCGAGGACGATCCCGCGTTCTTCGCCATCGAGACCCGCCTGCGCGCGCTCCTCCACGAAGGTGCGGGACGTTGACGACCCGGCGCATCGTCCTGGCCGGGCTCGCCGGCATCGCCGTGTTCGGCGGCGCTCTGGGAGCTCTACGTCCGGGTCTTCGACGTCCAGCGGTTCATCCTGCTGCCCCCGTCCACGATCGTCGCCGAGATCGCCGGCGACCCTCGCCTCTACCTCGAGGCCGCGCTCGTCACCGCCCGCCACGCCGCCATCGGCATCGCGATCTCGCTCGTCCTCGCCGTCTTGTTCGGCGCCCTGCTGGCCTCGTCGCGCTGGCTCGAGCAGGCGGCCCAGCCGGTGCTGATCGGGATCCTCGTCGCGCCGTGGGTCGCCTACTTCACGTCGATCGTCCTGTGGCTCGGCAGCGGCGACTGGCCGGTGGTCTTCCTCGTCGCGTTCGTCACCACGCCGGCGTTCGTGTTCGCCACCGTCGCCGGGATGCGCTCGGCCGATCCGGCCGCCCGGGAGCTGCTGGCGTCGGTCGACGCCGGTCGGCTCGAGATCATGTGGCGGCTCCGGCTGCCGTCGGCGCTGCCCTCGATCCTCGCGTCGGCTCGCTTCAACGTCGGCCTCGCCCTGGCCGCTGCGTACTACGGCGAGGGCGGCAACCTGGCCGCCGCCGGACTCGGCTACCTCGGCCGGCGCAGCGGCGCCGGCGGGAGCCAGAACGCCGACATCCTGTGGGCGACCATCCTGTGCACCGTGGCGCTGGGCGTCGTGTTCCTCGCCGTGCTGTCCGGCATCGAGCGAGTCGCGCTGCGCTGGCACGTCTCGCAGCGAAGGTGCCCGTCGGGCCACCGGTTGAACGCCGGGTGTCGGCTGCGTGGACCGCTGTGACGTGCGCCATCGCGGCGGGACCCGACGTCGCACCGTCGCCGTCGCTACTGTGGGTGACGCACGAACCCGACGGGTCGGCCGGACCTTCTCGCTCACCGACCGCCCCAGTGCGCTGGCAACACATCCGAACTCGATCCCAGGAGGATCTCCCATGACGCGCCAGCGTGCCCTCGTCACCCTCGCCGCTCTTCCCGCCCTCGTGCCGTTCCTGTTCGCCTGCGGGGACGACGATGGTGCCGCTCCCGACGCGTCGACCCCTCCGTCGGCGGCGCCGGCGACGTCCACCGGCAGCACCACCGACGACACGACCGGCAACAGTGGGGACACCGCGACCGAGGTCGTCGCCGGCCAGCCGTTCCCGGAGGAGCGCTGTGCGGAGAACCGGGGCGCCGGCACGATCACGTACCTCTCCGGCTTCGACTTCGCCGCGAGCGCTTCGATCATCGACGTGGTGGTCGCCGAGCAGGCCGGCTACTTCGACGACCTGTGCCTCGACGTCGAGCTGAAGTCCAGCCTCTCGACCGCCAACTACCCGATCCTGGCCGCCGGGGAGGCTCAGGTCGCGTCGGGCGGCTCGTTCAGCGAGGTCGTCGAGTTCTCGGCCGCCAACGATGCCGACCTGGTCGTCGTCGCCGTCGAGGGTCGGTCGGCGATCGACAGCCTCATCCTCCACCCGGGGGTGGCGACCGAGCTCGAGGACCTGGCCGGCACGACGATCGGCGTGAAGGCCAAGATCCCGCCGAGCGTGGCCGCCATGCTCGCCGGGGCCGGGCTCGTCGAGGGCGAGGACTACCAGACCGTGCTGCTCGACGGGTTCGATCCCCTCGCCCACTGGGCGCTCGAGGGGATCGTCGGCTTCCCCGGCTACAAGAGCAACGAGCCCGGCCAGCTCGAGCGGGCCGGCGAGCAGTTCGACCTCTTCGACCCGACCGAGTACGACATACCCGGGTCATTCGGCATCCTCGTGACGACGAGGTCGTTCCTGGAGGAGCACCCGACGGCGATCGAGGACTTCCTGCGGGCGTCGATGCACGGCCTCGCCGACGCGATCGCCGATCCGGCGGCGGCGGCGCAGACCGCGATCGACCTCGTCGAAGCGAGCGGCAACCCGAAGTTCCTGTCGCCCGAGGGCGAGAGGTTCCGCTGGACGACCGACGCCGAGCTCCTCACGACACAGACCCCTGCCGGCACCGGCATCGGCATCCCCGACCCCGCGGCGCTCCAGGACGAGGTCGACGCCTACGCGGCCGTCGGGCTGTTCGGTGGCACGGCACCCGCCGTGGAGCCGTTCGTGGACGCCGCGCCGATCACCTCGGTGTACGACGGCACCACCGTCATCTGGCCCGGCTGACCCGGCGGCAACGAGCCACCTTGTTCGCTCACTCGAGGACTCGCTCGGCTCACGGCGCGGTGTGCCCGCCGTCGCCCGGAAGTGGCGTCGGGCGGGGCCCGCTGGGCATCATGCCGTGGTGATCGAGCACCTGCGGGCCGCCTGGGACGAGCTGACGTCCGCGGGTGCGCCGTTCGCCATGTCCGACATCGTCGTGCGAGGCGTGCCGATGCGCGTGTTCGACAGCGCGCCGCCGACGATGCGCGCCATCTGGGAGCTCGACGCGCTCTTCGCCGACCGGACGTACGTCGTCTACGAGGACGAGCGGTACAAGTACGCCGAGATCGCCGCCGCCGTGCGCGCCCTCGCCCACCACCTGCACGACGTCCACGGCGTCGGATCGGGCGACCGGGTGGGGTTGGCGATGCGCAACTACCCGGAGTGGGTGATCGGGTTCTGGGCCGTCACCTCGCTCGGGGCCGCCGCCGTCGGGCTGAACGCCTGGTGGACGACGCCGGAGATGGAGTTCGGACTGTCGGACTCCCGGCCGAAGGTGCTGATCGCCGACGACCAGCGGCTGGAACGGGCGCTGCCGATCCTCGATCGGCTGCGGGCGGTCGCACCCCTGCACGTCATCACCGTGCGCTCGGAGCGCCCGCTCCCCGACGACGCGTCCCGCTGGTCCGACGTGATCCGTCCGGAGCAGGCGCCGGGCGACCTGCCGCCGGCCGACATCGACCCCGACGACGACGTCACGATCTTCTACACATCGGGGACGACCGGCTTCCCGAAGGGTGCCCAGCTGACCCATCGCGGCTCGGTGCACAACGTCGTGCACCTCGCGTTCTGGGCGGCCGTGCAGGCCGCCGCCGACGCGCGTGGCGATCGCCGCCGGCGACCTCGCCCCACCGGACGTGGCTCCGACGGTGCCCGAGCAGTCGGTGTTCATGGCGCCGACCCCGCTCTTCCACGTCACCGCCTGCAACTGCCTGTTGCAGCCGGCCACCCTGGTCGGCGGACGCATCGTGCTGATGTACCGGTGGGATCCGGGCCGGGCGCTCGAGCTGATCGAGCGAGAGCGCGCCACCAGCTTCTCGGGCGTCCCGACGATGAGCCGAGAGCTGCTCAACCACCCCGACTGGGCCCGCCGCGACACGTCCTCGCTGACCGGCATGGGCGGCGGCGGCGCGCCGCTGCAGCCCGATCTGGTCGAGAAGATCGACCGCTCGCTGTCGAACGGCCGACCCTCGACGGGATACGGCCTGACCGAGACGAGCGGCATCGTGACCGCCAACGGCAGCCGCTGGTACCTGCTCAAGCCGGACTCGTGCGGGCCGGTCGTGCCGACGGCCGACGCCAAGCTCATCGACGCGATGGGCGACGACGTCTCGCCCGACCCGGCGGCCACGGGCGAGTTGTGCGTGCGCGGCCCGATCGTCGTCAAGGGCTACCTGAACCGGCCCGACGCGACCGCGGACGCCATCCGTGACGGCTGGTTCGCGACCGGCGACATCGCCCGCATCGACGAGGACGGCTTCGTCTACATCGTCGACCGGGCCAAGGACATGGTGCTCCGGGGCGGCGAGAACGTCTACTGCGCCGAGGTCGAAGCAGCCATCTACGAACACGACGGCGTCGCCGAGGCGGCGGTGTTCGGCGTGCCCGACGAGCGGCTCGGCGAAGCCGTCGCCGCAGTGGTGGTGGCTCGGGAGGGGGCGTCGCTCGACGTCGATGACCTCCGGTCCTTCCTCGGCGGTCGCATCGCCAAGCACAAGATCCCGTCGTCGATCTGGCTGCGCCCGACCCCGCTCCCCCGCAACGCCAACGGCAAGTTCCTCAAACGCGACCTCCGCACAGAGGTCCTCACCACGTGATCGCCCAAGCAGTGCGGCGACCGTGGCGAGCGTGAACGGTCGGCCGTCGGCGCTTCGGCCCCCGCCGGCAGCGAGTGTGGAGGGTCAGGCCGAGCGTCGGGGCGCAGCCCCGGGGCCGCCAGGCCCAGCACGGCACGCCGAGCGCAACGAGGCCACGATCACAGCAGCGCGCGGGCGTGTTCGACGTCGTGGGCCAGCTGGGCCTTGATGGCGTCGATGCCGTCGAACTTGCGCTCGCTGCGCAGGAAGTGGCCGAAGCGGACCTTGGCCGGCTCGCCGTACAGGTCGCCCGTGAAGTCGAGCACGTGGGCCTCGAGCAGCGAGTGGTCGGCGTGCTCGTAGAACGTCGGCCGGCGCCCGAGGTTGATGGCACACGGGTGGTGCTCGCCACTCGGTCGTTCGTACCACCCGGCGTACACGCCGTCGGCGGGCAGGCACATGGCGTTCGGCACCTCGACGTTGGCCGTCGGGAACCCGAGCAACCGACCTCGCTGATCGCCGAGCACGACCTTGCCCCGCACCTCGTGGGGCCGACCGAGCATCCGCGCGGCCAACTCGACGTCACCGCCGGCCAGGGCCCGGCGGATCGCCGTGCTGCTGATCGGCTCCTCGATGCCGTCGGCGCGGTCAACGAGGTGCACCGGCTCGACCACGAAGTCGTGGTCGGCCCCGTACGCGTCGAGCAGGCGGACGTTGCCGTCGCGATGGCTGCCGAAGTGGAAGTCCTCCCCGACGACCACCACCTTCACGGCCAGCGCGCCGATCAGCACCCGCTCGATGAACGACTCGGGCGTCTCCTTGGACTGGGCGTCGTCGAAGTGGAGCACGACGGCGCCGTCGAGGCCGGTCTCGGCGAGCAGCTCGAGCTTCTGGTCGTAGGACGTCAGCAGCGGCGGGGCCGACTCCGGACGCACGATGGTCGCCGGGTGCTGGTCGAACGTCGAGCACCACCGAACGGGCGCCCTCACGCTCGGCCAGCCGCCGGACTTCGCCGATGACCGCCTGGTGGCCGAGGTGCACGCCGTCGTAGGCGCCGATCGTCACGACGCTACGCTCTCCCGGCCACGGCGGGTGCTCGACATCTGTGATGACCTGCACGGCCGGTGACGCTACCCGCCGGGCGTGCCCCCGACCCCGGTCAAGGGCCGGGTGCGAGGACGACCGCCGGCTTGGCCGCCGCCGCCCCGAACGGTTCGTAGACGGCCAGCAGCCGGCCCCCGGGCGCCACGAGCGCCCATGGACCGGCGCCGTCCGGCGCGTCGAGGACGCGCCCGTTGGCGACGAGCGCGGCGACCTCGTCGTCGACCTCGACCGCCGCCATCCCCCTCACCGCTTCGATCGGGTCGAGCAGCACGGACTCGCCCGGTCCCGCGGCCTCGTCCAGCGTGTAGGGGCCGACTGCGGTGCGGCGCAGGTCCCGCAGGTGGGCACCGCCGCCGAGGAGGTGGCCGAGGTCGGCGGCCAGCGTCCGCACGTACGTCCCGCCGGAGCACGTGACGTCGATCGCCAGCACGGCGGGGTCGTCGGTGGCGGCGAGCTCGAAGCGGTCGATCGTCACCGGTCGCGGCGCCCGGTCGACCTCGACACCCTCACGGGCCAGCTCGTGCAGGCGCCGGCCGCCGACGCGGATCGCCGACACCATCGGCGGCACCTGCTCGATGTCGCCGACGAGGTGCTCGGCGACGACCCGCCGCGCGTCGTGGACCGTCACGCCGGCCATGTCGTGGGTGGCGACGATGGCGCCGTCGGCGTCGAGCGAGTCGGTCTCGGTGCCGAGGACGACCTCGCCGGTGTAGCGCTTGCGACCGTCGCCGACGAAGCGCAGGAGCCGGGTCACGTTGCCGATGCCGACGACGAGGACACCGGTCGCGCTGGGGTCGAGCGTCCCGGCGTGACCGATGCGGCGCTCGGCGAAGCGCCGCCGCAGCATGCCGACGACGTCGTGGCTGGTGACGCCGGCCGGCTTGTCGACGACCGTCAGCCCGCTGACCGTGGGCGGCCGACGCCGCGCCATCAGTCCTCGGCGCGGCCGGTGCTGCGGAGGATCTCCTCGATGCGCTGGGCCGAGCGGATGACGTCGTCGGGCTTGAACACCAGAACGGGCGTCTTCTTGGCCCGGATCTGGCGGTTGATGGACGACTGGATGCGGCGGCGGTGCTCCTCGAGGACCTCGAGGATGGTGGCGTCGCCGTCCTCGCCGTCGAGCGAGTCGAAGAACACGTTCGCCCGGTTCAGCTCGTTGTCGACGTCGATCGTCGTGATCGTGACGAACGCCAGGCGCTCGTCGTCGATGCGCACCAGCTCCTCGGCGATCACCTCGCGCAACGTCTCGTTCAACCGGGCACTGCGCGGATATCGGTGCCCTCCCGAGCTGCGACCACTCATGCCCGCCAGGCTACGGCCCCACCGGGCGCAGTGGGGGATGACGTCAGTCGAACGTGGGCCGGCCGCGCAGGCTGCGCTTGAGCTCGGCGACGCCCGACGTCGCGAGCGTCTCGACGGCCTCCCACAGCTGCACGGCCTCGTCGCCGCGGGGCGCCTTGGCGATCACCGGCCCGAAGAAGCTCCCCTCGCGCTCGCCCTGTCCAGGTGCGAACGTGAGGATCGGCGTGCCGACGTCGGGACCGGTGCGCGACAGCGCCAGCTCGGTCTCGGCGCGCAGGAAGGCATCGTGCGACTCGTCGTCGACGTGGTCGAGCAGCCGGTCCGCCAGCCCGGCCGCCGCCAGGGCCTCACCGATCAGCCCGGTCGCGTCGTCGCGGAACTCCTCGCGCCGACCGTCGCGGTGGATCCGGTTCCCGAGCTCGGTGTAGACCGTCGCCACGGCGTCGTTGCCGTGGTCGAGGCGCACCTGGTCGAGCACGCGCAACGCCTGCAGTCCGGCCGTGTGGGCGCGCAGCATGTCGTCGGAGCGCTCCTTGCCCTCGTTGAGGACGAAGAGCGAGATGAACCGCCACCCCACCCGGTAGCGCTTCTCGGCCTGCACGTTGGTCACCCACCGGGAGGTGATCCAGCACCACGGGCACGTCGGGTCGAGGAAGAACTCGACGTCGACGGGGGGGTTCTCGGTTGCCATGCTCGGGCTCCAATCAGGTGCGGGCGATCTCGACCTCGTCGTAGGTCTCGATCAGGTCGCCCGCCTTGAGGTCCTGGAAGTCCGACAGGCCGATGCCGCACTCGAAGCCCTCGCGGACCTCCCGGGCATCGTCCTTGAACCGGCGCAACGAGGCGATCTCGCCCTTCCAGATGATCGTGCCGTCGCGCAGGAAGCGGACCTTCGAGCCGCGGGTGATGACGCCCGAGCGGACGTAGCACCCGGCGATCGCTCCGACCCGCGGCACCCGGAAGATCTCCCGGACCTCGGCCTCGCCGGTCACGACCTCCTCGTACTCCGGCGCCAGCATGCCGACCATCGCCTGCTCGATGTCCTCGAGCAGCTTGTAGATGATCTCGTAGGTCCGGATCTCCACGCCCTCGGCGTCGGCCACCTCCCGGGCCTTGCGGTCCGGTCGCACGTTGAAGCCGATGATCGTGGCGTTCGTGGTGGCGGCCAGCGTGATGTCGTTCTCGGTGATGCCGCCGACGGCGCGGTGGACGAACGTCAGCTCGACCTCGGGGCGGTCCAGCTTGCGCAGGCTCTCGGTGACGGCCTCCAGCGAACCGTGGACATCGGCCTTCAGGACGAGGTTCAGCGTGGCCGTCTCGCCCGACTGGATCTGGGCGAAGATGTCCTCCAGCTTGGTGCCGGTCTTGACCCGGGCATCACCGCGCTGGTGCTTCATCCGCAAGCGGTACTCGCGGGCCTCGCCGACGATCCGGGCCGTCTTCTCGTCCGGCGCGGCCCGGAACTCGTCACCGGCCTCGGGCACCGACGACAGACCGAGGACCTGCACCGGCGTCGACGGACCAGCCATCTTCACCTGCTCGCCCTTGTCGTTGATCATCGCCCGGACCCGACCCCAGGCGGCACCGGCCACGATCGGATCGCCGACCTTCAGCTCGCCCTTGTCGACGAGCACGGTCGCCACCGGGCCTCGCCCGACGTCGAGCTTGGCCTCGAGCACGACGCCCTTGGCCCGGCCCGTCGGGTTGGCCTGCAGCTCCTCGAGCTCGGCCACGACGAGCAGTTGCTCGAGGAGGTCGTCGATGCCGAGCTCCTGGGTCGCCGACATCTCGACGACGATCGTGTCGCCGCCCCACGACTCCGGGACCAACTCGTGCTCGGCGAGCTGCGACAGCACCCGCTGCGGGTCGGCGTTGTCCTTGTCGATCTTGTTGACGGCCACGATGATCGGCACCTCGGCCGCCTTGGCGTGGTTGATCGCCTCGATCGTCTGGGGCATGACGCCGTCGTCGGCGGCGACGACGAGCACGACGATGTCCGTCGCGTCGGCGCCGCGGGCGCGCATCTGCGTGAACGCGGCGTGGCCCGGCGTGTCGAGGAACGTGATCCGGCCGCCGTTCTGCTCGACCTGGTAGGCGCCGATGTGCTGGGTGATGCCACCGGCCTCACCGGCCACGACGTTGGCGTGGCGGATCTTGTCGAGCACGGTCGTCTTGCCGTGGTCGACGTGACCCATGATCGTGACGACCGGGGGCCGCGGCTCGAGATCAGCTTCGTCGTCGCTGTCGTCGAACAGCGCCTGGAGACCGATCTCCTCCTGCTGGCCGGGCTCGACGAGCATGATGTCGGCGCCGATCTCCATGGCGAACAGCTCCATCTGCTCGTCCGAGAGGTCCATCGTCGCGGTGATCATCTCGCCGTTGTTCAACAGGAAGCGGATGACGTCGGCCGACGTGCGGTTCAGCTTCGGGCCGAACTCCTGGGCCGACACGCCGCGCTCGATGACGACGGTGCCCTCGGGCACCGGCGCGTCGCTGCGGGTGTAGTTCGTGAACTGCGGCTGGAGCTCCTCGCGGTCGCGACGACGACGACGACTGCGGCCCCGACGTGGTGGCCGACGCTGACCTGACGGGCGCCCGCCGGGACCACTGCCCGGAGGACCACCGCCGGGACGCGGACCACCGGGACCGCCACCAGGACCGCCGCCGGGACGCGGACCGCCGGGCCCACCGCCAGGGCGGGGACCGCCGAAGCCACCTGGGCGCGGGCCGCCGGGGCGGGGACCGGTGGGACCGCCGGAACGGGTCGGGGGGCCGGACGGACGGGCGCTGCCCGGGGGCGGCGGGATCGGACGACCCGACGGCGACAGCGGTCGACCGGGCGGCGGCGGGATCGGACGACCGGACGGCGACACGGGTCGGCCGGGAGCGCCGGCCGGCACGGGCGCCGGCCGGGGCGCCGTGCGCACGGGGGCGTCGGCACGGGCGGCCGGCACATCGACCGGACGGTGCTCGCCGGGCACCGGGCGTCCCGACGAGATGACCCGCTCGCTGGTCACGGGGCGGGGCGACGACACGACCGGCTCGGGCGCGCGGACGGGCGGCGCGCTCGGTCGTCGCTGCTGGACGCGGCGCCGGCTGGGGCGCCGGGGCCGCGGGGGCGGGGGCCGGGGCGGCCGCCACCGGCGCGGGCTCGGCGACCGGCGCTGGCGCCGGCGGCGCGGGCGTCATGGCGACCGGGGCCGGCGCAGGCGCCTCGACGACGGGGGCCGGAGCGGGCGGCGCGGCGACGGGAGCCGGCTCCACCGGGACCGGCGCAGGCGCCTCGACGACGGGGGCCGGAGCGGGGGCGCGGCGACGGGAGCCGGCTCCACCGGGGCCGGCGCAGGGGCCGCCTCGGCCTTGGCCGCTGCCTTCTTGGCCGACTTCTTCTCCGGCTTCGGTTCCTCCGGCTGCTCGTCACGGGTCAACCCGTCACGCCCGCGCGACGTCGCACCATGTCGGAGTACGCCTCGTTGAGTGACGACGAATGGCTCTTGACGGGCACGCCGAGGACACCACAGAGGTCGACGACCTCCTGGTTCGTCATGCCGAGCTCTTTGGCCAGCTCGTGGACTCGCATGTTCTTCGCCACCGCGTCATTCAACCTTTCTCGTCTTCACGTCGCACCCCGTGCCGCCAGGTCCGCACCAAGCACGTCGAGGGCGTCACGACCGACCGGCCGCCGCCACGCCCGCTCGAACGCCTTCCGGCGCACGGCGAGCCCGAAGCACTCACCCGGCGGATCGCACAGCCAGGCGCCGCGACCGGCGCCGTGACGGTCCACCACGGCTCGGCCGTCGGCCGTGAGCACGCAGCGCACGAGCGCCGACGCCGGTCGCCGGCGGCGGCACCCGATGCACGTCCGCTCCGGTCCCGGCGCGTCACCCGTCAACCTGCTCCCCGTCGCCCGTCGGCGCCGTCTCGAGCGGCTCGGACGACGGCACGTCATCGACCACCTCGATGCCACCTCGACCACCTCGACCGCCGCGTCGGCAGGGGCCTCGTCAGCAGGGGCGTCGGCGCCGTCGGCTGCCTCGGGCGCCGGCGCGGCGGCCTGGGCGTTCCACTCGGCCTCGCTGATCACCGTGCCGTCGGCGGCGTGCCACTCCATCTCGCCGGTCGTGGCGTTCGTGACCCACTGGCCCTCGGCGTACTCGACACCTGGGTCGAGCTCGTCGCGACGGGCGGGGATGCCCTCGGCGAGCTGCGTCTCCGAGCGGATGTCGATGCGCACACCGGTCAGGCGGGCCGCCAGGCGGGCGTTCTGGCCCTCCCGGCCGATCGCCAGGCTCAGCTGGTGGTCGGGCACGATCACGTCGGCCTGCGTGCCGTCGTCGCTGACGATGACCTGGGACACCTTGGCCGGCGACAGCGCCTTGGCCACGAAGTCCTGGAAGTCCTCGCTGAACGGGACGATGTCGATCTTCTCGCCGCGCAGCTCGTTGACGACCATGCGGACACGCCCGCCACGCGCGCCGACGCAGGCACCGACGGGGTCGACGTTGTGGTCGTTCGACCACACGGCGATCTTCGTGCGGTGCCCGGGCTCGCGGGCGCAGGCCTTGATCTCGACGATGCCATCGGCGATCTCGGGGACCTCGAGCTCGAACAGCCGCTTGATCAGGCCCGGGTGGGTGCGGCTGACGACGATCTGGGGACCCTTGGCGGTGCGCCGCACCTCGACGATGTAGGCCTTGCAGCGGTCGCCGGGCTGCGGGCGCTCGAACGGCACCTGCTCGGCCTGCGGCAGCAGGGCCTCGACCCGACCGAGGTCGAGCAGCGTGTAGCGGGTGTCGGTCTGCTGGATGATGCCGGTGACGATGTCGCCCTCGCGGTTGGCGTACTCCTCGAACTTGCGGTCCCGCTCGACCTCGCGGATCCGCTGGCTCATCACCTGGCGGAACGTCTGGGCGGCGATGCGTCCGAGCTCCTCGCGCCGCGGCGTGTCGTCGCGCTCGTTGACCCAGTTGCCGTCCTCGTCGAGGTCGTAGGCCGTGAACGTGAACTCCATCGTGTCCGGGTCGACCTCGACGACGACCTCGTCGGCGGCCCCGGGACGGCGCTTGTACGCCGACGCGAGAGCGTCCACCAGGACGTGCAGCAACGAGTCCTCCGACAAGCCCTTCTCCTGGGCGAGCATGCGGATCGCTTCCGACATGTCCAAGTTGCTCACGACGACGGCTCCTTCTTGCGCTTCGGGCTCGGCGCGGAGCCCGGCTTGGGGGCCGGACCCCACTCGAAAACGGTCTTCGCCCGGTCGATCTGGTCGAAGCGAACCGTGCGCTCGACGGCCCCCTCGGGACCGGCGACGGCCACCGTCGCGGTCTCGTCGTCGGCGGCGACGAGCACGCCGCTGATCCGTCGGTCGTCGTGGCCGACGTCGGCCAGCCGGATGGCCACGACCTTGCCCACCTCGCGCTGGAAGTGGGCCGGCGTCCGCAGCGTGCGCTCGACGCCGGGGCTCGTGACCTCCAATGTGTAGCGACCCGGGACCGGATCGTGCTCGATCGAGCTCACGCGAGACCAGGCGGCTGGCCAGGGCGAGGTCGTCGAGGGTCACGCCACCGTCCGACCCGGGCGGGGTGTCGAGGGTGACGCGCAGGGTCCCACCGCGCTGTTCGACGTCGTACACGTCGAGGCCGAGGTCGGAGGCGATCGGCGTGACGAGCTCGCGCACGCGGGCCAGGACGGGGCTCGCGGGAGCGCTTGCTCCATCCATGATCGACCTCCTCTCACGAAACGAGGCGTGGGCAGGAGCCCACGCCTCTCGGTTACCGACACAGCACCAACAGAACGGACGTAGATCATACCGTGCCCACGGGGGCCCGGAGGCCCCGGCCCCTCGGCCACGACGGCTCAGTGAGTGGTGGCCAGCTTGCGCTCCTCGGCGGCCCGCATCTCCTCGGGGAAGAGGCCCCAGCGGAACCACGTCGGCAACGACCGGGTCAGGCGGGGCGGCCCGGCGAGCGTGATCGTGCCGTCGGCGACGAGCTGGTCCCACGAGTCGATCCCGCTGAAGACGCCCGACAGCGCGGTGGTCGGGCACGTCACGACGACGTCGGGATCGCTCCCCGGCCACTGCACGCACACCGACACCTCACCCCGGTCGACGACGAGCCAGATCGACGTCCGAACCGGTGCCGTGTGCACGAACTCGGCGACGACTCGGCCCTTCGGGAGGTTCTCGGGCACGACGAGGCGGTGCATCCACCACATGAGCGTCGATGCGTCGATGTCGCGCGGGCGCAGCTCGTTGTACAGCCACGTGATCGACCACCTGCCCGAGCGCGACGAGCACCGCTTCGAGGTCGCGGCCAGCCGATGTGAGCAGGTACTCGCTGCCCTTCCCGGTCGGGGACGGCCAGCGCTCGATCACCCCGGTGCGCTCGAGGTGGTCCAGGCGCCGCACGAGCAGGGACCGCGAGATCCCGGGCAGGCCACGGGCGATGTCGTTGAAGCGCGTGTTGCCGAGCACCAGCTCACGCACGATCAGCGGCGTCCAACGGTCGGCGATCACGTCGCTCCCCATCGACACCGGGCAGTAGCGGTTGTAGTCACCCGTATCACCCATGGGCACCATCCTGGCGCAGTCCGGGGCGTGCAGGGAAGTCCCAGATCGGTACTGGGTTGGTACCAAAGTTGCACTGGATCGGTGGCCCCCCGTGATCGCATCCTCGCTGCCATGACGATGAACCTTGACCAGACGATCGACAGCGACCGGGTGGACGAGCTCGTGACGTGGGCGGCCACCTTCGGACCGACGCTGCGCGAGCACGCCGCGGCCCACGACGAGACGGGCACCTGGGTGGCCGAGAGCTACGAGGCCCTGCGGCAGGGCGGGATGCTCGCGCTGGCCGTCCCCGAGGAGCTCGGCGGGATGGGCGCCACCATCCGTGAGGTCGCGATGGTGGACCGCGAGCTGGCCCGCCACTGCGGCTCGACCGCCCTCGCGTTGTCGATGCACCACCATGTCACCGCGTTCACGGCGTGGCGGCACCGGCGTGGCCTCCCCGGCGCCGAGGCGACGCTCAAGCGCGTCGCCGGCGGCGAGACCGTCCTCGTTTCGACCGGCGGCGGTGACTTCACGGCCCGCTGGGCGCGCCGTCAAGGTCGACGGCGGCTACCGCGTCACCGGCCGCAAGCCGTTCTGCAGCCAGTCACCGGTCGGTGCCGTGATGTCGACGATGGCGACCTACGACGACCCCGAGCGCGGGACGCGGGTCCTGAACTTGGCCGTGCCGTTCGGCGAGGGCGTCACCGTCCACGACAACTGGGACGCGATGGGCATGCGGGGCACCGGCAGCAACGACGTGACCATCGACGACGTCTTCGTCCCCGACGAGCGGGTCCTCGCCGACCGCCCCCACGGCGTCGTCGACCCGCCGCTGCAGGTCATCCTCAGCATCGCGTTCCCGATCATCTCCGCCGTCTACCTCGGCGTCGCCGAATCGGCGGCCGCCGCGGCGATCGACGGGGTGCGGGACCGGGCCGACACGCCGACGACGCAGCGCACGGTCGGGCTCATCGAGCAGCGCCTGCGCGTCGCCGGGTGGGCGCTCGACGGAGCGCTCGCCGTCGTCGGTGACGACCCGGCGCCGTCGATGGAGACCGTCGCCGCCGTCATGACCGCCAAGCGGGAGATCGCCCTGGCCGGCATCGAGGTCTGCGACCTGGCCATGGAAGCCGTCGGCGGCCGGGCGTTCATGAAGGGCTCGGTGATCGAGCGGGCGTACCGCGACATCCGCGGTGCCAAGCTGCACCCGTTCGATCCGGAGACGACCCTCCTGCACGCCGGCCGGTTCGCCCTCGGCCTCCCCTGCGACCGGTTCTGACCGCCGGTGCGCTCGCGAGCTCCTGGTCCGGATCCTGGCCGCCCGTGCGACCAGGATCCGGACCAAAACCACGTTGCCGGTAGGTTGCGTCCGTGCTGCGGATGTCGACGTTGTTCCTGCGGACCCTCCGCGACGACCCCGCGGACGCCGAGGTCCCGAGCCACCGCTTGCTGGTGCGGGCCGGCTACATCCGCCGCGCCGCGCCGGGCGGCTTCACCTGGCTGCCGCTGGGCTGGATCGTCTACCGCAACGTCGAGCGCATCATCCGCGAGGAGATGGACGCCGCCGGGTTCCAGGAGGTCCACTTCCCCGCCCTCCTGCCCCGGGAGCCCTACGAGGCGTCGGGCCGCTGGACCGAGTACGGCGACAACGTGTTCCGCCTCAAGGACCGCCGGGGCAACGACTTCCTGATGGCTCCCACGCACGAGGAGATGTTCACGCTGCTCGTCAAGGACCTGTACTCGTCGTACAAGGACCTGCCGCTGTGCATCTACCAGATCCAGACCAAGTACCACGACGAGGCCCGTCCCCGCGCCGGGCTGCTCCGCACACGAGAGTTCGTGATGAAGGACTCCTACAGCTTCGACGTCGACGACGCCGGCCTCGAGGTGTCCTACGAACGCCACCGCGAGGCGTACATCAAGACGTTCGAGCGCCTCGGCCTGCCGTTCGTCATCGTGTCGGCGATGTCGGGGGCGATGGGAGGCTCGGCCAGCGAGGAGTTCCTCGCCCCGCTCGACGTCGGCGAGGACACGTTCGTGCGCACCAAGTCGGGCTCGTACGCGGCGAACGTCGAAGCGGTGCGCATCACACCACCCGATCCACTGCCGTTCGACGACGCCCCGCCGGCGCTCGACCACGACACCCCCGGCACGCCCACGATCGCCACGTTGGTCGAGCACCTCAACGGGCGTGACGACCTCCGCCTCGGCGACCGCGACTGGGTCGCCGCCGACACGTTGAAGAACGTCGTCGTCCTGCTGCGGTTCCCCGACGGCACGACCGAGCCGCTCGCGATCGGCGTACCCGGCGACCGCGACGTCGACATGAAGCGCCTGGAGGCGGCCGTGGCGCCGGCCGAGGCGGTCCCGTTCGGCGAGGAGGACTTCGCCCGCTACCCCGCGCTGGCCAAGGGGTACCTCGGCCCGGCCGTCCTCGGCGAGGGCAGCGTGACCGGCATCAGGTTCCTCGTCGACCCACGCGTCGTGACCGGCACACGCTGGGTCACGGGCGCCAACGTGACCGGCCGGCACGTCGTCGGCCTGGTCGCCGGACGTGACTTCACACCCGACGGCGGCATCGACGTCGCCGAGGTCCTGGCCGGCGACCTCTCGCCCGACGGCGAGGAGCTCGAGTTGGCGAGGGGCATCGAGATCGGCCACATCTTCCAGCTCGGTCGCAAGTACGCCGAGGCGCTCGGGCTCAGCGTGCTCGGTCCCGACGGCAAGCCGGTAGTGGTGACAATGGGGTCGTACGGCATCGGCGTGTCGCGAGCGGTGGCGGCGCTCGCCGAGACGACGTACGACGACCTCGGCCTGTGCTGGCCGCGGGAGGTCGCGCCGGCCGACGTCCACGTCGTCATCGCCGGCAAGCCGGGTGGGGACCAGTGGCCGGCCGCCGAGGCGCTGGCCGCCGATCTCGAGGCCGCCGGGCTCCGGGTCCTGCTCGACGATCGGGACGGCGTCTCCCCCGGCGTCAAGTTCAAGGATGCCGAGCTGCTCGGCATCCCGACGATCGTGGTCGTCGGCCGAGGCATCACCGGCGACGGTGGTGGCGTGGTCGAGGTCAGGGACCGCCAGACGGGCGAGCGGGTCGACGTGGCGGTCGCCGACGCCGTCGCCCAGCTCGTCGACATCGCCAGCTGACGCGGCGCTCGCGCCGCCGGCCGGCTTCGCTGCGCTCAGCCGTCATCACCGTGGGGGCTGCGCCCCCACACCCCAACGCCGCCGGGCTCGCTGGCGCTCGCGCCGCCGGCCGGCTTCGCTGCGCTCAGCCGTGGCGCAGCAGGCCCTGGTCGATGACCGTGCGATCGCCCACCGACGTCGTGAACACGGCCGTGCCGTCGCCGGTCGACCAGGCCCGGATCGTCAGCGCTTCACCAGGCACCACGGGCGACGCGAACCGGCCTTCGATGTGGTGGAAGCGGGCCGGGTCGGCGTCGCAGAACATGTGGAGGAGGGCGCGACCGGTGAACCCGTACGTGCACAGCCCGTGCAGGATCGGCACTGGGAAGCCGCCGGCGGCAGCGAACTTCGGATCGCTGTGCAGCGGGTTGCGGTCGCCGTTCAACCGGTAGATGAACGCCTGGTCGGGCGACGTCTGGTACGTGATCTCGTGGTCGGGGGCGCGGTCCGGCGGTACGTGCTGGGGTCCGGACGGACCGCGGTCGCCGCCCCAGCCGCCCTCGCCGCGGATGAACGCCGCTGAGCGGTTCGTGAACAGCGGGGCGCCGTCAATCGTGGCCGCCGTCTCGGTCATCACGACGGCCGCCTTGCCCTTGTCGAACATGTCGGTGATCGTGGACACGAGCGTCGCCGTGCCGTCGGTGGGGATCGTGCGGTGGAGCGTCACGGCCTGCGACCCGTGCACGAGCATCGCCTTGTTGAACTCTCCGATCCGGTCCATCGCCGACGGCCCTTCGGGGACGTTGAAGCCCATCACGACGGGGAACGTCGGCAGCACCTGCTGCGTGACCCCCTCGGTGTTCTCGGTGCTGAACGCCAGCTCGTCGCCGCCGGCGCCCAGGCTCACGGCGTAGAGCAGGGCATCCTTGCTGGTCCAGCTGACATCGACGGGGTCGGTGGTGGCGCCGACGGCGCCGGGGTCGAGGGCCATGGGGTGCTCCTGGCTGTCGAAGTGGGTTAGGACTGGGGCTGGGGCGGCGATCCGGGCACGCCGTTCATGCCGGCGTTCGGCCGGGCCTCGGCCAGCAGCTTGGCGACCGCCGCGCCGATCTGCGTCGGATCGTCGACCGGGTCGACCGACGGTCCGCGGACCCACCCCTCGGCGATGGCCAGGTAGGCGCCCGACGCCTCGAACACGCGGCCGGTGACGCCGCTCGACTCCTCCGACGCCAGCCACGTGACGATCGGGGCGATCCAGCGTGGGTTGCGGCGCTCCCGACCCTCCTCGTCCTCCGGGGCCGTGGCCAGGTTCTCGGTCATCCGGGTCAGCGCAACGGGCGAGATGGCGTTGACGGTGACGCCGTAGCGGGCCAGCTCGAGCGCCGCGATGTTGGAGAACGCGGCGATCGCCGCCTTGGCGGCGCCGTAGTTCGTCTGGCCCGGCTGGCCGTAGAGCCCCGACACCGACGTCGTGTTGATGATCCGCCCGCTGACCGCGTTCGCCGGCCTTGGCCTGCTCGCGCCAGTGCGCAGCGGCGTGACGGGACACTGCGAACGTGCCCTTGAGGTGAACGTTGATGACGGCGTCCCACTCCTCCTCGCTCATGTTGACGAGCACGCGGTCGCGCAGGATGCCGGCGTTGTTCACCACGACGTGGACGTCACCGAACGCTTCGATCGCCGCGTCGACGAGCCGCTCGGCGCCCTGGAAGTCGGCGACGCTCTCACCGTTCGTGATCGCCGCCCCACCGGCGGCGACGATCTCGTCGACCACCGACTGGGCCGGGCCGGTGCTGACCCCGGTGCCGTCGATCGACCCGCCGATGTCGTTGACGACGACCTTGGCCCCGTGGCGGGCCAGGCTCAGCGCGTGTTGGCGTCCGATGCCGCCGCCGGCCCCGGTCACGATCGCCACCCGGCCCTCGCACAGCTTCGACATGCGCCGACACCCCTTCCGGCCCGTCCGCCGGGCCGATCTCCTCATCGTGGACGGCCGCGAGGTTAGGCCTCCCCTCGCACCGAGCTGCCAACGGGGCAGGCGCCGCGGGCGCCGGTCCGCGGCTCGGCTCCCCGCTCGGACGCCCGGTCGGCTCACGTAGCCTGACGCGGTGCTCGTGGCGGACGTCGTGATCGTCGGTGCCGGACCCGCCGGAACCGCTGCAGCGGCCACGTTGGCCGGCGCCGGCCGAGACGTCGTCGTCGTCGACAAGGCCGTGTTCCCGCGTGACAAGTGCTGCGGCGACGGGCTGACCACGCTGGCCCTGCGCGAGCTCGAGCGCCTCGGCTTCGAGCCCGGCACGGTGGCCGACTGGTTCGGCGTCGACGGCGCCGTGCTGCGCTCGCCGTCGGGCCGTCAGGTGACGGTGCCGCTGCCGCCCGGCCCCGGTACGTACGCCGCCGTCGCGCCCCGCCTCCAACTCGACGCCGCGCTCGTCGATCTCGCCGGCAAGGCGGGCGCCACCATCGTCGAGGGCTCCGGGTTCGACGGTCGGATCGTCGACCGCGGTGACCACGTCGTGCTCGGTCTCACCGGCCACCAACCCGTCGCCGCCCGCTACGTGGTCGGCGCCGACGGCATGTGGAGCCCGGTGCGCAAGGCGCTCGGGTTGGGGACGCCCGGCTACCTCGGCGAGTGGCATGCGTTCCGTCAATACGCCGGCCATGTCTCGGGACCGGCCGCCGAGCGACTCTTCGTCTGGTTCGACGGCGATCTCCTGCCCGGCTACGCGTGGTCGTTCCCGCTGCCCGGCGGGCGGGCCAACGTCGGCTTCGGCGTCCTGCGCGACGGGACCGCGTCGCATCCGCGACATGCGCGATCTGTGGGCCGGCCTCATCGATCGTCCGCACGTCCGTGCGGCGCTGGGCCCCGATGCCGTGTTCGAGGGGCGCCACGCGGCCTGGCCGATCCCGGCCCGGGTCGACCGGGCCACGCTCGCCGAGGGGCGGACGATGCTCGTCGGGGACGCCGCGATGGCGACCGACGTCATGACCGGTGAGGGGATCGGCCAGGCGTTGCTCACCGGTCGGCTGGCCGCCGAGGCGATCGTCGCCGCCGGCGCCCTCCACCCCGGCGTGGCGGCAGGTGCCTACACCCGCGCCGTGCGCCGCCACTTGGTCGCCGACCACCGGATGTCGCTGGCCCTCGGCCGGGTGCTGGCCCACGAGCGTGGCGCTCGCGGCGCGATCAGCCTGCTCGCCCGCAGTGGCGGGTGGGGGCGGCGCAACTTCGCCCGCTGGATGTTCGAGGACGAGCCGCGTGCTGTCGCCGTCACACCGTCGCGTTGGCACCCGCACGTGCTGGCTCGCCCGGGAGCGTTCGCGTCGGCGGACCGGGCAGCAACCGGCTGAGCGCGGCGATCACGAGCGCGGCGGCGCTCAGGACCGCGAACAGCGGTCCGTACGCGTCGACGCCGAGGCGGGCCACCATCAGACCGATGACCGTCACGCCGAACGAGGCCGCCGTCTGGACGACGATGAACAGGGTGGTCGTCGCCTGGCCGGTGTACGCGGCGGGCACCGTTCGATAGACGCTCGAGAACGTCGGGGCGGCGACGGCGCCGAAGCCGAGTCCGACCACGACGAACAACGCGACGAGCACGCCGATGCCTGCATCGGCTTGGATCACCGTGAAGAGGCCGAGGCCGGTCGTGGTCACGAGCGCTCCCGGACCGACCAGGCGGCGTGGACCGACGGCGTCGCTGCGCCGCGCGGCCGTCGCCATCGAGACCAGCAAGCCTGCGCCGAGCGCCGTGACGAGCACGCCCTGGGCCGTCCCCGACAGGTCGTGGACGTCACCGGCGTACAGCGGGAGCGCGACCAGCTGGGCGTACATGAGGAACCCGACGAACGCCATGACCCCGACGCTGCTGGCGAAGCCGCGGCGGCGCAGCAGTCGGAGGTCGATGACCGGCCTGGGCACCCGTCCGGCGCGCACGACGTACCACACGAGGAGCCCGATCCCGGCCATGGCCGGCACGAGGACCGTCCCGATCGCGCTCTCGGCGCCGATCCGTTCGATGGCCAGCAGGACGAGCGCGAACCCCGGTGACAGGAGACCGAGCCCTTTGAGGTCGGTGCGCTGCGCGGCGGGGTCGCCCGGATCGGACGGCACGACGATGAGGGTGACGACGGCCAGCGCGATGCCGAGCGGCACGTTGACGAGGAAGATCCAGCGCCAGTGGCCCCCGCCGACCAGGACGCCACCGAGCAGTGGACCGAGGACCGGTGCGATGTTGACGACGAGCGACAGGAACCCCATCACGGCACCGACCGAGCTGGCCGTCTCGCTCGCTCCGCTCGCCGTGCGGCGCCACGCCGTCCGCGCCGCCAGCGTGAGCGCCGTCGGCTCGAGCGCGCCGCCGCCGAAGCCCTGGACGACGCGGAACACGATCAGCGAGCCGGCCGACCAGGCGAGGCTGGACAGCGCCGAGCCGACGACGAACACGGCGAGCCCGGCGAGGAAGATCCGCCGCCCTCCGAAGCGCTCGACCGCCCACCCGGCGACGGGCAGCGAGACGGCGGCGGCCAGGAGGTACCCGACGCTGACCCACCCGACCGTCGTCACCGACGCGTCGAACGTCTCCACGAACGAGTCGATGGCGACGGTGACGACGGTGCCGTCGAGCACCGACATGAACGCGGCGGCCGCCATGACGGCGACGACGGCGATCGTGCGGGGATCGAGGCGCTCGGAATCCGGATGCGCAGCGTCGTTCATGACAGATCAACTTAACTACACCGTGTAGTCAAGACAACCCGTCGTGATAGGATGATCCGGTGCCTGGTCCGACGACGCCGACGACCCCCGCCGCCCGACGGGCGGGCTCCGGACGCGGCCGGCTCGACAAACGGCGGGCGATCCTCGACGCGGCGGCCGAGGTGTTCGGGACGCAGGGCTACGAGCGGGCCAGCATCGACGCCATCGCCGCCGCATCGGGCGTCTCGAAGCCGACCATCTACAGCCACTTCGGCACCAAGGAGCAGTTGTTCCGCGACTCGGTCGCCGAATCGGCGGCCCAGATCAACGGTGAGTCGATGACGGCCATCCTCGCCCTGGACACCGGTGGCGACGGGTGGCGCGACGCGCTCTACCGGCTCGCCGCCGCGCTCGTCGAGTGCCAGCGCTCGCCGTGCGCGCTCTCCCTGCAGCGCCAGATCCACGCCGAGATCACGCGCGATCCCGAGGTCTACGACGCCGTGCGGACGCGGGCGGCCGACCCGATCGTGGAGGCGCTGGCCGGGCGCCTGGCCATGCTCGGCAACGGCGGCCGCCTCCGCCTGCCCGATCCCCGCCTCGCCGCCCGCCAGTTCCTCGCCCTGATCGCCGCCGAGGTCTCGGACCGCACCCGCCTCGGGACCCGCGACGTCAGCGACGCCGAGGTCGCCGCCCTCGCCGCCGCCGGCGTCGACACGTTCCTCGCCGCCTACGCCCCCGACTGACCGCCGCCCGTCCCCCAATCTGGGCGGAGCATCGCTCCCCCACCCGGCGGCGATACGGTTCGCGACGATGCAGACCCGGCTGACCGAGCTGCTCGGCATCGAGCACCCCGTGATGCTCGCCGGCATGGGCGGCGTGTCGTACCACCGCCTCGTCGCCGCTGTGAGCGACGCCGGTGGGATCGGGACGCTCGGAGCGTCGACGATGAGCGCCGACGAGCTGCCGGTCGAGATGGCGGCCGTGCGGGAGCTGACGGCCAAGCCGTTCGGCGTCGACCTCCTGACCGCGCTGCCCGGCCAGGTCGAGCACGGCCTCGCCGCCGTCATCACCGGGGGGGCGCGGATCTTCGTCGCCGGGCTCGGCGTCCCGCGCGACGCCATCGACGCGCTGCACGACGCCGGGGTGCTCGTCGGCTCGATGTGCGGGAAGGTCCGCCACGCCGTCGGAGCCGTGGCCAGCGGCTGCGACTTCGTCGTCGCCCAAGGCACCGAGGCCGGAGGCCACACCGGCACGGTGGCCACGATGGCGCTCGTGCCCCAGATCGTCGACGCCGTCGGCGATCGCGTCCCCGTGGTCGCGGCCGGTGGCCTCACCGATGGTCGCGGCCTCGCCGCGGCATTGACGCTCGGCGCCGACGGCGTGTGGATCGGCACCCGGTTCATCGCCACACCGGAGGCCCGCGCCGTCGACGGCTACAAGGAGACGCTCCTGGCGACGCTCGAGGACGGCACCGTCGTCAGCCGCGCCTACACCGGCAAGACCTGCCGCGTCGTGCGCAACGACTGGACCCAGCACTTCGAGGAGCACCCCGACGAGCTCCAGCCGTTCCCGTCCCAGGTGCTGGCGTCGATGCGGGCCGGCGTCAACCACCTCGGTGCGGCCGACGGCGCGGCCGTCGATCTGCGGCGGGAGTTCATGCCGTGCGGCCAGGGGGTCGGAGCCATCGACGAGCTCGTCCCGGCCGGCGAACTGGTCGTGCGGATCGTGGACGAGGCCGGGCGCGCCCTCGCCAGGGCATCTGCCACGCTGGCGCGATGACGGGCCGCTTCGCACGCTCGAGCGGGGATTCGCCCGAGTCACACATCGCGGCGTCCCCGCAGCTCGCCGAGCACATCGCAACCGGGTGGGACCACGCCGTGATGCCGGCCCTCACCGAGTACATCACGATCCCGAACGTCTCCCCGGCGTTCGACCGCGACTGGGAGGCCAACGGGCACATGGCCGACGCCGTCGACCTCGTGCGGGACTGGCTCGCCGCCCGGCCGGTCGCCGGGCTCACGGTCGACGTGCAGCGGATCGCCGGGACGCACGCCGCTGATCGTCGCCGAGGTGCCGGCGACCGATCCCTCGCACGCCGGTCGCACCGTCCTGCTCTACGGCCACCTCGACAAGCAGCCGGAGATGAGCGGCTGGCGCGCCGGACTGGGACCGTGGACGCCGGTGGTCGAGGGCGACCGCCTCTACGGCCGCGGCGGTGCCGACGACGGCTACGCCGCGTTCGCGTCGATGCTCGCCATCGAGGCGGCCGAGGCCGCCGGGCTCGCCCACGCCCGCCTGCTCCTGCTCGTCGAGGCCAGCGAGGAGAGCGGGAGCTGCGACCTGCTGGCCCACGTCGAGCGGCTCGCCGACCGCATCGGGACGCCGGAGCTCGTCGTCTGCCTCGACTCGGGCAGCCTCGACGCCGAGCGGCTCTGGGTCACGACGTCGTTGCGCGGCATGGCCGCCGGCACGCTGACGGTCGAGGTCCTGACGAACGGGGTCCACTCCGGGCAGGCCAGCGGGATCGTGCCGTCGAGCTTCCGGATCATCCGCCAGCTGCTCGAGCGCCTGGAGGACAGTGCGACCGGCGAGGTGCTGCTCCCCGAGCTCCACGTCGACATCCCGGCCGATCGGGTGACGGCGGCCGCAGACACCGCCGCCGCGCTGGCCTTCGCCCCGGCCGACGAGTTCCCCTGGGCCGGCGCGACCGCGCCGATGGAGGCCGACGCCGCCGAGCAGTTCCTCGCCCAGACGTGGCGCCCGACGTTGAGCTACATCAGCGCCGACGGCCTGCCGCCGACGTCGCGGGCCGGCAACGTGCTGCGGCCATCGACCACGCTCGGCCTCAGCTTCCGCCTGCCGCCGACGTGCGACCATGCCGCCGCGCTCGATGCCATCACGACCACGCTGCTGGACGCGCCGCCGGCCGGTGCCACGGTGCGCTTCGACGGCGCCCAGTCCTCACCCGGCTGGAGCGCCCCGACCTTCGTGCCGTGGCTCGCCCGGGCACTCGACGAGGCATCCACAGCCGCGTTCGGGCGACCGGCACGGACGCTCGGCGAGGGGGGCACCATCCCGTTCATGGGCATGCTCGGCCAACGCTTCCCGGATGCCCAGTTCGTGGTGGCCGGTGTCCTCGTCCCGGGCAGCAACGCCCACGGTCCCGACGAGTTCCTCCACCTGCCGCTGGCCCGGCGGATCACCGAGTGCATCGCCCACCTCCTCGCCGCCCACGCCGCCTCCCCCACGCCCTGATCGTCGCGCTCGCCGCGCTCACCGGCGCGGCCGCCTGCGGCGAGGGGGGTGACGGCGGCGGGAGCGGGACCGCCGGCCGGACGGCGCCCGAGGTCGTCGCGGTGAGGGCCCAGCCCTGCGCGAGCCCCAACGCCGACATCGGTGTCGGCGTCGCCGTGCTGCCCGGGTTCGTGGCCACCGCCGCACACGTGGTCGACGGCGACCGCCGGGCCGTCACGGCGGACGGACAGCAGGCGTCGGTCGTCGCTGTCGATCCCCGGACCGATCTCGCCCTCCTCGCCGTCCACGTCGCCGGTGGCGCCCCGGCCACGACGAGGGAGATCCGCGGACCGGCGATCGTGCGCACCCCGGCCGGCGACGTGGACGTCGACGTCGAGAAGACCGGCCCGCTCCGCGTGGACGACACGACGGCCCACGCGACCTACGAGCGCGAGGTCCACACGTTCGCCCCCGGTGTCGTGGCGGGGACGAGCGGGGCCGCACTGCTCGACGAGCGCGGGCGACTGGCGGGGATCGTCGTGCTGTCCAACCGCACCGACGACACCGGGTACGCGGTCACGATCGACGAGCTGTGGCGGTTCGTCACTGCGGCCTCGACGAGCGGACGGGGGTCGGCAGCGCCTGGAAGATGCCCCGGCTAAGGTCGAACCGAAGCGGGCGCTGCGACGCATGAAAGCGGGGAGGCTTCACATGGGACGAACTCTGATCCGATCGTTGGCACCTTTGGCGGCGATCACTCTGATCGCGACCGCCTGCTCGGACGACGACGACGGCGGCGATTCCTCGGAACCTGCGCTGAGCGTGGCGCCCGACAGCGTCCGCGGCCGACAGCATCGCGACCAGTGACACCGCTGCCGCCACGACGGCTGCGGGCGGCTCGACGCCCGACAGCGGCGACGCGGTCCAGACCGGTGAGTCGGTGCTCGACGCGGTGCAGACGGCCGGCGTCGTGCGCTGCGGCGTCCGCGACGACCTGGCCGGGTTCGCGTTCGTGGACGAGAGCGGTGAGTACGTCGGCTTCGACGCCGACTTCTGCCGGGTGATCGCCGCCGGCGTGCTGGGCGACGCCACCGCCGTCGAGTTCGTCCCCCTCTCGGGCGATGCCCGGTTCCCCGCGCTGCAGGCCGGCGAGATCGACGTCCTCGTTCGCAACACCTCCTGGACGGCCGGCCGGGACGGCGAGCTCGGGGCGACGTTCCTGCACCCGACGTTCTACGACGGCCAGCAGATGATGGTCGCCGCCGACAGCGGGTACGACAGCATCGACGACATGGACGGCGCCACCGTGTGCGTCGTCGCCGGCACGACGACCGAGGGCAACGTGGCCACCGAGTTCGCCGCCCGCGGGCTCGACGTCGACGTCCAGTCGTTCGACGACATCGACCTCGTCCAGTCGGCGTTCGAGGAGGGCCAGTGCGACGGGTGGTCGAGCGACGGCAGCCAGCTCGCCTCCCGCCGGACCAACTACCCCGCCGGCGCGGACACGCTGGTCATCTTCGACGACGTGTTCTCCAAGGAGCCGCTGGCGCCGGCCGTGATCGACGGGGACACCCGCTGGGCCCAGGCCGTCGAGTGGTCGATCTTCGCCACGATCCTCGCCGAGGAGCTGGGCATCACCTCCGAGACGGCCGAGGCCGACGCCGCCGGCGACGATGCCGCCAAGGTCCAGTTCCTCGGCGGTGCCAGCGCCGACGGCACCGTGTTCGACGCCGGGCTCGGCCTGCCGACCGACTTCGCCCTGCAGATCGTCACCCAGGTCGGCAACTACGGCGAGATCTTCGACGCCAACCTGCCAGCCATCGATGTCACCGAGCGCGGCCTGAACGCGCTGTGGACCGACGGTGGCCTGCAGTACGCCCCGCCGTATCGCTGACAGGTGACCGCTCCGACGGCGACGGCGACATCGCGACCCCCGCTGTGGCGGGACATCCGCGTCCTGGCATGGGCGTTCCAGGTGGGCGTCGTGATCGTCGTCGTCGCCGTCGGATGGTGGCTCTGGGGCACGTACCAGGACAACGTGCGGGCCCAGGGGCGCGAGCCGATGTCGTTCGCGTTCCTCGACCAGCCGGCCGGTTTCCCGATCCCGTCGAGCGAGTTCCGCCAGTCCCAGCCGGTCCGCGACGCGATCTTCGAAGGGCTGCTCAACACGCTGCGGCTCGCGGTCACCGGGATCGTCCTGTCGCTGGTGCTCGGCACCTTGATCGGCGTCGCCCGGCTGTCGCAGAACTTCATCCTCCGCAGCGCGGCGCGGGCGTACGTCGAGGTGATCCGCAACGTGCCGCTGCTGGCGCTGGTGACCCTCGCGTTCATCGCCGTCGTGCAGAACGCCTTCCCCCGCCCCAACCAGTCGTGGGTGCTCGGCCCGGTCGCCGTGATCAACGTGCGCGGGACCAACGTGTTCTGGTACGAGGGCGGCAACCTGAAGCCGCTGGTGGTGCTCGGCGTGGCCCTGCTCACGAGCTGGATCGTGTTCCGCTGGCGACGCGGGGTCGCCGACCGCACCGGCCGGCCGGCGCGCTCGGGCCTGTACGCGCTGGCCGTCACGGCCGCCGTGGTCGTCGTGCTCTGGCTCGTGCTGGGCATCGGGTTCACCGCGCCCGAGCTCGACGGCAACCAGGTCAGCGGCGGGATCACGATGACCAGTTCGTACTTCGCCGCCCTCCTGGCCCTCGTCGTGTACACGTCCAGCCACATCGCCGAGATCGTGCGCGGGTCGATCCAGGCCGTGCCCAAGGGGCAGGGCGAGGCGGCTGACGCCCTCGCCCTGTCGGGCTTCCAGCGCATGTGGTACGTCGTGCTGCCCCAGGCGATGCGGATCGCGGTGCCGGCGACAGGCAACCAGTTCCTCAACCTCACCAAGAACTCGTCGCTCGCCGCGGTCATCAGCTTCCCCGAGCTGACCAAGGTCACGATGCTCGCGGTGTCGACGCGCGCCCCGGCCGTGCCGTCCTACACGCTGCTCCTGCTCATCTACCTGGGCCTGTCGCTCTTGATCTCGCTCGTCGTCAACCTCGTGAACCGCCGCCTGGCGATCGTGGAGCGCTGACCGATGGAGTCCCTCCCGATCGAGGCCGAGATCGTGCCGCCGCCCGAGCCCGAGCGACCGCCGGCGGCCGGCCCGGCGGACTGGTTGCGCCGCAACCTGTTCCGCTCGACGCGCGACGGCGTGGTCACGGTGATCTCCCTGCTCGTCGTCGGGTACATCTGCTACCGGGCGCTGCGCTACCTGTTCGTGACCGGGCGCTGGGAGATCATCCGCGTCAACCTCAAGGTGTTCATGGTCGGCACCTACCCCGCGACGAGCTCTGGCGGATCTCTTTCGCCGTGATCGTGATCGCTCTGTTCTGTGGGCTCGTCGCCGGGTTCGCCGGCAAGCGACGAGCGGCCACCGGCCGGGGACCGACCGCCGAGCCGGGTCCCTGGTGGCGCGGCGCGCTGGCGGCCGCCGGGCGGCTGTGGCCGCTGCTGATCGGCACCGCCCTGCTCCTGTCGATGGTGACCAGCGCGGGTCCGTGGCTGATGGTGCTCGGCGCGATCGCCGCCGGCGTGGGGGGACGCCTCCTCGGCCCCCTGCTCCCGGTGCGGTGGACGACACCAGCACTCGTGGTGGTCGCCGTCGTCGGATTCGGCGGGCTGATCGCGTTCGTCGGTGCGCCCCGCTCGGTCACGGACTGGGAAGGCGTGATGCTCAACATCTTCCTGGCCGTCGCCGGCATCACGCTGTGCTTCCCGCTCGGCGTCGTGCTGGCGCTCGGACGGCGGTCGCGCAAGATGCCCGTCCTGCGCTGGATGACGGTCGTGTACATCGAGATCTTCCGTGGCGTCCCGCTGTACGTGCTGCTGCTCCTGGCGTACATCGTCGTGCCGCTGTTCCTCCCGGCCGACAACGCCAACCCGCCGGTTGTCACGAGGGCGATCGTCGCCCTCACGCTGTTCACCGCCGCCTACGTCGCCGAGATCGTGCGCGGCGGGCTGCAGTCGGTCCCGAACGGGCAGACGGAGGCGGCCCAGGCCCTCGGGTTGTCGGCAGTCCGCACGACCGGCCTGATCGTGCTCCCTCAGGCCCTACGCAACGTCATCCCGGCCCTCGTCGGCCAGTTCATCAGCCTGTTCAAGGACACCACGCTGGCCGCCGCGGCGATGAGCCTGCTCGACCTGCTCGGCGTGGGCGAGGCGGTCACCGCGCAGAACGCGTTCCAGGGCCAAGGACTCACCGGTGAGACGCTGGCGTTCGTCATGTTCGTGTTCTGGATGGGCTGCATCACGATGAGCCGCGAGAGCCAGCGGCTGGAACGGAGGTTGGGGGTGGGCACCCGATGAGCGACGGCGTGTTCGCCGACGCCACGCAGGTGGCTGGCGTCGGCGAGTTGATGATCGAGTTGCAGGGCGTCGTCAAGCGGTTCGGGTCGTTCACCGCCCTCCTCGGCGTGGACATGAACGTCGCCAAGCGGGAGGTCGTCGTCGTCATCGGGCCGTCGGGCTCGGGCAAGTCGACGCTCATCCGCTGCATCAACCGCCTCGAGGAGCACGACGAAGGACGCATCATCGTCGACGGGATCGAGTTGACCCGCGACCTGCGGAACATCCAGGAGATCCGCCGGGAGACCGGGATGGTCTTCCAGCAGTTCAACCTGTTCCCCCACCTCACCGTCCTGGACAACGTCACGCTCGCCCCGCGGCAGGTCCGCCGGATACCGAAGAAGGAGGCCGAAGCGCTGGCCATGGAGCTGCTGACCCAGGTCCGGATCCCCGACCAGGCCGGCAAGTACCCGGGGCAGCTGTCGGGCGGTCAGCAGCAGCGGGTGGCCATCGCTCGGGCGCTGGCGATGCACCCGAAGGTGATGCTCTTCGACGAGCCGACCTCGGCCCTCGACCCGGAGATGATCAACGAGGTCCTCGACACCATCAAGGACCTCGCCCGCCAAGGCATGACGATGATCGTGGTGACCCACGAGATGGGCTTCGCCCGCGAGGTGGCCGACCGTGTCGTGTTCATGGCCGACGGCCAGATCGTCGAGGTCGGTACGCCCGAGCACTTCTTCACCGACCCCCGCGAGGACCGCACCAAGCTGTTCCTCGCACAGATCCTGTGACCGGCGTCCTGTGTCACCACAACGGCGGTCGGGCGCGGATGCGGTGACAGAGAGCGGTCAGCCGGCGCGCGCCGCGGCGCGGTGGTGCTGCGGGCTGACGCCGTGGACCCGCTTGAACGCGGCGCTGAGCGCGAACGGGCTGCCGTAGCCGACCTGGCGGGCGACGCCGCCGACCGTGGCCCCGGGCTCGTGCAGGAGGTCGGCGGCGAGCGTCAGGCGCCAGTTGGTCAGGAAGGACATCGGTGGTTCGCCGACGAGCTCGGTGAACCGACGGGCCAGTGCGGCCCGTGAGAGCCCGACCTCGGCGGCCAGTCGTTGCACGGTCCACGGGAGGTCCGGGTTGTGGTGCAGCATCTGCACCGCCCGGCCGACCAGCGGGTCGCCGTGAGCCCGGTACCAGGCCGGCGCCGGCGAGTCGGGTCGTGCGAACCAGGTCCGAACCGCGGCGACGACGAGCAGGTCGAGGAGGCGATCGAGCACGACCTCCTGCCCGGGCTCGTCGCGGACCACCTCGTCAGCGAGGAGCCCGACAAGTGGCGAGTCCCACTCGGTCGAGCGCAGCACGACGATCGGCGGCAGCGAGGCCAGCATGCGCTGGCTGACCTCGGTGTGGCGCTCGTAGGCCCCGATCAGCATGGTGGTCACCGCCCGCTCCCCGTTGCCCCACGTGCGCACGCCGAGGCTCATCGACTCGGCGACCGTCGCTCCGTCGGGCGTCTCGCAGCGCTGGCCGGGGTGGATGACGGCGATGGGGCTGGTGTCGGGCCGGTCGGCGATCGTGTAGTGACCCGGGCCCCGCACCAGGGCCGTGTCACCCCCGCGCAGCTCCCACGGGTCGCCCTCGTCGGGGACGAGGCACGCCTCGCCGCTGACCATCGAGATCAGCGCCAGCGGCGCCTCGTCCTCGATCCGCACCGACCACGGCGGGTCCATCACGGCGCGCAGCACGAAGGCGCCGCGCGCCGGGGCCCGTCGAGCAGGCCGGCCATCGCGTCCATCGGCCCCGATCGTACTCGTGGATCAAGACGATCACGCATGGAATCAAGCCGACGGACCATGGATCGTCTCACCGATCCATGGTCCACTGATCACCATGACCACGACGAACACGACGTCCGCCACGACCGCGACCGACGCCGGCCCGGTGCTCGTCATCGGCGGCACCGGCAAGACGGGACGGGTCGGGGTGACGGGATGAGCACGTCGATGCGCATCCTCACCGTCGCCACCGCCGTCGGCGCCGGGACCGTCGGAGGCGTCTTCTTCGCCTTCTCCACGTTCGTGATGTCGGGCCTGCGCCAGGCTCCGCCGCGCGCCGGGCTGGAGGCGATGCAGGGGATCAACCGGGCCGCCCCCACGCCGATGTTCATGATCGCCCTGCTCGGCACCGCGGCTGCATGCGTCGGGCTCGGAGCGTGGGCGGTGACCGACCTTGGTGCGGACGGGGCCCCGCTGCGGGTCGCCGGCTGCGGGGTGTACCTCGTGACGATCATCGTGACGATCGCCTACCACATCCCCCGCAACAACGCCCTCGACGGCGTCGACCCCGCAGGCGCCGAGGCCGCCGCCCGCTGGGTGGCCTACGCCGGACCGTGGACGGGGTGGAACCACGTTCGGACCGTCGCCGGCATCGGCGCCGCCGTCCTTCTCACGTTGGGCTCCCGGGCGTGAGTGCGCCGCGTCGGTCGGCCAGGCCGACTCCGACGCATGCGGGCCGCGACCGCTGGAACACCACGACGTGACCGTCTCACTGAGTAAAATGGCTCGATGGGCGACGGGAGCGTTGGCTGTGTGCTGTCTGTGGTCATGCCGTGCTACAACGAGGTCGGCACGATCACGAGCATCATCGACGCCGTGCTGGCGTCCGACGTCGTCGGCGAGCTGGTGATCGTCGATGACGCGTCGACCGACGGGACGACCGAGCTGCTCGCCAAGATCGATCACCCACAGGTGCGGGTGATCTCCCACGAACGCAACGCGGGCAAGGGCGCGGCGCTCCGAACAGGCTTCGCAGCGGCGACCGACTTCCCGTTCGTGGTCGTGCAGGACGCCGACCTGGAGTACAACCCGGCCGAGTATCCGACATTGCTCAGGCCGGCGCTCGAGGGGCGCGCCGACGTGGTCTTCGGCTCGCGGTTCCTGGGTGGCGAGGAGCACCGCGTCCTCTACTTCTGGCACACGATCGGCAACCGGTTCCTCACACTCATGTCGAACACCGCGACCAACATGAACCTGACCGACATGGAGACCTGCTACAAGCTCTTCCGCCGGGAGGTCCTCGATCAGATCGACATCGAGGAGAACCGGTTCGGGGTCGAGCCGGAGTTGGTGGCGAAGGTCGCCCGCCTTGGCTGCCGCGTCTACGAGGTCGGCATCAGCTATGACGGCCGGACCTACGACGAGGGCAAGAAGATCGGGTGGCGCGACGGCGTGCGAGCCGCGTTCTGCATCGTTGCGTACTCCCGCCCGGGCGAGAAGGTTGGGCTCAAGCGGATGAGCCCGGTCATCGGGCGCATGACCGGCGGCCGCGCCTGACGATCCGACCCGGCGGGTCCGACTCGACGGACCGTCAGGTCCGGCGGCGACTCCGGCGGCGGGCCATGATCGGGTCCTGGCGGGCCTGCGGCGGCACGGCGATGTCGACGGCCCCGCCGACCTCCTCGGACTCCAGGAGGATGCCGTCCCGGTCGACGTCGTGGGGATCGGTGGGTGACTCGACCTCGACGACCGGGCGGTCGTCCTTCGGCTTGCCCTCGTAGATGTCCCGGATGGCGATCATCGCCCCCGCGGCCATCGCACCGGCCACTCCGCCGATCCGACGTCCAGCGGCGACCATGCTGCGGTTGCGGGCGAGGTCGTTGGCCTCCTGCACGCGGAGGCGGTCGGCGTCGGCCCACGCCTCGGCGGTCGCATCGTCGATCTCGACCCCCTCGTCGACGGGCTCGTCGCGCTCGGCGGCCGGTCGGCCGGCTCGCGGACCCGAGCCACCTTGTTCGCTCGCTCGAGGACTCGCTCGGCTCACATGGTCGTGCGCCTCCACACCGCCAGGATACGGACCGACGAGGTCC
>CAWGHB010000007.1:0-67654 GCA_963822315.1 uncultured Acidimicrobiia bacterium
GGCGTCACGGTGCGGAATCTGTTCTGCCGACCCGACGACCAGAAGCTGGTCTCGTCGCTCACCCTCCTTCCGGCATCGCTGCCGATCTCGGAGACGAGTGGGCACCGATGGCGGCCCAAGCCAATGACGTCCTGGATCGCGCCGCCGAACAAGGCCTGCCCGCGCTGCGCCGCTACGCAACGCTTCCTCGAAGCCGATGCTTCATCCTGACACCGCTCCGCTGCTCGAACTCGACCGCGAGCTCGCCCGCCTGCAGCGCCGCTACCACGTCGCCAGTCACGAAGTCGGTGAACGCCGCGTGCGGCCCGACGGCATCGACGACGACACCCTCACGTGGTGGATCGCTACGCATCAGACAGTGTGGCGCCGCCGCTTCGAGCGCAACGACACCGTCGCGATCACCGAACCGGTGGAGCAGGTCGAGCTGCGCAAGTCGCGGCTCCGCAAGCCACCTCGCTAGTGCCGTCAGGTGCGGTTCGCCTCGTTGCGATGGGTGCCGATCAGTTCGGTGCCCTTCGGCGTTCCTCGGCCGGTGGCGCTCGGGGGTCGTTCGCAGCGGTCGCTACTGTCCGGTGCGCCCCGGTGGAGCCCCCTCGAAGGAGCCAGCGATGTCGATCGATGAGAAGGCCGCGGCCGAGTTGTACGTCTACGGGTATCCGTTGGTGTATTGCGCCGACGAGATCATCAAGTTGTCGAGCCCGCGGCGACGCTGATCGAGGGCGGGGTTGCGGCCAACACGTTCGGGCTGGCTCGCCGCCTGCTCGGCCCCGAGGCCGAGTTCGTGTCGCCGAACAACGACACGTTGTATGTGATCGCACCGCTGGACATGAGCGGCGGTCCGCTCTTGCTGCACACACCCGACACCGGCGACCGCTACTACGTGCTCCAGTTCGTGGATGCCTGGTCCAACAACTTCGCCTACGTCGGCCGCCGCTCGTCCGGAACCGCGGCGGCGGACTGGCTGCTCGTCCCGGCGGGCTACACCGGCGACATCCCCGCGGGTGCGACGCCGATCGAGGTGCCAAGCGACTTGGCGGTGATCGTCGGACGTGTCCAGGTCGACGGCGAGACCGACCTGCCTGCCGTGCACGCCATCCAGGATCAGTTCACGCTGGCGCCCGTCGAGGGCAACTCGTCCGCTCGCCGGTCCGCCTCGACCCGAGCCCGGGGTGTCCGGCGACCTCAGGTTCTGGGAACGGTTCCGTGTCTACTTGCAGGCGTTCCCGCCTCCAGCGGGCGACGCCGACATCCTCGATCTCGCCGCGAGCGCCGGACTGCGTGACGCAGAGTCGCCGTTCGTCGACCCCGACCCCGACCTTGCGGCGGCACTCGTCGCGGGCGCCGCCAAGGGACGGCAAGCTTGTCGAGTCGCTCGCTCGGGCGCTGGCGCCGCACCTGGTGCGTGGACATCGGCGCTGCACATGTTCGACTACAACCTCGACCGCTGCGGGCCGGGAACGATCGACTCACCCGAGTGGAAGATCGGCGACCGCAAGAAGGCCTACGTCACCCGCGCGGTCGCGGCTCGCGGCGGGCTGTGGGGCAACCACGGCTACGAGGCCGACTACGAGGTCACCCACCAGGACGAGCACGGCGACACCCTCAACGGTGCCCACCGCTACGAGGTGACGTTCAACCCGCCACCACCGGCGAACGCGTTCTGGTCGTTCACCATGTACGACACGCCGAACTACTACCTGGTCGCCAACCCGATCGACCGCTACTCGATCGGCGACCGCACCCCCGGCCTCCGATACGCCGCCGACGGCTCCGTCACCATCTACCTCCAGACGGACCAGCCCGACGGTGACAAGGCCTCCAACTGGCTCCCCACACCAGCCGGCGACTTCCGCCCGATCCTGCGCATGTACGAACCCGGCCAGGCAGTCCTCGACGGCACCTACCCGCTTCCCAAGATCCGGCGGATCGACTGACCGCAACGAGCGCCGAACGCCCAGCTGGAGTAGCGCCCCCGAGGGACGCATCGACGTCAGGCGCGCTCAGGTCTGGTCGTCGATCCTGCCCGTCGGCGCGTTGGTTCGCACCGACTTGATTCCGTTCTGTGCCGCAGCCTTGGTCTCATACGCCTCGCTACTGGCGATGACCTGGCCGTTGCCGGCCTTCAACCGAAACCGGAACTTGCCGCCGACGTCCTTGAACAACTCGAACTTCCCAGCCACCCCGGCCGCCCTCGCCGCGGCTCGTGAGCCGTGGTTCGCGGGGTCCGCCTGCCCGTCAGCTGTGGCGCCGGTCCACTTCAGCTCCAACTCGAGCTCGAACGTGATGCCGTCGTCGGTGGTCTCGGCGGAGTACTCCTCCTCGAACTTCACCGTCGACGCCGGGGTCACGGCGTGACCGCCCGACTGGAGGTCACCGGCCTCCAAGCCGACGGCGATCTCACGAAGACGTCGCGCCACTGCGGCGACGGGCAGATGCTGCTCAGATTCGACCTCGAACAGGGTCTCCTCGTCGTCTTCGTCCTCCGTCTCGTCGGACATCACGACCAGCCTCCGGGTCGAGCAGACGTCCACGTTCGCATCGGGTGCGTCTGATCAACCGCAGGACTGCGATTGAACCCGAGCGCCGCGTTCGCGTCGAGTGCCTCGGGCGCGAAGTAGACCCCAGCCGCGACCGGCTCCACCGCGTTGCGCCAGCGGCAGGCATCTTCCCTGAAATCGGACGTCATCACATCACCCCTGCGGATCAGGGCACCCGATCGAACGAGGTTCGGTGCCAGCCTCCAGCCAAGACCCGACCGTCACCGCAGTCATCACACACTCTGCGTGATTCCCGACCGGCAAGCCACCAGCGCCGAATATCGTGATCTGGTGCAACTCCAGCACCCCCAACGTTGCCTGACGGGTCACGAGCGCGCCGACCCCACGACGCGGGGTCTAGAGCAGAACACCGCGGGACATAATCGGCTCGTGACCATTGCTCGCCCTCCCGTCGTCTCGCAGTCTGAGTGGGAGACAGCCCTCGCTGCCATCACCGAGCGGGAGAAGACCGTCGCCGAAGCGATCGACCGGCTCGCCGCGGCCCGCAAGCGGATGCCGATGGTGCGCGTCGAGCAGGAGTATCGCTTCGAGGGGCCCGACGGTGAACGGTCGCTGGCCGAACTGTTCGACGGTCGCAGCCAGCTCATCGTGTACCGGTTCTTCTTCGAGGACGGCGTCGACGGCTGGCCCGACGCCGGCTGTCCCGGCTGTTCGTCGTGGGCCGACGGCATCGGCCAGCTCGGCCTGCTGCACGCCCGTGACATCACGTTCGCGATGGCGTCGCCGGCGCCGCAGGAGAACCTGCGGCGCTACGCCGCGCGGATGGGCTGGACAAACATCCCGTGGTACACGATCCGAACCGAGCGGTTCTCGGCGGACTTCGGCACGGAGGAGTGGTTCGGTCTGAACGTCTTCCTGCGTGACGGCGACGACGTGTACCGCACCTACTTCTTGCAGCACGGCGCCATGGTCCGCACGATCGGCAATATCACGACTCTGATGTCGCTCACGCCTTACGGCGGTCAGGCCGATGACGAGGACGCCCCCGAAGGCTGGCCGAAGGCGCCCTCGTCGTTCTGGTTCCGCCGCCACGACGAGTTCGACGAGCTGCCGCCGTCAGCACGCGGCAGACAGTGATCGGTCGAGACGTTGCGTCGTCGCGTCGATGGACTGGCCGTCGCCCGAGCGCTCGAACCGGGACACCCCTGATCTGGGCCGTTGGGACGGGCTTGTCGAACCACCGGGGCGTTCAGTCATCTGCTGCCAGGCGCTCGGCTGGCCGGGACTGATGTGGTCTTCCCGGAGCGGCGTCGTGCTGGTGGACCGCGGTCATTCTTCGTCGCCCCAGAAGGCGAACTCGTCGTACACCGCGGGCTCGTTCGAGAACCGGCACCTCACGATGGCGCCCAGGCCGAGGAGGATCAGCACGACGAGCGCAGTGGTGACGCGTCGTCTCATGTCATGACGCGTGTCGGGCACACGATCAGCACCGGCTCTGATCACGCCCACCACGTCTGCGCCCAGGTCATCTGAGCCAAGGCCGCCTGCCCGGACAGGCTTGGATGGAAGTAATCCAGCTTGCTGACGTGACCCGTGCCGAACCGGAATCCGAAGACCGCGTTGTCGTCGAATCGACACCGGTCGTACTTCGCGCACTCTTCTTGGAGCACGGTGTTGAACTCGATGTTCCGGGTTCGTACGAGCTCACGTTGCGAGTCGGTGCGAGTGGGGGCCAACAGCGACTGGCAGATGTCGGCGACGTCCCACACGAACTGCGCCGCAGGGTCCTCGTGGAACACGTCCCAGAGCTGGTGCACGTCGGGGATGCTGGCGACGAAGAATCGTGCCCGTCCTGGGAGCCCGGCGTCCAAGATGCTCAACGTGTGGGCGAGGTGGCTGCGGAACGTGTCGACCTCGGTCATCGTCTGGGGCGTCGGGGTACACAGATCGTTGGCACCCAGCAGGATGGTGACGTAGTGGGCGTTCTGTGCGACGGCTCGCTGCGCTTGGGCCGGACCATCACTCATCCGTGCGCCCGACACGGCGTCGTTGTAGGCGACGAGCCCAGGGGCGATGGCTCGGAGTCGTTCGTAGTGGCTCGAGATGCCGTCCCACCCGGCGCCTCCGGTGCTCCACGAGTTGACCGGATGGTCGCCATACCAGCAGCAGACGTCGGCCGCTTGCGTGATCGAGTCACCGATCGCGGCCATGCGCTTCGGCGGTGGCGGGTTGCTGGTCTGAGCGCTCGCCAGGTGCGGTGCAGCCAGCGACGTGGCAATCACCAACGCGATGAGCGTTACCCCACGAGCGACCGTGCCCACCGGGTTCGGTCGGGATCGACGCATGAACATCCCATCCTCCGTTCCTCGGCGAACCGCACCGCGACGTGATGCGCCTCAGCAAACCATCCGCGCCACGCAGGCTGCACCCCCCAAGGGGTGATTCGCGACGTGGTTGCTGCCATCCGGCACCATCGACGTCCCGCTCGTGATCGCGGAAGACTCGCTCCACAACTGTCCGCCGGCGTGCGGGAACGTCGGTCCCGTCGATACTCGGTCGCAACCGCGGCGACTGGACGGTGCCGCATTCCTCCTGGGTCGGCGCCGTCATCGACATGCGCGTTCGGTGTCGTTGGGCGGAGCAGTCGCGATCGCCGTCGCCGCCAGCGCGTCGCTCTTTGGGCGCGCTGATGGCGGGCAGCCCGACCTTTGCTCGAGGGTTGTGGCGGTGCGACGCGATCGGCGCGTTGGCGGCGACAGATGCGCCGCCCCTGCGACCGATTGTCATCGCCAGCTCGAACGTCTGGTGATGACCGTTCGCGACGATCGTCAGGCGTCGGCTCGGCGCACCATTCGACCGCGGTGAACGCGGCCGTGGGGGCGGCGGTGTGCTGACGCCCGATGCGGTCCCGAGTGAGGCACGAGGTAGAACCGGCGTGTCACGAGCGCAGGACAATCGAACCGGAACGGCCGCCTCGGACCGTTGCGGGCCGACATCCACCGTCACTGACGACGCGTGGCGAAGTAGTCAGTGCGCTCCGGTGAGCCGCTGTCGAGGGGCCGAGATCACGCAGAACAGGCCGTAGGCGATGAGCGCAAGGGCTGCGCTGCCGACGATGAGCGGGCCGATCGCCAACTCGGTGACCTCGCGCAACGACCCGTCGAGACCGTGCGCGTCCGACGGTCGGAAGCGGACAGCGGCACTGGTGACGAACCAGCCGACCAGGATCAACACGACTCCGCGTCCGACCCACCCGACACGGCCGAACGCGACGATCGACTCGAGGCTGATCGGGCCGACGTCACGAGGTTCGAGATCGTCATGGAAACTCGCCCGAACGCCTCTGACCACGAAGAAGATGCCGATGCCCACGACGCACGCACCGATGGCTCCCACCAGCCATCGTCCGGTAGTGGTGTCCATCAACTCGCGGGTGATCCGCTCGACCTTGGCGTCCTCGGTCTCCGCCTCGCGGGCCGCCCGCTCGCCCGTGGCGAACGACAATGCCGACCACGCAAGGAAGGAGTACATCGCGGCGCTGACGGCGTATCCGGCCCGGGTGAGCCGTGTCACGGCCGTGTTTTCGGCGGGCAGCATGATCGAGAGCAGCCGCCACACGACATACAACGCCAACCCGGCGGCGACGATCCACAGGGCGATGGCGCCAAGGGACGTGTCGGCGATCGCGGCGACGGCTCCCATCGGGCTCGCTTCGGCGTCATCGGCGCGGGTGCGGTCAGCACGCAGTCCTTGGATTGCGATCGGGACTGCGAGCACGCCGACGAGTGCGTATACGATGCCCTTGGCGACCCAGCCAAGCCGCGCCATCGAAACGACCGCAGGGTGCCGCCGCGCGAGGTGTGCAAGATCCCGTGCCATGCTCTCCCCCGAGAGCGTGGGGCTCGTCAACTTGGCCTCCTGACCTCACCGGCAGCGCAGACGAGGCGGCTTGTCCGGGCCGAACGGTGGTGACAGCGACGCTCTCGGCGCCCCCTATGGTTCGCGCACCTTGCTGAACTGCTCGTTTCTCAATACCCCGGGTGAGCGCGGCTGTAACGAGGCTGGGATGCCGAGCCCGGACCTTTCGGCACTGGCCTCGGTGCGACTTGGCTGATCCGCGAGGTGGCCCTCCTGCCAGGGCGACACCCTGCTTTGTCCAGGGTGAGTTGAGCCGAGCGGAGGGCACTTCAGACGGGCTGCGCTGGTCCGCCTGCCACGGCACCGGCCTGCGCATCGGCACGGTGAACGTCGCAGCGCCTGGCGCATCACGCCGTGACGGGACTGGTTTCCCTTTCGTCGCTCTGTCCCGCGATCACGCGCTCCGTGCCGTCGTAGCCGGTGTTCGCCTTCCGTCCGAGGACGAGATGGATCAACCCAGGACACCGTTTGCCCGAGAAGACCGTGTGGGGCAGCGACGAACGAAGGCTGCAACGCGACGCTTCGGGCACGGACATCCACGAACGGGCTGCCACTTCGGCGGCAGCAGCCCGACGACAATCGACCGCCGCACTGAACCAGACGGAGCGCAGTGCTCACGAGCGGGTGATCGGAAAGCAACGGATCCTGGTCGCAGAGCCGGTCCGCCCGACCCGGCTCTGCGGCCCGCGCCGCCCCTTCCCCCTACACCCCCCGCCTGGTGAGGCCGTCAACGACCGAATGAGCCGTAGTACGCACATGGACGACGATGCTCACTGCCGACGCCTGAGAACGGACACCCCCTCGCCCGGGGTCCGACGGCCTCGCCGCGCAATTGCCGAGCAGAACGGCGGCCAATACGACCGTCACGATCCCGGCAATGACCAGAACACGGCTGGGATACAGAGCAGCGTTGCCATCCGACCTCCTCGGTCCGGTGTGTCGATGGCCGACATTGCGACTGAACCACCGTTCGCGGCGCTCGGGTACACCCCTCCGGATGATTACGGTGTCGGCCGTGGGCAGCCGGCAGGAACCCGTCTGTGTGGCGCTCGTCGACGACTACGACGTCGTGGTCGTCGGTCTCGCCCAACTGCTGGACCCCTACGCGTCTCGAGTGGTCGTCGCCGAGCTCGACACCAACGAACCGGTGTTGGACGATGTGGATGTCGTGCTCTACGACACGTTCGCCCAGCCCGAGGCCGATCAGGGAGATCTCGACGTACTGGCGAGCAACCCGCGCGCTCGTCACGTCGCCGTGTACACGTGGAACTTCCACCCGGCGCTGGTCGAGACCGCGCTCGCCAAGGGCGCTCACGGCTACCTGTCCAAGACGCTCCCGGCACGCGGACTCGTCGAGGCCATCGAAGCGATCGCCGATGGGGAGGTCGTGGTCAGCGACCCGCCACCTCGGTCCCGGCCGGCGCCGGGACTCGACTGGCCGGGACGCGGCGAAGGGCTCACCGATCGGGAAGCCGAGGTGTTGGCACTCATCACCCAGGGCAAGTCGAACATCGAGATCGCCGCCCTGATGTACCTGAGCATCAACACTGTCAAGTCCTATGTCCGCAACGCTTACCGCAAGATCGGCGTGACGACCCGACGCCACGCCATCCTGTGGGGAGTGCAGCACGGCTTCACGCCCGATCACGCCCGCATCGAGCACTGGCGCGGCGGCCCCTGAGCGGCCGGTCTCTCCAGTACGGCGTCGCGTAACAGCTCGACTCGTCGATCCGCACCGCGTCGTCTCCGGCTCCCAACGAACCAGGAGGGTTCAGACAGCCCACGTCGGTGGTGGCTCGTTGACCGGCTGAGCGTGGTCGAGATTGGCGGTTCGTTCGTTTTGGTGTCGTCGCTGGCTTGTCTTGCCGCCCGCGCCGGCGTCCCTGAGCAGGCGGCGACCGGTTCGTCGCTGCGGTGCGGGCACGAGAGGTGGAGCCTCTGCGACGTCGCTGACGACCAGCTGACCGTGCAATGCGTCGAGTTCCCGGCCCTCGATCGGGTCGACGATGTCGACGACCAGCCGGTCGAGATCGGGGGGCGACATTGGATGAAAAGCTGCTCGACGGCCTCGCGCCGGCGGGGGCTCGCGGGCCTTTCTCGACTTGGACGAGCAGATCTGGTGCGTCGACGGTGGGAAACGCCCGGCTCTCGGTCGCAGGCACCCCGTTCTCGACGGTGGCAATGTGCGCCGGCGCCAGGTTCCTCGCCTCGTCCCGGCCTCCGCACACTGCGCCCGCCTTCGACCTGCACAGGGCGTGTGCTGACGGAGCGCGAGTCGCCTTCGCGGCGCGATTCCTTGCCGCTGCTGTCCACGCCGGGGTTCACTCGGATCAGCTCGGCCGTCCGCGGTCGCCTCGGACCTTGGTTTGGCGGCCAAAGCGTGGACCGATCCGCGCCTGGGTAGGAGTGCTTCGATGGGGACGCGGGCGATGACGATGCGGTCGAGCTTGTGGTTCATCCCCGTGTTGTGCGTTCTGGCAGGCGTGACGGTGTCGATCGGCACGATCGCCATCGACCGCTGGTTCGACTACGAGGTGTTCCCACGGTGGGTGACGGGTGGTCCGGGCGCCGCCGTGGCCATCCTCGAGACGATCGCCATCTCGATGGTCTCGCTGACCGCGCTGGTGTTGACGATCACCATGGTCGTGGTGCAGTTGGCCATGGGCCAATTCTCACCGCGTATCGTGCAGACGTTCCTCCGCGACCGTCCGAGCCAAGTCGCCATTGGGTTGTTCGTCGCCACCTTCGCCCACGCCATGCTGGCCATGCGCGAGGTGCAGTTCGATGGCGACGGCCAGGTCCCGGGAGTCGCCATCTTCGTGTCGTACGTGTTGGTGCTGACCAGCATCGCCATGCTGGTGCTGTACGTGCACCACATCGGACGATCGCTGCGGGTCTCGGCCCTGATCGAACTGGTCGGAACTGATATCCGGAAGCTGCTCGAGCGCTCGTGCCCCGATGTGCTCGCGAGTGGCGAGCCACCTTCCGACGTGATCCCCGCGGACCACTCGGGGGTGCTCGTCGGTATCGATCGCCAGCGATTGGTTGAGTTGGCTGCCGATTCGGCCTGCGTGCTGCACGTCGTGCCCGGTCTCGGAGGCTATGTGCCGGCGGGCGCTCCGCTCGTGCGCATCGAAGGAACCCCTACTGGGCTGGACCGCCGAGCGGTGACCGAGGCGTTGCAGTCCGGGTTGGAGCGCACCCTCGACGAGGATCTGGCGTACGGCTTTCGCCTCTTGGTGGATATGGCCGAGCGCTCACTGTCGGAATCACCGTTCCTCGATCCGACGACGGCGGTCCAGTGCATCGACCGCCTGCACGACGGTCTTCGTCAACTCGCCGGGCGGGTGATCCCCGATGGGGTCCTCCGCGACGACGACGGCGCCGTCCGTGCGACCATTCCGACGCTGGACTGGAACGCGTACGTCCACCTCGCCTTCGACGAGATCCGACTCGCCGGCGCGACTTCACCGCAGGTCGCACGCCGGATGAGGGCCGCCATCAACGATCTCCTCGACGTCGCCCCCCCTGCTCGACACCCTCCACTCCGACGTCAGTTGGCATTGCTCGAAGAAACGCTGCACCACTCATCAAGGCAACCACCTGACATCTGCTTCGCGATGCGCCCCGACGGCCAGGGCATCGGGCCCGCCGCATCAACCGGTGACGTGGAGCATTCGCCCGACCACGCCCAGGAGGCACCCCCACCGCCGGCCGCGAGAGCTATCAACACCTTCGGGACGACGAGCGAACCGGCGTACAACGAGATGAGCAGGGGTTGAGGTACGCAACGGCGTGGGCGTGCCGGTCAGCACCCGCTCGAGCCCGGCCCGGCGGCGTCGGACGACTGGGCGGTTGAGCATGCCGGTTCCGTTGGAGCGGTTCCGCGTCGAGTGCGTCGGACGTCGCGTTGCTCGTTGACCTGCGTTGCCGTCGCTGTTGAGCCGGCTGACCGGTCGGTGTTGCTACATTTTCGGTCGTCGCAGGGCGCGGCGTGTCTGGATCGGTGACGTGCGGAGGGCGGTCATGGTGGACGCGTGGGATGTCGACCTCGCTGGCGAGGTGGTGGTCGATGGGAGTGATGCGTACGTGACGGTGGTCGGTGAGGTCGATCTGGCCTCCGGGACCGCGCTGCGTGCCCGGCTGGACCAGGTCATCGCTACGACGGCCGGCACTGTTGTGCTCGACTTGGCCGGGGTGGGTTTCATCGATTCGGCGGGTCTCCGGGTGCTCGTCGAGACCCGTCGGCGGCTGGCGGCGATGAACCGGTCCTTGAGCGTGCGTGATCCGTCGGCGCCGACCCGGCGGGTGCTTCAGATCACCGGGGTCGGCCCCGAGCTCGGCGTCTTCGACGACGTGATGTAGGCGCGGCGACGTTCAGCAGAGCAGCTCGGTCCACACCGACTTGCCTTGTGGCGACCGCTGCCAGCCCCAGGCGTTCGTCAGGGCAGTCGACCTCATGCAACCAGCCTGTCAAGAGCCGCCGGGCCCGCCGCGGCGCCGTCGGGGAACGATCCAGCGAGGCCGGCAACCGGGGTCTTCGGGGGCTGTTACTCATGGCACGCACCTCACGTCGCGTCGATACCCGCGTCGCCGTCGGCGGAGTCATCGGGCTCCTCGGACACACCCTCGGCATCCGGGTCGGGCGTGCGGTCCGACGGCCGAGCCGCCGAGGTGGCTCGGCCCGAAGCCCGGTGCGAAGCGTGTCGATGTGATCGGACGGGGTCTCGGCACTGTTGGATGCATCGGGTGAGACCGGCTCGGGCGGCGCGGCTGCCGCCAGGATGGACGGTTCAGCCGTGGCCGGTGTGGAGGGTGCCGGTCACCAGGTAGGTGACGCGCTCGGCGATGGACTCGAACGTTCGTCGGTTGTAGCGGGCGAGGAACGCCGCCGCGGCAAGCTGAGTTCCGTCCAAGAGCCGGTGCTCGGCCAGGCGTCGGCCACCGCGAACCGCACTGGCGTCGCGCCGGCCGTGCATCGCGACGCCCTGAAGTGGGCAGTGTGATGGCGTGAAGTGGCTGCTGCGGGCCGGGCCGGTGTTGGCCGTGGCGGCAGTCGCCGCGCACGACCTCGTGCAGCGGCACCACGCACTGTTGCGGAACTTCCCGATCGTCGGTCATGCCCGATATTTCATTGAGGCCGTCGGTCCGGAGCTGCGCCAGTACGTGGTCGCTGGCAACGACGAGGAACGCCCGTTCAGCCGTGACCAGCGCCGCTGGGTGTATGCGTCGTCGAAGCTGGAGAACAACTACTTCGGCTTCGGCACCGACAACGACGTGGAGCACTCGCTGTCGTACCCCATCGTCAAGCACGCCACGTTCGCTCGCGTCGCCCCGCCCTCGGCACCGTCGGCCGGCCAGGAGGCGTGGGTGCCGTGCGCCAAGGTGGTCGGCGCGGCGCGCGGCCGTGCCGGTGCGTTCCGCCAGGACTCGGTGGTGAACTTCTCGGCCATGAGCTTCGGCTCGCTGTCGGCCCCGGCCGTCGAGGCGCTGAACCGGGGCGCAGCCCTGGCCGGCTGCACGCAGAACACCGGGGAGGGCGGTCTGTCACGGCACCACCGCCACGGCGGTGACCTCGTGTTCCAGATCGGTACCGCCTACTTCGGGTGCCGCGACGAGCACGGACGGTTCGACCTCGCCCGCCTGAAAGACGTCGTCGCCTCCGCGCCGGTGCGGGCCATCGAGGTCAAGTTGTCACAAGGCGCCAAACCCGGCCTCGGCGGGTTGCTGCCCGCCGCCAAGATCTCCCCCGAGATCGCCGAGGTCCGCGGCATCCCGATGGGTCGTGACTGCATCAGTCCGTCACGACACGCCGAGTTCACCGACACCGACAGCCTGCTCGACTGGGTGGAACTGCTCGCCGCCGAGACCGGGGTGCCGGTCGGCATCAAGTCCGCGGTCGGCGACATGGACTTCTGGCACGATCTCGGCGACCTCATGGCCGCGGGCGACCGCGGGGTCGACTTCATCACCATCGACGGCGGCGAGGGCGGCACCGGCGCCGCTCCGCTCATCTTCACCGACTCCGTCGCCTTCCCGTTCCGACTCGGCTTCGCCCGCGTCTACGCCGCGTTCGCCGAACGGGACCTCCACGAGCAGGTCGTGTTCAACGGCGCCGGGAAGCTCGGCCTACCGGACAACGCCGTGATCGCTTTCGCGCTCGGTGCCGACACGATCAACGTCGGTCGCGAAGCGATGCTGGCGCTCGGGTGCATCCAGGCGCAGAAGTGCCACACCGACCGCTGCCCCACCGGCGTCGCCACCCAGAACAGGTGGCTCACCCGTGGCCTCGACCCCACCCTCAAGTCGGTACGGGCCGCGAACTACGTCAAGACGTTGCGCCGCGACCTCCTCAAGGTCTCCGAGGCCTGCGGAGTGGAACACCCCGGTCTCATCGATGCCGACGCAGTCGAGCTGCTCGACGCCGCGACGACCGCCCGCCCGTTGCGTGAGCTGTTCGGGTACCGACCCGACTGGGCGCGACCGTCGCCGGTCGATCGCGAGACCATCGTCGCGTTGATGACGGCCACCGAGCCGAGCGGCGCGAGCGCGCCGCCGTCGCCCACGGCCACCGGTTGACCCACCGCCCGCCCCTGCGTCGCTACTAGCACGTCGCGACCGGTCGACTCGCGAGGTCCGCGTGGTGGGTAGCGAATCGTCGACATCTGGAGCGGCGAACACCACCGGAAGCGCCCTCCAGCCGCCACAAACACCCGTCCTTGGCACCAACAGGATTCGCTCGAGAGCGACGACGTCGACTCAGCTGGGCTTCACCGGGCCCTGATCCAGCACTCCCCGCCTCGCGATCGGTCAGCACGAGCGTCCCGGTGTGTGTCAGCGCACGGCGCAGCGACCACATTCTGTTGCGTCCGCCGATGTCGACGATCAGGTCGTAGCGATCGTGCCGTCGAGAAGCCCTGCGTCGAGTCGTCGAGCAGATGGTCGGCGCCGATCGAGCACGCCCTGTCGACGCCTGGACCCGTGCGACGTCGCTTCCACCTCGGTTCGCAGCACGGCGTCCAGCCCCACCGGGGGGTGAACGTCACGACTTGACACCACTTGTGCCGCTCGCGGTGGGCGGTTAGCTTGTCACCTGACTACTGGTACAACCGTTCCACATGGTCTCTCCGGGGGGAAGGATCGTTCGATGATCTCAGCACCACGCCGGCGCAAGCGCGCCGCAGTAGCCGCCGCAGCGGCGATCGCTGTCGCCGCAGTCGCCGTCGGGTCAACAGCCGGGGCCGAACCGGCAGCCGGCGCCAACGCGACGTACATCGTCCTCTACCGCCAAGGGGCATCCAGCGCGAGCGCTGCGGCCGTCGTGCAGGCGGCTGGCGGGACACTCGTCGCCAATTACCGCGAGATCGGCGTCGTCATCGCGCGTTCGTCGAGCGCGGGGTTCGAGTCCTCGATCGAAGGCGCGCGCGGGGTCGAGAACGCGGTCGCCACTGGCAACTTCGGCGTCTCCGTCGGTGACGTGCAGGCCGGCGGGGGCCCGCTCCCCGGCGACGCTCCGGCGGCCGCCAGCGATCTCGAGCCACTCGCCGGGCTGCAGTGGGACATGCGGCAGATCAACGCCTTCGCCGCCCACGACATCACCGGCGGCAGCCCAGCGGTCGTCGTCGGCGACGTCGACACGGGCCTCGACTTCACGCACCCCGACATCGCCCCGAACTACGACGCGGCCAACAGCGCCGACTGCTCCAGCGGCACTCCGCAGCCGCTGCTGCCGGGTAACGACGTCGTCGGTCATGGCACTCACACGGCAGGCACCATCGCCGCCGCAGTCAACGACATCGGCATCGCCGGGGTCGCGCCGAACGTCAAGATCGCGGGTATCAAGTCGAGCACCGACGACGGTTACTTCTTCCCGGAGATGGTGGTCTGCTCGTACATGTGGGTCGCGGCGCACGGCATCGACGTGACGAACAACAGCTACTTCGCCGACCCGTGGTTGTTCAACTGTCGCAACGACGCCGAGCAGCGCGCCATTTGGAACGCCGAGCGGCGGGCGATCCGCCACGCTCAATCCAAGGGCACCGTCGTCGTGGCGTCGCAGGGGAACGACAGCACCGACCTTTCCCATCCCGAGGTCGACGTCATCAGCCCCGACTTCCCGCCCGGGAGTGAGCAGGAGCGGGAGATCACCAACGCCTGCGCCGTCGTGCCGGTCGAGGTGCCGGGCGTGGTCGGCGTGACGGCGACCGGGGATCTCAGCCTGAAGTCGTTCTACTCGTCCTACGGCGTATCGACGGCCGACGTGGCCGCGCCAGGTGGCGACTCCCTGCTCCAGGTCACGCCTGAGGCCGTCAACGGCCGGGTGCTGTCGACGTACCCGGCCACGGTCCCCTGCATTCGCCCGGTCGTCGACCAAGGCGCGACGTACTGCTACCTGCAGGGCACGTCGATGGCCGGCCCGCACGTCGCCGGCGTCGCCGCCTTGATCATCAGCCACACCGGTAAGTCCGGTGGTGCCGTCCAGGCGGCGTTGCAGCAGGCCACCAACGCTCTGCCGTGCCCGGACACGTCGATCTACGCACCTTTCCCGCAGAACAGCGGCGAACCGCAGGAATGCACGGGCGGGATCGGCCACAACAGCTTCTACGGCGCCGGCGAGATCGACGCCCTCAAAGCAGTGAACTGACGCCACCGGGAGCTGAATCCCTCCCGTTCCGTCCCACCTGGCGCCCTGCGGTGCGCCGCCTGGGCGCCTCTCCGATCACAACGCGACCTCCGACCAGCATGTCGGCCTCCGCACCCAACGGTCTCGCCGCTCTCTCGGCTCCGTTGCTCCCTCGCCTGCGGAAGCGGAGGGACAACCTCATTCGCAAGGCCATCTCGCAGGGCTTTTACGGTGGGGCTAACAAGAATCGAACTTGTGACCTCATCCTTATCAGGGATGCGCTCTAACCGACTGAGCTATAGCCCCATGGCGGCTGAGAAGGCTACCGAGCCGGGCGCCGAACGGCACCGCCAGTTCGCCCGACGGAGCACGGCGCGGTGGCCGCGGTCTCAGGTGGGCGGACCCTCCTCGGGGTCGGGCCGCACGGGGAGCGTCGAGCCCTCCATCCGCATGTCGCCGCCCGGATCCGGACCACTCGGACGGCGGACGACGAAGCGACGCATCGGCGCCGCCGTGCGCTCCACGACCTCCTCCTCGAGCACGGTCATCCGCACCCCGCCGACGAGGTCGGTGATGAGGTTGAAGAGCGTGCCGGCGAGCACCGCGGCGCCGGTCAGGCCGACGACGCCGAACAGCCCGGCGATCCACCCCGCGTGGTAGATCGCGCCACCGTTGAACTCGAAGTCGCTCCAGCCGAACGACTCGAAGAACCGCTCGAGGTTGTCGATCGTGCCCGTGGCGTACGCGACGTTCCACAGGAGGACCCCGGCCGTCAGCAGCACCGCGTAGAGCACCAGGTTGAACACGAGCGCCACCTTGAAGATGCTCCAGGGGTCGACGTGGCGGACGACCCGGGTCACCTTGCGGACTCGCGGCCGGCGCCCCATGACGCGCGGCACCGGCGCGATCTGGTGCGACGACATCGTGGCCGTGCGGTACGGCGCCTCCGACGTGCCCGCCGGCAGCTCCACCGGCCTCCCGGGCACGGGGGGACCCTGCGGCACCGGCACGATCACCGGCAGCGGTGGTCCGGTGAGACCGCCGTCGCCCGGTCGGCGCGTCGACGGTTCGACGCGCCCGGTCGGGAGCGGCCGCGGGCTCGTCGTGGCGGGCTCGTCGTCCTCTTCGAACGTCGGGATCTCCGCCGGCATGTTCGCCGGCACGTCGGCCTCGGTCAGGGTCCGCGGCGCGGTGTCGGCCACCGGCCGCTCGGCCTCCGGGGCCGGCCCGACCGGCGGGGCGACGAACGACCCGGCCGGGGCGGGTGCCGAGCCGGTGGCCGACCGGCGGGTGATCGAGCTCGACGATGCCCCGCGCTGGGAGTCCGAACCCCGCTCCGGGGGCGCTGTCGCGGCCACGGCTGCGGTGGTCGAGCGTCGCTTGGCCCGCCCGGAGCCCGGACGCCGAGCGATGCGGGCCGGGCCGGCCGATCCGCCGTCGTGCGCGCCGTTGCCGTTGGAGCCGTTGCTGTTCGAGCCGTTCGCTGCCGCGTCGGTCGACGTCGACGCGGACTCTTCCGCGGTGTCGCCGGCGCGCTTGCTCGGACTCACAACGGCCGAGTGTACGCGACACCCCTGCTCGAACGAGGGCGCTCGGCCTGCTGGGACCAGGGAGGCCGCCACGTCGCGGCTGGCACGCGATGGGTTCGGAAGGGCGAGACGGGCTTGACCTCGAGTCAACTTGAAGTCGTACCGTCGGCCCCATGCGAGCGATCCGCCAGCACCAGGTCGGGCCTCCCGACGTCCTTCGGCTCGAGGAGCTCCCCGACGTCCACCCCGTCGCCGACCAGGTCCGCATCGACGTCGGCGCCGCCGGGGTGCACCTCCTCGACACGTTGATCCGGCGGGGCGAGACCGGTGGCCCGTTCCCGCCGCCGGCGTTGCCGATGACGCCGGGCCGCGAGGTCGCCGGTGTCGTCGACGAGGTCGGGGCCGGTGTCGACCGTGCGCTGCTGGGCCAGCAGGTCGTCGCCCACCTCGGCGCGGCCAGCGGCGGCTACGCGTCACGCGCCGTCGCGCCGGTGACGTCGGTGCGACCGATCCCCGACGGGGTGGACGCGGCCGCGGCCGTTGCGTTGATCGGTACCGGCCGCACCGCGATGGCGGTGCTCGACCTTGCCGCACCGACCGGCGACGACGTCGTGGTCGTCACCGCCGCCGCCGGCGGACTCGGCAACCTGTTCGTGCAGGCCGCCCGGTCCGCCGGCGCCACCGTCGTCGGTCTCGCCGGCGGACCGGAGAAGGCGGCCGTCGTCGAGCAGCTCGGCGCCGACGTGGCCGTCGACTACCTCCGGGCGGGGTGGACCGCGACGGTGCGCGAACGCCTCGGCGGGAAGGTCGCCAGCCTCGTGCTCGACGGTGTCGGCGGCCAGCTCGGGCGAGGCGCGTTCGACCTCCTGGGCGCCGGTGGGCGGATCGTCATGTTCGGCTGGTCGTCCGGCGCCGTCACGCCGTTCACGTCCAGCGACCTCGCGCGCGCGGGCTCAGCGCATCATGGTCGATCGGGCCGGCGATGGCGACGCGCTGGCCGAGCCTCGAGCCGCTCGAGCGCCGGGCCCTCGACGAAGCTGCGGCCGGTCGGCTCACACCGCTGGTGCAGCGCTTCGCGCTCGCCGACGCGGCAGCCGCTCACGACGCGCTCGAGTCGCGGGCCACCATCGGGAAGGTCGTGCTCGTTCCCTGAGCGCGGGCCGGTTGACGGCGACCGAGTCTCAGCCCGCAGTCGCCCGAGCCGTCGCGGAGGCCGCACCGACGCGCACGGTCACGACCACGTCGGCGCCCTCCACCCGCCACGACACGAGCAGCGCCCCGTTCGCGTCGGCCAGCCGCGCCGCGGCACCTCGACCGCCGTGTACGCCGGCCAGCGCCGCCGCGTCGGCAGCCGACCGGGCACGGCCGGCATCGACGACGTCACCAGCCAGCGTCCCCATCGCCAGGGCCAGCACGACGGCGACGGCCACCAACGCCGCCGCGAGCGGCACCGCCTGGCCGCCGTCACCGCTGATCCGTCGCCGTTCCCGTCCGCACTCGTGCACGGGCACCTCCACTGCTCGGCCACCCGCGGGTGGCTCCTCGGGAGGGCGGCGCCCAGACCGCCGAGGGACGAGGACCGTCAGGTCTCGTCGCTGGCCAGGATCGGGGCGACCGAGGCCACGGTCTGACCGTCGTCGAGGTTCATCACCCGCACGCCGGTCGCGCCGCGACCCTGCGACGAGATCTCGCGTACGGCCATCCGGATCGTGACCCCGCCCGACGAGACGGCCACGATCTCGTCGTCGAGTCCGACCATGAACGCCGCCACGACCTCGCCCTTACGGCCGGTCAGCTTGATGCCGATGACGCCCTGACCGCCACGGCCCTGCGCGTTGTAGTGGTCGAGCTGCGTGCGCTTGCCGTAGCCGGCCTCGGTGACCATCAGGATCGCTGTGTCGTCGCGGGCGACATCGACCGAGACGACCTCGTCACCGGCGCGCAGCTTCATGCCCCGTACGCCGGCCGCCGAGCGGCCCATCGGGCGCACGTCGTCCTCGTTGAACCGGATCGTCATGCCCTTGCGGCTGACGATGAAGATGTCGTCGCCGCCGCCGGTCTCGATGACCTTCACGAGCTGGTCGCCATCGTGCAGGTTGATGGCGATCAGGCCATCGCGGCGACTCGAGTCGTAGGCGTCGAACGCCGTCTTCTTGACCGTGCCCTTGCGGGTGGCGAAGAACAAGAAGCGCTCGCCGGCGAAGTCGCGCGTATCGATGATCGCCTGCACCGTCTCACCAGGTTGCAACGGCAACAGGTTGACGATCGGCATGCCCTTGGCCGTCCGCTCGCGCTCGGGGATCTCGAGCGCCCGCAGCCGGTACACCTTGCCGAAGTTCGAGAAGAACAACAGGTGGGCGTGCGCGGTCGTGAAGATCACGTGGCGCACGAGGTCGTCGGTCTTCAGCCGCGCCCCGGCCACGCCCCGACCGCCGCGGGACTGCGTCTTGAACGAGCCGGCGGGGACCGCCTTCACGTACTGCGCTTCGGTCATCACGACGACGAGCTCCTTGTCGTCGACGAGGTCCTCGATCGACATCTCACCGGAGTCGAGCGTGATCTGGCACACGCGGGGCGTCGCGAAGCCCTCCTTGACGGCGAGCAGCTCGTCCTTGATGACGGTGCGCAGCAGCGCGTCGTCGGCGAGGATCGCTTCGAGGTCGGCGATCCGCGTGCGGACGTCCTCCAGCTCGGTCTCGAGGTCGATGCGTGACAGCCGGGTCAGCTGGCGCAGCTGCATGTCGAGGATGTCGACGGCCTGGCGCTCGCTGAACTCGTACGGCTCGGCCATCAATCCGGCCTTGGCGGCGGCGGCGTCGTCGCTGGCCCGGATGAGGGCGATGACGGCGTCGATCACGTCGAGCGCCTTGATGCGCCCCTCGAGGATGTGCTCGCGATCGCGGGCCTTGTCCAGACGGAACTTGGACCGTCGGGTGATGACGTCGACCTGGTGGGCGACGTAGCCGGTCAGCGCCTGGGTCAGGTTCAGCGTCCGGGGCACGCCGTCGACGAGGGCGACCATGTTGATCGAGAAGCTCGTCTGCAGCTGGGTCAGCTTGAACAACTTGTTGAGCACCACGTTGGCGTTCGCGTCGCGCTTCAGCGTGATCACGAGCTCGGTGGTGCCGCCCGACGACGCGTCGTTCACGTCGGCGATCCCCTCGAGGTCCCCGCCGTCGACGAGCTCCTGGATCCGCGCCGCGATGGACGAGCAGCTCGTCTGGTACGGCAGCTCGGACACGACGATCTCGACGGCGCCCTTGCGGTTCTCCTCGATGGTCGCGGTCGCCCGCATCTTCACGCTGCCGCGCCCGGTGCGGTACGCATCCATGATCCCGGCGCGGCCGAGGATGCTGGCCCCGGTCGGGAAGTCGGGGCCCTTGACGAACGCCATGAGCTCGTCGGGCGTGGCCGCCGGGTGGTCGATCAGGTGGATCGTGGCGTCGATGACCTCGCCCAGGTTGTGGGGCGGGATGTTGGTGGCCATCCCGACCGCGATGCCCTGGCTGCCATTGACGAGCAGGTTGGGGAAGCGGGCCGGGAGCACCCGCGGCTCCTCGGTGCTGCCGTCGTAGTTGGGCACCATGTCGACGGTGTCCTCGTCGATGTCGGCCAGCAGCTGCATCGCGAGGGGGTGCAGTCGGCACTCCGTGTAGCGCGATGCGGCGGGCCCGAAGTCCGGGCTGCCGTAGTTGCCGTGGAAGGCGATCAACGGGTGGCGCAGGGAGAACGGCTGGGCCATCCGCACGAGGGCGTCGTAGATCGCGCTGTCGCCGTGCGGGTGGTAGCGGGCCATCGTGTCGCCCGACACCCGGGCGCACTTGACGAACGGGCGGTCGGGCCGGAAGCCCTGCTGGTCCATGTCCCAGATGATCCGGCGGTGCACGGGCTTGAGTCCGTCACGGACGTCGGGCAGGGCCCGGGCCATGATGACCGACATGGCGTAGTCGAGGAACGAGTTCTCCATCTCGTCCTGGAGCTGCACGGGTTGGATCGGCTCCAGCGGGAGCTCGGGGGTGATGTCGTCAGGCATGGTCGGTGGCGTCTCTCAGCAGCGGGGTCAGAAGTCGAGGTTGCGCACGTCGCGCGCGTTGGTCGTGATGAACTTGCGGCGGCTCTCGACGTCATCGCCCATGAGCACGCTCATGATCTCGTCGGCCAGCGCCGCCTCCTCGACGGTCACCTGCAGGAGCGTGCGGGTCGAGAGCGACATCGTGGTCGAGCGCAGCTCCTCCCAGTCCATCTCGCCGAGCCCCTTGAGCCGGGCGAACTCCTTCTTGTGGTTCGGTCGTTCGAGGAGGAACGACGCCTTCGACGCGTCGTCCTTGAGGTAGATCTTCTCCTTGCCGATCTCCGTCGAGTACAGCGGAGGCTGGGCGATGTACACGTAGCCGGCCTCGACGAGCGGCTTCATCTGGCGGTAGAAGAACGTCAGCAGCAACGTGCGGATGTGACTGCCGTCGACGTCGGCGTCGGCCAGCACGATCACCTTGTGGTAGCGGGCCTTCGTGGCGTCGAACTCCTCACCGACACCGGCGCCGATCGCCGTGATCAGCGACTGGATCTCGTTGTTCTTCAGCATCTTGTCGGCGCGCGCCCGCTCGACGTTCAGGATCTTGCCGCGGATCGGCAGGATCGCCTGGGTCCGCGGATCGCGGGCGTCCACCGCGGTGCCGCCGGCCGAATCGCCCTCCACGATGAACAGCTCGCTCTCGCCCGCGTTGCGGCTCGAGCAATCCTTCAGCTTGTCGGGCATGCCGGCCCCCGACAGCGCCGTCTTGCGGCGGATGGCGTTGCGGGCGTTCTTCGCCGCGACACGGGCCTGCGCCGCCGCCTGGGCTTTCTTCACGACCTTGTTGGCCTCGGCCGGGTTCTCGTCGAGCCACTCGGCAAGGCGCTCGTTGGTGACCTTCTGGACGAAGGAGCGCATCGGGACGTTGCCCAGCTTGGCCTTGGTCTGCCCCTCGAACTGCGGGTCGCGGAGCTTCACGGAGATGATCGCCGTGATCCCCTCGCGGATGTCCTCGCCGAGGAGGTTGTCGTCCTTCTCCTTGAGGATGCCCTTGGCCCGGGCGTACTTGTTCACGACCGTCGTGAGCGCGGTGCGAAAGCCTTCGACGTGCATGCCGCCCTCGGTCGTGGAGATGCCGTTGGCGTAGCCGTGGATGCCCTCGTAGTACCCGGTGTTCCACTGGATGGCGATGTCGAGGGACTGGTTCTCCTCGTCCTCGTCCTCGAAGTGGCAGACCTTCGAGAACAGCGCCTCCTTCGAGGCGTTCAGGTGACGGACGAAGTCGACGAGGCCGCCGCGGTACTGGTAGGTGACCTTCTGTTCCTTCTCGGCCCGCTCGTCGGCGAACACGATCTCGAGGCCGCGGTTCAGGAACGCCATCGTCTGCAGGCGCTCGAGCACCGTGCGCGACACGAACTCGGTGCCCTCGGCGACGAACACCGTCGGATCGGGCCAGAACGTCACCGACGAGCCGGTGCTGCGGCCACGCGAGGGCGTGTCGCTGACGATCTCCATCTTGCCCTGCGGCTTGCCGCCCTTGGCGTACTCCTGGCGGTAGCGCTTGCCCCCGCGGTCGATCTCGACGATCAGCCGCTCGGACAGCGCGTTGACCACGCTCACACCGACGCCGTGGAGGCCGCCGGAGACCTTGTAGCCCTGGCCTCCGAACTTGCCGCCGGCGTGCAGCACCGTGAGCACGACCTCCGCCGCGCTCTTGCCCTTGTGCGGACCGGACGGGTACGGGTCGACGGGGATGCCTCGCCCGTTGTCGTCGACCCGGCAGCCGCCGTCGGCCAGCAGCGTCACGTGGATGCGCGTCGCGTACCCGGCCATCGCCTCGTCGACCGAGTTGTCGACGACCTCCCAGATGAGGTGGTGGAGACCGGCCAACCCGGTCGAGCCGATGTACATCCCGGGGCGCTTGCGCACCGGATCGAGGCCCTCCAGGACCTGGATGTCCTTGGCGCCGTAGTCCCCCACGCCGTCGCGACGGGCCGGCTGGGCGGCGGTCGTGGACGGGTCGTCAGTCGACACGGGGGGCTCCTTGGGAGGTCATGGTCGCGGTGGGATCCGATCGGGTGGCAGGCTGCGCCGGCAGCAAGGTGGACGAGGCGTTCAGGTCCCGCCGAGATGGGCCCTGACCAGGGAAGGGAGGGCCGTGCGGGGACGTGTCAGCGATGTCGCCAGTCTACCAAGGGGGTGTCCCAGCCGAGCGGAACCCCGCCGATCGGTGCCCACGTGTCGCCCACCGCATCACGGCGTGGTCGGACCGCCGACGACCACGGTCACCGCCGGGCCGGCGGTCCCGGTCGGCGACTGCGGCCGATAGCTGACCTCGATCGTGCGGGCGCGCAGGACGAGGTGCTCGGTCGGGTCCCCAGCGGGATCGTCGCCGTGGCGCACCTCGGTGACCACGACGTCGTTCAGCGTGTAGCGGTACACCTCGCGCCCACCGGCCGGTCCCCCGCCCGCCCGGACCCCGGTCAGCACCGCCGTGCGGACGTGCTGGCCCCGGGCGCACAGGCGGAGCAGCGCCGGCGAGGCGACGCTGATCCCGGTCGTGATCTCCAGGTCATCGACGACGACCTTGCCGGACCCCGCGCCCGACCCACCCGTGCGCGCCCGCCGTGTTCGACAGGCCCCAGCTCCACGACCGCACATCGATCTCGCCGGCGTGACGAGCGTCCGTCGACTCCCCGGTCACGCCGTCCACCTTCAGGAACCACGACTCGGCCATGGCCGGCAGCGTGGCCCGCGCCGCTGCCGGCGGCAAGCGCTTTGGCCCGCCGGCGCTCCTCAGCGCGACCCGGGGCGACCCGACCGGGCGACGCGGACCTCGACCCGCTCCACCTGCACACCGGCGACCGCGGCGAGGCGAGCCCGCAGATCGTCGGTCAGGAACCGGACCTGGGTCGCCCACGCCGGGTCATCCACCTCGACGAGCAGCGTGCCCCGCTCCAGTCGCACGGGACGCACGTTCGACGCGACCGCCGGACCGACGGCGTCCTCCCACCGGCCGAACAGACCACCGACCTCGGCCCGACCGGCGCCGCCCCGCAACGAGCCGAGCAACCCGTCGAGCGCATCGGTCAACGGCACCGGCTCGTCACGGTCACGGCCGCTCACGACGCCCGATCCTGCCCGACCGTGCCCGCCGCATCCAGCGCGACCGCGTCGTCGACGACGGCACCGGCATGGACGCGGATGACGAGATCCGGATGCGCGGCCAGCGGCACCGGTGCCGCGGTGGTGATCACGACCTGGCCCGCCGGCAGGTGGCCGAGCAGCGCCGTCGCGCGGCTCGGGTCGAGCTCGGACAGGACGTCGTCGAGCACGAGCACCGGGGTGGACCCGGTGCGTTCGGCGACCAGCCGATGGGCGGCGAGGCGCAACGCGAGGGCCAACGTGCGCTGCTCCCCCTGCGACGCGTGCGTGCGGGCCGGCAGGTCACCGATCGACAGCCCGAGCTCGTCGCGGTGCGGACCGACCGTGGACACCCCGCGGCGCACGTCATCGGCGCGGGCGGCCCGCAACGCCGCGGCCAACCCGCCGGCACGCCACGGCGCGGCGTAGGTCAGCGCGATCGGCGTCGTCGCGCCTGCGAGATCGGCGTAGGCCCTCGCGACGTGTGGGGCGACACGGTCGACCAGCGTCGACCTGGCCACGCCGAGACGGTCCCCGGTCTCGGCGAACCGGGCGTCCCACACGTCGAGGGTCGTGGCGCCCGCCTCGTCCAACCGGCCGCCGACCTGGCGCAGCAACGTGTTGCGCTGGCGCAGGATGCGGTCGATCTCGAGCCGGGCGGCGTCGTACTTGACGGCCAGGGCGACGAGGGTGTCGTCGAGGAAGCGACGCCGATCGGCGGGCCCGCCCTTGACCAGGCTCAGGTCGTCCGGTGAGAACACGGTCACCCGAACGACACCGAGCAGGTCCCGCGCCTTGGACAGGCGCTGGCGGTTCACCTGCACCCGGTTGCGGCCGGTGGGCACCAGCTCGGCCTCGATCAACGAGGCGCGGCCGTCGTCGTCGCGGAGCTCGGCCCGGATGATCGCGGCCCGGGCCCCGATCCGCACCAGCGCGTCCGGTGGCGCGCCGCGGAAGCTGGACAACGAGGCCAGGTAGGCCAGCGCCTCGGCCACGTTGGTCTTGCCCTGCCCGTTGTCGCCGATGACGACCGTCGTGCCGGCGGTGAGTCGGAACGCCGCCGCCGGATAGTTCCGGAAGTCGACCAGCTCCAGGCGCTCGACGATCACGAAGCGCTCATCACGTCGGTCCCGTCAGCCCGTCACGGCACGCGGACCGGCATCAGGAGGTAGAGGTAGTCGTCGCGCCCGACGGGACGGATCACCGCCGGCTTCATCGGATCGGCCGTCGACAGCGTGACCTCCTCGGCATCCGCGGCATCGACGCCGGCGGCCAGGTAGTCCGGGTTGAACGCCACCGTCATCGGCGCGCCCTCGTACGTCGCGTCGATCTCCTCCGAGGCGTTGCCCACGTCCTGGGTGATGGCGGTCAGCACCAGCGTCTCGCCGCCGAGGGCGAGCCGCACCGGCGTGGCGTCCTGGGCCAGCAGCTTGACGCGGCGCAACGCCTCCAGCAGCGCGTCGCGGCCGACCGTCAGCACGTTCGGGTACGACGGTGGGAGCAGGTTGCGGTAGTTCGGGTACTCCCCCTCGATCAGCCGGGTCGTGAGGCGGGTGCCACCGGACTCGAACACCGCGTCCCGAGCGCCGAGGCGCACCTGCAGCTCCTCGCTGCCGCCGAGCACCCGCTGCAGCTCGTTCAGGGCGCGGCTGGGGACCAGCACCCGCTGACCGCCGGCGAGCATGTCGGTGTCGGGAAGGTCACGGACCGCCAACCGGTAGGAATCCGTCGCCACCATCCGCACGCCGTCGTCCTCGGCGGCGATCAACACGCCCGTCAGCACGGCGCGGGCGTCATCCGTGCTGGCCGCCCGCACCACCTGGCGCAGCGCCTCGGCGACCGCGGACGACGAGAGCGTCACCGCCTCGGCGACAGGTTCACCCTGTGACGGGTAGTCGTCGAGGCCGAGCGGACGGATCGCGAACCGCGACCGGCCGGCGCTGATGCTGACCGTCTCGCCGTTGCCGCTCCCATCGTCGCCGAGCACGACTTCGACCGCCCCGGCCGGCAATGAGCGCACGATGTCGGCGGTCAGACGGGCCGGGACGACGACCGCGCCGTCGCGCTCACCCCCGACGGCGACGGTCAGACGGATCGAGAGCTCGAGATCGGTACCGATGACCGAGAGCTGGTCACCGCTGACCTCGAGGCGCAGGCCCGAGAGCACCGGGAGCGTGCCGGTGCGGCTGGTGGCCGCCCGTCCAGCAGTGGCCAGTGCATCGGCCAGGACCTCACGCTCGCATCGGAACTTCACAGGGCAGCCTTTCCCACATCGGGGTTGATGAATGGAGTAGTAGCGGTAATAGGGGCTGTGGATTGGGGATGAACAGTCGTCGCCGCAGCGTAGAGGGTGGATGTCACCGCGCCGGGTTGTCCACCATGATCCCCAGGCGCCAGATGACACCGCTGTCGTTCGGGGGATGACGAGCGGTTGTCCACTGGGTGACGGGCGGATGTCCACACGATGTCGTCCCGTGTCGCGTTGTTCGCTCGTTCGAGGACTCGCTCGGCTCGCCGTGTCGCGTTGTTCGCTCGTTCGAGGACTCGCTCGGCTCACGAGGGGACGCGGTCATGACTTCAGTCGTTGCAGCAGGTCGGTGACCTGGTCGTAGATCTGCTTGCGCTCGCTCATCAGGCGTTGGATCTTCTCGACGGCGTGGATCACGGTCGTGTGGTCCCGGCCGCCGAAGATCCGGGCGATGCCCGGGTAGCTGAGGTCGGTGAGCTCGCGGAACACGTACATCGCGATCTGGCGGCCGGTCACCAACGGGCGCTGGCGGCTCTTGCCCTTCAGCGCGGCGACCTCGAACCCGAGGATGGAGGCGATCTCGGCCAGCAGCTCCTCGTCGGTCCGCGGGCGCGTCGCCGATTCCCGCAACAGGTCGGCGAGCAGGTGCTGGGTCAGCTCGAGGGTGATCGGGACGCCGTTCAGGCTGGCGAACGCGGTGACTCGGATCAGCGCCCCTTCGAGCTCGCGGATGTTCGTCGAGATCTTCGTGGCGATGAACTCCAGGGCCTCGGGCGGGACGACCACCTGATCGCGCTCGGCCTTGTTGCGCAGGATGGCCAGGCGGGTCTCGAGGTCGGGCGGCTGGATGTCGGTGATGAGGCCCCACTTGAACCGGCCGCGCAGGCGCTCCTCGAGCGTCGGGATCGCGTCGGGCACGCGGTCGGAGGAGATGACGATCTGCTTGTTGGCGCCGTGCAGCGAGTTGAAGGTGTGGAAGAACTCCTCCTGCAGGCCCTCCCGGTTCTCCAGGAACTGGATGTCGTCGATGAGCAGGACGTCGATCTCGCGGTAGCGGCGCTTGAACGCGTTGCCGGTGTTCGTCCGGATGGCGTCGACGAACTCGTTGAGGAACGTCTCGGTCGAGACGTAGCGCACCTCGTGGTGTTGGTAGTTGTGGTGCACGTAGTGGCCGATGGCGTGCAGCAGGTGGGTCTTGCCGAGGCCGGCCGCCCCGTAGATGAACAGCGGGTTGTACGAGCGCGCCGGCGTCTCGGCGACGCGAAGGGCGGCGGCCAGCGCGAACTGGTTCGACGCACCTTTGACGAACGTCTCGAACGTGTAGCGCGGGTTCAGCCCGGCCTCGTCGAGCAGCGCGGAGCCGTCGGGTCCCATGTCGAGGCGGGCTTCGAGGCCGGACGGCGAGCCGTTGGCCGCCCAGGTGACCCCGGCGCCGGTCAGATCGTCGACCCCGTCGGCGCTGGTGGAGCCGGTGGCCACGATGATCTCGAGGGCGCACCCCGGCGCGACGATCTCGTCGAGGGCGTCGGTGACGAGTGGCAGGTACCGGGTGAGGATCCGGTCCCGCACGTGGTTGCTGGGGACGCTGACCGTCAGGTGCTGGCCGTTGGCCGCGATCGGGATCACGTCCTGGAAGGTGGAGAGCCACACCGCCTCGGTCAGCTGATCTCGCAGCTGGTGGGCGACGGCGGTCCACACCTGATCCTGGTCGCTCACCTGTCCTCCTACCTCCGACCAGGCGATCCACACGGTTGTCCACAGATTGGGGACAAGATCCAGTCGAGCGATCGACGCTACCACGCCGGCACGCGGCCGCTGACACGAGACCGTAACCGCTGCGCCCCGGCCGATCACCCGGCAGCATCGCGCTCCGCCGATGCCGCTGAACGGGGACGTTGCCGGTGTCGGGCCCCGCGCCGTAGCCTCTGTGGGTCGGCCGTGACATCCGTCGCGCCACCCGTTTCCCCAGCACCGGAGCTCCCACCGTGAAGCGCACCTACCAACCGAACACCCGCCGGCGGGCTCGCAAGCACGGGTTTCGCGCCCGGATGCGCACGCGAGCCGGTCGCTCCATCATCAAGGCCCGCCGGCTCAAGGGTCGCGCTCGACTGTCGGCTTGATCGGCCGGATCCACGAGCGGCGCGACTTCGAGCGACTGAACCGCGATGGCCGCCGCGCCCGGACCCGCTCCCTGTGGTGCCGCTACGTCGACGACCCGACGATCGTCCCCGGTCGTCTGGCGTTCGCGATTGGTCGGCCCGTCGGGTCGGCCGTCGTGCGCAACCGGGCTCGCCGCCGCCTCCGCGCCGTGCTCGGGGAGGCCGCTGCTCGTGGCTCGTTCGACCACGGGGACCTGCTCATCGGTGTACGTCCGTCGATCTCCGAACGTTCGTTCGATGAGATCCGGGACGAGGTGATGGCGTTGCTGGCCCACGTCCATGTGCGCCGCGAGGTGACCGCGTCGAGCCGACCGAGTCCTCGAGGGAGCGAACCACGTGGCGCGCTCGACGCGCCTCGTGGTGGGGCCGACGGCTGGCGTCTGGTCCGCTTCGTCGACTGGTACCAGCGAGCCTTCGAGGGTCGCCCCTCGCCGTGCCGGTTCACGCCCTCGTGCTCGTCGTACGCCCGTGAGGCGCTGCTCGTCCACGGCAATCGGCGCGGCCTGTGGCTCACCGTGCGGCGCCTCGCCCGCTGTCGACCGTTCGGTCCGTCGGGGTGGGACCCGGTGCCCGAGGCCGGCCACGGTCACCACGACGCCTCGGCCCCGGCCGCCGACCACCGGCCCCTCGTCTTCTCCAAGGATCGTTGACCATGTTCGAGATCCCCGCCTGGCTGCTGTCGTGGTTCTACGGCATCACCCACAACTACGCCGCCGCGATCGCCCTCATCGCCGTCGTGGTGATGCTGATCATCACGCCGCTCACGCTGAAGAGCACCAAGGGCATGCTCGAGATGCAGCGCCTGGCCCCGGAAATGCGCAAGCTGCAGCAGGAGCACCGCAACGACCGCCAGAAGCTCAACGAAGAGATGATGAAGCTCTACCAGGAGCACAAGGTCAACCCGATGGCCTCGTGCCTGCCGCTCCTGGCCCAGATGCCGGTCTTCATCATCATGTTCCGGATCCTCCACGGGCTGACCTACAAGCCCGCGGGTGCGTCGGCACCGATCGTCAACAGCGTCTTCGTCGCCGCCGGGCAGCAGCCGCCGGCCGAGCTCGGCTTCGTCCCCCGCTACATCTCGCAGTCCAGTGAGCTCTACCAGTCGCTGTCGAACAGTGGCCGGTTCGACAAGACCGACATGATGGCGCTCGGCCTCGACCTCGCGAAGTCACCGGCCCAGGCGCTCAGCGAGAGCATCAGCACGGGACTGATCTACGCGCTCCTTGTGGTCGCGCTGGCCGGGCTGTACTTCCTCCAGCAGCGCATGGTCGCCGCCCGCGCCGCCGTGAGCCCGACGATGTCGCCGGCCCAGCAGAAGCTGATGCAGTACCTGCCGGTGGTGTTCGCCATCTTCCAGGTCTTCTTCCTGACCGGGCTGATCATCTATTACGCGGCGCAAGCGGTGTTGCGGATCGCCCAGCAGGCCTACATCACCCGACGCTTCTACGGCCACGAGGAATCGCTCGGACGCCAGGCCCAACGGGCCAGCACCACGGCCCGTGAGATCGCCAAGCAGGACAAGGATTCGGGGGCCGGCGGCGGCGGCTTCCTGGCCCAGCTGCGCGGCGATCCCGGCCCGAAGGGCGGCGACCCACCCTCGTCCAACGGCAAGTCGGCGTCGAAGGCGACGACGAACAGGACGACGAACAAGGCGCCGACCGGCAAGCCGGCCGGCAAGTCCGGCGGCAACCGGCCGCCGAGCACGGGCTCGCAGCCCAAGGCGGCGAAGGCGCCGGCCAAGCGGACGACCGCGCCCAAGGGACGACCGACGCCGTCGGCGAACGCCCCGGCGCCCAAGCAGCAGAAGCCCAACCCGCCGTCTGGTCGGCCGGGGGGCAGCAGATCGAAGAGCGGGGACAAGCGCCGGCCGTGACCGGCGCCGACGCGACCTTGCACCGGGCACTTGTTGACGACGCGCCCGGTCGACGAACGGAGTGACGATGGAGTGGGTCGAGACGACAGCGCGGACGATCGAGGAGGCCAAGGAACTGGCCCTCGATGAGTTGGGCGTGGTGGCCGACGAGGCCGAGTTCGAGGTGCTCGCCGAACCCAAGCAGGGGCTGTTCGGCCGCCTGCGCGGTGAAGCACGGGTCAGGGCCCGGGTCCGCCCGGCACCGGTGCGGCCCAAGCAGGAGCGCCGGCGGGGCGCCCGAACGCGGACGGCGAACGCGACAGCGACCGACGGCTCCGATGACGCGACCTCGGTGACGGGGCCCGACGAGCCCGAGGGCAGCGGACCGGGCCGGGGCCAGCGTTCGCCCGACTCGCGACGGCGGCGCGACGGCGGTGGACGCGATCGATCGAGCGCGGCCGCTCCCCCGGCGGTGGCCGCGGCGGCCGTCGCTGTGAGCGTCGACGCCGACGACGTCGTCCCCGCCCCGACCCCCACACCCGTCGCCTCCAGTGAAGGACACGCCATGACCACCGAGGATCTCCCGATCACCGACCCCGAGGAGCACGATGACGAGCCCGTCGACGTCGGGTCCGTCCGCGACGCCGCAGTGGCGTTCATGAGTGGGCTGACGACGGCCTTCGGCTACGAGTCCACGGTCGACTCCTCGCTCGAGGGCACCGAGATCGAGGTGCGCGTCGACGGTGAGTCGCTCGGGCTGCTGATCGGGCCCGGCGGTCGGACGCTGCTGGCCATCCAGGACCTGGCCCGGGTGGCGGCCCAGCGCCGTCTCGGCGACCACGAGACCCGCCTGCGCGTCGACGTCGCCGGGTACCGCGAGAAGCGTCGGGCCGCGCTCGAGCGCTTCGCCGACACCGTCGCGGCGCAGGTGCGGGAGAGCGGTGTGGCCCGCTCGCTCGACCCGATGCCATCCGCTGACCGCAAGGTGCTGCACGACGCGCTCGGCGGCGATCGACGGCGTGACGAGCCGCTCGGAGGGCGAGGACCCGTACCGCCGCGTCGTCGTCACCCCGGTCTGATCAGTCGGGAACCGGCCGCCCGGTGGACGACCCGGCGCTGACCGAGGCCCTGGCCTCCTCGCAGCGCCTCGGGATGCTCGGTGATCGTCCGATCAGCGACGTCATCGTCCACGCCGGCGCGTTCGTCGACGCCTTGGCCGCCGTGCGCGGGACCGTCGTCGATCTGGGGAGCGGCGGCGGTGTGCCCGGCCTGGTGATCGCGCGGGCCCGGCCTGACCTGTCCATCGTGCTGGTCGAGCGGCGGACGACCCGCGCCGATCACCTGCAGCGACTGGTGCGCCGCCTCGGCCTGGGCGGACGGGTCGCCGTGCACGCCGCCGACGCCGGCGCGCTCCCCTCCTCGACGCTCGCCGACGCCGTGGTCGCCCGCAGCTTCGGTCCACCGTTGGCCACCGCGAGGGCGGCGGCGGCGTTGCTTCGCCCCGGCGGTCGACTCGTCGTCAGCGAGCCTCCGCACGTCGACGGGCGGTGGCGCGGTGACGAGGTGCGCGAACTCGGGTTCGTGGTGCTCGACCAACCCGATCGCCGTGTCGCCTGCCTGATGTTCCACGTGGAACATCAGGCCTACTGACCGCCGGCTCCTGGTCGATGTTCCACGTGGAACCGATCCGGGCGGTCGCCGACTCGACCTCTGCATGAGAGTCGGTCTGCGACGGTGCTTGACCAGCGCGGGCCGCTTTGCCAGGCTGGTGCGGCCGCCGGTCTGCCCGGCCCGATCGAAAGACCTGTCCGATGAGCTTTCCCGACCCGGCGCCCGTGCCCGCTGATCCGGCCGCGCTCGGCGTTCCGGAGGCGACCGACGGCCCGACGTGGTCCGAGCCCCGCTCCGACCCACCGGCTGACCGACCGGCCGACCTGCCGAGCGGACGGCCACCGACGATGGAGGATCCGCCGGCACCCGACGTGGCCCCGGAACCGACGGGACGCCCACTCCCCCGCGTCCTGGCCGTCGCCAACCAGAAGGGTGGAGTCGGCAAGACCACCACGACGATCAACGTCGGGGCGTGCCTGGCCGAGCTCGGCCAGCGGACCCTGATCATCGACCTGGACCCCCAGGGCAACGCATCGACCGGTCTCGGCATCGAGAACCGGGGGCTCGAGACGTCGATGTACCACGTCCTGATGAACGAGGTGCCGCTCGAGAACTGCATCGAGCCGACCGACGTCCGCGGCCTGTTCGTGGCGCCCGCGAGCCTCGACCTGGCCGGGGCCGAGATCGAGCTCGTTCCCGCGTTCAGCCGCGAGACCCGACTCAAGCGGGCCATCGACGCGATCGTCGACGACTACGACTACGTCCTCATCGATTGCCCGCCGTCGCTCGGCCTGCTCACGGTGAACGGTCTCAGCGCCGCCCGCGAGGTGCTGGTCCCGATCCAGTGCGAGTACTACGCGCTCGAGGGTCTCGGTCAGCTGTTGCGGAACGTGGACCTCGTGCGCCGCAACCTCAACCCCACGCTCGAGGTCAGCACGATCGTGTGCGTGATGTACGACGCCCGGACCAAGCTCGCCGATCAGGTCGTCGCCGAGGTGCGCGACCACTTCGGCGAGAAGGTGCTGCGGACCATCGTTCCCCGCTCCGTGCGCTTGTCCGAGGCACCGTCGTTCGGCCAGCCCATCATCACCTTCGATCCTCGGTCGCGTGGTGCGATCGCCTACCGCGATGTGGCCAAGGAGGTGCACGATGAATCGGCGCAGCGGGCTCGGTAAGGGGCTCAGCTCTCTGATCCCGGTCGCCGAGGGCGGTCCGGGGAGCGGCGACGGTGCCCTCGACGAGCGCGCCTCGCTGGTCGAGATCCCGACGACCGAGGTCGTCCCCAACCCCCACCAACCCCGGGTCCACTTCGACGAGGAGGCGCTGGCCGAGTTGGCGGCGTCGGTCGCCCAGATCGGCGTGCTGCAGCCGGTCCTGGTGCGCCGGGTCGACGGCCAGTACCAGCTGATCGCGGGGGAGCGGCGGTGGCGCGCCGCCCGGCGGGCCGGTCTGCCCACGGTGCCGGCGATCGTGCGACCCACCGACGACGTCAGCGCCGTCGAGCACGCGCTCGTCGAGAACCTCCATCGCGAGGACCTCACCCCGCTCGAGGAGGCCGCCGCCTACCAGCAACTCATCGAGGACTTCGGGCTGACCCACGAGGAGGTCGCCCAACGGGTCGGCAAGAGCCGGTCCTCGGTGACGAACACGCTCCGGTTGCTCGGTCTGCCCCCGGCGGTGCAACACCTCCTGGCCGATGGCAAGTTGTCGGCCGGTCACGCCCGCGCCCTGCTCGGCACACCCGACCGAGCCCTCCAGGAGCGGCTGGCCCGCACGGCCGCGGCCGAGGGCTGGTCGGTGCGCACGATCGAGGAGGCGGTCCGGACGGGCGGCCTCGGGCCCACCCCGTCCGCGCCCCCGGCGCCGCGGCCGCCGGCGCCGGTCGACGGCGCCGGGCTGATCGAGACCACCCGACTTCGACCGCCGGGCCTGCTGGAGCTCGAGCAGCTGTTGGCCGACGCCCTCGACACCCGGGTCGGGGTCAAGATGGGGGTCAAGCGGGGCCAGGTCACGATCGACTTCGCCGACCTCGAGGACCTCGAGCGGATCTACCGGCTGATCACCGGCGAGCGCTGAGGCGGTGCCGGGGGCCTGGGACGTTCGACCCTCGACCTCTCGTCGGCATCGACCCACTTCACCTCACCTCCACCGTTACACACAACGAGTGGACAATGCTGTGGATAACTCATATCAGTCCAGGTCAGAGGTCCTATCGACACGCGTCGAATGGCCGTCGCGGGGATCGGCGCGGTGGTCGACGCGCGACCCACGCGTGAGGGTGGGGCCGGGCTCAGGCGGGCGAGATGGACGGCGCAGCAGGTGCGGCCGCCCAGGCCGCCAGCGCCTGCTGCACGGCATCGCTGACGGCGGGCGCGGTGTCCACGACCCGCTGCACGGGTCCGAGCGAGCAGACGACCGCGGTCATCCTGGTCTCCCGGAGCACCGGGAGCCGCATCCCGCTCGTCGTCGGCCGCGGCAGGGTGCGGACCGTGCCCAACGCCTGCTCCAGCCGCTCCGCGAGCGAGCGCCCGCCGGCCGACTCGAAGCCCGGCGTCGCGTAGTACGCGATCGAGGCATGGGTGTCGGGACGCGGCTCGAACCCCAGGTACACGGTGGCGGCGTACCGGTTGGCGGCGGCGGCGTGGATCGACGGGTCGAGCTCGTCGGCGGTGATCACCTTGGCACCCTCCTGGCGCAACCGGCGGGCGATCTGGCGGGCGAGGGGACCGAGCCCGCCGAACTGCCCGACCACGACCCGCAGCTGCTGCAACGAGGCCCCGACTGCGCTGAGGCGCTCGAGCTCGCGGATGGCGGCCACCCCGGGACCCGTGCCGGTTCGGGCGCCGTTGACCTCGAGGGCGCGGGCGGTGGCCGGCCCGCAGACTCCGTCGACGTCCAGCCCGCAGTTGCGTTGGAACTCCTCGAGGGCGCCGGCGGTGGCCGGCCCCAGGATGCCGTCCACCCGACCGCAGTCGAAGCCGAGCCGGCCGAGCCACAACTGCAGGGTGGCCACGTCGTCACCCCGCTGGTGGGGGGCGATCAACCGCAGCGGTCGGTCACCGAGGCACCACGACGCCTCGACGAGGGCGAGCCACGTCGGTTCGTCGCAGGCGCCGGTGTCGTGCAGCCCGCGATCGCGCTGGAACGCCTTGATCGCGTCCTCGGTGGCTCGACCGAACTCACCCGCCTCGAGACCCGCCGGGGCGAACCCGGCCGCGCCGAGCCGGCGTTGGAGATCCCGGACCGGCTCGCCGTGCTGACCGACGGTCAGCGGCTGGAAACGAGGAATTCGTCGAGCTCCTGCAGCAGCTGGGACTTGCCCTTGGCACCCACGAGGCGCTTCTGCACCTCGCCGCCGTTGAAGACCAGCAGCGTGGGGATGCTCATCACGTTGTAGCGCATGGCCAGGTCGGGGTTGTCGTCGACGTTGACCTTGGCGACCGTGACCTGATCCTGCAGCTCCGTGGAGATCTCACCGAGGATCGGCGCGATGGCCTTGCACGGTCCGCACCACTCGGCCCAGAAGTCGACCACGACCGGCTTGTCCGAGCCGGCGACGGTCTCGTCGAAGGTCGAGGTGGAGAGGTTGACGATTCCAGCCATGGTGGCGGTTCCTTCTGGGTTCTGGCCTGGTACGGCGGGCGAAGTGTACTGGTGGGTGCAACCGCCAGACGCTGCTGGGCATTCCGCTGACCGGAGTCGATCGAACGCATGTACGTCTACGAGGGGGCTCAATGGCCTTGGTTGTGCTCGAGCCACCGCTCGGCGTCGATGGCGGCCATGCAGCCGGATCCGGCGGCGGTGATCGCCTGGCGGTACGTGTGGTCCTGCACGTCGCCGCAGGCGAAGACGCCCTCGATGTTGGTCCGCGACGATCCGGGCTGGGTCACGAGGTAGCCGTTCTCGTCGGTGTCGAGCACGCCGGCGAACAGGTCGGTGTTGGGCCGATGCCCGATGGCGACGAAAACGCCGGTCACCGGCAGCGTCGAGGTGGCGCCGGTGACGGTGTCTGACACGACGACGCCCTCGAGCGTCTCGGCGCCCAGCAGCTCGTCGACGACCGTGTTCCACATGAACTCGATCTTCGGGTTGGCGAACGCCCGGTCCTGCATGATCTTCGAAGCCCGCAGCGAGTCGCGGCGGTGGATGACCGTGACCTTCTCGGCGAACTTCGTGAGGAAGATCGCCTCCTCGAGCGCCGAGTCGCCGCCGCCGACGACGGCGATGTGGTGGCCGCGGAAGAAGAAGCCATCGCACGTCGCGCACGTCGACAGGCCGTGGCCGATGAGCCGGGTCTCCTCGTCGAGACCCAGCATCAGCGAGCGGGCCCCGGTGCTCACGATGACCGCGTCCGCCTCGTACACCGTGTCTCGCACCCACACCTGGAACGGGCGGGCGGCGAGATCGACCTTGGTGACCTTCTCGGTGACGAACTCGGCCCCGAAGCGCTGGGCCTGCTCGCGGAACTTGTACATCAGCTCCGGTCCCATGACGCCGTCGGGGAACCCGGGGTAGTTCTCGACGTCGGTGGTCAGCATCAGCTGGCCGCCGGGCTGGTCGCTGGTGCTCGAGGGCTCGCCCTCGATGACGAGCGGCGCGAGGTTGGCCCGAGCGGTGTAGATCGCCGCCGTGAGCCCGGCCGGTCCTGAGCCGACGATGACGACGTTGCGGGGGGTGGTCATGGCTGCGGTGATCCCGTTCCTACCTGGTGAGACGGACGCCGGACGCCACCGTGGTCACGGGGCGCTGCGCTTCCTCAACACCAACAACCCGGCGATGCAGACGATTCCCCCGACGAGGAGGTAGCTGACGTACACCGCTCGCTCGTTCGACAGCCCGATGTCGAGCAGCGCCTGCAGCGCCCGCGTGCTGGCGATGAGCAGCAGCGTGAGGGCGACGAGGCCGAGGATCCCGCCGAGCAGGCCGTAGACGACGCCTCGGGCGACGTGGACGACGGGTGTCGTCGCCTTCTCGCGGACGGTGCCGACGACCTTCTCGACCGTGTCGGCGAGGTCCGAGGCCCAGTTCGGGTCGGTCAGCGGGTTGCCCGGCATGGGGCGGACCATAACACCGCACCTCCCGCCGATCCGCGGGTCGCCGCAGGTGGCGGATCAGCGCACGGGGGCACGGGCGACGGTGGCGCATCCGTCGACGGCGACCGCGCCGACGGTGGCCCCACCGTCCAGGAGGACGATGTCGACGACCACATCGCGGTCGTCGACGACGTAGATGGCCGGTCCGAGCAGCATGCCGTCACCACATGCCGGCGGCCGGCCGAGCGGGTCGTGCCCTTCCGCGAACGCGACGAGGTCGGCGGCTGACACGAGGACGACGAGTGCCACCGGGTCGTCGGCGGCCGGCGCCGCCGCCTCGGCGTCGGCCGCGGTGTCGGCCGACCCGCCCGCTTGGTCGCTGCCGGTGTCGCCGACGGTGCCAGCGGTCGGGGCGATCTCGGCCGACGGGAGCGCCGCATCGCCGCTCGGCTGCGGCACGGCCTGCAGCGTCTCGTCGCGGCGGACGGTGCCGGCCGGGGCGTCGGCGGCCGCGTCGGCGGCGCTGAGCGAGCTGCTGTCGTCCTGGTCGTCGCCACCGCGGTCGAGGATGGCCACGCCAGCGACGACGACGACGAGCGCGGCGGCCGCAGCGAGGGCAGGCCGCATCCAGCGGGCCGCGGGGCGCCGCTCCAGGGGTACGACGGGCGCGGCGGGTCCAAGCGCGTCGAACGCAGCCAGGGCGGCGGCGAGCGAGGTGTCGCGACGGACCGGGTCCGGACTGCCGGTGTCGCGGATCGCGTCGCGCACGGTGCGGAAGCGGGCGATCTCGGCCTGGACCTCGGGATCGGCGTCGGCGCGCGCCCGTTCCTCGTCGGTGAGCGCGCCGTCGAGGGCGGCGCTGGCGAGATCGCGTTGGTCGTCGTTCATGGTTGATCGTCCGGGTCGTCGGTTGGACGTCGGGGGCGGTCACCCTGGTTCCCGAGCAGGTCGGCGAGGTGGCCGCGTCCTCGGGCGATGCGGGACTTCACGGTCCCGACCGGGATGTCGAGGGCCTCGGCGATCTCGGCGTAGTCGAGATCGGCGACGTCGCGCAGGACGACGGCGACGCGGAAGTCCTCGGGCAGCGCGTCGAGGGCGTCGTCGATCGACTGGCGATCGACGACGCCCTCCACGTGCCGCTGGGCCGCCGGGTCGACCTCGTCGCGCGGCCGGCCGGTGTCGTCGACGACTTGGAGCTGGGGCCGGCGGTTGCGGCGGCGCAGCTCGTCGAGGGCGGCGTTGGTGGCGATGCGATACGTCCACGTGGAGAACGCCGAGCGTCCGTCGAACCGGCCGATCGCCCGCACGATGCTGATCATCGCTTCCTGGGTCGCGTCGTCGGCGTCGCGCGTCGAGCCGGCGATCCGGCGGCAGACGGCGTGGACCCGGTCGTAGTGGCGACGCAGCAGCGCGTCCATCGCGGCGCGGTCGCCGGCCTGGGCGGCCCGGACGAGCTCGGCGTCGTCGTGGCGGTCGAGGGCCGGCATCAGGCGAAGCGGAGCTCCCCGATCGTGCCGCGGAACGGGTTGGCAGCCGTGCACCCGTTGTCACGGCCGAGCTCGCGGAACACGATGAGGAGGTGCAGCGCCGGGGCCGGCGTGTCGACGGTGACGGCGCCCGGCTGGTCGGCGAAGAGCTTGGGGGCGATCGCCGGCCCCCAGTCGGCGAAGCCGGCCGGCACGGTGGCGGCGGTGGACGAGAACACCTCGACCTGGTACGGCGCCGTCCCGACCGAGAACGACAGGGCACCGGTCGCCGGTGCCGACAACGTGACGGCGAGGCCGACACCGTCCTTGTCGCCCATCAGGGCCCGGGCGTAGCAGACCGAGCGCCAGCTCGTCGCCGGATCCCCGTCGACGACGGCGGCCGCGGTGAGGTCGTCGTTCTCCTCGCCGTCGCCCTCCGGGTCGTAGGCCGCGATGGTCGCGATGGTGGCCGAGCCGGCGGCGCCGGCGGGACCTGCGGGGACCGATGGACCGGCGGACGGCGTGGTCGTCGATGGCGCTCCGCTTCCGCCCGACGCGTCGCGGCCGATCATCGCCCACAGCACGAGCGCGACCACCAGGGCGACGGCGAGGAGGCCGAGCACGAGCACCATCGACGGACCCGTGCGCGACTGGAGGCCGCGCGCCGGGCTGCCGCGGAGTCGGGCGCCGGCGTGCGGGGTGTTGTCGCGGGGTCGGCGGGGCACGGGATTGGGCGGCGTGGCCTCGCCGGGGATCCGCGGCGCGCCCGGCCGGGTGCGCCCGACCTGACCGGTGGTGCGCGGCGCCCGGATGAACGGCCCGACCGGGCTCGGGATCGAGCCGGTCGGCGGGTTGCCGAGCGGCGTCAGGTCGGGCGGCGGCTCCTCGGAGATGCGCTGCAGCTCGGCGCGCAGCTCGGCACCCGAGTTGGGGCGGTGGTTCGGGTTGCGGGCCAGCAGCCGGTGGATCAGGTTGACGAGGCCGCGGGGGAGCGTCGGGCGCAGGCGCCCGAGGTCCGTCGGGTCGCGCTGCAGGCGGGCCAACGCCGTGTCGGCGTCGGTCTCGCCGAGGAACGGCACCCGACCGGCGAGGCACTCGTACATGACGAGACCGAGGGAGTAGAGGTCGGCGCGCCCGTCGAGCTTGCGGCCCCGCACCTGCTCGGGCGAGAGGTACTTCGCCGTGCCCATCATCACGTTGTCGCTCGTCAGGTCGTCGTCGGACGTGTCGAGGCCTTTGGCGATGCCGAAGTCGGTCAACAGCACGCGGCCGTCGGGCGTCACGAGGATGTTGCCGGGCTTGACGTCGCGGTGGACGAAGCCGTGGCGGTGGGCGGCGTCGAGGGCGGCGGCCACGCAGATGCCGATGTGGATCGTCAGGTCGGGGCTCAACCTCGTCTGGACGTCGAGGAGCTGGCGCAGGCTCTTGCCGTCGATGAGCTGCATGACGACGGCCTGACGGCCGCTGTCCTCGAAGACGTCGTGGACGGCGACGATGTTCGGATGGGTCAGCCCGGCGACAGCGATCGCCTCGCGGCGGAAGCGCTCGGCGACGACCGGGTCCGTGGCCAGACTGGGCTTGAGCCACTTCAGCGCGACCTTCCGGTCGAGGGAGAGGTCGGTGGCCAGCCAGACCTCGGCCATCCCGCCCTGGGCCAGCCGGCGCTCCAGCCGATAGCGGTCGTGCAGCACGAGCGGTTCGTCACGCTGCGAGCCCGCGCTGGGTGGAGGGGGAGTGGTCGACGCCGGCATTCCGCCGGGGAACGCTAGTTGCGACGCCCCGCGAACTCGGGGAGGGTCGTCCACCACGATGCCGCCAACCGGGTTCTGACGCTGTTCCGGGGCCACGGATGGCCCCAGAACTCACAGAGAACGGCGATCAGGGCGACGGCGGGGAGTCGAGCCGTTCCTGGAACGCGACGCCGATCGTCCCCCGGCCGGCGTGGGCGCCGATGACGGGACCGATTTGGCCGACCACGATCTCCTCGTCGGTCAGCGGTTGCAGCTGCTCGACGAACGAGTCGACGTCGCTGCAGTCGGCGTGGAGCACGGCGAGGTGCTCGATGCGGCCCCGGTAGGACGCGACCTTCTCGACCAGGAAGCTGAGCGCCTTCGACCGGGTGCGCTGCTTGCCGTGCTGTTCGACGACACCATCGGCGACCTCGATGATCGGCTTGATGGCGAGAGCGGTGGCGAGCAGCGCCTTGGCGTTGCCGATGCGCCCACCCTTGCGCAGGTTGTCGAGCGTGTCGAGGGCGCCGAACACGCGGGTGCGGGCGACGAGGTCGTGGGCGAGCTGCTCGACGTGGTCGAGGTCGGCGGCTGTTCCGGTGGCGCCGCCAGCGGCGGCTGTTCCGGTGGCGCCGCCAGCGGCGGCTGTTCCGGTGGCGCCGCCAGCGGCGGCCATGGCGCAGGCGAGGGCGATCGTGCCGAGGCCGAGCGAGACGGTGCGGCTGTCGACGATGCGCACGTCCACGCCGTCGTCGGCGACCGCCCGGGCGGCCAGCTCGGCGCTCTGCATCGTGGCCGACAGCGCGCCGGACAGATTGACGACGAGGATGCCCGAGGCGCCCCGGTCCACGAGGCGGCGGTACGCCTGTTCGAAGCGCCCGGGCGATGGTGCGGCGGTCGAGGGCAGCTCGGGCGACGCCGCGCAGCGGGCCCAGAACTCCGACGTCGTGAGCTGCTCGCGATCGACGAGCTCCTCGTCGCCGAAGCGGATGCTCAGGGGGACGATCTCGATGCCCCACTGCTCGGCGAGCTCGGCGGGGAGGTCACATGCGCTGTCGGTGACGACACCGACCGTGGATACCTCGGTCACGGGTCCGGCAGGTTACCGGCCCTCGTCTCGCTGCCGGGCGCCTGCGAGGCGGGCCGGCGCAGCGGGCCGCTGGTGTCGACGGTGTCATCGGTGTCGAGGTCGAACAGCCGCGGGGTCCCCGCCTCAGCGGCGTCGGGGGAAAAGTGCTCGAGCACGTCGGCCGCGGTCTGGCCGTTGATCGCCAGCGCGGCGAGCCGGGCTCGGCGGCGCCGCCGGAAGTGGCCGTACCACCACGAGAGCAGCACGAGCAACGCCGCCCCGGTCACGACCTGGCCGAGGCCGGTGAGCGCGTTCACCCGCGCCGTCAGCACGATCGGTGGCGCGATGTCCTGCTGCAGCTCGGGCGTGACGACGCGGACCTCGACGGGGGCGGTGCCGTTGGATCGCGCTTCGACCGGGATGGCGACCTCGGTGACGGACTCCGGGGTGAGCACGACGTCCATCGGTCCGTCGGGGAAGCGCAGCTTCGGCGAGCTCGGGATGACCACGACGCGCAGCGGGTCGGTGCTCAGGTTGCGCAGATTGAGCCGCAGCGGGCTGGAGCGGCCGGTGAGTGTGAACGTGAACGGGCGGGGTAGCTCGACCTGCGACCGGACCCCGTCGGACTCCGCGTTGAGTCGGGCGAGTCCGACGGTGACCTCCGCGGCCGTGAGCGCCGTGGACAGCAACGTGTCCAGCTGACGGCGCCACGTGGTCACGGTGGTGTCGTCGCCGACGATCATCGAGCCGGTGCCCTCGCACACCGCCCGCGTCAGCTCCAGCGGCTCACGGCGGGCGCTGATGTCGGGGCCGGCCGTCCCCGGCAGCTCGACGACGACGGGACCACGACCCACGACGACCATGGTCTCCGTCGCGCCTGGCAGGGTGGACATCGTCGCCAGTGCGAAGTCGGGGATCGTCGAGATGAACCGGGCCAGCGTCGCGCTCACCTCGGCGTCGGGCACGACCCCGGACGGCGTCATGAGCACGGCGCTGCGGCGTCGCTGCGGTCCGAGCTCGCGTCGGGTCGTGACGAGCGAGGCGGCGATCTCGACGGCCGCGTCGACGGTGCTGCGCTGGTCGTCGATCGCCGCCGGGTCGAGCAGGGCGCCGGCCACGTCGGGGACCTTGGCCGGGAACCTGGAGCCGTCCTCGAGATCGACCTCGATGCCGAGCGTGCGGTCGAGGAAGCCCCCGATGCTGCCCTCGAGGCCGTCGTAGAAGTCGGGCGGCAGCACGAGCGAGCGAAAGCCGAGGTTGCGCATCATCACCGCCGCCGGCGTGCTGATCGGTCCGCCGGCGAACCACCCCGACTCCCGGGTCGGTGGTACCGGCAGCGCGCCGGCCAGCGTGTCCTCCCCAGCGACCAGCTCCCTCGTGAAGGCCGGTTGCTCGTCGATCGCGACGAGTGACGACGGGTCCATCACGTCGGCGGGCAGCGCCAGGACCTCGTCCTCGACGAGCGCGGTGCGCAGCGTGGCGGCGAGAGCCGGGTCCGTGGTGGCGAGCCCACTGACGAGGCTGGGAGGCACCGAGACGGTGATGGGGCCGACCACGGCCTGGGCGAGCGCGGCAATGGCGGCGAGGTCACGGCGGCCGCGAGCGAGCTCCGCTTCGCCGGCGGCCGGGCCGGGGTCGGCCGTGCCGGCGACGATCGCCACGTTCATGGGGCCGGCGGTCGGGTTGGTGGCATCAGTCGCCGTCGGCAGGCGTTCGACGAAGGTCCGGTGCTCGGCGACGACGGTGCCGTCGACGACCACGGCGACGTCGATCGGGTAGAGGCCCGGGTCGCGCAGCGTCAACGCCGTCGTCGTGTTGACGTCGTCGGTCGTGGGTACGTCGACGGTGATGGTCGACGCCGTCCCGGGGAGGACTCCGCGGCCGACAGCGCGGGCGCGAGCGGGAGCTCGATGCGGGCGGCGGCCGGTGGCGTGACACCGTCGAGCGCCGATGCCAACTGGGCCCGGGTCGCCACCGGGCGACCGGCCGTGATCCGCAGCGATCCGATGGACTGGCGCTCGGCGGCGGCCGGGTTGCCACCGTCGACCGGCTCGTCGCCGGCGACGGTGGTCGTGGTCGTCGTCGCGGTCGTCGAGGTGACCGACGACAGCACGGCGGGATCGCCGAGCACGTCGAACACGACGTGCCACGTCGTGCCGGGCTGCACCGTGAACGTCTGGTCGGCGAGCACCATCACCAGATCGCTCGGCGCCTGGCTGGGCACGGCCGGCGCGACCAGGGTGGCCAGGGCGGCCGCCGGGACCGCCGTCGCGGCGAACGCCGCCCTGTACGCGCGTCCGATCATCAGCGGGTCGTGTCGAGCTCCATCACGAGCAGCTGCTCGGGCAGAGGCCGGAAGCCGAGCGACTCGTACAGCCGGCGGGCCCGAGCGTTGTCGATGCCCGTGTTCACGAGGCCCTGGTGGAGTCGTCGCGAGCGCATCCACTGGAGCGCGTCGACGGCCAGCGCAGCGACCGTGACCGTGGCCCTGGTGCGCGGGATCGACGGCGAGTCGCTGCAGGTAACCGCTGCCGGCGGCCGCGCCGGTGATCGCGAATGCAACGACCGGTCGACGGCGCAGGCCGCGGCCGTCGACGGCCCGGGCCCGGGCCCGGTGCGACGGGGTGGCCCGGCGGATCTCGGCGAGGTCGTCGCTGGTGTTGCCCCACGGGTCGCCGAAGGCGGCCCGGTCGATCTCGGACGCCGCCCGGAGGTGGCGGCTGCGCAACGCCACGGTGCGTGGCCGCCCGGCACCGTCGAGCTCGTCGAGGTGACCGTCGAGGTCGACGCGCAACAGCACGAGCGTGTCGATCACGCTGAAGCCGACGTCGGCGAAGCGGGCGGCGGCGTCCGGGAACAGGGCGCCGGTGCGGATCGCCCGCAGCGGCACCGCGCCGGTGCGCGCCGGCTCGGCGAGCGCGTCGACCCACGAGCGCACCTCGTCGACGGCCGGGACGATCGCCTGGTCGGCGAGCACGAGGTGCACGACGGAGGGGTCGAAGGCCCACGTCCGGACACGGACCCGACGCCCGAGGCCACCGTCGGTCGCATGTCGTCGCACCTTCACCGCAGCGACGGTACTGGCCGCGCCGCGACGGCATGGATCGTGCGGGATCCACCCGGCGCGCCGGCGTCGTAGCCTGGTCGCCGTGACCAGGTGGACAGACGAGTGAGCGTGCTGTTCGCCACCCATCCGGCGTACCTCGAGCACATCACGGGGCCGGGGCATCCGGAGCGACCGTCGCGGCTGCAGGCCGTCATCGAGGGCGTCCGCGGTGGCGCCGGCGGTGATGCGCTGGTGGCCCTCGACCCGCAGCCGGCCGCTCGACAGGACCTGGAACGGGTGCATCCGACCTGGTACCTCGACCGTCTGGAGGCGACCGCCGCTGCCGGCGGTGGCTGGATCGACGCCGACACCCGCATGAGCACCCACTCCGCGACCGCCGCCGAGTTGGCCGCCGGCGCCGGGTTGACCGCCGTCGCTGCGCTGCGCGAGGGCCGCGGTACGGCCGCGTTCTGCGCCGTGCGTCCGCCGGGCCACCACGCCACGGCCACCGACGCGATGGGCTTCTGCCTGGTGTCGAACATCGCCGTCGTCGCCGCCTCGCTGGCCGCCGTTGGCGAGCGGGTGTGGATCCTCGACTACGACGCCCATCACGGCAACGGCACCCAGGCGGTCTTCGTGGACGATCCACGCGTCCTGTTCGTCAGCACCCACCAGTGGCCGCTCTACCCGGGCTCTGGGCGGGCGACCGAGACCGGCATCGGCCGCGGCGTCGGGACCACCATGAACATCCCACTCCCCCCGGGGGCGACCGGCGACGTCTACCTGCGGGCGTTCGACGAGCTCGTCGCCCCGGTCGTCGAGCGGTTCGCGCCGACGTGGCTGCTGATCTCGGCCGGTTTCGACGCCCACCGCGCCGATCCCTTGACCGACCTCGGCCTCACCGCCGGCGACTTCGCGCTGCTCACGGCCCGCGCGGTGCCGTTCGTACCGCCGGGTCGGTGCGTGGCGATGCTCGAGGGCGGCTACGACCTCGAAGCGCTCGGCGCCTGCGCCGGCGCGGTGGTGGGCGTGCTGGCAGGCGCGGGCGGCGGGACCGGCGAGGCGCCGAGCACCGGTGGTCCGGGGGACGCAGCGGTCGACGCCGCGCTCGGCGTGTGGGCCGAGACGCTGGCGTCGTGACCCCCCTCGCCGTGCACATGGGCGACGGAGCGGCGGACGCGTAGCCTTCCGGGGGCCATGGTCCCCGAACGATTCGCCCCGATCCTCGAGGAGCTCGCCCCGCTGGTCGAGCGCTTCGCGACCGGCGGCCACCGCCTGTACCTCGTGGGCGGGGCGGTGCGCGACCTCCTGGTCGGCGGGACCAATGCCGACAGCGACCTCGACCTCACGACCGGCGCCCGACCGCCCGAGGTCAAGGCCCTCCTGAAGGGCTGGGGCGACGCGGTGTGGACACAGGGCGAGAAGTTCGGGACGATCGGTGCGCACCGCGCCCGGCCCGACGGGACGATGCGCACCGTCGAGATCACGACGTTCCGGTCCGAGGCGTACACCGACGAGTCGCGCAAGCCGCACGTGACGTTCGCCGACGACATCGAGTCCGACCTCGCCCGTCGGGACTTCACGATCAACGCGATGGCCCTCGAGCTCGTGCCGCCCGGCCCGGGCGACGGCGCCGTCGTGGGCGCCACGCTGATCGACCCTCATGGCGGCGCCGTCGACCTGGCCACCGCGACGTTGCGGACCCCGCTGGCTCCGGAGGTCAGCTTCGACGACGACCCGCTGCGCATGCTCCGCGCCGCACGGTTCATCGCCCGGTTCGGACTGCAGCCGGTGCCCGAGCTGGTCGACGCGGTCGTCGAGCGCGGCGCACGGCTCGAGATCGTGTCGGCGGAACGGATCCGTGACGAGCTCGACAAGCTGCTCGTCGTCGACGCGCCGGGCCCTGGCCTGTGGTTCCTCGTCGACACCGGGTTGGCCGAGCACTTCCTCCCCGAGCTGCCCGGCCTGCGGCTCGAGCACGACCCGATCCACCGTCACAAGGACGTGCTCAGCCACACGATCGCCGTGATCGAGAACGTCCACCCGGACCTGGCCGGTGGCGAGTTCGACTTCCGGCGCACCCGCCTGGCCGCACTGTTCCACGACATCGGCAAGCCGCGCACCCGCGGCTATCAGGCCGGCAAAGGCACGACGTTCCACCATCACGACGTCGTGGGTGCCCGCATGACGCGGCGCCGGATGGAGGCGCTGCACTACTCGTCGGCCGACATCGCCGCGGTGTCCGAGCTCGTGTTCCTGCACCTGCGGTTCCACACCTACAAGATGGGGTGGAGCGACGCCGCCGTCCGCCGGTACGTGCGCGACGCCGGCGACCTGTTGGGCGAGCTCAACGTGCTGACGCGCTGCGACTGCACGACGCGCGACGAGCGCAAGGCGGCCCGCCTGTCCCGGCGGATGGACGAGCTCGAGGAGCGCATCGCCGTCCTCGCCGAGGAGGAGGAGCTGGCCGCGCTCCGGCCCGAGCTCGACGGCCGCCAGGTGATGGCGCACCTCGGCGTCCCGCCGGGCCCGATCGTCGGTGAAGCGCTCGCCCACCTGCTGGAGATCCGTCTCGACGAGGGCCCGATCGGCCACGATGAAGCGATGAAGCGGCTCGATGCCTGGTGGCAGGAGCGACAGCAGGCCGGATGAACGATCCCACTGACGGCAGCGTGATCCGCAGGCGGGCGGCGACGTGGCGGTGGGTCGTCTCCGTGGTGGTGGCCGCCGTGCTGCTCGTCGCCCTCGTCGTCGCCGTGTTCCGCCTCGACGACGAGCGTTCGGCGAGCGCCGTCGCCCTCGCCGTCACGACGGCGTTGCTGGCGGCCGCCGCGGTGGTGGTCACCTGGCTGGAGTCGCGACGGATCACCCGACACCTCAACCGGACGATCGAACGGCTCATCGACACCGAGTCCGAGCTGCGGCTGCTGCTGGACGACCTGCCCGAGGCCGTGCTGTCGCTCGACGACGACGGCGTCGTGCGCGGTGCCAACGCCAAGGCGGCCGAGCTCACCGGGCACGCCACCGGCGACCTCGTGGGTCGCCCGCTCGCCGCGCTCGTGGAGCCGATGCGTGGCGTCGACCTTGCGGCGTGGCTGGCCGAGGGCCGCGCCGAGCGACCGAACGTCACCGCGTCGTTCCGCCTCCGCGAGACCGGCGCCGGCGCAGCAGGGGCCGCGCTGGTCGAGGCCACGGTCGACCGGCCGCGACGATCCGAGGCCGGCGTCGTCGTGCGGCTCCGCGACGTGACCGAGCGCGAGGAGCGAGTGCGGGCGCTGGAACAGGCCCGCCGCCGGTTCCAGCAGGCGTTCCACTCGGCACCGACCGGCATGGCGCTCGTCCGCCTCGACGACTCGACCATCCTCGACGCCAACCGCTCGTTGGCCGACATGCTGGCGATCCCGGTCGCTGACCTCGTCGGGCGGTCGATCCGCGAGATCACCCACCCCGAGGACCTCCGCGCCGCCGCGTCCTACCGGGCCCGCCTCGAGCTCGGCATCGCCGACACCTATCTGCTCGACCAGCGCTACCTGCGCAGCGACGGTGAGTTCGTCTGGGCCCGCACGAGGGTCGCGGTGACCGAGGACGAGGGCGTGTCGCTGGCGATCACCCACATCGAGGACGTCACCGAGCAGCGCCGGACGGCCGAGCGGCTGCACTGGGCGGCCACCCATGACGACCTCACGGGGCTGCCCAACCGGACCGAGCTCCTGGCCCGGGTCGACGCCGTGCTGGCCGAGGCCGACGTCGGCGACGTCGCTCTGCTGTTCATCGACCTCGACAACTTCAAGGCGGTCAACGACAGCCTTGGCCACGGCATCGGTGACACGCTGCTGCGGGCGATGTCGGTCCGCCTGCGCGAGGTCGTCGGTCCCGATGCGGAGCTGGCCCGGTTCGGCGGCGACGAGTTCATCGTCATGCTGCGCATCGCCGACCGCGACCCGATGACGGTCGCCGAGGAGTTGCGGGCGACCGTGCGCAACGCCGTCGACGTCGACGGCACGGAGCTGTTCGTCAGCACGAGCATCGGGATGTCGGTCAACGACCGACCCGGGGTCTCTGCCGCCGACCTGCTGCGCGACGCCGACGCCGCGATGTACCGCGCCAAGGCACGCGGCCGCGACTGCGTGGAGACGTTCGCGCCGGGCATCCACGAGACGACGGTCCTCGCCCTGCGCACGGCGAACGAGCTCCGCCGTGGCCTCGAGCGGGGCGAGATCGTGCCGTACTTCCAGCCCATCGTCGAGCTCACGACGGGCCACGTCACCGGCTTCGAGGCGCTCGCACGGTGGCTGCACCCCGAGCGGGGCCTGCTGTCGCCGGATCAGTTCCTCCCGATGGCGGAGGAGACCGGGCTCATCGACGAGATCGGGGCGACGATCCTCGGCGACTCGCTGGCCCAGTTCGCCCGATGGCGCGCCCGCGACCTCCCGTTCGCCGACGCCACCCTGTCGGTCAACGTCGGGACCCGGCAGGTCGTCGACCCGTCGTTCGCGACGCTCGTCGCCGACGTGCTCGGCCAGACCGGGATCCCGGCCGACTCGCTGTGGTTGGAGATCACCGAGACGGCGCTCCTCGCCGACGTCAAGGCGTCGACGGTCGCGTTGCGCAACCTGCGCAGCCTCGGCCTGCACCTCGCCGTCGACGACTTCGGCACCGGGTACTCGTCGCTCACCTACCTCAAGCGCTTCCCGGTCGAGGCGATCAAGATCGACCGCAGCTTCGTCGCCGGCCTCGGGCTCGACACGGAGGACACCACCATCGTCGAGGCGGTCGTGAACCTCGGGCACTCGTTCGGGATGGCGGTGATCGCCGAGGGCCTCGAGACGCCGTTGCAGCTGTCGCGGCTGCGGGAGATGGGCTGCGACCGGGGCCAGGGCTACCTGTTCGGGCGCCCCCGGCCGGCGAACATCGTCGAGGCCGAGCGGGCCGCGCTGTAGGGCTCGCTGCGCTCGCCGGTCTCGCTGGTCCTGCCGGCTCCTTCCCTGCTCTGGTCACACGCGGAGCGGCCCGCAGCCCGCCGGGCACATGTGTCCCTCATGGGGTGCGGACGGTTTCACGAGCGCACGTCGTCGTTGTCGCCGTTGCATGACGAAATGCGACCACTGGATGCGCATCGGTGTCTCGTTTCAGGCATGAGATGCCCCTACACGTGGTTCTCACGATGACTCCATGGGTCGGCGTACCGAGTGTGTCCTCGACAGCGGGCGCGCCAGGGTGGCGGGCCATCGGGAGGGCCTGCGGGCCTGGAGGAAATCACATGAATCGGACGAGTCGGCGGCTGCTGCTTGCCGCCCTGCCACTCGCGCTCGTCGCCACCGCCTGCGGGGGCGGAGACGACGACGGCGCGGCGGCGGACACGACGACGCCCATGGCGGACAACAAGCCTGTTGCCCCGACGACCACCACGCCGGTGCCGGCGACCACGGAACCGACGACGACCGAGGCGGGGATCAACTCCTACTCGAACGTCCAGCCCGCGGTCGTGCAGATCATCGCCCAGGGCACGTTCCGCGACCCGGAGATCGGCTTCGCCGACGGCTCCGGCGCGGGGAGCGGTTTCATCATCAGCCCTGACGGCCTCGCCGTCACCAACAACCACGTCGTCGCCGGCGCGGCGACGCTCGAGGTGTACATCGGCGGCGAGCTCGACGACAGCTACAACGCCACGATCCTCGGCACCTCGGAGTGCAACGACCTGGCGCTGATCAAGATCAACGCCGACGAGGACCTGCCGTACCTGCAGTGGTACGACGGCGAGATCACGCCGGGCCTCGACGTGTACGCCGCTGGCTACCCGCTCGGGGACCCCGAGTTCACGCTCACCCGGGGCATCATCGCCAAGGCCGAGGCCGGGGGCGACCTCACCGGGACGTCGTCGATCGACCACACCGTCGAGCACGACGCGGCGATCCAGCCCGGCAACTCGGGCGGCCCGCTCGTCGACGACGTCGGCGAGGTCGTCGCCATCAACTACGCCGGCGGGGCCCAGGCGACGACGACGGAGCAGTTCTTCGCCATCGCGTCGGACCTCGCGCAGCCGGTGATCGACAAGCTGCGAGGACGGCGACTTCGAGTCGCTCGGCATCAACGGATGGGCGGTGTACGACGACACGCTCGGCATCTCCGGCGTGTGGGTCGCCGGCGTCGAGCCGGGCTCGCCCGCGTCCGACGCCGAGATCGTCCCGGGCGACATCGTCACGTCGATGAACGGCCTGCCGGTGGGCACCGACGGCACGTTCAAGGACTACTGCGACGTCATCCGCACCGCCGGTGAAGGCGCTCCGATCCAGGTCGAGGTGCTGCGCTACGACACGGAGGAGGTCCTGAAGGGCGAGATCAACGGTGACAAGCCGCTGGAGCTGGCGTTCTCCTTCGCCGAGGACGTCAGTGACGAGGTCGGCGACGACAGCGGCACGATTCGCCGGCGACCGCCGGCTACGAGTTCGAGTCGGTGATGGACGACACCGGCCAGATCTACGTGGACGTCCCCACCGCGTGGGCGTCGCGTGACACCGCGCCGGGTACGCTCGACGACGGCACCACGAACCCGTACATCGGCGCCTCGACCGACCTCCAGGCCTTGAAGACCGGCTTCGTCGTGCCCGGGCTGGAGTTCGCGAAGCTGCCCTTCAGCGGGACCTCGACGGCGCCCTGGCCCAGTTCGGCTTCGCCGAGTCGTGCACCGACGGGGGGATCACCGACTACTCCGACCCGGTGTTCACCGGCAAGTACCAGACGTGGCTCGACTGCGGCGGGACCACGAACGACATCATCTCGCTGGTGGCCGTCCCGTCCGACAGCTCCTACATGGCGGTGATCGTCGCCCAGATCGTCACCGACTCGGACCTGGCGGCCCTCGATCAGGCGTTCAACACGTTCAACTCGACGTCCTGATCCCAGCCGCCGGGCCGGACCTGATCACGGCCGGGCCCGCCCCACTCTCGGGCCGGGCCGGCCGTGGCGCGTCCCGCCGACGACCGTCACGGTCGTCCCGTACGATCGGCCAGCGACATGAGCCGGAACCTCCCCCGGGCCGTGGCGGCCGTCGCCTTGCTCGCGCTCGCCGCGCGGCGTGCGACGCCGGCCGTGGCGAGACGACCGCGCCGCCGGGCACGGTCGCCGTCGAGGGCGTGCTGGACGCGTTCCCCCGACCGTCCCGGACGATCCGCCGGCCAGCGATCCCCGGAGGCGACCGAACCGCCCGCGACGTCGTCGACCCCCGTCGACGTCCCCGCCGCCATCGAGCGAGCCGAGCACGACGACGACCACCGAGCCGGCGGTGACGTCGCTGCGCCAGCTCCTCGCCGGACTCGTCGACGGAGCCGTCGTCCCCGACCCGCCGGTCGATCGCGTGGTCGACGACACCGGGCGCCTCTCGATGGACGTGCCGACGGCGTGGACCGAGCGAGCACGAGCGCCGGCCGCACAGCCGCCGGCCGCACAGCGCCCTACCTCGCCGCCTCACCGGACATGGAGGCGTTCCTCGACGGCTACGAGGCCCGGGGATCACCGTCGTCGGGCTCACCGGTGGTGATGACGTGGACGCGGTGCTCGGTTCGTACCGGTTCGGGCAGGACTGCCGGGCCAGCAGCACCCGACCGTACGAGGGACGGCGGATGACGGGGGAGTGGCGGGCCTTCCGCGGCTGCGGCGACACCGACACCGACATCGTCACGGTGGTGCTCGAACCGCCGGGCTCGGGGACCGTTCTCGTGCTGGCCCAGATCGTCGACGCCGAGGACCTGGCGGCGCTGGACGTCGCCCTCGGGACGCTGTCGCTGCGGGCCCGCTAGCGCGTCACGACCGCGCTGGACGGCGGTCTCCGTGCGACCCTGCTGGGCGTGAACGTGACGGCGCGTCACGACCCCTGCTTCCTCGTCTTCACGACGAGGGTCGTCGGGACGGGTGTCGTCCGCCGACGCCGAGCCGTGGAACGCCTCGATCCGGAAGTTGGCGGGCCAGCGCCGTCAGCAGCTCGCCGACCGTGCGGCGGTCGTCGCCGTACGTCGCGGCGGTCGCCGGCGATCACGGCGGCGAACGGGTGGGCCATCGCCAGCACGAACGGGCTCCCGGCCTTGAGCACGCGGTGCACCTGGCGCAAGGTGCGGCCGAGGTCCTCGTCGTCGTCGAGCGTGTGGTTGGCGAGCACGAGGTCGATCGTGCCGCTCGGGGCGAACCCGAGGTCGCCGAGCTCGCCGTGGTGGCACTCGACCGAGACGCCGGCCGATGCGGCGGCGGCCCGCAGGTCGGCGATGCGCTCGGGGTCGGGGTCGACGGCGATGGCCTTGGCGCCCATCTGGCCAGCGCCACGGAGTTGCCGGCGATGCCGAGCTCGATCACCCGGCGGGCGCCGGTGACGTCGCCGAGCAGGTGCAGCTCCTCGTCGCCGGGGATGCCCTCGCCGTAGCTCACGTTCGCGTCACGGCCGTCAGTGTGGTGCCTGCGGACGTCGACCGGGCGGATCTGGACGTGCGCCAGCAATCGAGTCGGGTGGCTAGCCTGCGAGGCGATGAGCCTGTCCGTCGATGCCTTGCGCGGGAGCGGGGAACGGGCGCGGCCAGATCGACCACCGCTTGGCCCGCCAGCACCTCATCAACGAGTACCGCCGGGGCCGCTTGAGCCAGGAGCAGGTGTGCGACGCCCACCCCGAGCTGATCCGGGCCGCCAGGAACGTCGGCACCGAGTCGACGGCGGCGTGCCCGATCTGCGATGCCGACGAGCTCAGGCTCGTCACCTACGTGTTCGGACCTCGCCTGCCGGCCCACGGGCGCTGCGTGTCGACCGCCAAGGAGCTCGCGGCGCTCGATCGGCGGCGCGAGGAGCTGTCGGCCTACATCGTCGAGGCGTGCGTGGCCTGCCGCTGGCACCACCTCCGCCGGGTCGTGCCAGTCGGCGGTCGCTGAGCGGCTACTCCTCCAGCATCTCGTGGGGGTAGTGCGTGCAGCACGAGAAGCACCACCGCTCGACCTCGTCGAGGGTGACCTCACGCCCCGGGGTGTCCCACGCCGCCGGTGTCACGTATCGGCGGTGCACGGCGTAGAGCGTGGTCGTCCGGCGCGCCGCAGCTGTCGCAGGTCGCCGTCACATCGCGCACGGTACTGCGTACGGTTGCCCGGATGGGTTGGCGATGGCTGCTGCTCGTGCCGGTCGCCGCCCTGGCGGCGTGCGCTGACGACGACGACGGGGCCGCCGCGACGCCGGCGTCGGAGGCAGTCGGGCCGGTCGTGACCACGACGCCGCCGGCGCCGTCCGCGACGGCTCTTCGGCGCCGGAGACCTCGGCGGAGACGGTCGCGACCGCGCCGGAGGACGCGGTGGGGCCACGTGGGTTCGAGGCCCAGGCCGCCGCGTCGTCACGGCGGCCGACGGCGCGGTGTGCGACGTGTGCCTGTGGGTCGCGGCGACGACCGAGGAGCGCGGTCGGGGCCTGATGGGCGTCACCGACCTGGGCGGGGCCGACGGCATGGTGTTCGTCTGGGACGAACCGACGAGGTCGCAGTTCTGGATGCGCGACACACCGACCCCCCTGAGCATCGCCTTCTTCGACGACGGGCAGTTCGTCTCGTCGGCCGACATGGAGCCGTGCCTGACCGGACCCGACGACGCCTGCGCCCGGTACCCGGCGGCGGCGCCGTACACCGCGGCGATCGAGGTCTTCCTCGGCGGGCTCGACGACATCGCCGTCGGAGCCGGAAGCCGGCTCGAGCTGCTCGACCTGCCGTGCGACCCCGCGGCGCGACACCGGGTGAGCCGGGTGAGCCCTCGAACGAGCGAACGAAGTGGCTCGGCGTCGCTGTCACACCCCTTCGTCATGCTCACTGATCGTGAGCGACACACGAACGATCGGGGGGACCGCCGGTACACTCCCCCGGTCACATTCACCCTGCCCCAGCACGGGGCCCCGAGCGGCCAGCGGTCGCCGGGTCCGAAGGGAGGTCCAACACGCATGAAGCGTGCGTACGAACTCATGGTCATCATCGACGGCGACGTCGACGATCCGAAGGCCCAGTCGTGGGTCAAGACGGTCACCGACGGCATCAGCGCCGCCGGCGGATCGATCCACGGTCGCCCTGACTGGTGGGGCAAGCGGCAGTTCGCGTACCCCATCAACCGCAAGGAGACCGGGTACTACCTCGTCGTGGAGGCGCTCGCCGACGGCGGCGCCCTCGATGATCTCGAGCGGACGCTCCGCCTCGCGGACGAGGTCGTCCGCCACAAGCTGATCCGCCTCCCCGACGCCGAAGCCGAGCGTCGTGGCATCACCGGCTCCGCCGCCTGACGCGGCTGGGCCAGGAGGACACCCAATGGCAGACAACACCGTCACGCTCGTCGGCAACGTCACCCGCGACCCCGAGCTCCGCTACACCAGCGGCGGCCGGGGCGTGGCCAGCTTCGGGCTCGCCGTCAACCGCCGCTACCAGGTCAACGGCGAGTGGCAGGAACAGACGTCATTCTTCAACGTCGTCGCCTGGGGCACGCTCGGCGAGAACGCCGCCGCGTGCGTCAACAAGGGCACCCGCCTCGTCGTCGTCGGTCGCCTCGAGCAGCGCTCGTGGGAGACCCAGGACGGCGAGAAGCGCACCGTCGTCGAGGTCATCGCCGACGAGCTCGGGCCGAGCCTGCGCTGGGCCCAGGCCCAGGTGGAGAAGACGGCCCGCACGTCGGCCGACGGTGGTGGTGGCGGCGGTGGCGCCGGCGTCCCGTCCGGCGGCGGCCGCGCCCCCGATCCCATCTACGGCGACGAAGAGCCGTTCTGAACCCCTCACTCCGCAGCACGAAGGCGAACCACTGATGGCCAGCAAGAAGAACCGGGCGCGGGCGTCCAAGGACACCACGACCCGCAAGTACAAGAAGAAGACGAGCGCGCTCATCACCGAGAAGGTGGAGTACGTCGACTACAAGGACGTCGACCTGCTCTCGCGCTTCCTGAGCGATCGCGCCAAGATCCGCAACCGCCGTGTGAGCGGCAACGACGTCCAGCAGCAGCGCGAGGTCGCGGGGGCGATCAAGATCGCCCGCGAGATGGCCCTGCTGCCGTACGCCAAGCGGGTGTCGACGCAGCGCACCCGCCCACCGCGTGACGGCGGCGGCCGTGGCCGCGACCGTGATGCCGAGGCGCGCACCGAGGCCGAGCTCGGCGCCGAGGCCAGCGCGGCCGACGAGACCGAGGACGCCACCCTCGTCGAGGTGGAGGACTGACGTGAAGATCATCCTCCGCTCCGACGTCGACGGACTCGGCAAGCGCGGCGACATCGTCGAGGTCGCCGACGGCTATGGGCGCAACTACCTGCTGCCGCGTGGCCTGGCCTTCGTGGCCACGGCAGGCGCCGTCGACCAGGCGGCCAAGATGCGCCGGGCCCGCGACCTGCGTGACGCCAGCGACCGAGAGGCGGCCCAGACCGTCGCCACCAAGCTGGTGCCGAAGATCATCACGATCGAGGCCAAGGCCGGCAACGAGGGCAAGCTCTTCGGGTCGGTGACGATCGCCGACGTGGTCGACGCCGTGCGCGCCCAGACCGGCGTCGAGCTCGAGCGCCGCCAGCTCGACAGCGAGCCCCTGAAGACGGTCGGCCAGCACACGGTGACGGCCAAGCTGCACGGCGACGTGTCGTTCCCGATCACCGTCGACGTGGTGCCGGCCTGACCCTCGTGGCGTGACGGACGGGGCCGGTGGCGATGTCCACAGCCCCGTCCACACGATCAGGGCACTTGCCCACAGAACAACCCCGTCGTCCACTGGCGGCCCACATGATCACCCTGAGAGGGTGACCTGATGCACCGGCGGCACGAAGGACGAACGAGCCGGGCCCGAGCCCGGTCGTGGGGCGGCACGGCACGCGGGGCCGGCGCCCGGCATGGCTGACCCACGCGATCGATCCCGCGACGACCGCAGCCGTTCGTCCCGCCCCAACATCACGAGCCGCGTCCCACCCCACAACCTGCAGGCCGAGGAATCCGTCCTCGGTGCCGTGCTGCTGTCGCGCGACGCCATCGGTGCGGTCAGCGAGCAGGGGCTGCAGCCCGACGACTTCTACCGGCCGGGTCACCAGCACATCTTCGACGCCGTGCGGGCGTTGTACTCGACGGGCGCGCCCGCCGACACCGTCACCGTCGCCGACGAGCTGCGGCGGGCCGGCCTCCTCGAGCAGGTCGGTGGCAGCGAGGCGCTGCACGCGCTGCAGAACGCCACGCCGGCGATCTCCAACGCCGCCCACTACGCCCGCATCGTCCAGGACACGGCGATCCTGCGGCGGCTCATCCACGTCGCCGGCGACATCGCCGAGATGGCCTACGGCGAGCCGGACGACATCACGAAGGCGGTCGACGAGGCCGAGTCCAAGGTCTTCAAGGTCGCCGAGGAGCGGATCACCGACTCCACGCAGCTGCTGTCGGAGTCGATCAAGGGCGTGATGGACCGGCTCGAGGAGACGTTCGCCCGCGGGGACACGATCACCGGCACGGCGACCGGCTACCACGACCTCGACGAGCTGCTGTCCGGCTTGCAGCCGTCGACGCTGAACATCGTCGGTGCCCGACCGGCGATGGGCAAGACGGCCTTCGGGCTCGGCATGGCCACCCACGTCGCCCAATCCACGGGCCGGCCAGTGCTCGTGTTCTCGTTGGAGATGGGGCACAACGAGCTGACCCAGCGCATCCTGTCGAGCGAGGCCCGGGTCGACTCGACGAAGATGCGCAACGGACGCCTCAGCGAGTCGGACTGGGCCAAGATCGGACGGGCCATCGGCCGCCTCGAGGTCCCGCTGTTCCTCGACGACAACCCGCGGGTGACCGTGATGGAGATCCGTGCCAAGGCCCGCCGCTTGAAGGCCCGCCACGGCGGGCTGGCGCTCATCGTGATCGACTACCTGCAGCTCATGAGCGGCGGCGGCAACGCCGAGAACCGCCAGCTCGAGGTCAGCGAGATCAGCCGGAACCTGAAGATCCTGGCTCGCGAGATGGAGGTGCCGATCGTGGCGCTGAGCCAGCTCAGCCGGAACCTCGAGGCGCGCAGCGACAAGCGGCCGATGCTGTCGGACCTGCGCGAGAGCGGCTCGTTGGAGCAGGACGCCGACGTCGTCATGTTCCTGTACCGCGACGAGGTCTACAACGCCGAGTCGCCGGACAAGGGCTCGGCCGAGGTGATCGTGGCCAAGCACCGATCCGGCCCGATCGGCACCAAGCGCCTGGTCTTCCTCGGCCAGTACACCCGCTTCGACAACGCCGCCCGCACCGTCTGACCGGCCCGAGCACCGGCTTCTGACTCCGATCCGGGGCCAGAAATGGCCCCGGATCTCACGGAGAACGCGTCGCCGGCCGCCATCCTTGGGGGCGTGTTCCTCGGCGACGACCTCCTCGCCTGGCTCGTGCTGGCCCTCGGCGGGGCTCTCCTCGTCGGCAACGTGGCTGCCATCGTGCGACCGCCGGCCGAACCCCGTGAGGAGGGGGCCCTGGAGCGGGCGCCGCTGGCCCGCAGCCTGGCGATGGGCTTCGTCGGGCTCATCGCCACCGTCTGGGCCCTGGCCTCCCTGATCGGCGGCTGAACCGGGCCGTGCTGCGACCGGTCAGCCGGCGACGACCCGATCGAGCCACGCCACGAGGTCGGTCGTCACCTCGTCGCGGTTCGTCTCGTTGAGCGTCTCGTGGCGGGCGCCGGGGTAGAGGCGCACGTCGACGTCGGCCACGCCGGCGTCCCGGTAGCGGACGGCGACGAGCTCGACCAGCGGACCGCCACCGGCCAGCGGGTCGGCGTCCCCGGAGAACACGTAGATGGGCAGGTCGGCGCGGATGGCGCCGAGGCGCTCCGGGTCCCCGAGAGCCGGCGCGTCGGCCAGCATGCCGGCGAGGCCGGGACCGTCGACGCCGAAGCCGCACGCCGGGTCGTCCACGTACCGGTCGACCTCGACGTCGTCGCGGCTCAGCCAGTCGTACTCGGTGCGGGCCGGTTCGAACGCGGCGTTGAACGCCGACAGGTCGGCCGGCTGGCTCGGATCGAGGACTCCGGCGATCACGTCGACCGCCGTCGTGCCCGACAGCACGGCGCCGTCGATGTCGGCGCTCGACGTCAGCAGGTACTGCTGGAGCGCGAACGACCCCATGCTGTGGCCCACCAGCACCAGGGGGATGCCGGGGTGCTCGGCGCGAGCCCGGGCCGTCACAGCCCGCATGTCGTCGACGAGCCCGGCCCAGCCACCGGTGCCGAGATCGCCGTGGCGGTCCGGGGTGCTCGCCGTCCGGCCGTGGCCGCGGTGGTCGTTGGCGTAGACGACGTACCCGGCGTCGACCAGCGCCTCGGCGAGCCGGGCGTAGCGCCCGGCATGCTCGCCCATGCCGTGCGCCAGCTGGACGATCGCCTTCGGGTCGCCGTCACCCGACCACCGGTAGAGGAAGATCTCCTCGCCGTCGGCGCTGGTGAACGTGTCGGTCGTCGTGTCCATCGATCCCCTTGTGGTCCGGCCGGACAGTAGACCTCACGAACCGGGCGTCCGTGGCGTTGACCACATGTGACGTTGACGCCCAGCCGCCGTTCCCGCATGCGCTCCAGCCGCCTCGGCGGTGTCCCGACGACGCTGCCCCCGCCGGGCGCCGTCACCGCCGGCCAGCTCGGCCTGGCGCTCGAGGACCCACCCGACTCGAGGCCGCGGCGAGACGAGCCCATGCCCGGTGTCGTCCACGTCGCCGGGTGGCTCGGCGCCGACGAGCAGCGGGCCATCGTGGCCGCGTTCCGGCGATGGGCTCGGCCCCCGGCCGGGCTCCGCCACCCGCGGGTCCCGGCCGGTCACGTCATGACCGTGCAGTCGGTCTGCCTCGGTTGGCACTGGCAGCCCTACGCGTACAGCCGCACCGCCGACGACACGGACGGCGCGCCGGTCAAGCCGCTCCCGCCCGACCTCGCCGCGCTGGCGCGACGAGCCGTCGCCGACACGTTCGGCTCCGATGCCGGCGACCGTTACCAGCCCGACGCCGTGATCGCCAACCTGTATGCCCCGGGCGCCCGACTCGGCCTCCACCAGGACGGCGAGGAGCCCGCCGACGCGCCGGTCGTCACGATCAGCGTCGGCGACTCGTGCGTGTTCCGCCTGGCCGGCGTCGAGCGCCGGACGGCGCCGTTCACCGACGTGGTGCTGCAGTCGGGCGACCTGCTGGTGTTCGGCGGACCGAGCCGGCGCATCCACCACGGCGTCCCCAAGGTGCTCGACGGCACCGGTCCCGCCGACCTCGGGCTGCCCCCCGGGCGACTCAGCATCACGGTGCGGGAGACCGGCCTGTGAGTGCGAGCATCGAGTGGTGCGGCCGTTCGAGGAGCTGGTGCGCGACCACGGCGGGGTCGTGATGCGGGTGTGTCGCGCCCTGCTCCCCCCGGCCGAGGCCGACGATGCCTGGTCCGAGACGTTCCTGTCGGCGTTGCGGGCCTACCCACGGTTCCGTCCGGGCAGCGACGAGCGGGGCTGGCTCGTCACGATCGCCCATCGCAAGGCCCTCGACCAGCTGCGGGCGGCGAGCCGCCGGGCGCGCCCGTTGGCGGAGCTGCCCGAGGCGGCCGCCGGCGCGCCCGAGCCGGCCGACGCCATGGTCGCCGAGTCCGTGCTCGCCCACGGCGTGCTGGCCGACGCGCTGCGCGCCCTTCCCGACAAGCAGCGCCAGGCCGTGCTGCTGCACCACGTCGCCGGGCTCCCCTACCGGGAGGTGGCCGCGCAGCTCGGCGGGAGCGAGGCGGCGGCGCGCCGCAATGCCGCCGACGGGATCGCCGCCCTGCGCCGCCGTCAGGGGTCGACGCCATGAGCGATCTCTTCGCCGACCTGCCGGACACCGACGCCGTCGCCCTCGAGCGGCTGCACGACCGGCTGGCCGACCGCGCCGATCGCGCCGGGCTGCTGGATGTCGCGTATCGCACCCTCGACAGCCCGCTCGGCCCGCTGCTCGTCGCCGCCACCGAGACCGGTGTCGTCCGGATCGGGTTCGACAGCGAAGGGCACGATCACGTGCTCGCCGACCTCGCCGCCGCCGTCGGGCCGCGGATCATGCGCCGGCCGCAGCGCCTCGATGGCGTCGCCCGCGACCTCGACGACTACTTCGCCGGCCGGCGGGACGGCCTCGACGAGGTGGCGGTCGACTTCCAGCTGACCAGCGGCTTCCGCCGCGACGTCCTGGTCGCGCTCCGTGCCATCCCGCACGGGGCGACGGCGACCTACGGCGCCGTCGCGGTCGCGACCGGCCGCCCTCGCGCCGTCCGGGCGGTGGGCACGGCGTGCGCGCGCAACCCGGTGCCGCTCGTCGTGCCGTGCCATCGAGTCGTGCGCAGCGACGGCTCGATCGGTCAGTACCGCGGCGGGGTCGCGGCCAAGCAGATGCTGCTCACGCTGGAGTCGCCATCGTGAGCGGGTCGTGGGCCGGCGTGGCCGCCGCGCTCGACGACGCGCCGGGCGCGTCGGTCGGTCGGCTGCTCTCCGACGAGCAGTGCCGCGCCGTGGTCGACCTCTACGGCGACGACGCGAACTTCCGATCGACCGTCGACATGGCCCGCCACCGCTTCGGACGCGGCGAGTACCGCTACTTCGCCCACCCGCTCCCGCCGGTCGTCGACCGTCTGCGCCACGAGTGCTGGCCGCACCTCCTACCGGTTGCGCGTGAGTGGGCGCGGCGGCTCGGTCGGTCGGCGCCGTGGCCCGACGACCTCGACGAGTGGCTCGAGCGATGCCACGCCGCCGGCCAGACCCGGCCGACCCCACTCGTGTTGCGCTACGGACCGGGTGACTGGAACGCGCTGCACCGCGACCTCTACGGCGACCTGTGGTTCCCGCTCCAGGTCGTCGTCGGCCTCGACGCACCGGGCACCGACTACACCGGTGGTGAGCTGCTGCTGGTCGAGCAGCGTCCGCGGGCGCAGTCGCGGGGCACGGCGGCGACGCTCGCCCGCGGCGAGGGGTTCGTGTTCACCACGCAGCACCGCCCGCACCGCTCGTCGAGGGGTTGGTCGACGGCCGCCGTCCGTCACGGCGTCAGCACCGTCCACGGCGGTCGCCGTCATGCCCTCGGCCTGATCTTCCACGACGCCGCGTGATCAGCGGGTCACGCACTCGACGATGTCACGAGGCGGTCCAGCTGCTCGACGCGCGGTCGCAGGGCCCGGGCGTGACGCGGCATGCCGGCCCACGGATCACCGAGCTCCCCCACGCGCTCGGGGCGCGGTGCGGATCGTCCAGCCGTCGGGGCGCAGGTCGTCGGAGGTGACCTCGTCCCATGTGACCGGCATGGCCACGGGCGCGCCATCGCGCGGCCGCACGCAGTACGGGGCGACGACGGTCTGGGCATAGCCATTGCGAGCCGTGTCGAGGTACAGCCGATCACCGCGGGACGCCTTGGAGAACTCGACCGTCACGTCGTCGGGGTGGCGGGCGGCGAGGACCCGGGCCAGGCCGTCGGCGAACGCCGCCACCTCGTCCGTCGACGACGAGCGATCGAGAGGCGTGACGACGTGCAACCCACGCGATCCTGTCACCTGGGCGTACGCCGCCAGGTCGAGCTCCTCGAACAGGTCGCGGGTCCACAGCGCAGCCCGGCGGACCGCGGCGAAGTCGTGGCGCGATGGGTCGAGGTCGATGACGAGCAGATCGGGAGCGTGCAGACGGTCGGCCTTGGCCGTCCACCGATGGAACGAGATCGTGCTCAGGTTGGTGAGGGCGAGGAGGGCGGCGGCATCGTCGACGATGGGGTGGCGCACCGTGCCGCCCTCCTTGGGGACCTCGACCGTGCGGATCCAGCCGGCCACGCCGCGACCGGCCTCCTTCTGATAGAAGCCGGCCTCGTCGATGCCGTTCGGGAACCGTTGCAACATCAACGGTCGGTCGACGAGGTGCGGCACCATCACCTCCGCGACGGCGTCGTGGTACGCGGCGAGGTCACCCTTGGTGTACCCGTCGGCCGGGAACAGGACGCGGTCGTCGTGGGTGATGGTGACGGTGCGCTGACCGACGCGGAAGGAGGTCACGGCGCAAGCCTCGCGCTCGCACGGCCCCGAGTGAGGCGCGGCGACTGGGGACGACACGATCAGCGCGGCCGGTGACCTCCAGCCCAGCCGCCTCACGGGCGACCGCGACCGCATACGCCCAGGAGCACGACCTCGTGTGAGGACTCGAGCGACCGTGGGTGAAAACACCCAGTGGGTTCGCGGCAGGGGAATGCGTAGTTCTCTCGATGCGGACCCGGTGCCCGGGTTCGTACGTTGAGTCCTGCGACGCCCCGTACCCGGCGAGGGCCCAGCTATAGGAGGCAGCCATGGCGATCGCACTGATGGTCGACAAGCCCGACGACTCCCAGGAGGCGCAGAGCGAGCGGTAGCCGACCAAGCGCACAACGACGGATGAAGGGACCCCCGTGACTCATCGCACCACTCATGCCGACGGCGGTTTGCGCATTCTCGTGGTCGGTGCCGGGATCGCCGGTCTCGGCGCCGCTCGAGCCCTGCGGCAGCGCGGTCACACTGCCGATGTCGTCGAGCGGGAACCGGCCTGGACCCACGCCGGGGCGGGCATCTATCTGCCAGGCAACGCGGCGCGGGCGCTACGCACCCTCGGCCTGGAGTCCGCCGTCAAGGAGCGCGCATCGGTGATCAGCCGGCAACGCTTCTGCGACCACCATGGCCGCCTGCTGGCCGACATCGACGTGGCCGCCCTGTGGAGCGACGTCGGTCCGTGCCTGGCGTTGCACCGCGCTGACCTGCACGAGGTGCTGGCGTCCCACGGCGATCCCGTGGTGGCCCGAATGGGGCGATCGGTGCGGCGGCTCAGCCAGCACGACGACACCGTGACCGTCGAGTTCGACGACGCCACCTCCGACCGTTACGACCTCGTCATCGGGGCCGACGGCATCCACTCCACGGTTCGCCGGCTCGCCGTCGGCGGCTGCAACGTTCGACCGGTCGGGCAGCTCGCCTGGCGCTTCGTCGCCGAGTGCCCGCCCGACGTGACCACCTGGACGGTGCTGCTCGGCCGCCAGGTCACCTTCCTGGCCGTGCCGATCGGCCGGGGCCAGGTCTACTGCTACTGCGACGCACCCTCCGAGCGCATTCCCCGACCGCGGGCGGACGAGGCGAGGGGAGTGCTGGTCGAGCTCGTCGGGGGGTTCGCCGCACCGGTGCCGGCGATCCTCGACTCGCTCGGACCCGACGACGCTGTGCACGTCGCTCCGATCGAAGAGGTGCCGCTCGACCAGTGGTCACGGGGATCAGTTCTGCTCGTCGGGGATGCCGCGCACGCGACCTCACCGAACATGGCCGAAGGCGCCGCGATGGCGCTCGAAGACGGCTTGGTGCTCGCCGAATGCCTCGCCTCCGAGGGCAACGTCGCACAGGCGGCGGCCATGTTCCACACGCGACGCCATCCCCGCACGCACTGGGTCGCCACCCAGACACACCGCCGCGATCGCACCCGCAACCTCCCCACCGCCGTTCGCAACCTGGTGCTTCGTCGATGGGGCCGGAACATCTTCCATGCGAACTATCGCCCGCTGCTCGATCCCGCCTGAGCATGCGTCGGGAGAACGAGGCGCCGCCCCCGCCCTCCGAACCCGACCATCACCACACAGTCCGACCGTCATGGAACGCCGCACCTCGGACCGCCCCGGCAGGCTCGGGCGCCGGTGGCACGCGCCACGACGCTGCGGCGATCGGAGTTCTCGGAAGCGTGTCGGGTACCCCGGAACTCGCTCACTGTTCGGGGACGACGGCTCCGTGTTGCCGCGAGAGCGGGCCAGCCGCACGGTGGATCGCATCGCCGGCGCGACCGCCGGATGTGGCGCCTGTCGTTGAGGTCACGTCCGTTTCGCGTGGTGCGCGGCGCCTGGATGGTCAGCGGGGAGCACCGCCTCGGCTCGAGGGAAGAGTCGTTGTCGAAGCGTCGCCGTGTCGCCGCCCGCTGGCCGGACGCCGCGGTCGCGCAGGATGGGCAGGACCAGCTCGACGAAGTCGATCGTCGAGGAGGGTTGCACCTGCGGGTGGAGCAAGATGCCATCGAGATCTGCTTCCTCGGCAAGCGAGCAGAGGTGATCGGCGACCTCCTCGGCGTTGCCGACGAAGGGGGCGGCCCCGACGCCATGCGTCGCCCAGTCGGCCAGCACCTCGCCGACCGTCATCCCGGCGAACCGGGTCACCTGGGTCTGTGACAGCTCGGTCCGCAGCTCAGTCATCGGGGTGTCCGGCTCGTACGACGACAGGTCCAACGCGGTGAACATGGCGTACGACGCCACCGCGACGTCCGGGTTCTGTGCCGCGAGGATCGCCTCGTGCTTGGCGACGGCTTCCGCACGCGTCGGCGCGACGACGCAGTCGAACGACGTCATCACCTTCACGGCGTCCGGTCTCCGTCCCGCCCTCACCGCTTCGGCACGGGTCGCCCTGCTCTGGTCCGCTTGCTCGGCGACGCTCCCCCCGCCGAGGAACACCGCCTCGGCATGCCGCCCCCCGAAGGCCCGACCCGCCGGCGACGATCCCGCCTGGAACAACACCGGTGTGCCCTGCGGTGAGTAGGACGTGTTGCCATAGCCGCGTGATCGGAAGTACGGACCGTCGTGCTCGACCTCGTGCACCTTCGCCGGATCTGCGAACCGACCTGCCTTGTCCTTCTCGAGCGCGTCCGGCTCCCATGCTCCTTCCCACAGCTTGTACACGAGTGCCATGAAGTCGTCAGCCATCGCGTAGCGCTCGTCATGAGCCACCATCGGCACACCGAACGCCTGCACGGCGGTGTCGGCCGTTCCCGTGGTCACGATGTTCCACCCCAATCGACCGCCTGACAGGTGGTCCAAGCTCGCCAAGCGACGCGCCAACGCATACGGCGGCTCCAGCAGCGTCGAGGCCGTGATGACCAGCCCGAGTCGTTGCGTGGCCGGGACCAACGCCGCCGCCACGACAGCCGGGTCGAGCCGCGGCAGGTCGAGCGACTCCGTGGAACAGATGTCGGGTCGCCGCCCGTGAAGCTCCGACCAGCCCCAAGCGTCCGCGAGGAAGAGGAAGTCGAACTCCGCGTCCTCGCAGACGCGGGCGATGTCGAGCCAGTACGAGAGCGTGTCGAACAGGTGCCGCTCGCTCGACGGGTACCGCCAGGTCGCCATGCCTGAGCCGTTCGCCTGAGGGTTGTCGAACAACCCGAGATGCAGCACTTTCATGATGCGCCAATTCTCCAGCCTCGACCAGCGCCAGCCAAAGCGGCATCACGCACGTGCCGGTCCACCCTCACCCCGAGGCCGGGGTCGCCTCCTACACCACGTGATGGGACTCAATCATCGTCACCGGCGGGCGTCGGTCGGAGCGGCTGACATCCTGAACCTTCTATCTTCTCCTCACCAGTCGGTCACTTGCGGGTGATGGCCTGAGGACCGCCGAGCATGAAAGGACCAAGCCATGGAGCAGACCTATTCCTCGCAGGGTGCCTCGGACGACCTTGCCGACTTGCGGCGGAGGCTGCACGAGACGTACGTCGAGCTCATGCGCCGGCGGCAGGAGACGCAGAACGCGCTGCCGTGTCAGGAGTACATCGACGCGGCGGGAGCGCATGCCGTCGCCGCGCAGGCGGCCCTCGATGCCGGAGACCTGGCGACCTGTGAGCTTGAGCTGGAGCTTGGCTTTCCTCCGTCGCGGCCGGTGAGGCGTGCCTAGCCCTGAAGTCGGTCCTTTGAACCCCGCTCTGATCGGCCGCTCGACCTAGGTCGCTGACGACAGCCCGGCCCGGTCGGTCACCCCCGTGCACCAACGCTTCCAGGACGCACCTCGAGCTCCTTGAAGGCGACCTATCGCACGGCGCCGGCAACGCGACGTCCACCGAGCCTCCTCGGCCGGCGCGTCAGGGTGGGGCAACGCCGTTGAGGACGTCGACCACGTCGAACAGGTCGCCGTCGGCGTAGAAGTCGACGGCGAGGATGTTGGGGACCCGGCCCCGGCGGGACGCGCACTCCTCGGCACGTGCGAGCAGCACGGCACGCCCGTTGACCTCGGCGGCCACGGTCCGGCTCGGTGGATCGACGGTGATCCAGTGGTTGATCATGAAGAGCGGGTTCTTCGCGACGCCGCGCCCGAGGTCGCACGAGAAGTCACGCCGGTCGGCGATCCCGTACGGCGTGTCCTGGAGCATGTCGTAGGCCGGGATGTACCACGGCTCGGCGCCACCCTCGTTCTCGACGAGGACGAGCACGTTGTCACCCCGGCCGATCATCTCGCCCAGCGTGGGCAGGGGCTGGCCCGGTCGCCACGCCAAGGCGTGCCCGGCCAGCCCGCTGCGCTCCAGCACCGCGACGGCGTCCGCCGGCTCGACGAAGTCCTCGAGCACGAGCACGACGACCTGGTTGGGGTTCTCGCGCAGGAAGTCGTGGAGGACGCGGAACGCGTCGACGGCCGGCGTGGCCCCGAGTTCGCAGTAGAGGTGGCACAGGTAGACCGTGCGCTCGGCGTCCGGGGGCACGCCGCCGAGCACGGCGAGGAAGCCCTCGGTGGCGGCGCGTTCGTCCGCCGACAGGGTGGCCTTCGCCAGCTCCTCCTCCGCCTCGCTGCGGAAGTCGGTCCGGACGACGTCCTGCATGCGAGCGCCGTAGTGGAGGTCGAGCAGGAACGCCCGCACGCCGCTCGCCAGCTGGGCACCGATGCCGCCCTGCTGGCGACCGAAGAAGACCCCGTGCTGCGAGCTGGCAGCCATCGAGTTGTGGGTGCCCGCGAGGACGACCTCGTCCAGGCGCCGCTGGCAGAGCTCGACGTGCCCGTTGCAGCCGGCCTCGGCCATCGCCGCGTGGGCCACGTCCGGCGCCTGCAACGCCTTGACGAAGGCGAGGCCGCCGAACAGCATCGCGGCGCTGGTGACGGAGATCGCCGCGGTCACGCCGATCGCCAGCCGCCGTCCGGATCGCTGGAAGCGCGCTGCGCCGTCGTGGCCCCAGTCCACCGAACCGAGCACGTCGAGCAGCCCGATGGCACCGGCGAGGAACGCGAGGAACGCGACGACGCGGACCACGATCGAGGTCGTCGCCTCCGGCCAGCGCATGGCGAAGAACCCGGCGGCGATCGCCGCCAGGCAGGCCCCCGCCCGCCACACCGGCATCGCGAGCAACGAGCCGATGCGATCGCGGAGCACGGCGAGCCGGGTCCGGATCTGACCGGTGCCGGCCTGCGCCGCCGCGACGGCGAGCACGGCGCCGATCGTGATGACGACCTTGGCCTGCACGTTGAGGAGGTGCGTGACGCTCCAGAACACGGCGCGGAGCGCGGTGCGCTCGCGGATGTCGTCCCCGAGGCTGGAGGCGAGGTTGACGCCGACTGACAGCAGGGCGAAGTGGGCCACGCCGGTGACGATGAGGCCGAGCCCGATCGCTTCGAACGCCCGCCGCTCGTCTCGCGCCCGGCGCACGGCCACGGTGAAGCACGCCAGCGCGCCGACGGCGAACGGGATCGCCAACCAGCCGGCGAGTGAGGCGATGCGCATCGTGGTGTCGACGGGCGTGCTCTGGGAGACCCCGACGGCGACGGTCAGGACGCCATCGGGCAGCGCGGCCGCCAGCTCCGGGTTCACCGCGGTGAGACCGTCGCGCACGAGCTGCGCGGTGTCGTCGACGTTCACCATCAGCCGGCTGCGCCGACCGTGGACGATGGCCGAGTGCAACTCGCGCACGCCGGCGTGGAACACACCCTGGAACGCCTCGGTCGCCACGAGGTCGGCGACGATCGACTCGACGACGGG
>CAWGHB010000008.1:0-176215 GCA_963822315.1 uncultured Acidimicrobiia bacterium
ATTTCCGACCCAACCGGTCAGCTTTGCCAATAGCCCTAGGAGGTTGCCTGGCACCAGGTCAGCCGGCATTTGGGTACGGACCGAGGTCAACCTCGACGGGTCGATGCTCGGCGCCGCCATCGGGCCTCCCGAGCAGGTCGAGCGCGCACGAGAGGCGACTACGTCTGACATAGACACGCGTAGTCGTCGTTAGTCCTGGAGCGCTCGGGGCGGCCGGCAGTCCAGGTCCGAAGCCGGGAGAGCAGCACCCAGCACTTCAGCGACGCCCACGCCCGAGAGCTCGCCAACGAGGGTGCGCCGTCACAGCGATGGGCCCGAGCGGGCCAGGTGCGGGTGGCAGCCGGGTCGAACAAGTCGTGCCAGGCCAAGGTCGGGTGAGCACCTCAGGCCGCGATCGAGCGGGCTCTGGGCAGGCCGAGAGCGACGAATCTTGTTCGATCTCGTCGATCTGGCGGAGACATCGGGGCGGCGGAGCAAGAGGTCGCGATCGGCCGTCCGCGACGCTCGACGTCGCCGTCATGGACTTCTCCGCTCGCTGATCAGCGTGCGCTCCATTGCCTGGAGCGACCCGCGCGGCGTGATCTGGCTCAGGCCCCACAGCGGCGGCGCGTCGCTCGTTTCGTCCATCCCGTCCGCCCAGTCCTGGCGGTCCGATCTTCACACCCTGGCACTACAAAGTGCCCCGGATCGCTGGACCGCGCGGCGGCCACGTGCGCATCGTGCGCCCATGGTCGCCTCCGTCGGACGGATCACCGCCGGCACCGGCTACCGGTACCTCGCCGACGAGGTCGCCACGTCGAAGCACGACTACTACGCCGGGCGCGGTGAGGCGCCGGGCGTGTGGGCGGGGTCGGGGTCCGCCGAGCTCGGGCTCGCCGGGGTGGTCGACGTGAGTGACATGGACGCCCTGTACGGGCGGTTCGTCGATCCCCGCACGGCGGGTGGCGCCGAGGTCGTGCTCGGCCGGAAGGTGTCGGCGCGGGTCGTCAACGCCGGGACGCCTCGCGAGCACGTCTCGGAACCGCTCGCCGCGCTCGACGTCACGTTCTCGCCGTCGAAGTCCGTGTCGGCGCTGTGGGCGGCGCACCCGTCCGAGATCGTCCGCCAGGCCGTCCTCGACGCCCACGACGCCGCCGTCGACGACGCTCTCGGCTACCTCGAGGACAACGCCGGTCACACCCGCACCGGCGCCGGCGGCCTCCGACGGATCGACTCGAACGGGTTCATCGTCGCCAAGTTCCGCCACCGCACCGCCCGCTCGACCGATCCCGGAGCCCGCGTCGGCGACCCCCAGCTGCACACCCACTGCGCCATCCTCAACCGCGTCCACGGCAGCGACGGCGTGTGGCGCACCGTCGACTCCAAGGCGATCTACCGCCACGCCCACGCCGCCGGCGCGCTCTACGGCGCCGTGCTGGAACGCGAGCTCACCGCCCGACTCGGCGTCGGCTGGGTCACGCCCGACCCGGACGCTCGGCTGCCCATGCGGGAGATCCGCGGCATCCCCGACGAGGTCCTTTCCCGATGGTCGTCGCGCCGCCACCAGATCCTCGACGCCTACGGCCCGCTGCTCGAGGAGTTCCGCGTCGTCAACGGCCGCAGCCCGACCCACGACGAGGTCGCGGCGATGAAGGACCGGGCGACCGTCGAGTCACGGCTGCCGAAGGCCGGTGGCGTGCCCGACCTCCACACCGTCTGGCGCAGCGAGCTCGCCGCCGACCAGCAGACGGCGATCGCCGGCTGCGTCGGCGCTGCCCCGTCGGACGCGACGACCGGCGGGCGACTCGCCGCCGACGATTCGGAGCTGCGCCGTCAGGTCGTCGCCGCGCTCGAGCACCAGCGGTCGTGGTGGAACCGAACCCACGTCTACGCCGAGGTGGCCAAGCGCATCGACGCCCCCACCCGCGAGTCGATCGAGCTCGTGACCGAGCAGATCGTCGGCGAGTGCGTGTGCCTCGAGCCCGACGCCGACCCGCGCTACGCCGAGCTCGACGCCACTCGGTACAGCTCGCAGCGGATCCTCGACGCCGAGCACGAGATCATCACGACCGCCCGCACCCGAGCCGACTGGGTGATCGCCCCCCGACCTGACGAGCGCCTCGGCGAGGACCAGGCGCTCGCAGTCGAGGCGCTCACCGCGCTCCCCCATCAGCTGACGACGATCGTCGGGCCGGCCGGCGCCGGCAAGACGTCGATGCTGCAGTCCGTCGCCGCGTCCTACCGCGCTGCCGGACGCGAGGTGCGGGTGCTGACCCTGTCGGCTGCCGCCGCCCGGGTAGTGACCGAGGAGACCGGGATCCCCGCGACGACGATCGCCAGCTGGCAACACAGGACCGCCGCCCTGCCGTCTGCCGGGCTCGTGCTCGTCGACGAGGCCTCGATGGTGCCGACCCTCACGCTGCAACAGCTCACCCGGGCCGCGAGCGGCCAAGGGTTGTCGCGTCGGGCTCGTCGGCGACTACGCCCAGATGGGTTCGCCGGAGGCAGGTGGACTGCTGCGCGACCTCGCCGAGCTCCCGTCGGCCCGCCGCCTCACCACCGTCCGCCGGTTCCGCGAGCCCTGGGAACGCCGCGCCAGCATCGAGCTCCAGGCACGCGACCAGACGACCTCGATCAACTACTTCGAGCACGAGCGGATCGTCGAGACCACGAGCGACCACGCCCACGCCGATGCCGCCGCCGCGTGGTTCGAGGACCATCGGACCGGGCTCGACACGCTCGTCGTCACCGACACCAACCACGACGCCGCCGACGTGGCGGCGCGCTGCCAGGAGCACCTCATGACGGCGGACCGCCTCGGCGAGCGGCTCGCCACGGGTGCCGACGGCAACCCCATCCACGTCGGCGACCAGGTCCAGACCCGGCTCAACACGTCCGAGCTGGCCACGAGCGACCATCGACGAGTGCTCAACCGCGACGTGTGGACCGTCGTCGGCCGACGCGACGACGGCACGGTCACCGCTGTCCACGCCGGCTCCCGCGCCGCCACCGTCCAGCTGACACGGGAGTACCTGGGCAAGCACACTGTGCTGGCCTACGCGACGACCATCGCCGGCGCCCAGGGCCGGACCGTCGACGCCGGGCACACCGTCGTCACGCCGCGCACCGACTCGGCGTCGCTCTACGTCGGCATGACGCGTGGGCGGCTGCGCAACCACGCCCATGTCGTGACCGACGGCCACGACCACGACGAGCTGCAACTCGGCCACCGCAGCGGGCTGAGCGCGTTCGCCGACGCCGTCGTCCGCAACCCGGACGGCGAGACCTCGGCGACGACCGTCCGACGGCGCTGGGCCGAGGGCCAGCAAGACAGGGCGTCGACCCGGCGCCACGACCTCACCCGCGAGAAGGCGACGAGGTGGTGGCACGCCACGAGCCGGCGGCTGCCCGAACCTGTCTGCGTCGCCATGGGCGAGCGGGCCGACACGGTGGTCGCGGTCCTCGCAGGACTGCCGCCGAGCTCGTGGGCGGCGGCAGCCACCAAGGCGCTCCGATCGACCGACTGGCGCGCACCCGACGCAGCGGATCACTTCGTGAACGAGCTGACGAGGGCTGTCGTCCCGACCCACGTCGACCCGACCTCGGCGACGTTCGCGGCTGCACCTGTCCGCGCCCGGTAGATCGGTGGCGACGGTGCTCATGCCGAGGTGCGGGCGGTTGACGTCGGGCGAACCAGCTATCAGAATGCAAGCATGCCGAACGTGTTGGTGCGAGATCTTCCCGACGAGGTCCACGCATCGCTGCAACAGCATGCGGCGTCGGCCGGGCAGTCACTGCAGCAGTACCTGCTCGCCGAGCTGACGAAGCTGGCGGGTCGCCCGACCCTGAACGAGGTCCTCGCTGCTGCCGGACGTCTGTCCGGCGGACGAGTCGGATTCGCAACCGCCGTCGAAGATCTCCGCGCCGAGCGACCTGCATCGTGATCGTCGTCGACGCGTCGGTCCTCGCGAACGTCGTCGGGGACGACCACCTCGATGGCGACGCCGCTCGGCGACGGATCGCCAGCGAGGCGGACATCGCTGCGCCGGATCTCGCCGACGTCGAGACCGTCGCCGTGCTGCGCAAACGCTGGTTGGCCGGTGACCTCGACGATCGCCGATTCGGCGACGCGGTCGCGATCCTGGCCGCGCTGCCACTGCAACGGTTCCCCGCGTTGCCGATGCTCGACCGCGCCTATGAACTGCGCGCCAACGTGACCGCGTACGACGCCATGTACGTGGCGCTCGCCGAGACCCTCGCCTGTTCACTGCTCACCGTCGACGCCAAGTTGGCCGCAGCCCCCGGGCCGCGTTGCCCGATCGAAGTCATCACCGGCGCATGACGAACGAGGTCCGTCCCTGATCGCTGGCCCCTCCGACGACGAGACGTTGGCAATGATCATCGCCGAGCTCGATCCCGACGACGTCACCGACCTGTCGGGACGGGCGGCACCACACCGAGCACCTCAAGAAGCAGCTCGACGGGCCGCCGCCGCAGCCGGTGTCGGCGATGACGTCGACGCCCGGAGGACGATGCTCCGCGAGCAACACCGCCGGCGTCCCACCGTCATCGCGATGCTCGACCAGGCCGAGCTCCCCTGATCGTGGATCGGCAGACCCAGATTCACCGGCGCCCTGGCATGCATGCGACGCCAGGGCGACGAGCCGGGCTCTGGACGATCACGCTCCGCGACGTTCCGAACCGTGGCGACGTTCGGCCGACGGCCCTCCAAGACTCGGGAACCGCCAGTTGTGCTTCGCTGTGCGACGTGGAAGAGATCACGCACCGCCAGATGCGCAACGAGAGCGCGGACGTGCTCCGCCGAGTCGCTGGCGGCGAGACGATCCTCGTCACGAACAACGGGCAACCGGCGGCCGTGATCAGCCCACCACCCAATGACGCGCTCACGCTGCTGGCGGTCAGCGGGCAGCTCCGCGAGGCCGTTGATCCCCCGTCGCAGCTGCGATCGATCGAACGCTCACGATCATCGAGGACGACGGCCGAGATCGTCGCCGAAGCCCGAGGACGCCGGTGAGGCCGTCGTGCGTCGACACCTGGCCGCCATGAGGCTGATCGTCGACGAACCCGAATCACGCGCACTGGCCGACGCGCTTGCGTCGGATCGACGCTTCGTCGCGTCGTGGCTCCTGCACACCGAACTGCACTGCGCCTCCGGCCGCCACCCGCAGGAGATCCCCCTCGCCGCCATTCACGCCGTGCTGAACACGATGAACGTCGTCGACCTCACCCGTGGAGACATGCTCGCCGCCGGAACGCACGCCCCGCTGAGGTCGAACGACGCCATCCCCCTCGCCGTCGCGATACGACTCGGCACCGACGAGATCGCCACCTACAAGGTGAGCTCGCAGACGCTGCGAACGCCGCCGGACTCGCGATCCTCGCCCCGCCGCCTGATGGAGCTGCTGAGCCCTGCGGAGTGGTGTTCGGTCAACGACCGCGTTCACCGTCCATGCCATGTTGGCCGCGGCCGCCGGACCGCGTTGCCCGATCGACGTCATCGCCGGCACACGAGCAAGGAGGTCCGGACCTGATGGCGGGCCCTCCCGACGACGAGAAGCTTGCGGCGATGATCGCCGGGCTCGACCCCGACGACGTCGCCGACCTGTTGGTACGGGCGGCACTCGAGCACGATGACGTCGCCCGGGCCGTGCGGCTCGCCGCTGCGGACGACGGCGACCGGCTGCAGGTGCTCCGCCAGGCCGTCGACGCCAGCCTGCGCACGCGCCGGTTCCTCGACTACTGGGCGTCGTCGCGCTGGGCCGCCGACGCCGCGCCGGTCGTGGACGCGTTGCGCCAGGAAGCCGAACGGCAGCAGTCCAAGGAGCTCGTGGCGCTGATCGAGCGCGGGATCGGCCACCTCGTCAAGGTGCTGCTCACCGCCGACGACTCGAACGGCGAGATCGGCTCGCTCGCCCACGAGCTCCTCCAGGTCCACGCCGAGGTGTGCGACGCCGGCGTCGCCGACCCGGTCGCCCTGGCGAAGTGGATGGTGCGCTTCACGTTCGAGGACCAGGACTTCTTCAACGTCGACCCCGTCCGCTACCGCGCCGCGCTCGGCGACGACGGACTCGCCACCTACCGCCGCGAGGTGACCAAGCGAGCCGACAAGGCGGACGACGCCGAGCCCGCTCGTCGGCCGTACGCCGTCGACTTCGCGACGCAGCGGTTGGCGATCCTCGACCGCGACGTCGACACGCTCGTGGCCCTGCTCGGCCAGGACCTGTCCAACGCCTACCAGTTCCAACGGGTGGCCGAGGCGATGCTCGAGCTCGACGATCCCGACGCCGCCCTCGAATGGGCCCGCCGAGGGATCGTGGAGACGACCGGGTGGCAGGTCGCCAAGCTGTACGACCTCGCCGCCGGCCTCCTCGCCGACCGTGCCGATGCTCGAGGGTGTGTTCGAGCTGCGGCTGCACCAGCACGAGCGGATGCCATCGTCGACGACCTACCGGCAGCTACGGACGGCCGCCGAGCAGCTCGGCCGGTGGGACACCGAACGTGCGGCCGCCCGTTCCGTCCTCGAGCAACGATCCCCGACCGGGTTCGTCGACGCACTGCTCGACGACGGCGACACGGCGACCGCCTGGGCGGCGGCCGACGCCAACCCCCAATGGCACCTCGACGCCCGGCAGTGGGAGCGCCTCGCCGACGCCCGCCAGCCCGACCACCCGGCCGACGCCCTCGACGTCTATCTGCAGCTCGCCGACGCGGCGCTCGTCGACGCCAACAAGAACGCCTACCGCACCGGCGTGAAGCACCTCAAGGCAGCCCGGGCCGCTGCCACCGCAGCCGGCATCGCCGCTGACTTCGACGCCCGGATGGCGCTGCTGCGGGAGCAGCACCGGCGGCGGCCGACCCTCATCGCGATGCTCGACAAGGCCAAGCTTCCGTGATCCTCGGATCGGCAGACCAGAGCGGCGGTTCGTCGGAGACGGGCCGCTGGGCGAGATGAAGGCGAAGTGGTCGGAGCCGCCGACGTTCGTCAGCGCGTACTCGACGCGAGCAGTCCTCGGTCGCCCAGCGGCGAGAGCTCGGGGCATCACACTCACCGCCACCTCCGCGCTCACTCTGTCGTGCCCGATCACGACGACGAACTTCTCCCCAGCCGAGCGCTGCGCTGATCCGGTGTCCCGTCGCAGGCAGCACCGTCGATCTGTGCGACGTCGTCGCCGCTCTAGGTTGCGACGATGGCCGAGCCCAATGGTGCAGGGGATCGTGGCGCCGACAAGGCGGCTCGTCAGGCCGCGCGTGAGCTGATCGCCGCGTACCACCGGGCCGAGCTGCGAGCGCTACTCGAGCGCGTGCGAACTGGCTTCGATCAGCTCGACGCCGGAACCATCGATGAGTTCGAGCTCGACGACCTCATCCACCACTACAAGCGGGCCGCCAACGAGCTCTGGAAGTTCTGCGGCTCGAGCGGCGGGCAGTGGCTGCAAGCTGCCAGCGCCCTGGCGTACCGGCGAGAGCAGGGCGACGAGCCGGACTGGTGGACGATCGGCGCTCCCCGACGCTCGTGATCGTGAAGACCCAAGATGAACGTCGGCCGAACCGCTCGGTCGTGTTCGAGAAGTCCGCCGCCTCAGCGTGCGCAAGGGCCGGGCTGGGGCCGTTCGGACTGCCCGAGAACGCTCCGGTCGACGTCTGGCTGTGGATCGTCGGATGGCTGGCACCGAGCCGGGCGTACACTTGAGTCGTGAGCACCGAGGTGGTGGGCCAAGTCGCCAGCGCCCGTGACCTCGCAGGTGATCGCCCTCCGACGGACGATGACGTTCCGATCTCCCGGGACGGGCGCCGGCTTGACACGCCGGACAAGGTGCGAGCGTTCCTCGATGAGATCAATGCCCGGCGGGCGGACGCAGCCTCGGCGTGACCCTCGAGTCCGACGACACGTTTGATCCGGACCGCATCCTCGCAGAGCTCGACGCTGGCGGCGTCGAATACCTCCTCGTCGGAGGCCTGGCCGCACGCGCTCACGGCGCGCAGCGCCGAACGATGGACGTGGACTGCGTGCCGAACACCACCGCGATCAATCTCGAACGGCTCGCGGTGGCGCTGCGTCATCTCAACGCTCGGTTGCGAGTTGGCGGGATGACGGATGAAGAAGCACGCCAGTTGCCCGTCCAGCTCGACGCGGAGACCCTGGCGGCGTTCGGGTCATCGACGTGGATGACCGACGCCGGTCCGCTGGATCTGCTCGTGGAGCTCCGGGACCGCGACGGTGGACGTCACCAGTACGCCGACCTGCTGGGTCGGGCGGTCCGCTACGAGGTCGGGACGGTCACGGTGCTGCTCGCCGCGCTGGACGACATCATCGAATCCAAGCAGTTCGCCGGCCGAGACAAGGATCGCGAAGGTCTGCCCGAACTGCTGGAGCTCCAAGGCGCCCGACGAACCGGCGCTTCTCCTCCGCCCAGTAATCGGGGCGGGTAGCCGACTCCAACGGCGCCCGGCGATTGGCCCTGCGACCAGGCGCGATGGCGGGCCGTGAGCGCCGGTGGACGCCGTGTGGGCTGCCCTCCACGGTGTGTCATGCCAGGCCCAGACCGTCGTCGCCGTAGGTCGAGCTCATGATCTGCTCGGCGGCGTCCTTGGCCAATGACGGCGCCACGTGTGAGTACAGGTCGAGGGTGATGCCGACGGTGGCGTGGCCGAGGCGCTCGGAGACCACCTTGGGATGGACACCCGCCTTGAGGGCCAACGTCGCATGGGTGTGGCGAAGGTCGTGCAAGCGGATCGTCGGCAGGTCGAGCTGTTCCATCAGCAGCCGCCACTCGTACGACATCGACTGCGGTCGGATGTAGCCGCCGAGCGCGTCGGTGAGCACCCAGTCGTGCGCGCTGTCCCACGCCGGGCCGGCGGCGAGGCGTTGTTGGCGCTGGCGTTGGCGGTGCTCGCGCAACGTGGCCAGCGTTCGCCGGTCGAGGTAGACCATGCGGCGGCTCTTCGCCGTCTTGGGCGGGCCCATGATGTCGACCGAGCCGACCTCGGTGATCGTGTTGGCGATCGAGAGCTGGGCCAGGTCGAAGTCGACGTCGCGCCAGCGCAAGCCGAGCACCTCCCCGCGGCGCAGTCCCGTCGCCGCAAGCAGGCGGAACCCCATCTCGAGCGGGTGACCCTCGATCGCGATGAGGAAATCGCGGAGGTCCTCCGACGACCAGGTCGTGAGCTCGGGCTTGCCGGCTGTCGGTGGGCGCACGGCTGCGGCCACGTTGCGCGACACCAGGCCCATGCGCTCGGCGTCGCCGAGCGCTCGGCGCAGGACCTCGTGTGCCTTGTGGACGGTGGCGGGCGCCAGCGGGCCGCCACTGCGCGAGCCGGACTGGAGCAGCTCGGTGTAGCAGCGCTGCACCTGCATCGGGGTCAACGCCTGCAGCCGGTACGGGCCGAGGTGCCGCTGCAGCCGGACGATCGCCTGCTGGTAGCCGTGCGCCGTGGTCGCCCGCAGCGACTGCTTCGCCGTGACGAACCACTCGTCGAGGTACGCACCGAGCTTCATCGTCGACGACGACACGGCCATCCCACGTGTTGCATCGCCGACCATCTCGGCCAGCGCCGCCTCAGCGGCCCGCTTGGTGGCGAACCCCTGCCGCAGCACCTGTCGGCGCTTGCCCGAGTCGCCGTGGAAGCCAGCGTCGACACGAAACGCCCAGCCGCCGCTTCTCCGAAAGACCGACCCCCGAGCCACGTCGGAACACTAGGTCAGGCGCATGCCGTGTGCACATTCTGTGCACATGAGGTCATCTACCTGCGCTCGCAACAGTTGTGTCTGCGCATCGTACCAGCTCAGAGCGTGCCCGGGGCGGGGATCGAACCCGCATGGTGTTGCCACCAGGGGGGTTTAAGCCCCCCGCGTCTGCCAGTTCCGCCACCCGGGCCCGTGTCGACGGTAGCGGCGGCGCCGGTGCTGGTCGGTCGGGAACCGACGCCGGCGTCAGTCGTGCCAGGTCAGCATCGTCCCGGTCCCGGCCGTCATCATGGTGCCGGGCATCACCCGCAACCGGTGCGGCGTGAGACGCAGGATCCCGAAGCGCGGCGAGCTCGGGCTGTCCCAGCCCGGGATGATCGCCGGGTCGTAGCCGACCGGCTCGGGACCGTCGGCGAAGCGCTGCCAGCCGGCGGCGACGGCGTCGAGGTCGGTCTCGAACTCCGCGTCGCACTCGGCCGAGCACGTGTCGTGGTTCGGTGCCCAGTAGTTCAGCGACATGGCTGGCAGCGCCCGGAGGTCGGATGCCTTCGGTGACAGCGGTGAGGTGGCGATCCAGCCCCGCAGCGCGGCGCCGTCCCACTCCCAGATCGGGTGCAGGACGCGGCTGCGGGGACGACCGTCGGCGGCCACCGTCGCCGCCGAGCACCACACGATGCGATGGGCCATCGCCACGAATGCCGGGGCGACCGTCGAGAGCTCGCTCATGTCGGCCGACGGTAGCGACTGCTGACAAGCTCGGGGCGGTGGCTCGCAGCACGCACGACGACCGCGTGGACGGCGGCATCGAGATCGACGTCGCCGTGGCCGGCGCGACGCTGCGGGTCGAGGACCCGGGCGGCGGCGGCGTGCCGTTCGTCTGGGCCCACGGCCTGACCGGAAGCCGTCGTCACGAGGACGCCGCGGGTCTGTTCGCGTTCGGCGATGCGCCACGCGTGCGGCTGATCCGCTACGACGCCCGCGGCCACGGCGAGTCGGCGGGTGTCGACGACCCAGCGGGGTACGAGTGGCCGCGCCTGGCCGAGGACCTGCTCGCCGTCATGGACGCCGTCGACGTCGACCACGGTGTCGTCGGCGGGGCATCGATGGGCTGCGCGACCGCCCTGTTCACGGCGCTGGCCGCCCCGCGACGGGTCGACCGCCTCGTGCTGGCCATCCCGCCGACGGCGTGGGACACCCGCCCGGCACAGCGCGACAAGTACCTCGCGGGTGCGCACATCATCGAGGACACCGGCCTCGCCGACCTCGTGGAGAAGATGCGCACGCAACCACCCGTCGGCGCGTTCGGCGACGAGGGACCTCGCCGGCGGGACGCCGACCTCGAGCTCATGCTCCGATCCGACGCCGCCCGGCTGCCGTCGATCTTGCGCGGCGCCGCTGCATCCGACCTCCCGCCGCTCGACGACATCGCCACCGTCGGCCAGCCGTCGCTGGTCCTCGCGTGGACCGGCGACGAGGCCCACCCGACGGTGACTGCCGAGCGTCTGGCCGCCGTGCTGCCCGCCGCCGAGCTGCACATCGCCGGGGACCTGGCATCCATCGCCACCTGGCCGGAAGTGGTCAGGGCGTTCGTCGCGACCTGATCGTCGACGATCCGCCCCTCGGCTCACCGGGCCACTTCGTTCGCTCGCTCGAGGACTCGCTCGGCTCACCGAGCTACTTCGTTCGCTCGCTCGAGGATCGCTCGGCTCACCGAGCTACCTCGTTCGCTCGCTCGAGGATCGCTCGGCTCACCAGTCGCTGGCCAGCACCCCGAAGGGGGCGCCGTGGGGGTCGGTGAGCATGGCGAACCGTCCGATGTCGGGGACGTCCTCGGGGGCCATCGTGACGGCGCCACCGAGGGACAGCGCGGCGGCGGCGGTGACGTCGCAGTCCTCGACCGCGAACGTCACCCGCCACGTCGGCGGGCCTTCGCTCGGGACGACGCCGCCGATCGCCCGATCGCCCGACATCAGTACCGTGTACGTGTCGGAGTCGCCGAGCGGCATCGGCGCCAACTCCCACCCGAAGAGGGGGCCGTAGAACGCCATGGCGGTGACGGGATCAGGGGTGAACAGCTCGTTCCAGCACAGCGCACCGGGCTCGTTGACGAGGCCGGCGCCGATGTGGTCGCCGGCCTGCCACACGGCCAGCGTCGCGCCTCCCGGATCGACGATCAGCGCCATCCGACCCGCGGTGAGCACGTCGAACGGCTCCATGCCGATCGTGCCGCCGTGCTGGATCACGGTGCCGGCGACGGCGTCGGCGTCGGCGACGGTGACGTAGGTGAGCCACGCCGGTGGGCGACCGGGCACGAACTGTGGGCTGATCGCGGCGACCGGCGCGCCGCGCAGCAGGCACGTGCGGTACCCGCCGGCCTCGGGAGGACCCTCGACCACCTCCCAGCCGAGCAATCCGCCGTAGAACGCGGCCGACGCGACGGGGTCCGGCGAGCCGAGGTCGACCCACGACGGCGTCCCCGGTTCGTACGACGACTTGCCTACCATCACGTCCTCCAACTCGACGCAGCGGCCCGGTGCGCACCGCTGGGGGGCGCTCCACGACCGACGGGTTACGTTCGGCACGTGCGCCTCAGCGAGACGACGTGGTCCGACGTGGGACGACCTGTGCTCTGCGTGCCGATCGGCTCTTGCGAGCAGCACGGACCACATCTGCCGTTGGCCACCGACACCATCATCGCCGATGCGCTGGCGGAGCACCTCGCCGACCGACGCCCATCGATCGTGATCACCCCGACGCTCGGCATCACGGCCAGCGGCGAGCACACCGGCTTCCCCGGCACGCTGTCCATCGGGACCGAGACCACCGCGGCGGTGATCGTCGAGCTCGTCCGCTCGGCCGACTGGGCCGATGGCGTCATCCTCGTGAACGGCCACGGCGGGAACCGGGACGCCGTCGATCGAGCAACGGCGACGTTGGCCCACGACGGCCGGCGCACGCTGGCGTGGTGGCCGCGCGTCGACGGCGACGACGCCGATGCCCACGCCGGTCACGTCGAGACGTCGCTGCTCCTGTTCCTTCGTCCCGACCTCGTGCGCGTCGAACAGGCGGAGATCGGGGCGACGGCACCGCTGGCCCAGCTCGCCGGCGCCCTGCGGGCGTCGGGCGTCCGCGGCGTCTCGTCCAATGGCATCCTCGGCGATCCGACCCATGCCGACGCGGGCACCGGCGCGGCGCTGTTCGCGTCGCTCGCCGACGACCTCGTCGCCGCCGTCGACGCGTGGATCAGGAGCGGCCGATGACGGGGTACTCCCTCGATCCCACGACGCGGCGGCCGGCCGGTAGCGACGTCGTGATCGGCGGATCGCCGCTGCGCCTGTTCCGCCTGACCGCCGCCGGCGCTCGGTCCTACGAGCGCATCGCGGCCGGCGACGACGTCGCCACCGACCGGCTGGTGGACCGCCTCGTGGATGCCGGCGCCATCCACCCCCACCCGACGACGTCGCCGTTCGTGCTCGCCGACGTCACCGTGGTCGTGCCGGCGTTCGTCCTCGGCGAGACGGCGCTGGCCGAGATCGTGCGCTGTTGCCTCGGCGTGGCCGCCGTGATCGCCGTCGACGACGCCTCGGATCCCCCGGTCGGCACCGTGACCGGCGCCCAGGTCCTGCGGCTGCGCACGAACGCCGGCCCGGCGGTCGCCCGCAACGCCGGGCTGGGGGCGACCACGACAGCGCTGGTCGCGTTCGTCGACACGGACGTGCGGCTCGCGCCGGGCTGGCTCGAGCCGTTGCTCGCCCAGTTCAGCGACGATCGCGTGGGCCTCGTCGCCCCACGCGTGGCCAGCGCACCGGGCGCCGGGCCGGTGGCGTCGTACGAGCAGGGGCACTCACCCCTCGATCTCGGGCCGCAACCCGGCCGGATCGCGCCCGGGACGCGGTTGAGCTACGTGCCGGCGGCAGCCCTCGTCGTGCGGACCGATGCACTGCGGGCGATCGGCGGCTTCGATCGCCGCCTGCGACTCGGCGAGGACGTCGATGCCGTGTGGCGCCTCGTCGAAGCGGGCTGGCGCTGCCGCTACGAACCGGCATCGGTCGTCCACCACCGACCCCGCGGCACCTGGCGGGGACTGCTCGCCCAGCGGGTCGCGTACGGCTCGTCGGCGGCGCCGCTGGCCGCCCGTCACGACGGTGCGCTCGCCCCGGCACGGATCAGCGCGTGGAGCGGCGGCGTGTGGGGCGTGGCCGCGGCCGGCCACCCGCTCGCCGCCGCCGCCGTGGCCGCCGGCACCGCGGTCGCCCTCGCCCGGCGGCTGCCCGGAGTCCCGACGGTCGAGGCCCTGCGCCTCGCCGGCGCCGGGCACCTCCACGCCGGTCGGCTGCTGGCCGAGGCCGGTCGTCGGGCATGGTGGCCACTGTTGGCGGCCGGATCGCTCGTGTCGCCACGGGTCCGGCGGATCGCCGCGCTCTGCGCGGTGCCGGCGCTCCTCGGCGGCGGGATCCCGCGCCTCGTCGATGACCTGGCGTACGGCGTGGGCGTCTGGAAGGGCGTCCTGACCGAGCGCGACGGCGATGCGATCACCCCCCGCTTCACGCGCTGGCCGGGACGGGCCGCGGGGACGGTCGACGCGACCTGAGTGCGTGCCCGGCACCCGTCGGGGACCCGCGGTACCGTCGCCGACGTGACGTTGCGCCTCACCGTCGACAGCGAGTCGTGGCGGGCCAACATCGACCACGTCGTTCGCCGCTCGCCTGGGCTGGTGCCGGTGGTCAAGGGCAACGGCTACGGCTTCGGGCGCGCCGATCTGGCGCACGTCGCCGCCGGGCTCGCCGACACCATCGCCGTCGGGACGATCTACGAGCTCGACCACGTGCCGGCGGGCATCACGCCGGTGGTGCTCGCGCCGTCGTGGCGGCCACCCGACAGCACCCGCGCCGTGCTGACCGTCGGCACGGTCGCCCACGTGAAGGCGCTCGCCGGGTGGAGCGGCCGCGTGCTCGTCAAGCTCGCCTCGCCGGTCCGCCGGTTCGGCACCGACGTCGCCGGGCTCGGTGGCGTCATGGCTGCGGTGCGTGGCCTCGGCCTGGAGGTCGCCGGTTTCAGCATCCACCCACCGGTCGCCGGGACCGACGACGAGCACCTCGACGACATCGGCGCCTGGCTCCGCGTGCTCGATGCCGACGACGAGGTCTGGGTCAGCCACCTCTCGACCGCGGCGTACGCGGATCTGCGCGACGCGTGGCCCGACCATCGGTTCCGGATCCGCATCGGCACCGCGCTGTGGCACGGCGACAAGGCGGCGCTGCACCTCGACGCCGACGTGCTCGACGTCCACCCGGTGGCGGCCGGCCAACATGCCGGTTACCGCCAGGGTGTCGTGCCCGTCGACGGCCACCTCGTCGTCGTCGGCGCCGGCACGGCCCACGGCGTGCAGCCGCTGGACGACGGCCGCAGTCCGTTCCACTTCGCGCGGCGGCGGGTGCGCCTGCTCGAGGCACCGCACATGCACACGTCGATGCTGCTCGTGCCCGACGGCGACGCTTTGCCGGCGGAGCGCGACCACGTCGACGTCCAGCGGCCACTGATCACGTCGTTCCCCGACGAGATCCGCTGGCGATGAGCACCCTCGACACGACGCCGGCGACGCCGGTCGTGGCGAGGGAGCGGTTGCCAGGACCGGACGTCGTGCGCGCCGTGGCCCTCGTCGGCGTGGTGTTCGTCAACTACCACGCGTTCCTCATCGCCCGGGGCGGGGCGACCGGTGACGGCGCCGTCGCCCGCTTCTTCGATCCGTGGGAAGGTCCGTTGTCGACGCGGTTCGCGGCGACGTTCGTGCTCGTCGCCGGTGTCGGCGTGGCGCTGTTCACGGAGCGGGTGCGGACGCCACCGGTCCGGGCGGATGCTGTCTCCGATCGCCGCTGGGTCCTCGTCCGGCGTGGTCTCGCCCTGTACGGCTTCGGCGTCCTGTTCGCCATGATCTGGCCGGGGACGATCCTCGTGTACTACGGCGCGATGTTCGTCGTCGGCGCCGTGGTGTTCACGTGGCGCACGCGGTGGGTGCTGGTCACCGGCGCCGCGGCCGCGCTCGCCGGCGCCGGGATCGCCTGGTGGGCGGTGGAGGCGCGGCGCGACCGGCACGACACGTCGTGGCTGTTCGACCCGCCGGCGCGGTCACCGCGTGGCGTCCTGTTCGACGTGTTCGTCAACGGCACCCATCCGCTGCTGCCGTGGTTGGCGTTCTTCTGCGCCGGCATCGTGCTCGGTCGAGTGCTCCACACGACGTGGTGGCGGCCGGTGACCATGGGGGCCGGCGTGACGATGTTCGCCGTCGCCACTGCGACGTCGGGCCTCCTCCGGCGCGGTGAGGTGTGGCCGACCGTCGCCAGCACCGACCCGTTCGACCGCGGCGTGCTCTACTCGGCGAGCGCGTTGGGGACCGCGCTCGTCGCCTTCGGCGCGATCAGCTGGCTGGCCGACCGCTACCCGGGGTCTACGCCGATCGTCGTGCTGCGCCATGCCGGAGCGATGAGCCTGACGATCTACGTCGGCCACGCTCTGCTGTTCAACCTGGTCGTCGACTGGCTGGGTTGGGTGGGCCCGGCCGGGCTCGACACCGCGCTCGGCCTGACGGCCGTGTGCTGGGTGGTGGCGATCGTCGTCGCCTCCACGTGGCACCGCCGGTTCGGGATCGGACCAGCCGAGTGGCTCTACCGCCGCCTCGGCGGCTGACCCCGCCGGGACGACGTCAGGTCAGCTCGTTGAACGTGTTGCACTGGCGGGGGTCGCCGGTCTCGAAGCCGCGCCGGAACCACGACACCCGCTGCTCGGACGTGCCGTGGGTGAACGTGTCGGGGTCGACGCGCATCCCGGCCTGTGACTGGATGCGGTCGTCGCCCACCGCGGCGGCCGCGGTCAGGGCCTCGTTGATCTCGCCCGGCTCGAGCTGGCCCTGACGCTCGGCATCGGCGGCCCAGGCGCCGGCGAAGCAGTCGGCCTGCAGCTCCAAGGCGACCGAGTAGAGGTTGGCCTGGGCCGGGTCCTCCTGCTGGATGCGGCTGACCTCGGTGCTCACGCCGAGGAGGTTCTGGACGTGGTGGCCGTACTCGTGCGCGACGATGTACTGGGCGGCCAGGTCGCCGGTGGCGCCGAACTGGGCCTGCAGCTGCTGGAGGAAGTCGAGGTCGAAGTACACCTTGGCGTCGGCCGGGCAGTAGAACGGCCCGACCTGCGCGTCCGCCTGGCCGCACCCGGTGTCGACGGCCGCCGCGAAGAAGACCGTCGGTGCCTCTTCGTACTGGCGTTCGAAGCGCGTCGGCATCTCCGTGACCCAGTAATCGGACACGTCGTCGACACCGCCGCAGACGACCTGCTCGATCTCGGTCGTGCACTGCACGACGCCACCGTCGGCGCTCGGGGCGTCGGGGCCGACGCCCGTGCCGGTCAGGGCCTGCTGGTTGCCCGACAGGAGTCGGGGCAGGAAGATCGCCGCGGCGACCAGGATCAGGCCGAGGATCCCACCGCCGGCCTTCATCGGGATGCCACCACCACCACCGCCGCCGCCGAGCCCCGGGAAGCTGAACCCACCCCCACCGCCGCCCTGGCCGCGCCGGTCCTCGATGCGGCTGCTCTGGGTGCTGCGGATCTTCGTCACGACGTCACGTTACGGCCCGACCGCGTCGCCACGGTGACGCCCGACCCGCCCAGGCAGGTGCGGGTGGCCCCGGTCAGCGGTTCCGGCGCATGCCGCGGATGCCGACGGCGCCGGCGCCGATCAGCGGCCCGCGGTCGCCCAGGCGGGTCGGCGTGATGCGGGCGTGACGGGTCGCCGGGAGCCGGGCGTGCGTGCTCAGCTCCTCCTGGGCGGCGTTGAAGAACGTCGCCGCGAACCCGAGCGCAACCCCGCCCCCGACGACGACCAGCTCGAGGTCCAGCAGGTTGCACAGCGACGCCACGCCGCGGCCGACGAGACGGCCGGTGCGCTGCATGATCTCGTAGGTCGGCTCGGTCGGGGACCGGCCGGTGATCGCCTCGATGGCGAGGCCCGACGCCTCCGCCTCGAGACACCCTCGTGCCCCGCACCCGCAACGGCGGCCGTTCGGCTCGACGATGAAATGTCCGACGTGGCCGGCGTTGGCCGACGCGCCGTCGAGGAGCTCGCCGTCGAGGACGATGCCGCCACCGATGCCGGTCGAGACGGTAAGCACGCAGTAGTTGTCGTGCCCCTTGGCCGCTCCCTGCCAGCCCTCGGCGAGGGCCAACGCCTTGCCGTCGAGGTCCCCGTAGACACGGGCACCGGTGATCTCGGCGACGCGGGACCGCAGCGGGAACCCCCGCCACGCCGGCAGGTTGACCGGCGAGACGGTGTCGCAGTGGGCCGTGATCGGCCCGGCCGAGCCGATGCCGACGCAGGCCACGCGCACCTCGTGGCGGTCGGCGGCGTCGAGCTGTTGATCGACGATCCCGGCCAGCGCCTTGAAGTGGGCCTCGGGACCGACGTTCTGGTCGACGAGCACGACGGAGCGATCGACGAGCTCGCCCCGCATCGAGATCAGTCCGGCGGCGAACTTCGTGCCCCCGATGTCGATCGCCAGCACCACCGGCGGCAGCTTGCGCGGCGGGGCGAGCGGCGCTGTGTCCTCGGACTCGCCGGCGCCGGGGTCAGGCCCTGCGTCGGAGACGTCCGTGATGGGGTGTGTCGGGTTGGGATGTGCGGCGTGCGATGTGCGCTGTGTGGTGGTGGCGTCGTGTTCGTTCGTATCCAAACGACTTCTCGAGGGGACTAGGGTTCGCCCATGGCCGAGGCCTCGGGCAGCGTTCGTTGTCGGCCGCGATGAGCGACCTCCGTGGCTTCATGTTCCCACGTTCGGCGACCGGCCGATCATCGCTGGTCCCGCCGCCGCCGTGGCACTACAGCGGTCAGATGCTCACGATCGAGTACCGCACCGATCCGGCCGCCGTCGCCGAGCTCCTGCCGCCGCCCCTGACGCCCGTCGCCGACGATCCAGGCGCCGTCGCCGTGATCTGGGCCGACTGGCAGAGCTGCAGCGACACGTTCGAGGAGCTCCTCGATCCCGTCCGCTCGCAGTACCTCGAGACGTTCGTGGTGGTCCGTTGCTCGTACCGTGGCGAGACGTTCAGCCGGTGCGTCTACATCTGGGTCGACAAGGACTTCGCGATGGTCCGCGGCTACCACCAGGGCTACCCGAAGAAGCTCGGTGAGCTGTACCTGACCCGTCCCGTGAACGTCGGTGTCGCTGGGCCCCGCCTGACACCGGGGGGCTGCTTCGGGGCGACGTGCGCGGCGTACGGTCGGCGGCTGATCGACGCCACGTTCACGATCACCGGCACCGCCGCCTCGGCCGGTTTCGTCAACGGTCACCCGATGATCCACCATCGCGTGTTCCCGGCCATCGAGAGCGACGGCTCCGACGCCTTGTACGAGCTGGTGACGATGCGCGGCTACGACGTCGAGGTCGGGCCGTGCTACGCCGGGGACGCCACGATCGACCTCCACGAGTCACCGGTCGAGGAGCTCACCAGGCTCGCCCCCATCGAGATGATCGGCGGCTACTGGCAGGAGGTCGGCACGAACTGGCAGGCCGGCACGACCCTCGAGCGCACGCCGCCGCGATGACGCGGCACACGCGATGAGCGGTCCTGCACCCGATGGCGATCTCGGCCCCGCGGACGCCGACATCGCCGACCCGGACACGTACACCGCCGGCGTCCCGCACGCGACGTTCCTCCGGTTGCGGCGCGATCAGCCGGTGAGCTGGTGGGGCGAGGACCACGCCGGCGGGCGCGGCTTCTGGGCCGTCACCCGGCACGCCGACCTCCTGAAGGCGAGCCGCGACGTCGAGGTCTTCTCGAGCGCCAGGGGCATCCGGCTCGAGGAGATGGACGCCGAGGAGACCGAGGCCCGGCGCACGATGATGGAGCTCGACCCGCCGGTCCACACCGCGTACCGGCGCCTCGTCTCGAAGCCGTTCAGCCGGCGCGAGGTGATGGCCTACGAGCAGGCGATCAGGACGCTGGCCCGCAGGGTCATCGACGACGCGGTCGGCGTCGGGACCGACCTTCGACTTCGTCGAAGCCGTGGCCAAGCAGCTGCCGATGCGGATGCTCGGCACCCTGCTCGGCGTGCCTGACGAGGACGGCCCGTGGCTCGTCGCGGCGCGGTGACGCGCTGCTCGGGAACACCGACCCCGAGTTCACGTCCCACCCCGTCGGGCTCGTCGACACCGACGAGTTCCGGTTGATGCCGTTCCGTAGCCCGGCCGGCATCGAGCTGTTCCGCTACGCCCAGGAGCAGGCCCGGCGGCGGCGCGAGGACCCGACCGACGACGTCATCAGCGACCTCCTCGCGCCGAAGGTCGACGGCGAGGTCCTCAGCGAGCACGAGTTCAACAACTTCTTCACGCTGCTCGTCGCCGCCGGCAACGACACCACGCGGTACACGATGACGGCCGGAATGAAGGCGTTGATCGAACGGCCCGATGCGCTGGCCGAGCTGCGCGACGCGGCGGGCCGGGGTGACACCGAGCTGGTCTCCTCGGCTGTCGAGGAGATCCTGCGGTGGGGCTCGGTCACGATGCACTTCCGCCGCACCGCGACCCGCGACACCGAGCTCGGCGGCCAGGTGATCGCGTCCGGCGACAAGGTGCTGCTGTGGTTCGTGTCGGCCGACTACGACGACGACGTCTTCACCCAGCCCTTCACGTTCGACATCCAACGCTCCCCCAACCCGCATGTCGCGTTCGGGTTGATGAGCCCGCACCTCTGCCTCGGCGCCCAGCTCGCCCGGCTGGAGGTGCGCGTCCTGTTCGAGGAGCTGCTCCCCCGCCTCGCCGACGTCCGCATCACCGGGCCGATCGATCGGCTGCGCAGCAACTTCATCGCCGGCATCAAGCGTCTGCCGTTACAGGTCACTTGGTCATGAGCAAGACGGCAGGACCCAGCACGCCTCGAGCAGGCACGCCGAGCTGCGCGCCGAGTTGGCGACGATGCGGTACAACCTCGATGCCTCCGCCGAGCTCCTCGCCGAGCTGCAGGGCGGGCCGGCGCCGGCGCTCGACGATGCGCCAGGCCGGGCCACCGCCTGACACCCGTATACCGTAGTTGCATCTGCAACGATCCTCTTGACACGACCACCGGGGCGGAATTGCGTTCGTGTCGTTGGCCACGTCGCCCCGGAGGGACGAACCGGCCGGGCACTCCAGGACCTCAAGACCTGACAAGGGATTCGGATTTGGCCGGACAATCAGAGACGCTCGAGGCGCCGTCGACGTCATCCGCGGCGGGCGGCTCGTTGACGTTGCCGGCGTGGTGATGCGGTCAGATCGGTTCGATCTCGCCGGGTCGCCAGGTCTTGTCGAAGAACGCCCGTTCCGGGTTGTAGAGGCGCAGGATGGTCCACCAACCCTTGCCGGGTACGGTCTGCAGCCAGTTGGCCTCCTTACCGTCCGGGGCTGTCGGCCCGAAGTAGAGGTCCGTCGTGCCGTCGGGGTTGGCCGCAACGGTGCCGGACTGGCTGCCGAGGCGGGGCAGGTGCTGGTCGGTCTGGAGCATCGAGCGGGTCTGGTTGTCGTACAGGATGACGGACCAGAACCGGCTCTCGGGGATGTCGGGCGGCAGCGTCAGCCGGTAGCTCCGACCACCGTCGAGATAGCTCCCCGCGCTGTCGCGCATGGCGAAGATGTACTGCGAGCCGATGCCGGTGAGCCGCATGCACATCGCCGGGGTGATGCCGGTCGCCATGTAGAAGAAGTTGGTCGCCGAGTTGAGCTTGCGGGCACCGTCGCTCGGGGCGGCGACGGGACCGTCAGCGGTGACCTGCGGCGGTGGGTCGAGGAACTGGTAGCCGCCGACGAACAGGGCGCTCTGCCATTGCGAGTCCGGGTAGTAGGCGAAGCCTTCGTCGGGTCGGGCGGCGAACGTGATGGTGCGGGCGGTGGCGTTGCCGACGACGGCGGCGTCCTCGAGGATCTTGCGCATCCGAGCGTCGGGCGCGAACGGCTTGCCGTGGACGATCCCGACGGCGGCGAGGAGGCCCAGCAGCTCGGGGTCGCCGGCATCCGGTGGTTCCTGCTGGACGAGTTCGTTGACGACCTCCCAGTAGCTGAAGTCGTTCGGGAACAGGGTGTTGATCGGCGTCCCCGATGCTTCGACGAACGAGGTCTCCGAGAGCGGCCGGGCGGCGCCGAGCGGTGCCCGTCCGGCCAGGAAGGTGCCGACGGCGGTGCCATGCGCGCCGGGCACGTAGCGGTGGACCTTGACGCCGTTGCGGATCGCCTCGACCGGGATGGCTGGGTCGTTGTCGATCATGAACGCGCGACCGATCAGCGTCACGCGGCGGGTGCGGGCGTGGAACACGTGGTAACCGCTGTCGGGGAGCGGGCCGTCGTACCCGGGGCCGACGATGAGGTAGCGGCCGCCTTCGCCGCGGTCGGGACCGGGGAGCCCGACATCGGTGATCCACCGGAACCACATGTCGTCGATGGTGCCGAGGAGCCCGGAGGGGGCGCCGAGGGCGGGTAGGTCGATGATCATCGGTCCGTCGGACAGGTCGATGAACCCCCAGAAGTAGACCGTGTCGCAGTTGGCGGTGAGGAACAGCGAGTTCGAGTCCATCAGGTCGGAGAACAGCGCGAACGCGTTGTCCTCGATGCCGTTGGCGAGGTGGCCGCGATGTACGGCCGCGATGGAGGCGCCACGGAGCGCGCCGAGGAACGCCTCGACTGCGTGGACGAAGTCGAGGTGGTCGTAGAGCAGGGCCGCGGTGGCGTCGGAAGGGGCGCCGTCGGTGAACTCGAGCGTGCCGAGCCGGCTCTCGACGGTGTCCGGTGTCGAGAACGGGCCGAGGTCGCTGCTGATCGTCGGGGTGTCGGAGATGGTCATGGCTGCTCCTGCTTCGGTGGGCTCGAACTCGCCGACCTGCCACGACTTGTCGAAGAAGGGCTGCAGCGGGCTGTAGAGGCGGAGGACAGCGAAGAACCCCTTGTCCGGGTCCGTCTGCATCCAGTTGCCGTCGGGCACGTCGGCGGGCTGTTCGGGGCCGACGTGGATCGTGGTGGAGCCGTCCGGGTCGACCACTGCGGCCGGCGTCGGATAGGCCTGGCTGCCGGCGCGGGGGTAGCGCTGCGGGGTGATCAGCATCGAGCGGGTCTGGTTGTCGTACAGGGTGAGCGACCAGAAGCGGGCCTGGGGGATGTCCGGGGGAAGGGTCACCGTGTACGTCTTGGCGCCGTCGAGGAACTCCTTGTTGGCGTCCATGAAGGCCGCGAGATATTGGGAGCCGATGCCGGTGAGGCGCATGGCCATCGCCGGGGTGATGCCGGTGTAGCCGTAGAAGAACAGGGTGCGCAGGTCGTGCTTGCGGGTTCCGGTCGGCGGGTGCGGTTTGATGCCCTCCGGCGTCACCTGCGCGATCGGGCGATCGAACTCGTAGCCGCCCTGGAACAGCAAGTTGGTCCACGCCGAGCCCGGATACCAGTACACGTCCTCCTCGCCGCGCGCGTCGAACATCAATGCCCGCGAGGTGGCGTTGCCGACGGCGGCGGCCTCGTCGAGGATGCGACGCATCCGCTCGTCGGGGTTGAACGGCTTGTCCTTGACGATGCCGAGCTCGGCGAGGTGGCCGACGATCTCGATGTCACCGGCGTCGGCCGGCTCCTCCTGCAACAGGGCGTGGACGGTCTCGAAGAACCGGGCATCGGTGGGCGGGATCGTGTTGAACGCCGTGCCGGTGCCCTCGACGAACGTCGTGGCCGGCACGTCGGCGGGCGGCGTGAACCGCACCTCCCCTCGCAGGAGGGTGGCGACGCTGGTTCCCGGGCCACCCGGGGTGTACGGGTAGATCTTGAGCGTGGACTTGATCGTCGCCACGGTCGGTGCAGGGTCGTCGTTCTGGATGAACGAGCGGCCGAGCAGCAGGGCGCGGTTGGTGCGCGAGTGGCCGACGTAGAAGCCGCCTTCGGGCAGCGGGCCGTCGTAGCCGGGCGGCGACGAGCACGAACTTGCCGCCGGCGCCGCGGTCGGGGCCGGGCATGCCGAAGTCGATGATCCAGTGGAACCACATGTCGTCGATGGTGCCGAGCGCCGTCGGCGGGGTCTCGACGACCATCGGGCCGTCGGACAGGTCGATGAAGCTGAGGTAGTAGACCGTGTCGGCGTTGGCGGTGAGGAACCGCGACGACGAGTCCATCAGCTGCGAGAAGATCAGCACCGAGTTGTCCTCGACACCGATCTCACGGAATCCTTGGTGCATCGCGTGGGTCGACGCACCCGGGAAGGCCGTCAGGAACGCGTTGACCCCGTGCAGGAAGTCGAGGTGGTCGTAGAGCGTCTCCACCGTCTTGCGCACGGGCGCGCCATCGGTGAACTCCAACAGGCCGAGACGACTCTCCACCTGATTCGGCGTCGACAACGAGGCCAACACCTCCGCAGCCACATCGGTCATGTCCCCAGCCCCTTCCATCGGTGTTGAACGATCACGATCCGTGTCGTCAGAGCCAGCCAACATCGATCCGTCGAGGTGCGCATCACCAAGAACATGTGATTCGCTGGCATCGACGTCAGCGCACAGATCGCCGAGAGCGTCAGCGACTTGGCGATCCCGATCGCCAGCAGCGCCCCGGTGGGACCCGCCTGCACGTCATACGCCTCGGGCACCATGGCGCCCGGCGACGAACCTTGCGTGACGGCGCCGCATCGCTCGCCGGGTCGAGCAGGATGTCGCCGAGGGCGGCGCTCACCGCGGCCCACCACGATCACGGTCACCCACATCTGCACCACCCGCGCCGGGGCCGTCAGGCGATGCGCAGCCCGTTCGATGGGGACAGGCCATCGGGCAGGTCGCTGTGCATGGCGTCGGCCAGCAGGGCGACACGGACGCCCCGCTGCAGCACGGTCAGCCTGATCACGATCGCCTCCGGGATCCCGTCGAGCACCGAGCCGAACACGATCGACCACGGCGACCCAGACTCCTCTGCACCCCTTGCGGTCGCCCACCCTTTCCGGTCAAGGACCAGTTGCGGAGGATGAACGTGGCGGCGCTGATCAGGATGAACAGCCCGACCGGGCGACGTCCGCCTACTCGAGGGCTTGGTCGATCAGCTCGAAGGCAACCGACCCGATCTACAGTCCAGCGCTCGAGGCCATCCCGATCGCCATGGAGCTTCGCGCTCGACGACGCCACGTAGTTCGATGACCGCGCCGAGGCGGAGCTGGAAGTCGCGCTCGGCGACGAGCGCACCTTCGATCAGGAACCCGCGTTCGCGCTCCGGATGATGGTCGACATCGCCAACAAGGCGCTGTCACCATCGGTGAACGATCCCACGACCGCGGTCCAGGTCCTCGACCACATCGGGGAGCTGCTGGCCTTCATCGGGAGCACCGATCTTACGGCGCGCACCAAGGCTGCCAGCGCAGGCCCGCCTCGACGACACCGTCGCGGGCACCTGGCGCGATTCCGTCGATCGTGATCGCGCCAGCGAGGCCTACCGCCAAGGGATCGGCGGCCCGGCGTCAGGCTCGGAGAGTCGCCGCTGACGCTGCTGGTGCTGTCCTGGGCGAATGTGCTGGGGCGTGTGCGGCCGAATCGGGCAACGGATAGTCGAGGCGCTCAGCGCGTCCCCGGGCGATGCGATCACGTCCGGCCGCCACCGTCGTCGCAGGTAGGGCGCCGCGGACACCCTAGGATTCGTCCGTGAGGGAGAATCAAGGGTTGGCCCGGCCGGCGCGCGCGATCGATGAGCTGCTCCTGGACGCCAAGCTGTCGGTCCCGCAGGCTCACGCGAACGCCGTGGCGCGCTCGGAGGTGATCGAGAAGGCTCGGGCGAGCGGCTGTCAGGTGGTGGGCGTCAGCGCGCCGGCGGGCTACGGCAAGACGACGTTGCTGGCCGAGTGGGCCAGGATGGAGGAGCGTCCCGTTGGGTGGGTGTCGCTCGACCGATTCGACGACGACCCCCGTCTCCTGCTGACCTTGTTGGCGTCGGCGTTCGCCCGGGTCTCGCCGAGCCAGGCCGAGGTGATCGCCGACGTGGGCGGTCTGGGCGTCTCGACGTTGGGACGTGCCGCGCCCCGTCTCGCCGCCGCTTTCCGGACGAGCCCGCATCCGTTCGTGCTCATGCTGGACGACTTGCACGAACTGCAGTCACCGGACTGCCACGATGTGCTGAGCGTCGCGATCTCAGGCATTCCCCGAGGTTCGCAACTGGTCGCCGCAAGCCGTTCGGAGCAACCTCACCTTCCCCGGCTGCGGGCCACGGGTGAGGGGTTGGAGCTCCTGGCCAGCGACCTTGCCCTGGACACGTCGGGCGCCGCGCACATCTTCTCGCAGGCGCAAATCCACCTCAGCCCCGAGCAGGCGGCCGCCGTGACGGCGCGGACCGAGGGCTGGCCGGTCGGCCTGTACCTCGCGGCATTGATCGCCAACGACAGCAGCGACAGGGGCTTGACGATTTCCGGTGACGACCGGTACGTGGCCGACTACCTGTACCGCGAGGCCCTGCTGCAGCTGCCCGACAGTGACCAGCGGTTCTTGCGGCGCACGGCCGTGCTCGACCAGCTGTGTGCTCCGCTGTGCGACGCCGTGGTCGGGGACCCAGGCGCTCAGGAACGGCTGCGCAAGCTCGAGGCGGCGAGCTTGTTCCTCGTCCCCCTCGACCGGCACCGGGAGTGGTACCGCTACCACGGCTTGTTCCGGGAGTTCCTGCTCGGTGAGCTACGGCGGGTCGAGCCCGACGTCACCACCAAGCTGCACCTGCGGGCCGCCGACTGGTACGAGTCGAATGGATCCCCGGGGATGGCGGTCGAGCACTTGTTGAACACGGACGAGCGGGACCGCTGCGTCCAGTTGGTGACGGCGTTGGTCCTGCCGACTTACCAGGCGGGAAACATCTCCACGGTGGTGCGTTGGCTGTCGGCGCTCGGCGACGCGGCCATCGCGGACCACCCTCCGCTGGCGGTGCTCGCCGGCTGGATGGCGGTGTTCACCGGGCAGACCGCCGAGGCTGAACGGTGGGCGGCGATCGTCAACGCGGCATCGTTCGATCTCGTCGCCGCGGACGGCTCGGCGTCGTTCGACTCGGCGCGGGCCATGTTGCGGGCCGGGATGTGCGCCGCTGGTCCTGAGCGAATGCTGGCCGATGGGAGCTTCGCGGCCTCGCAGGAGCCGACATGGAGCGTCTGGCGCGACACGGCGCTATGCATGCATGGCGAGGCGCTGCTGCTCACCGGCGACCTCGACCAGGCCGCCGCCGTGTTCCTGGAGGCGTCCACGCTCGCAGCCGCGATGTCCAACGCCGATTCACTCGTCGACAGCGCAGCCAACCTCGCGGTGCTGGCGATGGATCGGGCGCGCTGGGCGGAGGCGGCCGAGCACCTCGAACGTGCATTGGGTGCCATCGACGAGTCCCGGATGCAGGACTACCCGACCAGCGTGCTCGCCTTCGCCGGCGCGGCCCGGCTGGCTGTGCACCGAGGCGACCGCGGCGAAGCCGAACACCAGCTGACGCAGGCGATGCGAAGCCGTCCGTCGCTGACGTTCGCGCTGCCGTATCTCGCCGTGCGCGTCCGAGTGCAGCTCGCCAAGGTGTTCTCGGCGCTTGGCGACTTGTTGACGGCACGCCACCTGCTGCAAGAGATCGACGACGTCCTGCACCACCGCCCGGCGCTCGGAACACTCCTCGACGAGGTCGCGGAGCTTCGTCGCGCCGTCACCGCGAGCGGCGATGCCGGAGCGACCGGCGTCTCGCCGCTCACCACGGCGGAGCTGCGGCTGCTTCCGTACCTGCAGACCCACCACACCATCCGCGACATCGCCCAGCGGCTGTTCGTGTCCCGCAACACCGTCAACTCCCAGGTCAGCTCGATCTATCGAAAGCTGGGTGTCTCATCGCGTGACGAAGCGGTGCAACGAGCGACCACCACTGGTCTCCTCGGCGGATAGTCCGGCGTTACTCGGCGAATTGCGGTTCGATGTCGTCGGTGTCGTAGCCGAGCGCCATAGCCAGTTTCGGGGCTCCGGCGACGACGCGGGGAAGCCCAACGATCGGAAGGACGCCGACCAGCACGTCAACGATCTCGGCGGCCGTCGCCCCCGCGCCGATCGCGTCGTCGGCCTGCGCGCCGTAGGACGGCACCGCGCCGCCGACGGCGACCAAGGCGGCAAGTCGGACCAGCGCCAGCGTCTTCGGGTCGAGCTCGCGACTTCCCAGACGATCACCGTCGTCTTCGGCGATGCGGCCGTCGTTGATGGCCAGCCGACGCAACCGTTCGATGTGGTCCAAGTCGCACGCACCCTTCTTCCTGGTCAGCCCGGCTGTCGCCATCATCACCTGACCTGAAGCAAACCGCATCACCAAGATCGTGTGAATCGCCATCGGGATCGGCAGCCCGGCGACGCTCGTCGTCGATCGCGTGCGATTTCACATGTTCTGTGTGACGACGGCAGCCGAGTCGTGGTGGAGGATCGCTGAGGTCCCGGCACTTTCGCCCACTCGTTCACCAAGGAGGTCGCGCGGATGCAGCCTTACCGCTTGCTGCGACGCACCACGACGACGCGGTCGCGGACGTCGTCTGCGGAGACTACGCGCCGGCGTTGCGAGCGCGTCCGATCACGCGGTCCGCATGAGCACTGTCGGCGAGATCCCGGTCATCGGCGCGTTCGAGTCCGGTCGTTGGACGCCAACCGGTTCGTCGCAGCACACGCGACGAGATTGACATGATCCGACGACGATCAACCGATCCGAGCACAAGGCACGCCGGCGCGATCGAACACCGTCCTTGCGGCCCGCGCTGCACCAATCTCGTCGAGGCCGAAACCCCGCGACGACCCTCGTCGTGCCTCCCAATGGGCCTCCCGTGGTGCGTGGACTGAGGGTTCGATGAACATCGTCTGGGCGGCCCTGATCGTCCTGGCGGTCACCGCGGCTGCCGTCGCTGTGATGCTCGCCGTCCGCCGCCGGGCGCCCGAAGGCAGCTACTTCGCCGACAGCGACCGCGCCGCCGGCATCTTCGGGGTCCTCGCCACCGGGTTCTCCGTGCTGCTCGGGTTCTTGATCTTCCTCGGCTTCGAGAGCTACGACGCCTCACGCGGCCGGAGCCGAGGTCGAGGCGTTGACGGTCGCCCAACAGATCCAGACCGCCCAGACACTCCCCGCCGACGTCGGCGCCCCGCTCACCGGCCAGTTGGTCTGCTACGGGCGGTGGGTCATCGACGACGAGTGGACCCGCATGGAGAACGGCACGCTCGGCGAGGACATCAACCCGTGGGGCGTCGCCATGTTCCAGACGCTGCACGACGTCGAGTTGGGGTCGCCCCAGCAGGAGGCGGCCTACGGCAAGTGGCTGGACCAGACCTCGGACCGGGAGGCGGCCCGCCAGGCCCGCATCCACGGGTCGGCCGGCCTGATGCCGAGCCCGTTGTGGATCGCCCTGTTCTTCATCGCGGCGATCGTGCTCGCCTACATCCTCGGGTTCGCCGACAGCAGCGAACGACGCTGGGTCCAAGGGATGTTCATGGGCAGCGTGGTTGCCGTCATCACCACGATGCTGCTGCTCCTGGCGTTCCTCGACGCCCCGTTCCGCGGCGACGTCGGCGGTCTCCAGCCGGTGGCGATGGAACGCACCCAACTCCTGATCGACCAGCAGCTGGCGGTCATCGGCGGCGACATCACGATCCCCTGCGACGACGCAGGCAACCCGGCGTGACCGCCTCCTCGGCGACCGCCGCTCGACCGGCGGCGAGGTCATGGCTGGATCGAGGTCGTTGCCACCGTGCTCCTCGCGTTCGCCGCCGTCGCCACCGCCTGGAGCAGCTACCAGGCCAACCGGTGGAACGGCGAGGCGACCAAGGCCTCGGGTCGGGTCAACGCCCTGCGCATCGACGCCGCCCGCGACCAAGGACTCGCCGAGGGTCAGACCCAGGTCGACATCGCCATGTTCTTCCAGTGGGTCAACGCCACCGAGACCGACGAGCCGGAGCTCGCCGACTTCTACGAAACCCGGTTCCGGCCCGAGTTCCGGCCGGCCTTCGATGCCTGGCTGGCCACCGACTCCGCTCACCGACCCCGACGCCCCACCGACGCCGTTCGCCATGGACGAGTACCAGCTGCAGGCCCGCGCCGACTCGCAGCAGGCCGACGCCGAAGCCGCGGCGGGAGCGGCCACCGTTCTCCGCAAATCCAACGTTCCGCCAACTACGTCCTCGCCGTCGTCCTCTTCGCCGTCGCCCTGTTCTTCGCCGGCATGAGCACCAAGCTGCCCAGTGCCGGTCCGCGGAAGGCGTTGCTCCTCGTCGGGTGCGTCGTCTTCATCGGGACCGCGGCCTGGATCGCCACCTTCCCGATCAGTCTGTCCGTGTAGCTGCGAACGACGACCGCGTGGCTGCGACCTCGAGCAGCGCATTGATCGAGCACGAGGCGTGGTCCTTGGTCCCTGCAGCCGTCTCTCGCGGCCTTTGCCGGCGTCGGGGACGAGCGTCGACCACCCGCAGGTCGAGTGCGGCCTGGTTGAGCTGCAGGACCACGGAGAGCACGACACCCAGGACCGACAGCAGTGGCAACGGGGAGCAGGAGGGTGGCGACGAACGTGGCGGCGAGGGCGATCTGCGAGGTGAGCCCGGTGCGCCAGATCGTCAAGATCTCCCCGGTGCGCAACGAGCCGGCGGCGGCGTAGATCAACAAGCGCGCGTTGAATCGCCCCAGGCGCAGCAGCCCGGCGCCGATCATCGCCGCCCCCGCCATCAGAGTGAGGAAGAGTGCTGCCGGCCGCTGCTGCGGGCTGAGGTTCTCGACCGCCGATCCGGCAGCGAGCGGCGGCCGCGCTCGTGGTGGTGATCACATCACTTGGTGCTCGTCCCGAGCCCGCCGGCGACCCGTCCGGCGAAACTCGCGTACAGGCCGTGGATCGGGTTGACACCGGCGAGCACGCTCGGGTTGCGCTCCATACCACTCCCGGCTGACGACGCACGGGCCAGCCGACACAAGCCCGGCGTGATTGTCAGGTCGTCTCGGCAGTGGCGGAACACTCGCCGGCTCAGCGGACCGAGCTCGGCGGATCAGCCAGACCGCAGAGATCGCCCCGGCGACGAAGGCCACGACGACGAGCGCCCACTTCTTGCCCGAAATTCCGATCGCTTCCTTGAAGGCTTCGTCGACGACGGCGCCGACCTGCTCGACGGTGTCGCTCATCTCACACCCCCGGCAGCGCCGAGGCAGCCGCGGCGTGGCCCCGTGAGCCAGCGGTGCGGCAGGACGGATGCCCGCACCGCGCCGGGACCCCAAGTCCGCCGATGAACTCGAGCGCCGGCTTGGCGTTGGTCTGCGCTCGCCGTTGGTGGAGATGCCGTTGAAGCGAGGAAGTCGAGACCGGCCTTGTTCAGGTCGAGGTCGGCGGTGTCGAACCAGAACACCTGACGGATCGGGGCGTCCAGCGGATCCACGCCGAGCGCGGCCGCCGCCGACCGGTACGAATGCTCCGGCAGGGTGAGGCTGAGCTCGATGCTGTCCGCGCCCCTCACCAGTTCGCGCAACTCGCGCGCCTCGTCACTGATCCCGACTGCGTTGGTTGGCATGACTACATCCCTTCCATCTCGGGCTGGTTCCGGTGGGTGGGGCGCCTTGCCTCGGTCGTCGTCGTCATGCACCGAGCATGAGCCGTGCCCGGGCCGTACGTCATCACGTCATTCACGTGATCCGCGCCCCATGCCCGCCGGACCGTTCACGGCCTTCTCGACAGATGGGTGAGGATCCCGGTCATCGATGGGTCCACGATCCGGAGCGCCTCGGGCCAGGTGAACCAGAACACGTCTTGGCTCTCGTCCGGTGGCGGCGCCGGGTCGGCGTCGTCGCCGTCGAGGAGGTAGCGCAGGTCGAGGTGGGTGTGGCCGCGTGGCCCCCGATGGACGTCGACGTGAAGAAGGGTCGACGAACCGTTGGCCAGCGTGATGTGCTGGAGGCCGGTCTCCTCCCGGGCCTCGCGTACGGCCGCCTCCCACTGCTCGCCGGCGTCGATGTGACCGCCGGGTGCGACCCAGACGCCGAGCAGCGGTGGCGGTGCAGACCACGCCGCGGCGTCCGACGATGAGCGCGAGGCGGTCACGTGCACCGGGTTGGCGTGCTCGTCGAAGGGGTCGCACGAGGCGTTCGAGGCGGCGAGGAGCTCTGCGATGCAGCGCTGCTCACGATCGTCCACCGGGGTGCGGGCCCTCACCGCGGCGACCACATCGTCGCGCCTCGATGTCACCGTCTCCGACTGTGTGACGTGGTCGACGTCGTTGATGCTCAACACGCGCCGTCCTCCAACGAGTCGAGCAACGTCCACACTGACGTCGCCAATTCCGCCACGGCGGTCACGGCTGCGCCGCGGCGATGGTGTCGAGCACACGGTTCTCGGTGTCGGACATGGTCGGATCCCTTCGGCCGGTCGACTCGGCTGGTGCCACTGTCGCAACCGTCACGCTGTCGCGCATCACGTCATCTGTGTGATCCGCGGGACGCCCGCTGTTGCGCCGACCTTGCTGCGGACATTGGCCAACCCGTGGAGCAGCCGGTCGCACGGGTGTAGCCGGCCCCGGCGCGGCCGCCGAAGGCGTCCCGCGCCAAGTCCTCGCAAACACCTCCAGGAGACCTCGACCATCGGAGCTCGACGATGTCAATCACTCGATGTATGTGATGACGCGGCCGGTGGACGACCTCACGATGGTGACGATTCGGGCGATGACGTCTTCGGGACCGACTCGCAGACCCGACATGGCAGAAAGGCAATCGCGATGACCGATTACGACCAGTCCGACTATCAGACGGCTGGGAGCACGAAGACCCAACGGACCGGCTGGACCGGGTGGATCGGGTTCGCCGGCGTGATGATGATCATCAGCGGCGGTCTCAACGCGCTCTACGGCCTGATCGCCGCCATCAACGACGAATGGGTGGTGTGGACGAACCGCGCCTCGCTGTACATCGACATCTCCCAGTGGGGATGGATCCACATGATCGTCGGCCTCGTCATGCTGCTGGCCGGCATCGGGGTGTTCAGCGGCCACTTCCTGGCCCGCACCGTGGGCGTCATCGCCGCCGCCGTGAGCCTGTTCGCGAACTTCGCGTTCATCCCGGCGTACCCGATCTGGGCGCTGATCGTCGTCACGATCGACGTGCTCATCATCTGGGCCCTCACCGCCCACGGCGGCGAGATGCGCAAGGCCTGACCCAGCAGCCTGACCCGCCACACGACGCGCTCGCTCGGCCCAGGCAACCGAGTCAGCGCCGGCGTCGGCCACCGCGCGGCCGACGCCGCCGCGCGTCGGGTCAAGGGAGTCGCGCTCCACTTGGTCGCCCATACGTTCGCGACTGGCGTGACGATGGGGGTCAGACCTCGGTCCCGAATCTGACCGCCGGCCGGCGGCGAACGTTGTCCCGGGCGACGCGCCACGAGCGCGTCGCGGCGAGCCTTCGAATGGCGCAGGGGACTGGGTCGCCCGCGAAGGGCATTGGGCGCTTTGCTGTCACGGTCCGAATGCGGTGGGTGCGGGGCCCGATGGCGACGGCATCCATCGCCACACCGATGTCGCACTGACGCACCCCGTTGGATCTGAATGGCAAACGAACGCCGGGCGTCCGGCCGGGGCGTCAATCACGTCTTCTGTGTGATGACGCCGAGCGCGGCGTGCATTGGGATGGCGGCATGGATCTCGCATCGTGGGGAGGACGGACATGAGCACGCCGAAGGGTTCAACTGTCTCGGGTGGTCAGCGGGCCCTGGCCTGGCTGTCGATCGGCTGCGCCGTCGTCTTGACGGTCGTTCTCGTCGTCTTCTCGGTGCGCAACCTTGCCGCGCTCGCCGCCGTGGTTGTCGGTGTGGCAGCCGGTGGTGCCGGCGCGTGGTGGCTGATCACCGAGCGGCCGCCCCGACGCTGGGTCGGGCTGGGAGGCGCGGTCGTCGGGTTGGTGATCATCGTCGCTGCGGTGGTGGCCGCGGCGGACGGTGATTGGCCGCTGGTCCGCGCCGGGTTGGTGCTGGTCCTGTTCGTCGTGACGATCGGATCAGCGCGTCTGGCCATGGTGCGGCACCTGCACGCTGAGGATGCGCTCCAGCCCCATGACGTCACGCGTCCCCGTCATCCGGTGCTGATCTGCAACCCCTGGTCGGGCGGTGGGAAGGTCGACAAGTTCGGTCTGGTCGAGCTGGCCAATGAGCTCGGCGTCGAGACCGTGATGCTCGACCACGGACTCGACCTCGAGCAGCTCGCCCGCGATGCGATCGCGCGGGGAGCGGACTGCCTGGGGATGGCCGGTGGCGACGGCTCCCAGGCTCTCGTGGCGTCGATCGCGGTCGAGTGCGGGGTCCCGTTCGTCGTTGTCACGGCCGGCACACGCAACCACTTCGCCCAGGACCTCGGTCTCGACCGCGACGACCCTCGCACGAGCGTTCACACGTTCCGCGACGGGATTGAACGGCGGATCGACTACGCCACTGTCAACGACCGGTTCTTCGTCAACAACGTCTCACTCGGTGTGTACGCGGCGCTCGTGCAACAGGACGGCTACCGCGACGCGAAGGTGGAGACGACCAAGACGATGCTCCCGGAGGTGTTGGGCAAGACGAACGAGCCGTTCGACCTCCAGTTCTCCGAGCCCGACGACACGGAGGTCGACGGCGCGTTCATCATCCAGGTCTCGAACAACCCGTATGCGCTCGGCTCCTCGATCGACGCCGGGCAACGACGCCGCATCGACACCGGCGAGCTCGGTGTCATCGCCCTCACCGGCACCACCGGCAAAGACGCCGCCGGGATCCTCGCCCTCGATGCCGTCGGTCGACGGAACCGCAGCCGGAACTGGCACGAATTCACGACCACGGGCTTCGAGGTCCGCTCGCGATCAGGCAAGGCGTTCGCCGGCGTCGACGGCGAGGCGCTGGAGATGGCGACCCCGATGGTGTTCCGCATCCACCCGGGCGGCCTTCGTCTCCTGGTGCCCGAAGGAAACCTCGACGCCGCGGAGCAACGTCGTGCCCGCAACGTCAGCCTCCATGACCTGCTCGATGTCGCAACGGGACGATCGCGATGACGCCCACGCTCTTGCGGGAGCGAGCGCGAGGTCATCGGTCTCGGTCTTGTCAGCTTCTCTTCTTCAGCGGCGGCGTTCCTGCCTCCCGCTGCACAACAGCCGGGCCCTCGTGCCCGCCATCCCTGGGGAGGTCACAGTGAAGGTCATCCAGCACCCGACAGTGGAGGAGCGCAGCGCACGCGGCAAGGCGGCACGCGAACGTGTGGCGCCTGCAGGTCACTCGGGATGGGAGCCGGCCGATGGTCGGCCGGATCCGGTCGCACTCCTCGAGCAGCAGAACGCCACCCGTGAACCGGACCTGGTCCCGGTGCGCCATGGCCGCATGATGGTGTCACCGTTCACGTTCTACCGAGGCGCCGCCAAGATCATGGCGGCCGATCTCAAGGACACACCAACCGCCGGACTCGATGTCCAGCTCTGTGGCGACGCCCACCTGTCGAACTTCGGCGCGTTCGCGTCACCGGAGCGGGCGTTGCTCTTCGACCTCAACGACTTCGACGAGACCCTCCCCGGCCCGTTCGAGTACGACGTCAAGCGCATGGCGGCGAGCTTCACGGTGGCCGCCCGCAACAACGGCTTCACCCCAGCCCAGGCACGAGCGGCATCGCTGGCATCGGCGACCGCGTATCGCGAAGCGATGGCGAAGTTCGCCGAGATGCGCACGATGGAGGTCTGGTACTCGCGCATCTCGGCGCAGGACATGATCGACCACATCAGCGCCGCCACCCGCTCGCTGAAGGGCGCGGACAAGAAGCTGGCCAAGACCGTCCACAAGACGGCGACGAAGTCGGCCGCGAAGGCCCGCACCCGTGACAGCACGCAGGCGCTGTCGAAGCTGGCCGAGGTCGTCGACGGTCGGTACCGGATCATCAGCCAGCCGCCCGTCATCGTGCCGTTGCGCGACATGCCAGCGATCTACGGCTACTCGGTGGATGAGCTCGAGCACATCGTCCGCGAGCAGTTCCGCGAGTACCGGGCCAGCCTCCGACCCGATCAGCGACACCTGCTGGAGCGCTTCGAGGTGGTCGACATGGCCCGCAAGGTCGTCGGCGTCGGCAGTGTCGGCACGCGGGCGTACATCGTGTTGTTGCAGGGCCGTGACGAGCAGGACCCGCTGTTCCTGCAGGTGAAGGAAGCGACGAGCTCGGTGCTGGAGGATCACCTGCCCAAGAGCCGCTACCGGCAGCCGGGCGAGCGCGTCGTGCAGGGCCAGCGGTTGATGCAGGCCGCCAGCGACATCTACCTCGGCTGGTCGAAGGGCTCGGAAGCGAACCGCTACCTGTACTGGCGGCAGCTGCGTGACATGAAGGCCTCCGCCGTCGTGGAGACGATGGCCCCTGCGACGCTCAGCGCGTACGCTCGCTTCTGCGCCGCGACCTTGGCGCGCGCGCACGCCCGCTCCGGCGACTCGGTGTCGATCGCCGCGTACCTCGGCAAGAAGGACGGCTTCGACCAGTCGATCGCCGACTTCTCCGAACGCTACGCCGACCAGAACGACCGGGACTACGCCGCGTTCCGCGAAGCGATCAGCACGGGCCGCCTCCAAGCCATCGAAGGTGCCTGACCGTCATGCCGCGGCGCCACCCGGGGCCGGCGCTGCGCCCCGGCTGGCGCGCGGCCGTGCGCACCGTGCGAGGTGAATGAGAGTGAGCTGGCGCCAAGGATTCCGCCGGCGCCTCGGGCTGCTCGAAGGCCTCTGGCTCCTCCCCGTCGTGGGAGCGGTGCTCGGTGCGGTGCTGGGCACCATCGTCTCCGTCGCCGACGAGCACTTCGGGGCGCCCGCTCTGTGGGAGTACTCGCCGTCGACGGCGAGCGCGGTCCTGACCTCGATCGTCGGGGCGACGGCAGCGCTGACCGGCTTCGTCGTCACCGTGACCGTGCTCGTCGTGCAGATGGCGACGGGGACGTTCTCGGCGCGCATCTTGCGTCTCTGGTTCCGCGACCGCTTGCTGAAGGTGACGCTCGCGGTGCTCGTCGGCACCCTGACGTTCTCGTTCTCGGTCCTCCGGCGGATCGACGACGACTTCGTCCCGGACCTCGGCGTGACCCTGTCGGGGTTGGCCGTGTCAGTGTGCGTGCTGGTCTTCATCATCTTCTTCGATCGGTGCATCCGCCGTCTGAGGCCGGTGTCGGTCGCCGCCGACGTCGCACGCGCCGCTCGCGCCACGTTCGCGCAGACCCTCCGCCTCGCCGACCGGGCGGATATCCGGTGGGACTACGGGGTGACGACACGCGCTGATCCGGCACTGGTCGTGCGCGCCAGCAGCGGCGGCGCCATCCAAGCTGTCGATCCCGACGGACTCGTCGACTGGGCTCGCGAGCACGGCGCCGAGCTCGTCCTGCCGCACCCGGTCGGCGACTTCGTGCAGACCGGCGACGTGCTCGTCCTCGTGTACGGGGGTCAGCTCGGCGCTCCAGCCGCAGCAGAGCTCGAAGGAATGATCGCGCTCGGCGATGAGCGCACCTTCGACCAAGACCCTGCGTTCGCCCTGCGCATGATGGTCGACATCGCGAACAGGGCACTCTCGCCCGCCGTCAACGACCCCACCACCGCGGTCCAGGTCCTCGACCACATCGGCGAGGTGCTCGGCCACATCGGGAGGACCGATCTCGACGCGCGCACGAAACCCGCCGGCGGCGGTTCGCCGGCGGCCATCGTGATGGTGACTCGCCGCTGGGAGGACTTCGTGACGCTCGGACTCACCGAGATCCGCGAGTTCGGGGCAACCTCGGTGCAGATCGTGCGCCGACTCCGAGCACTGCTCGAGGACCTCCTCGAGACCGTCCGGCCCGAGCACCGGGCACCGATCGAGGAAGAGCTCCGCCGGCTCGACGCCACCGTCGCCCGAGCGTGGCGCGACTCCGTCGACCTCGACCGCGCAAGCCAGGCCGACCGCCAAGGGATCGGCGGCCCCGCGCCCGGCTAGAAGCGCCATCCGCGAGGTAGCGCGGCGGAGCCGGATCATCGAGTGTGGACCAGCCGATGCTCACGCTCGGCGAGCGAGTCACCCGGGCATGGCAGCCGTCGGCTGCTGGCCATCGTCGGGGAGCGGCGCTGTTGCGGTCGCTTCGGTGGGGTGGCCGATGTCGGCGAGCCAGCCCTTCAGCACCTTGTACATCGCCGGTGAGGTGAAGATCGGCGCGACCGGTGGGGTGAGCTCTGCGGGGTAGACGAGGAACGGGTGGGTCTGGGGGCCGCCAAGGCCACCGTGGGAGCTGACCTGGTCCTCGAACGCGGCGACCTCGTCCAGGTCGGCGTGGTAGCGGCTGTTGACCATGAGGTCGGCGACCGTCGAGTAGCCGTCGACTTCGGCGACCTGCTCGCGGGCTCGCGGACCGAATGGTGCCAAGGGATCCTCGCCGACCACGTCGCCCGTCGTCAGATCGAGGCTGCCGCTGTTGCCGAGCACGATCGACGTCCCGGTCGACTGGCGGACGAGGACGAACCCGATCTCCGGATGGGCCGCCAGTCCGCTGATCAACCGCGGATAGCGGGCGTCGATCTCCTCGCGGGTGAGGCGACGGGCCTCGCCCGGGATCGAGATCAGGCCGAGGCTTCCTGATCCGAGCACGACGGGAACGTCGGATGGCACCGCCTGCGTCGATCCTTCTTGGTGGCGGGCGTGGCGCAGCCATGCTGACGACTCGGTGTGCCCCGCCTCGGCATCGGTGTCTCCGGACGCCGCGGCGCCGCAGAGCTCGGCGACCAGTGCGGCGAGCGTTTGACCGGTGCGTTGGTCGAAGGTGGCGCCTTGTGTCTGGCCGTGGTCGGACAGGACGACGATCTTGTACGGCCGGGGCGTCCAGGTCGCGGTGCGCTCGATGCGTTCGACGTGGCGGTCGAGGTCACGCAGCACGGCCAGGGCGTCGACGCGTTCGGGGCCGGAGTGGTGAGCGACTTCGTCGTAGCCGAGCATGTCGACGTAGATGGCGGCGCGGCCTTCGCACATGTCGTTGACGACCCCTTGCACCGACACGTCGCGGGTGACCACCGTTGTGAACGTGCGCAACAGGGCGTACACCCAGCCCCGCTCGACGCGGGGCTCGACACCGCGTCGCCGCTGGCGTCCCGCCGCCAGCCGTTCGCGGCCGATCTCGACGATCGCTGCGAGCAACGTCCTCGTCGCCTGACCGGGCCGTGAGAAGTAGCCGAAGTAGCCGGCGCCGGTGCGGCCCTCCTTGCGCTGCCCGGCGCCGCTCATCGTCAGCGCGGCCCGCTCGGCGTCACCGGAGAACAGGTTCCCGTAACTCGAGCCATGGTGGGCGAGCAGGCCGCTGCCGTCGGAGTGGGCCGTCTCGATCACCGCTGCACACTTCGGGTGGTTCGACACGAGCAGTTCGCCGGTCGACTTGTCGATCCAACGGAATGCCGGCATGTCGATGGTTGACCCGTGCAGGATGCCGCATTGGCTGACCCCGGTCTGCGACGACCATCCCGTCTCCCATCCGACCAGTACATGGCTGCCGTCGCGGATCCAACGGTGCAGGGTGGGTACATCCCCGGAGCGGAGTGCCCGCCGGAGCACGGCGTGGGCGACACCGTCGAGCTGGATGAACACGACGCCTGGCACGTCAGTGACGTTGGCGTCCTTCGAGCGCCGACGGGCCTGCCGGGCGATGCGTTGGTCGAGCCACGAGTTGTCGTCGACAGCCAGCAGGGCGCTGACCAACGTGGTCACGATGACCAGGCCGATGACCACCCACAACGCCGTCCAGAACCCGTCGATCTCGACTCCTGGCAGCAGGTCGAGCAGCACGAACACGAACAGCGCGTTGAGGATGATCGCGCCGAGGCCGAGGGTCAGCACCGACAGTGGGACGACGAGGAACGCCAGCGCCGGCCAGACCACGGCGTTGGCGATGCCGACGACGAACCCGGCCAGCAACGCATCCCACCGCGAGTCGATCGAGAAGCCCGACAGGATCGCCGCGAGCACCCACAGCCCGAGCGTGGTGACCCCAGTGACGACAACGGTGCGCCACAGGACCGTCCGCCACGACGGCCGGTCGGACGCCGGCCGGACGACACGCGAGGTCGACGGCGGAGTCATTCGTCGCTCTCAGCGGGAGCGGAGCGGGGTGGTGGGTGATTGCCTGCTGCCATCGCGGTTGTCTCTCCTGTGGTCATGCTGCATCGATCCGAGCTCTGACCGTGCATCATCGGCGCTGATTCCATCGTGCGGGTCGACGTGCTGCGCGTGATCACGTGCCGCCACATCGTGTCGAACTGTCTCGGTGGTGGCCGCACGGCGCCTGCGGTGCTTTCGCCGGCCGCCGTCATTGCAGCAGGCGTTCGACGGTCGGTTGGGCGCGGTCGGCGACCATGTCAGCGATGCCTCTCGAGCGGAAGCGGGTGATGGCGCTGCGGGCGACGACGTAGGCGGGGACGGCGAGGAGGAGGCCGACGATGCCACCGAGGAGGCCGCCCAGGGCGGTGGCGACGAGCACGACGAGGGGGTGGATGTCGAGGCTGCGGCCCATCACCTTGGGTTCGACGAAGTTCTCCAGCAGAAGATTGGACGCCAGCACGATCACGAGCATGATCACGGCGTCGGGGAGTCCGCCGTCGCCGAGGGCGACGATGACGGCGAGCCCACCGCCGAGGAAGGCGCCGATGTAGGGGATGTAGCCGCCGATGAAGTTCACGACCATGATCGTGAACACGAGGGGGAGGCCGAGCAGGAGGGCGCCGAGGCCGACGACCGCCGAGACGATGGCGGACATGACACTGCGACCCTTCCCGTACTCGCGCAAGATCTGGAAGGAGTCGCCGAGGAAGCCGTCGACGTCGCCGCGCAGTGCCGGGCTGAAGGCCCCGACGACGGCACGTCGGAACTTGTTGCCGTCTTTGAGCAGGTAGTACATGATCAGGGCGCCGAGGATGATGCCGCTGACCAGGCCGATGATGCTGCCGACGCCCTCCACGAGCTTGGTGACGAAACCATCGGCGATCATCGGGGCCGCCCCTTCGGTGGCCGCCCGGGCATCCTCCAACGCGGCCGGGTCGACCCCGGTGACGTCGAGCTGCTCGGCGGCGTTGGCCAGGGCCTCGTCGGTCACCTCACCGATCTGATCGGCTTGATCGGTCACGCCGCGCACGGTGGCGACGACGACGCCGGCCATCAGCAACAGCAGTCCGAGCACGACCGCGCCGGCGGCCACTGGCGGCTTCAAGTTGTGTCGTTGGAGCACGCCGACGAGCGGCTTGAAGATGATCGCGAGCACCGCGGCGAACAGCATCGGGAGCGCGATCTCGCTCACGGCGCCGAGCACGATGACGACGATCACCGCGGCGACGGTGAACCCGACGAAGGCCCACGACCACACCCCGATCCTGGGCATGGGTGTCCGGCGGGGGGCCGACTCGACGGGCACCGTGACGAGATCGTCGTCCGGCGCTTGACTGCCATCGGCGATGTTGGCTGCGACAGTGAGGTCAGTGGTGTCCGTCATGGGAATCGCCCTCCAGGAGGTACGGGTCGGTCGATCAGGTCGTGGTCACGTGTCGTCGGTCGAGTGAAACGCGTCGCGCAGGCTCAATTCGCGTGCGGGTTCCGGTAGCGGTGGGCGGGCGGCGTCGGTGAGGGTCCGCGACTCGGCGCCGCGCACGAGCGTGCCGATCCGGCCGGGATCCTCGGCGAGGACCACTCCGGCGCAGGCTCCGACGAGGATGCAGATGGCCGCGCCGGAGAACCACGTCACCAGCGCGAGGGCGACGCCGAACACCCCGAACTGCTCCTCGTTGCTCGTCACCACCTCGGGCATCCAGATCGTCGCCGAGGCGGCGTAGGCGGCCGTCGCCACGCCGGTGATCACACCGGTCGGGACGAGTACCCGTGGCCGCACATCGCCGAGCAGCAGGAACCACGCGCTGAACCACCACAACCCCGACGTCGCCGCCACCGCGGCGACGGCGAAGAGGCCGACTCGGAGCCCGCCGTCGATCTCGTCGCCGAGACCACCGAGGACTGCCATGGCGACCAGCACGGCGGCCAGGCACACCAGGCCACGCCAGTACACCGCGGGCCCGCCGTGGCGAGGCCGTCGCCAGGCACGGAAGTAGACGCGCTGCAGAGCCGTCGTGAACGAGCTGGCGAAGAAGATCGTCAGTACGAGCCCGAGCACGCCGGTCGCCTGACGCACCTCGTCGGACGACGCAAATGCTTCCTTGGTGGCCGTCAGGGCGTCGCCGCGGAGGCCGAGCCGAAACGTCACGGAGTTGACCAGCGACGAGCGGATGCCTTCGGGCATGAACGCGGCGACGACGATCACGAGGGGGAAGAACGACACGAACGCCTTCCCCGCCAACGCCACGCTGCGGTCGATGAACTCGACCTCCAGCATCCGCTCCCACACCCGCCACACCAGCAGCCGTTGCAAGCGGGTCCGCAGAGCAGCCATGTGCGCGCGCCTTTCGTTGCTGTGTGTCCATGGGCGCAGTCGTCACGTGCGCGGGTGCGCCTACGAACTGCTGTTCGCTTGCGAGCTGCTGTCCGTCTGCGCCTTGGCAATCTCGTTCTCGAGCTCGGCGTCGAGATCCCCCCAGGTCGTCTGCACGACCACCGACTTCTCGGCGCCCGACAGCAGCGGTTGGATGTCGGCGCCGACCTTGTTGACGGCCACCACGATCAGCCCCGACTGCCCCGACTCGAGCAGCTCGCCAATGGCCTCCACATCCTTCTTCGGGATGTTGTGGTGGAAGTGCCCGACGAGCGCCCCGGCACCCGCGCCCGCCACCACGCCCACACCTGGGGCAACGACGGCCAGTGCCGCGCCGACCCACGCCAGGTGCTTGGCCGTGGTGTCGTGCCGCTCGACTTGCAACTTGCCGGCGTCGTCCTTGGTGAGCACGGCAACCGCGGTGTGATCGAACTCGCCACCCTTGTGCGCGTCCCACACCGTGTGGAACCCCTCGACGGCGGCGTCCCGATTGCCGTACCTCGCGGCCGCCAGCGTGATCGGCGTGTCAGCCTTCATGGCCAAACCTCCTCGGTTGCGTCGTGGCGTGCCCTTCACGCCGACCGCATTGCCGATCATCCGCCACCGATCGTCGGGCGTCGTCACACAGAAGACGTGAAATCACCTCGCCGCGCCGACTTCTGCGCGGCGGCCGGGGATGGCCAGCGGATCTTCGAATCACACAGACTTGGTGATGCGTGACGCGTCGAGTTCGTGTTGGCTCGCTCCTGACAACGTCGCGAGCGCATCGACCACCTCACGGATGTGGACCGACCGTCGACCGCGTCGACGAGCTGCACAAAGGAGACGTGACCGTGTCCATCGGAGTTCTCGCCGGCCTCATCTGGATCGGCTTCGCGGCGCACCGCACGAGAACAGCCGCCGTGATGGTGGCGCTTGTCGAGCGCCTCCCGATGCCACGTCATGCCGCCCATCGGAGGAGGAACTCGCATGGCTGACTCGACGAAACCAAACGTCGTGTTCATCCTCGTCGACAACGTCGGCTGGGGGGACATCGGCTGCTACGGCGGACTGGCACCCACGCCGCGCATCGACGCCCTCGCCAACCAGGGCATGCGCTTCAAGAACTACAACGTTGAAGCGCAGTGCACCCCGACGCGCTCGGCGATCCTGACCGGCCGCCTCCCGATCAGGACCGGGAACTGCAGTGTGCCGCTGCCGGGGCAGGGCGACTATGGGCTTGCTCCCTGGGAGTACACGTTGGGTGAGTTGTTCTCCGACGCGGGCTACGCGACGGGGGCGTTCGGCAAGTGGCACGTCGGTGACATCGACGGCCGGCTGCCGACCGACCAAGGCTTCGACGAGTGGTTCGGCATCAAGAACACCTCCGACGAGGCCGCCTACAGCGCCCACCCGTTGTTCGCCCAATCCGGTGCGGACGTCCCGAAGATCTGGGAGGGGGTGGCCGGTTCGCCGGTCACGCCGGTCGACGACTTCAACCTTCGGACGCGAGCGCTGCTCGACGAACAGATCGCCGAGCGAGCGTCCGCCTTCATCGCCCGCAGCGCCAAGGCCGGCCAGTCGTTCTTCGCCTACATCGGCTTCACCCAGATGCACCCACCGCTACTCCACCACCCGGACTTCACCGGCAAATCAGGTGGCGGCGTCTACTCCGACACCCTCACCGAGCTCGACCACCGCACCGGCCAGGTGCTCGACGCCATCGACCAAGCCGGCATCACCGACAACTCCATCGTCGTGTGGACCAGTGACAACCCGGCCGGACGGGCGCAGTCGATGGGCGGCTCCAACGGTCCGTGGCGCGGCCACTTCGGGTCCGGCTTCGAAGGCGGGATGCGCGCCCCGGGGATGATGCGCTGGCCCGGCCACGTGCCCGCCGGCGCGGTCACCGACGAGATCGTCACCGCCGTCGACTGGCTCCCCACGCTGGCATCACTGGTCGGCGAGAGCAAGCGGATACCGGATGACCGCCCGATCGACGGCGTCGACGCCTCGGAGTTCCTCCTCGGGCAAAGCCCGACCTCCGGACGGGACCACGTCATCTACTACGGGTCCGACGGCGCCCCGATGTCGGTCAAGTGGCGCACGATGAAGGTCGTGTTCCGCTACAGCGAGAGCACCAGCGGACCGATCATCAAGCCCCAGTGGCCGCTCGTGTTCGACCTCATCGACGACCCCAACGAGGAATGGGACCTGATCGAGAAGCGCCTGGACAGCGCCTGGGTCGTCGCGCCCGTCGCCCAGCGGCTCGGCGCGCTGCAGCAATCCATGACTCGCCAACGCAACGTCACGCCGGGTGAGGACTTCACCGGCTACACGTGATGAGCTCACCGGCCCGCTGGACCGAGCTCGACCGACGTCGACGCAGCCGCGAGATCATCACCACGGCGATCGCCGTGATCCTCGCCTGGATCCTGCTCTTCGGCGCCTACTACCTCGTCCCCTTCGACGACCGCACGAGCGGGGCGTCGCTCATACGGCTGGTGATCGGCATCGCCGCCTTCATCGTCGTGCTCGCCTTGCAGCTCCGCGGCGTGAAACGCGACGAGGTACCCGGGCTTCGCGCGATCCAGGCGCTCGGCGTCACGATCCCGCTGTTCCTCGTGGTCTTCGCCATCGTGTACCTGTCCTTGTCGCAATCCTCGGCCACCCACTTCAGCGAGCCGCTCGACCACACCGGCGCCCTCTACTTCGTCATCACCGTGTTCTCGACCGTGGGCTTCGGCGACATCACCCCCGAGACAGGCGGGGCCCGCATCGTCGTCAGCGTCCAGATGCTCCTCGACCTCGTCGTCATCGGCGCCGTCGTCCGCCTCCTCACCAACGCGGCCAAGTCGGGACTCGACAGCGACCGTTAATCGGGCCTGTGTCCAACAACGTCGGAAGCCCTCACCGGCATCCGGCGGGCCGGCGTGATCGTTCCGTCACGCGCTGGGCATGGCCCGCAAAAGGTCCAGTCGGGACGGAGCGTGGTCACTCAACGATGGCGAGCTACGCGGACAAGAAGCCGGGCGGACAGGCAGGCTGGTCGGTGTCGCGCGGAGTCGGTCGCAATTGGACGATCACGTGTTCGTCGGCTCGGACGATCCACTCACAGGCTCCCCGACGGGTCGGGATCACGTCCAATCCACTTTCGAGCAAGGCGAATGCCATCGGCACCCGTACAGGACGGACGATTTCGGCAGGCGATGGCGTGCAGCACGATGGCCCGCGGCGACGGCACACGCCGAGCAGGGCAAGTGGCAGTGCGCCCCTTCCGCGGGAGTCGTGCAGCACTCAGCCGTGCTGACGTGCCAGCTCGAGGACGCGTCCACCGACGTCAGTGACGGCGGCACTGACAAGAGACGCCACGCCGGGTGCGGTCGCGGCGGCGATGCAGAACGTCATCGGGGGCGTGGCTATGACATCGTGCGGGTCGCCCTCGACGTCGAGCACCCGGCGGACTCGGACCGGGAGGCGCTCGCCGGCAGCACGCCGAGCGCGAGGATCCCGGCGAACGCGACGCGACGGACGAGTGGGCTGATCGTGACGGGCCCGCTCGGTCGGTCAGCGGCTCACCCCGTGGTTCCGGCGTCCGCCTCGGCCGCTTCGCGCTCGATCTCGTCGCCCACATCCATCCCGAACGCGATCAGCTCCTCCGGCGTGAGCGAGCGGTGCCCGAGCACCAGGCCACCGGCATCGCGCACGGCATCGCGCAGCGGCACCGCCCACAGGTGCTCGATCGCCAACACGAGTGCCGAGCTACCGTCGGGCAGCTCGTCGAGCAGGCTCGCGGCGACCACCTCGGCGGCGTGCGGTGCGTCCGCGTCGACCGAGGCGCCCAGCTCGGCACCGGCCTCGGCACCCTCCGCACCGGCGAGACCCAGGCCGACCAGGGCGCCGACCGCGGCGCGCAGCTCGGCCCGCTGGTCGTCGTCCAGATCGGAGACGCTCAGCACCGCCGCGTCGTCGCCGTCACGGATGACGAACGCGGCGTCGATGATCCTGATCTGCCCGACGTCGCTGAGGCGTGCCAGCTCGTCGGCGATCCGACCCTCGAACAGGTCGCTGTCCGGGAACCCGATGACGAATGCCTGAATGGGTCCGATGGTCATGGTGAGGTACCTCCTGCTCGACGAGGTGCCGCCGATCGACGACACGAAGCCCATCGTGAGTACGCGCGCCCTCGCGCGCATCACACAGATCTAACGAAACGGGGGTTTCGAGTGCGTTGCATCACCGACTGCTCGCGCAAAGACAACAGTGGGGGCGACGGCGCTCTGCGCGCAACACGACGGAAGTGGCGGCCCCGGCGCTGCCGGTCCATGGCGGTCGAAGGCCCGTAAGCGGCGACGCGACGAGCGCCTCCCGTTTCCCGTCAGGAAGTGCTCCGCACCACCGCGATGCCGTGGCGAAACAGAGGGGTCCAAGGGCGATCGGAGGCCGCCGGTCGGTCAGGAGCCCGTCGGCTTCCAGAAGTGGTAGTCAGCGGTGTACGGGACGTCGACGGTGTCGCCGTGGGTGTCGGCGTTGCAGGTGGGCGCAGCGGGTGGAAGCCCGCCGGTGGTGGCGGTGCGCTGGATGAACGACGTGTTGGTGAGTTGGTCACCGTCGATGCCGGCACTGCTGGAGTCAGCCTTGATGAGGAGCCATGGGATGGCGGCCGCGTCCACGGTGACGCCCTCGATCTTGCGGCCGACGACCTGGCTGCCGTCCCTGGTTCGCCACGTCGGACCACCGAAGTGTGTGGCGACGAATCGCCCCTTGTCATCGGTCAGGATCGCCCGCGGTGCGACGAGTCCCCATGCGAACCCGGCACTGCCAACCTCACAGCGGTAGATCTGCACGCCGGTGGCGTGACCGACGAGGAAGACCTTGTGTCCGTCCTCGACGTCGAGCGTGGTCGGGACGTCGGGCCCGTCAATCGTTGCGCGAGCCGGGGGAGCGGCGACAGCGAGGGCGGCGGTGGCGACGAGGGCACCGAGAGCGAGTCTGATGCACGTGGCGCGGGCGATGGTCATGTCATCCTCCGGGATCGGTCCGACGGTCAGTCAGATGGACGACAATGCCCGTCCCGCCCAGACAGGGCTAGTCCCGATTCAGGACCCCAACCCGAGACCCCGAGATGGCACGGGCAACCAGCGGCGCGCACCGCTCTGACAGGGTCGACCGCACCCGCAGCAGGCGCTGAAACCAGCGCCGCACAGGGCTCGACGCCCGCTCGCCCCCTGCAGAACTCGACAAGATGCGTCCTCCGTAGCGCGCAATCAGCCCCAACAGCCGGCAGCCGTGACGGCGCACATCGGGACCGTCGAGGCTCGGAAGCGAGACGCCACATCGGATCGCGATCGATCACCGCCGTGGGGAGCCGCCGCCGAGCGGGCGGAACGGCGGCGGCTCACCCAGGCTGCATCCCCAAACGGTCTTCGTTCGGGAGAACGCCTGAGAGCCATTACAGCCCCCGGCGCCCGTTTTTCCAACTTCCTGGGCGCCCTGGCGCGCGCGGACACGTGAGGTCAACGGTGGGTGTGCGGCCAAGTGGCGCGCTTGTGTAGTGGTGCCGCGACCCGAGACTCGACTTCTGCGGCGTCCAGATCGCGCTGCTTCCCGCCGCAGGGAGGGGAGCTGCCGGTTGAGCGGATCGAGACGACGCGTCGCTCGGCCGGACTTGGTGTCGCCGGCATCGTGCGTGTCACCGGGCGGGTGGTCAGTCGCGGCTGGGGCAGCCACACGGCCCGGTATTGGGATGATTGGAGACGACCGCGCCGAGTCGGTCGACCTGGACGGCGCAACAGTCGGTGAACAGCTCCTGGAGCTGGCGGCGGGCCCGCTGGACGCGTGACTTCATCCCTGACGTCGAGATACCGATCTCGGCGGCGGCGACGTGGTGGGCTCTGCCCGGCGAGGTCGACCCGGTGGAGCGCCTCCCGGTAGATCTACCGGTCCTTCAAGCAGTACCCCAACGGTGCATTGAGCATCTACTGGGAGAAGCCCGACGGCTCGTGGGTGAAGACCGGCCACCCGCGCCGCGTGCGTCGGACTCGAATGCGCCGCGGTCTGGGATCCCGAACACGTCGAGGACCGACTGCGCGACCATCGTCTGGTCGAGCAGGAGGTCGAGTCAGCTCGCACTGAGACCTGACTGGCGGACGGAGGACGGTGAACCCGTCGTCGTCAGGAAAGTAACCGGGATTTGCACCCGAGCACCTGCGACCAGAAGGACACCGCACGCGACGTGGACGTCCTTGTGGGTGTCGACGCCGCCGAACACGCGAGCCGCGCCATCTGGTGGATGTGTCATCGTGGTCATTGCCATCCCCTTCGTGCCTGTAGGTGGGTGGCACGCACAGCCGGTCCCGGACAGGCCAATGACGAGGCTCCTCGCACGAGCTTCTTCAGGTCACGTTCGACCGTCTGATTGTGCCGGGCGTTGTCGACGAGACGCTGCTACGCGCCGCCGACGCCGAGGTCGACGTCGCCGCCGGGTCACCTCATCGATCAGCCGATCCTGAACGTCATCGGAACCGAGACCGTGCCGCGGTTCGTGCAGAGCGCGGCGATCGTCCGGTCGTTGTTCCCGAACGCCGTTCGTGTGGAGCTGCCAGAAGCGCCATCTGATGATGGCTCAAGAGCCGACGGCAATGGTTTCCCGACTGGCCGAGTTCTGGCACCGACCTCCCTTTACTCCGTCGTTCGGTGCGGTGGCTCGGGCGTGCCGTTCCGGTGTGCAGGGGGGCTTCTTCACCGGGCCCGCTCCTCGGATGGTGACACGGCGGTCTGGTTTCCGGGACGGGGTACGGAACGCCGAGTCCGGGCGCGACCGCTGCTCGCGATAGCAAGCGTCGGGCCGTCGCGGGTCTTCGCGGGTGCCATCGAGCCGGCGTTCGGAGCAGTGTGCAGATCGAATGATCGGTGCGCGATCGGGCTCGTCAGAACGAGCGCGGAGCGGGCAATCTGTGCGCCGTGCCGGGCCGGTTACGCGTGTTCAGAACGCGCACTGCCTGGTTCGTGGTGGCGGTGTTCTGGGGCTTCATCGTCCTGCTGACCGCAGGCGCTGCGCTCAAGTCGGACGTCCCTCTCGCAGGGCGAGTGGCGTGTGGGCTGATCGCCGCCGTGCTGGCGTGCGTGGGTCTGCACATCGGGCGTGGAGGCATCGAAGTCAGCCCCAGCCACGTTGTTGCACGGCGGTGGGTAGGACGCACGGCGATCGTGCCGTGGGGTGACGTCGATCGGTTGCGCTCGTGCCGAACGGAAGTGGCGGGGCATGGGTGGCCGTCGTGCTGAACGACGGTCGTCAGCTTCGAACGCAGGGACTCGTCTTCAACTTCGTCAACAGCAGCACTGGTCGCGAGATTCTCCTCCAGCTCGAGGCCGCCCGCCCTTCCTGACGCGAGACCCGAACTGCATGCTCGGGGATGCGCGAGGTTCGGGCCATCCTGTGCATGTGACCGGATGGCCCGATCGCCGGGCAAAACGGCAGCCGACGCGGACCGAGCTGGAGAACGCGAGAGCCCGCGCCCGACCTCGCCGGCCCTTCACGGTCGCTGACGCCGGTGGCGCGTTCGTCTGCGCTGCTGCTTGCAGTCGTGCTGCCGCTGCCCGTATGGATCGCTGTCTTCCTCGTGGCTGTCGGCGTTGGTCCTGGGCGGCGTTGGCTCAGCCGCTGGCGTCGCAGGCGCAACACATAGCTGCCGCCATGCGCTTGCTCGGCTACCGACACTCCTAGCAGGATGCGACGAGTGCGAGACGGGCATCGTGGGTTGGGCTGCTGATCGGAGCAGGACTTGCCGCCGCGGTGCTCTGCTCATGCGATCCAGCCATCGCTCGCACGCGGGGCGTCGTGACCTCAGTTCGCGATGTCAGCGATCAACGGACCGACGTGTGTCTGCGGGACACGACGGACGCTGGCAGCATCGTACGGCGACAAGCAAGCTCGCGACCCACCTGCTGGGACGGGGTGTTGGAGGGTGACGTACCAACGATCGGGCCTGCGTAGTGCTTCAGGCGCAAGGTGAGTCGAGCGTTCTACACGTCGAGTCCGCGGACGAGTGCAGATAGCGCCGAACTGCCGCTCGGGAGCGGCGACCACGACCGGTGCGTCGCACCGAACGCTCGGCGGCCGACTGTCCGAGATCCGCGGGGATTCGGTCGGCGCCGCCCACTCGGGGACCGTGCGCTGATGGGCTCCGGTGTCCGAACGGCGGAGTCCGGCGCCGGTGGACCAGCTGCCCGAGCCGCGATCGGCATCCGGGTTGGGCACTGGGTCGACGCCTCGGCCGGGGTCCACGCCGAACGATGCGGATTCGGGCGCGCCGTGACCTCAGCGACGCCGTCCGGCCAGAGGTGCCCGTCGTCCGTGCGTGCACGAGCGGAGGCGATGACGTTCGGATCTGCGCTGGCGGTTGACCGGAGGATCGACGCGGGTTACATGTGATGTCATGCGCCGAGTTGCTCGGTCGCGGTTCCATGGGTCTCGAGGGGGGAATCATGAGCGGGAAGACGTTGGGGGAACTTCGAGACCAGGTGCGAGGTGACACCGTCGCTCCAGGCGATGACGGCTTCGACGAGGCGCGTGCCGTCCACAACGGCATGATTGATCGTCGTCCCGCAGTCGTCGTGAGGGCGGCCAACGTTGGTGATGTGAGGGCCAGCGTCCGCTACGCCCTCGCGAACGGGCTCGGTCTGTCGTTGCGTGGGGGCGGCCACAGCGCTCCGGGTTTTGGGACCAACGATGACGGTGTGGTCATCGACTTCTCTGGCATGCGAGGCGTTCGCGTCGACCCTGCGGCCCGGACCGCCAGAGCCGAACCTGGCGCGACGTGGGGCGACTTCAACGCGGCGACGCATGCGTTTGGCCTCGCGACCACCGGCGGGATCATCTCCACGACCGGCATCTGCGGCTTGACCCTGGGTGGCGGCATCGGCTATCTGACGCGCGGGTACGGACTGTCGTTGGACAATCTCGTGTCGGCTGACGTGGTCACCGCCGACGGCCAGTTCCTCGTCGCGAGCGAGGACGAGAACGCGGATCTCTTCTGGGCGCTCCGCGGCGGCGGTGGGAACTTCGGCGTGTGCACGTCGTTGGAGTACCAGCTCCACCCGGTGAGCGACGTCTATTGGGGACCGATGTTCTATGAGATCGAGGAGGCGGACACGATTCTTCGGTTCTACCGAGACTTCATCAAGGACGCACCGGAGGCGATGGGCGCCTTCCCCGCCTTCCAGATCGCCCCGCCGTTGCCGTTCATACCCGAGGAGCGGCACGGTGACATGTTCGTGGCCGTGGTTGCGTGTTGGGCCGGTGATGCCGCCGAGGGTGAACAGCAGTTCAAGGCGTTCCACGAGGTTGCCGAGGTCAAGGCCGAACTCGTCGGCCAGGTGCCCTATCCCGCCATCAACGCCGCCTTCGACGGGCTGTTCCCGAAGGGCATCCGCCAGTACTGGAAGGGCAACTTCGTGAAGGAGCTGTCCGATGAGGCGATCGCTGCGCACGTCGAGCACGGTCCGAATGCCCCCACCGTGAGTTCCACGATGCACCTGTACCCGATCGACGGCGCCTGCCATCGAGTCGGTCAGGACGAAACGGCGTTCGGTCACCGCGACGCGAACTTCTCGATGGTGGTCGTGTCGGCGTGGGGGGATCCCGCCGATGACGAGCCAAACAGGCAGTGGGTGCGCGGCTACTCCGATGCAGTCACGCCGTACTCCGAACAGGGCGGATACATCAACTTCATGGCTGATGACGACGACACCCGCGTCGCCGCCAACTACGGCTACAACTACGACCGCCTGGTCGAGGTCAAGCGCAAGTACGATCCCGGCAACCTCTTCCACGAGAATCAGAACATTCGGCCCTAGTTCGATCTGCGTCCAGATCGCAGCACCCGGAAACGCTTCACGTTCCCACTCGATTCGCGGGGTTCGGCAAGACCGCACGAGACAACCGCACAAGACATCGGCTCGGCGCAGGCGTTCATGCCGGTCGCTTCGGGGAGATGCCGTGTCGTCGCGACGGTCGCGCCTTGACTCCTCCCGTGGTACCCGTTCGAACCGTGCCACGGTCCAGGCTCAGCGCCACTCGCCCGTATCCGAATCGCCGGCGGGGCGCCCCCGGTGTTCGCCGACGCGAAACGTGCTTCCCCGCGAGCGCAACCGATCGACGGCTCGGAGGCCCCGGCGGCAGCCCATCGAGCAAGACGCCGCCGAGCCGACGCGTGACCTCGACGTGCACCAACGAGGAGACCGAGGCGTATCCGGAAATGACACCAATATCCCTCCGGCCCAGTGCCCGATATCGCCGGCTCGATGGCGCGTCGCGGATTGAGGGCGATGCCGTGCTTGCTCGCCAGCGGACCTACAGGGCGTTCGGGCGCCGGACCTCCGTTGAACGCTGACCTCGACCGGCGCCGGCAGGTCGCCGCCGATCTGCCGACCTGCGGACTGAACAACGGCTCGGGACGGTTAGCCGACCGTCATCTCACTGAGCTCGGACCACTGGTCCTGATCGATCATCTGGCTGATGATGCGAGGTGTCTCGACAAGGTATTGGGGCAGCGCAGCAATCGCAGCCTGGAAGTGTTCGGACTGCACGTGCGCCGATCCTGCCGCACCGTCGCGGAAGGCCTCGACGAGCACGTACTCCGTGGGATCATCGACGCTGCGCGACCAGTCGAACCAGAGGTTCCCCGCCTCGGCCCGGGTCGCCTGAGTGAACGCCCGCGTGATGTCAGCCCAATTGTCGGCGTCGTCGGGACGGACTCGGAACTTGGCAGTGATGAAGATCACGGTCCGATCTTAGGGAGTATCGATCCGTCCATTCCACGGTGCGACGGGCGCTGTCGACCGGCCCCGAACGGCCGATCTCGGCGCGCCGTGCCGCAATCCATTACGGCGCACCACTCACCCCGTCCCGGCGGGTGCTTCCCGCATGATCCCCTCAGCGGCCTCCAGCGTCGCTCTCGCATCCGCCGCGACAACCGAGCTCGACCGTCGCCTGGCTCCACGTCGATCCACCGTCACTCGACCGCCAGATCGACGCCGGAGAACCCCGCACGGCGACGATCAGACTGTCAGGGCCGGCGACGGCCTCGCTCACGAAGCCGCCTACCCCGTCCACCGACCCCAAACCCCATCCATCCACACTTGTACTCCCGTACCAGCGAGAGCACCACAGCCGTCCCAGGCCAGCCAGGTCCGTGACCGGTCGCTGCTCGGCCGCTGCCAAGACGGTTGCTGACCACTGGCGCCCAGCGGCGTCCTACAGCGCAAGCGTGGCGCCAAGTCCGTGAGTGGACCAAGCGTCGAGAAACCGCCCGCCTCCATCGGCGACCGCGCTGATCCGTCGTCATCTCCGCCCCTTCCTCGGGTCAAGCCAGGCCACCGAGATGCCACAGCCCGGAAGCCCGATGCGCGGGCGCAGACGGTGCGGCGGACGGGCCGGATCGTCGATCAGGGTCGCGTTTGGCAATGCCCTCGGCACGACCGGAGACGCGGACCGAGCGGCGATCCATCACACGGCAGACCTCAGCATGTCCACACCATCGAGTGTCCTCCGGCGAGTCGGCGAAGGTGCATGATGTCGAGATGGTGAACCCCATTGTCGACCCACCTCTGGTGCAGTTCATGACGAGCGGCCGGTGCTACTGCCTTCCCTACTCGGATCCAGAACCAGCGATGAAGTTTCTCTCGAAGCAGGCGAAGCCGGATGCGCTCCGCAAACTCATACACGACTGGTTTCAGGGACAGGGCGGCAACTCCAGATGGAAGGTGGACATCCTGACAAATCGGGAGATCGACTGGTGGATAGCCCCTACCGGCGACGCCACTTCGGGCGATCCGAATGCGCGTCAGCTGATCATCATCAACCGGTGGGTGCGCGAGGAGTTGGTGCAGCAGCAACCCGGCGCCGCCGAATCCGCCCACGACGACAGCTAAACGGCCACCCGGGAGCAGGCGAGGCGCGCGATCGGGGACTGTCCGGGTAGCTGGGTAAGTGGCGTGATCTGACGGAGGCGCCTACATCCAGGAGTCTGTGCTTCGGTTCTCGCTCGCCCAGCGCCGGGTCGACATCCGACTGGCCGGTGACAGCGTCGTGACCGACTCAACAGAGCCCGTCGGCGAGGCTCGTGAGTAATTGTGAGCATCAATCGACACGGTTCCCGACGACGAGACAGTCGACACATCCCAGCGACTCCGCGGGGTCCGACGGATCGCGGTGATGCTGACGCAAGTGATGTGACGATCTCAGAGTCTCCTCCCATGTTCGTGTTGTTCGGGCACTCGCGGACCATCCGCGTTCGTCGAAGCGACAGTTGGCGGCTGGCGTTCCCGACCCTGCCGGTGGACGTGGAGCGATTGGTGTCCGATCCACAGGACTACGTTCGAATCGCTCTCGCCAGCAACGCCGCTGCGGCACAGGGTCCGGAACGCGCCCGTCTCATGGAGATGCTTGCCGACGATGCCAGTTGGTCGGTCCGTTACCGCTCGGCCGGTAACCCTTCGCCCGACCTCGATCCGTTCCGATAAAGGCTCCTTGAGTCCGACGCCGACGACAGCCGTTTGTGGCGCTCCGCACAATTGGCTACCCGCCGGGGCACACGGAGCGCCCTCTCGACGATCGCGGATCGTGGATCGCTTCGAAGAATGCTGCACGACGGGGGCGCCGGTGCCACGTGAGGTGATGGCAGGGTTCATGTGTAGGCGGGAGGCGTCGATCGGTGATCGTGTCGAGTTCGTGCAACTGGCAACCCGAGCACCGGCATCGCCATGATCGAGAGCCCGCTCGAACGCGACGAAGAAGAGGCGCGGGCATTCGCCGTCTCCTGGCGCGCCGAGCGCAGACCCGACGTAGTTCAGACAGCCTCCAAAGACCCTTCGAACCTGGTACGCCTGACAAACCGTGTCAACGGCCAACTTGTTGTCCTCGTGTGCGGCCATCGGCGGTCCTCGCTGGTGTCAATCGAACGTCCTCGCGTCTACTCGCGGTCCGCTCCGTCCGGAAGCCACCGGATCTGGCGGGACTACCTGGCGCGCTCCACAATCCTTGGTGTCGATCTGCATCCCAAGAACATCGGGCGCTCGGTCCTCGCGTCAAGTTTGCCCAATTCGATCAGGCCGCCGCCGCCGACTGGGCGAACGCGCTCGACCTGCTTCGAGGGCCACCCGATCTGACCATCGACGACGGCTCGCACCGCGGACCGGACATCTGGTCGGCCTTCCGGTACTTGTATCCGCGCCTTCGCGGCGGCGGGCTATACGTCATTGAGGATCTGCACACCAGCTGGCCGAAGTTCGCTGGTGCTGTCCTGGCACCCGACGACAGCGCCGTTCGCCTAACCAAGCTACTCGTCGACGAAGTGCAAGCGCTCGACGAGATCTACGCCCGCAGGCCGGACTGGGCGCACCGCCTGAGGTTGAAGGACTGGCGCCGAGCGCGTTCACATGTATCCGGGCATCGTGTTCATCGAGAAAGCGCCCGATCGTGGCACCTGAGCAAGCGCTACCGGTCTACCTGATCCACTTCCGCGCTCCAGGAGGTGCCGCACGAGCATGGCGCTCCGTTGGAAACCTCACGTTGGTGCAGCCAGGGACTGACGCGGGCGAAGTGGGGCCACCGGGTTGCGAATCCCTGGCCCCGGGCGCTCGCCCACGAGCCCAAGGAGGCAGTGCCGCGTCAGCGAACGTTGGTGGGTACCCCGGTGTTCGGATTCGAGCACCAGATCGGGCATTCGACGCTTGTCGGGTCCGTCAGGGCAAGTGTCGGTGGCCAGCACGGCGGGCAACGAGGAGCAGTACCCCGCCCAGGGCAACCAGCGCGAACGCCAGGCCACCAACGGCCGTTGACCTCCCCGTCACCGGAAGGCCTGTCGCTGAACCGCCTGTGGTCTGCGCCGGTGCGGGTGCGAACGCGATTCCTCCAACGACCCGTTCGAAGAGCCACGGCAGCAGCCTGAACGGCCGATTGGGAGGAGGGACCGGCCCTGGCGCCTCGGTTGTCGTCGTCATCGACTCGACCGTGGTCGCCGTCGTCGACTCGACCGTCGTGGTCGTCGTCGACTCGACCGTGGTCGCTTCCGGGAGCGTGGTGGTCGGAGCAGTCGGGTCGGCCGTGGTCGTCGGAGCGTTCGGATCGACCGTCGGCGGCGGCGGCGGCGGCGGTGGTGGCGGTGGTGGTGGTGGTGGTGGTGGTGGCGGTGGCGGGCGTGGCGGTGGCACGAGCGTCGTCGGTAGGTCGAACCCCTCGATCTCGAACACCTTGCTGTCGGTGAAGCCTGACCCCTGCTCCACGACATCGACCTTCCACATCCCCGCCGGGGCCGCCAGGATGTTGAGACAGACGGTGCCGCTTCCGTCGGCAGTAATCGTGGCCGGGCCGTACGTCACCTCAGGGTTGGAATCCTTGTCCGTGACGTAGATCTGAGCCGCCGTGAACGGTGCAAGCCCGGTCACCCCGAGACTGAAGGGGTCGTGACCTTGGCCGAGTTGGCGTTGCCGGGACAGTTGCGCTCATCGAAAATCGTGACACCACCGGCCGCTCGTTCCTGGGCTGACCCGTCCAGTGGCGCCATCACCAGGGCCGCGCACGCGATCACCACAATCACACCTGCGAATCCCCGTCTGCGCACGCTGCCTCCGGTTGGTCGACCCGCCGGTTCGGACTGTAGAACATCGGCGTCGGGCCGAGGGCGATTCGCCATCGGAGCATGTTCAGATCGCCGTCAGGCGTTCCCGTGGAGAATGCGGAGAGCGAGCATCCGCGGGCAACGGTTTCGAAACGTCGGCTCCGATCGAACGCGAACGCAGGTATGCCGTGATGCGCTACTTGACCGTGCGGAGGTACCCGCACAGATCAGCGGTCCGGTTCCGACGTTCGGGGCGAGTCGCCTCGGTCGGTGTCTGAAGCCGCGGACTGATCAACGACAACTAGTTGGCCGCATCAGTGATCAATGGCGCAGTCGTGATATCGGGGCAAGATCACGGACCGGACAATTGACGGTCAGTTGCGGTGATAAGGCGGGCCAAGGTGATCCGCGGCCAGGCCGCGGGTCACGCGAGTTGGCGGTTCAATCCTTCTTCGCAGCGGACACGTCGACACATACGATTGCCTTGTTGCCGTCCTGGTCGGCGATCACGGTGAGCGAGGGCGCGTTGCTTTCATCGACGATGGTCCCGCCCGCGGCGAGGGCGGCGGCGATCCGTTCCCCGGCCACCTCGGGCGCCACATAGACCTCGATGTGGAACCGCTGACGCGGGGTCTCGTGCTCGTCGGCGTCCCCGAACCACAGGTTCGGTACCCGTCCCGTGGCGTCCCGGATTTCGTCGCTGGGGGACCCGCGGCCCTGGGCCTCGGCGCTCCCGGTCAGCAGGGCGGCCCACACGGGGGCGATAGTCGCGGAGCGCGCCGTGTCGAGGCCGAGCTCGATGTGGCTGACCGAGGCCGGGTCGGCGTCGACCTTGTGGTCGGCGGCGATCTCGGTGATCCGTCGTGCGAGGTCGACGTCCAGCTGGGTCACCCATTCGACGACGTGTTCGGTGCCCTCGTCGTCGCGGTAGATGGCGTCGTCGCTGACCAACCTGAGGTCGACGTACCCATTGCCGATCGACACGCGCAGGTGGTGGCCGAGCGCGTCGCCCGCCTCGCCCATCGCGGCGACGAACCGTGCGCCGGTGCCGAAGTCGGCAACCACGTAGCGGGCATGCAGTCCCTGGGCCAGCTTGCGCCAGTCGGTCAGGTTGGCAGCGGCGATCTGTTCGCCCTTCAGCATGTCCATAGACGGGGAGTTTGTCACCAAACGAACATTCGATTCAGCCATTGACTGCTCACACGTGGAACCCGTTCGCCGGCCTGCCCGACGTACTGATCGGTTCGATCGGGCGATCGTTGTCGGCGCTGCGGAGGCCGTGCCGGCCTCGCTTGGGCGCCGAGTTGCTCGGTCGCTTCGGTCTCGATGAGCTCGTGCATCACCAGGCGGACGGCGTCACGCACGAGGTCGACGCCTTCGCCGGCGCGGAACGCGTCAGATGATGACGCCGACCAGTTCAAGGACCGTCGACGGTGGCAGGTATTGGTCGCATATGCGGGTGCCGAAGGGTTGGAGGGCGTCGTCGATCGCGTTGGTCAGGGTTGCCGGGGCGACGATGGCACCGCCTTCGCCGACGCCTCGGAACTCGAAATCGCCCGCCGGCTCGGATTCGAGGTGATCGATCTCGATGCGCGGGATCTCGGCGCTCGTGGGGAGCAGGTAGTCCATGAACGTGCCGGCGATGAAGTTGCCGTCGTCGTCGTAGGCGGCATGCTCGTAGAGGACTTCGCCGATGCCCTGCGCGACGCCGCCACGGACCTGTCCCTCCACGATCGCCGGGTTGATGACCTGCCCGCAGTCTTCGACCACGACGTAGCGCAGGATGCTCGACCCGTCCGGTGCCTGGATCGATCTCGACGACGCAGAGGTGGGTGCCACCGGACCAGCCGCTGCCGGTGATGCGTTCGCCGGTGAACAGCTCGTTTCCTTCGAGGCGGTCGTCGGCGCCTGGCGGGATCGGGCCCGGGTTCATGATCGCCTTCATGGCGATCTCGCCGAGCGGGAGCGTCTTGCCGGGCACGCCTTTCGGGGCGACAAGTCCGTCGACGATGTCGAGGTCGGCGGGATCGATCTCCAGCATGGTGCGACGCGATCGCGAGTACCTGCTCCCGTAGCCGGCGGGTGCTGACGATCACCGCACCCGACGCCCACGTCGACGCACGGCTGCCGCCGGTGCCCATGATGCTGAACGGCGTCTGGCGGGTGTCGCCGTACACGACGCGGACATGGTCGATCGGAACACCCAGCTCGTCGGCGGCGACCTGGGCCAACGTGGTCTCGTGGCCCTGGCCGTGCGGGCACTGCGACGTGGAGACGACCACGTGGCCGTCCGGCTGAAGGGTGACCTTGGCTCGCTGCCCGGCGAACACCCCGCCACGCAGACGCAGCTCGGGTGGTCCTGGTGCGCCTTCGATGAAACTGGCGAAGCCGATGCCCAGGTAGCGGCCCTCGGCGCGTGCCGCGGTCTGCTCTGCTCGCAGGGCGCCGTAATCGACGAGCTCGAGGGCGCGGTCGAGGGTCTGGCGGGTGGTGCCGCCGGCGAAGCCGAGCCCGGTGATCAGCCGGTCGCCGGGGTCGCCGTCCATGAGGTTCTTCCGACGGATCTCGGCGGCGTCGATCCCGAGCTCGTGGGCGACGATGTCGAGGAGCCGTTCGCGCGCCCAGGTCTCGATCTCCCATGGCCCGCGATACGCGACGTACACCGCCTTGTTCGTCGAGATGACCGTGGCGTCGAACTGGTAACCGGTGAGGCGGTACGGCCCGGGGAGCATCCGCTGGATGATCTCCGGGAAGATGGCGGCCGAGAAGGGCACGGCGGGGTAGGCCCCCATGTCGAGCACGAGCGAGGCCTTGATGCCCAGCAGTGTGCCGTCGTCGCTGACGGCGACGTGGGCGGTCAGGGTCTCCTCCCGGGCGTGACCGGACGCACTGAGGTGCTCGTTGCGGTCTTCGATCCACTTGACCGGTCGATGGAGCTGCATGCTCGCGATCGCGACGCAGAAGTCCTCTCGGAACACGTTGGCCTTCAGTCCGAAGCCGCCTCCCACGTCGTGTGCCAGGACGGTGAGGCGCTCCATCGGGTGACCGAGTGTGTTGGCGAGCTGCAGTCGCAGTCCCTGGGCTCGCTGGGTGGACGCGTAGACCACGAGCTCGCCCGATGATGGGTCGAAGTCGGCGACCGTGCCGCGGGTCTCCATCGGGACGTTGGCCACCCGGTGCTGACGGAGGGTGACGTCGATGATGCGATCGGCGGCGGCGAAGGCGCCGTCGACGTCTCCGAACGTCACCGGTTCGCTGACGAGGACGAGGTTGTCGTCGAACTCGTCGAACAGCGCCGGTTTGGCAGGGTCGATCGCATCGTCGGCGGACATGACAGGCGCGACGAGGTCGTAGGTGACCTCGACGAGCTCGCATCCGTCTTCGGCGTCGTGTCGGCTCGTGGCGACGACCATCGCGACGGGGTCGCCGACGAAGCGGGCCTTGTCGGTGGCGAGGGGGTAGAACGTCGGCCACCTGCCGATCGGCACGAGGCCGAGGATCGGCTTGCAGAGGGTCCGCATGTCCTCGCCGGTGAACACGGCCACGACGGTCGGCTGCTCGGCGGCTGCGGTGATGTCGATGTGCTCGATGCGGGCGTGGGCGTGCGGGCTGCGGACGAACGCGACGTGCAGCATGCCCGGGAGTCTGGACGTCGTCGACGTACCGTCCGCGCCCGGTGAGGATGCGGTGGTCTTCGACCCGGGTGACACTCTGGCCGACGTACCTCATGCGCCGCTCTCCTGCGCGGCGAGGCGCTGCGCGGCAAGCAGCACGCCATCGATGATCGACTGGTAACCCGTGCAGCGGCACAGGTTGCCGGCGAGCTCGTGGCGCCACTCCTCGTCGGACCTCGCGGTGCCGTCAGCGAGCAGCGCGTGGGCGGTCATCAGGAACCCAGGTGTGCAGAACCCGCATTGGAAGCTGTGCTGGTCGCGCATCGCCTCCTGCAGCGTGCTGAGGTGGCCGTCGTCCTCGAGGCCTTCGATCGTCGTGATGTCGGCGCCATCGGCCTGAACGGCGAACATCAGGCACGACCGGATGGGTTCGCCGTCCAGGAGCACGGTGCACGCCCCGCACACCCCGTGTTCGCAGCCGAGGTGTGTGCCCGTCAGCTGCAGGGCGTCGCGCAGGAGGTCGGCGAGCGTCGTGCGCGGTTCGGCAGTCACCGATTGGTGGCGACCGTTCACCGTGAGGGTCAATGGGTGGCGGGTCATGCTGGTACCGCCGTTGACCGACCGAAGGCCTCGCGCGAGCGAACGTTCGATGAGCACGCCCGCCAGGTGGGAGCGATAGGCCGATGAGCCATGAAGATCGGCCGGCGGATCGAGCACGGCGGATGCGGCTTGGGCGATGTCGCCCCACGGATCGTCGGACGGATCGGCGCCGGCGAGCATCGACTCGGCCAGCATGGACCGCACCGGCACGGTGTCGACCCCTGACAGCGCGACCCGGCCTGCCTGCACCTTCCCCGCTCGTCGAGCCGGATCGTCGACGCGACGCCGACGATGGCGAAGTCGCCGCTCCGTCGGCTGAACTCTGTGAACGACCAACCGGTACCCAGTCCGAGGGGCGGGACGACGACAGACGTGAGCAGCTCGTCGGCGTCGAGCGATGTGGTGAGGAAGCCAGCGAAGAGGTCCCGAGCAGCGATGGTACGGGTGCCGCGCGTGCTTCGCACGTCGACCGCCCCGTCGAGTGCCACGAGCAGCAGCGGCAACTCGGCGGCCGGATCGGCGTGGGCCAGGCTTCCGCCGATGGTGCCGCGGGTGCGGATCGCAACATGGCCGATGAACCCGACGCCGTCGGCGAGCAGCGGGTTGATGCGGCGGACCAGCTCCGATCGCTCGATGCGGCGCTGGCACACCGTCGCACCGAGACGCAACCCGTCGTCGTCGTGCTTGATGATGGCGAGCGGCTGCAGGCGGCCGATGTCCACGACGTGGGCCGGGCGGGCGAGCCGCATGTTCAGCAGTGGCGCGAGGCTCTGCCCGCCGGCCAGGACCTTCGCCTCGTCGCCGTACTCGGCCAGCAACGCCACGGTGTCGTCGACCGTGACCGGTCGGTGGTACTCGAATGGCGGTGCCTTCACGGGTGGACTCCGGGAGCTGGTCGAGGGTTGAGCTCGGCCGGATCAATGACCTGCGCCGGGGATGAGATCGGACCGCCCCGGACGTCTCGACGGTCAATCCGACCTGCGATGGACGGTCGCTCAGGATGCGCCAGCAAGCTGCGGCTCGGGTGCCGGCGTGAAGCGGTACAGCCGCTCGGCGTTCCCACGCAGCACCTTGTACTGGACGTCGGGCGGGAGGTGACCGATCTGCCGCTTGACGACGTCGATGCTGTTCGGCCACGTCGAGTCCGAGTGCGGGTAATCGGTCTCACACATCACGTTGTCGACGCCGATCGCGTCGATGTTCGCCAGCCCGTGGGCGTCTTCGATGAAGCAGCCGTAGATGTGGTCTCGGAACAGGGCGCGGATGTCCAGGGTGTCCAGGTCGATGTCCGTGCCGGCGTGGTTGCGGTACCGCAGGCCGCGTTGACCCAGTGCCGCTGTTTGTCGAGGACCTGCTCGGCGCGCTCCAGGAAGTACGGCATCCAGCCGATGCCGCCCTCGGAGAGCGCCACCTTGAGACCCGGGAAGCCTCGTGAACACGCCACTGAAGAGGAACGCCAGGAGCGTCGCCGACGGACGCACGGCCCCCCACGACTCGTCGGCGATGAAGTGGGAGTCCGGCGCGATGCGGTGGACGACCGAGGAGGAACCGACATGGATCGACGCCACCATCTCCAGCTCGCCGGCGGCGGCGAACACCGGATCCCAGTAGCCGGCGCATCGAAGATGGTCGGAAGGCCGAGCGGTGCGGCGTTCTCGGTGAACGCGAACGACGTCGCACCCTTGGCGGCACAGCGTTCCATCTCGGTGACGGCCAGTTCGGGTCCCACAAGGGGATGAGAACGTTCGGGATGAAGCGGCCGGGCACGGCGGCGCACCATTCGTCGAGCATCCAGTCGTTGTACGCACGCAGGCAGATCAGCGCGAACTCACGATCCTGCGCCTCGAGGAAGATCTGACCGCAGAAGCGGGTCACGGACGGGAAGCACAAGCGAGGCGAGGATTCCCGCACGGTCCATGTCGTGCGCACGCGCCACTGGGTCGTAGCACCCTGGGCGCATCTCGTCGTAGGTGACGGGCTCGGGGTTGAACTCCTCCTTCGATTTGCCGGCAACGGCGGCCAAGCCGGTCGTCGGGATGCGCTTGCCCTCGTACACCCAGCACTCCGTCGTTCCGTCGTGTTCGATGTGCGGGGCGCGGTGACGATCGCTCGCCGCCACACGGTCGACCCACACCGTGGGCGGCTCGAGCACATGGTCGTCGACCGATACGAGCCAATCCAGTGACACCTGGTCCATGACTGTCACAGCCTTCCGTCCGGTCGAGCGCGTCGTGCCGCTCGACGTGATCAGCACCTCACCTGCCAGCTCGTCGCTCCCCGGCGATGGATCAGGGCCCGTCGACGGATCACTAGGATATACGAAGATCGCCCAGCCGGTCAAGTAGGCGGACCGCTGACACGGCCGAAATTGATCGGGTTGCGAAAGGTCTGCTGAGCGACTAAAGATGCCGGCACAGGGGGTGTGGACGGGGCGTCGGCAGCGCAGCGTTCGCCGCGAGCCGGGCCCAGCCCGGGAGCGGCGACGTCGTTCATCGGCGCACGTTCGTCCCGCCAAGCCGCGATGAGACCGGAGGACCGACATGTCGGGAGCGGACCAGCACGACCGCGAGCTCGCCTACCGGCGTGTGATGAAGGAGCTCGGCGCGGAGCTGAAGGAGCTGCCAGCAGCCGACGCCACCGCGTCGAAGTGGTCGTGGCTGGATGCCGACGCGCTGAGCATCGAGCTCTACGAGTACGGCGAGGTGTGGTCCCGCCCCGGACTCGACCTGCGGTCTCCGCGTTCATCACCATCGGTGTGCTCTCGGTGCTGAACCAGTTCGAGGAGCTCGAGCTGCAACTGCACCACGCACTCAACCTCGGGATCGCCCCGGACGAGATCACCGAGACGATGCTCCACGCTGGCGTGTACGGCGGCATCCCCGGCTGGCGCCGTGGCGTCGCGGTGGCCCGTCGGGTCTTCGAGGAGCGCGGTGTCCTCGCCGACGATGGGGACGCGCCGCCACCACAGCTGCCGATGACGCTGGTGGAGCGGCGCGCCGCCATGCAGCGCGTCCTGGGCACGCTCCGCCTGCGTCGGCTCGGCCCGAGCGAGGACGCGGGACGGGTGACCCCACTGCCCGGCGGCCACCTCGGGATCCTCGCCGCGACACAGCTCGACGCCGAGGCCGAGCTGTACGCCCTGCAACTCGAGCAGGGTTACGGCGAGATCTGGGGGCGCAAGGTGTTGGACCTGCGCACGAGGAGCTTCGTCACCGTCTGCCTCCTGCAAGTCCTGCACGAGGACGATCAGCTCCTGATCCACGTCAACAACACGCTGAACAACGGGATCACCGCCGACGAGCTGCACGAGGCGTTCGCCCAGGCCGGCCTCTACGGCGGGGTGTCGGCGTGGCACAACGCGACGCACGTCGCCCGCCACGTGTTCCTCCAGCGTGGTCTCGTCGACCCGGTCGACGACACCCACGGCGACGCCACCGGCGGGCACCTGAAGGAGGCTTGATCATGGACGAGCTGAATGGTCGCGGCGCCGTCGTGATCGGCGGCGGGAGCGGCATCGGGCGCGGCATCGTCCTCGCTCTGGGCACCGAAGGCATGCGGGTCCTCGTGGCCGACATCGACGCCGACAGCGCGGCCGGGGTCCGCGACGAGGTCATCGCGGCCGGCGGTACGGCCCTGTCGGCGCACGTCGACGCCACCGATCGCGAGGCGCTGGCCGGCGCAGCCTCGCAGGCGGCCGAGGACCTCGGAACCATCAACTTGCTGGTGCACATGGTCGGCGTCAACAGTGACGCCTCGGTGGTCGGCTCGAGCGAGGCCACGTGGAGCTGGTTCACCGAGTTCAACTTGATGGCCGCGGTGCGGGTGGTCGACACGTTCGTGCCGCTCCTGCGTGAGCACGGGGAGGAGGCGCACATCGTCGTGACGGCGTCGATGGCGGGGTTGGTGTCGCTCCCCATCGAGATGGGCGGCGGGTTCAACCTCGGTCTGTACACCGTGCTGAAACACGCCATGGTGGGGTATGGCGAGATGTTGCGCCATGATCTGGCGAAGGACGGCATCGGCGTATCGGTGCTGTGCCCAGGTGTGGTGAACACCAACCTCGATGTCACCTCGGCCCGGAACCGGCCGGACCGTCTCGGCGGTCCCATGCCAACACCCGCGGAGCTGGATCTGCCAACCCGAATGCAGCCCGAAGCCGTTGGCCCCATCGTCGTGCGCGGCGTACGGGCGAACCGCCCCTACATCTTCACCCACCCGGAGCGCATCGCGCTTTTCAACACCTACACGGTCGACCCGGTCACGGAGAACTTCGAGTTCTACGCGGACGCAGCTCCCACCTGAGCGGCCGTGTCAGTGCACACCGACCCAGGGCTGGTGAGCCGTGCCGCCGCCGTCGACGAAGATCGACTGGGCGGTGATGTACGCGGCCTTGTCGGAGGCGAGGTAGACGACCATGTGCGCGATGTCGTCGGGGACGCCGAGCCGCGGCGTCAACAGCGTTCGCTCAACCAGTTCGATCCAGTCGCGCCCGAGTCGGTCCTGGGTGTGCTCGGCCCAGATGCTGTGCGGGGCGATGGCGTTGCACCTGATCCCCTGTTTGCCGTAGGCGGTCGCCACGGAGCGGGTCAACCCGAGGAGGGCGGCTTTCGACGTCGAGTATGCGATGCGGACCTCATCGCCGAGGTAGGCCGCCGTCGACGTGAAGTTGATGATCGACCCGCCGCCGCCGGCGAGCATCGCCGGGATCGCGTGCTTACAGCCCAGCATCGAGCCCCGGACGTTGACGGCCATGATGTGGTCCCACAGCTCGACGTCCATCCGATCAAGGACGCGGTCGCTGTCGCGAACCGTTGCCGCGGTGTTGACGAGGGCATCGAGCCGACCGAACTGACGAACGGCCGCGTCGACCATCGCCCGCACCTCGCCCTCCTCGCTGACGTCGACCTCACAACTCGTCGCCCGACCGCCCGCGTCCTCGATCCGCGACACGACGTCGTCGATGCCCGTCGCCGCCCGATCGCAGACGACGACGCTGGCGCCCTCGGCAGCCATGCGCAACGCGATCGCCGAGCCGAGGTTGCCGGCACCGCCTGTCACGATCGCCACTTTGCCCTGAAGTTCCAACGCGGCTCCTCACGTTCTCTAGGTGATCGGCCCGGACGGTCGGGCGCGAGCGGGTCAGTCGAGACCGAGCAGCTCCCGGGTCTCAGCGGCGGTGGCGATCTCTCGCCCCATGCTGCGAGCCATGTCCACCACGAGACCGACGAGCTCGGCGTTCGTCGGGTAGCCGAGCTCCTCGTACGGGTGGTCGGCGACACCGACAGCGACGTGCCCGCCGAGGGCGATCGCGGTGGCCAGCACGGGAAACGCGTTGGCACCGACGACGTTCGCCATCCACGTCCAGTTCGCCCCGGCCGGCATGAAGTCGAGGAGGGACAGCAGACCGCGCACGGTCGGCGGGTGCCCGTATCCGCCGAGGTGATCGGCGAAGAGCGGGAACTCGCACAGCAGCGGCTCGTCGTACACGCCCATCTCGAGAAACGTCTCCGTGAGCCGCACACCCGACACGCTCCACATCATCGAGACCGGCTTCACCCCGACGTCTCGTGAGCGCTCGCAGAGGTGCTGCAGGATGCTCGTCGTGTTGACGTACACCAGGTCGACGTTCGACGTGAACTGCTTGGACGCGGCGTCGTAGCGGTCGAGGTTCGTGGTGAGCATGTCGATCGGGATGCAGTCCGGCTTGGTCGCCGGATCCTTCGCCATCTCGATGATGTGGGCCAGGCGTTCCTCGGCGGTCGGCAGCATCGCCGCGCCGAGCGTCGGGAACGTGATCAGGTCGCACTCGTTCTTGATGCCCCGCACCGCGTCGGCGTACAGCGCGATCTCCGACGACTTGGCGCCGGACTCGGGGTCACGCGCGTGGTAGTGCACGATCGACGCGCCCGCCCGCCAGCAGTCGATCGACTGCTTGGCGATCTCCGCTGGGCTGTAGGGGACGTGCGGGCTCACCTCCCGCATCTGACCCTCGTTCACGCGCACTTGGATGATCAGCTTGTCCATGGTCATGCTCCGGTCGAGGTCGGGTTCAGGCGGCTGACGAGTAGGCCACGGGTCGCGTGCCCTGCACGACGACGCGGTGGAGAACGCGGCGCCCGACGTAGTCGTTGATGGCCCGGTGTTGGGTGACGCGCTCGTCCCAGATCACGAGTGTTTGGGTGTCCCACTTCAACCGGACGTGGAAGTCGGGCGTGTTGATGTGCTCGAAGAGCATGCTGAGCAGGCTCTCGCTCTCGCGGTCGGTGAGACCGAGGATCCGTTCGGTGTACCCGCTGTTCACGAACAGCGCGGGCTTGTTCGTGACCGGATCGCGCACCACCACCGGGTGGACGGCGCTCTTGGACTCGCCGAACAGGTTCGCCTCCCGGGCAACGGGCCGCGCCCGGTAGAGCGACTCGGTGGTGTGCAGCGCCTCGAGCCCGTCGAGGAGGCGCTGGTAGTGCGAGGACAGTGACTCGTAGGCGGCGTACATGCTGGCCCACATCGTGTCGCCGCCGGTGTCGGGCAACGTGACAGCGCGGAGCACGGCGGCTTCAGGTGGGGTGTCGACGACGGTGACATCCGTGTGCCAACGATCGGTGCCGTAGGCCGGGCTACCGCGCCCTTCGCTGTCGAGGACGCTCACGAACGGGTCCTCGTTGACACGGTTGAAGTACGACTCGTGCAGGGGTCCGAAGCCTTCGGCGAAGCGCTTGTGCTCGAGATCACCGATCGTGCCGTCGTACCGCACGAACAACACACCATGCTCGTGCAATGCCCGCACCAGCAGGTCGCGGACCTCGTCGCCTTGCTCGCTCCACAGATCGAGATCGAGGACGACCGCGCCGACGGCGCCGGTCTGCGGCACGACCGTCGGGAGTCGGGCCGCCGGCGCGGGCGTCCGATCGGCATCGGGCTGTGCGGACAGTGATGGCAAGGTCATCTCCCCGTCGTCGTGGGCGGCGGCCAACTCCCACCGGCGGTCGCCGACCCGCTCGAAAAGCTAGGATATGCGATGGTCGCCCAACCGTCAAGCAGCGGAGCGGTCTTCGCCGTGGCCCCCCGTCAGCTCAGGGTGGGACAGCGTTCGGATCGGAGGGTTCCGGGGCCGGGCCGTCATGACGACCAACAGCAGCGGCCACCTGGCTGCGACCGCCAACGCCCATGACCGGGGCTGCGGACGCGGTTGGCGCCGGAGCCGAGGCACCGCGCCCGGCACTCGTGCGAGCTGGCTGGCCCGGCGTCCATCCATGGCGACTCCCAGCTCGGCGGGCCACCTCCACTTCTCGCGCTCACCGGCATCGGCGTCATCGACGCACATTGGCGAGCAGCCGATCGACCACGCGGGCCGCGTCGGCGACATCGACACCAGCGAGCCGCATGCGCTTCTGCCGGCTGGAGGCGCCCGAGATCACGCTGACGTCGGCCCGGCTCAGGTTGAACTCCTTCGCCACGAGCGCTACCACCGCATCGTTGGCCCGGTTGCCGGTAGGGGGCGCGGCCACCCGGAGTTTCAGCGCGTCGCCGTCGCGGCCCACCACTTCGGTGCGCCCTGCCCCGGCTTGCACGTGGACGGCGAGCACGGCGCCGCCGTCGGACGAAGTGACCTCTGGATGGTGCGACATCAGCGGTCCTCGACGCGCCCGAGCACCTCTTCGATCCAACCGAGCCCGGCGATCGCGGTCGGAAAGCCACAGGTCGTGATGGCGAGCAGAGCGACGTGCCTGATCTCAGCAGCCGTGTCGCCCGCCTCGAGCGCCTTGCCGCGCGTTCGACCTCACCGCACCCTCGGCGAGCGAGCCCACCGCGAGCGCCACCTTGACGAGTCGTTGCGTGCGAGCGTCCAGAGGACCGGCCTGTTCAGTCTCCCGTCCAAGCGCGTCGAGGGCCTTGGCGACGTCCGGATGGGTCTCACGGAATGCGAGGTAGATCTTCGGCAAGTGTTGTTCCATGGCGTCCATTGAAGGGCTTCTCCCGACAACCGTCCAATGCCCAGAACGGACCGTGGGCTCTGGCAACGCTGCATTCCGTTCCGGTGTCGCAGCGATCGGCGCCGCTCGGCAAGTGGCGGTCGGCCCGCCGTCGGTGCGTCCACGACGATGTGTGTGGCGACGGGTGCCCACGGAAGCCATCGAACGCTGTCGTCGACCTCCTCGAGCACGAAACGCAACGGCCATGGGCGTGTCGCCGCAGGACGGGGTTGACCAGCTCGAGCCTCTCGGCGTTCGGCGCGGAGGCTGATGCCGGGATGGCGGCATTCAGAGTGCGGCGAGCTCCGCACCCTGAACGCTCGGGTTCATCTAGCGGTCGGCGCCGACCGTCGCTCGTTTGACGATCTGGTCCAGGGCGGCGACGTGGCCGTCGAAGGCGGCGCGGCCGGCTGGCGTGAGCGCGGCACGGACCCGCCGTCGGCGGTCGCTGACGGGCCGCTCGAGCGTGATGTAGCCGGCGTCCTCCAGGATCGCGAACTGTTTGGACAGGGACGAGTCGGAGAGCCCGAGCTCGACGCGGACGAAGGCGAAGTCGGCCCAGTCGACGGCGGCCAGGATGGCGACGATGGAGAGGCGAGTGGCGGGATGGATCAGTTCGTCGAAGCGCGGTGCGACGGTCACGACCGATCCGCCGTGCGTCGCCCGAGCGCACCGGTGAGGCGGGGGCCGCCGATCACGATGATCGCCGCCACGAAGACGCTGGCGATGATCGACGGGTGCCGCGACCCATCGGCGTCCAGGACGAGGGCGGTGGCGATGGTGACCGCGACGAGGGCGACGAGGGTGACGAAGACGTACTGCGGCAGGTGCCGATCGACCAGGTCACGCCGCACGCTGAGGCGCCGGCTGCGGTGTTGCCCGGATAGCACCCACGGCGCGATCGCCCCGTGCATGGCACTGAACGCGAACGTGAGGCCGACGCTGACAGCGGTCGCGGCGAGGTCGTTGAGCACGCCCAGCCCCACCCACCCGGCAGCGAGGATCCACCAGTACCACCAGGGGACGTCGATCTCGTCGAGCACGCGTTGACGTCGGCGCTCGACGTCGAGCAGCGCGGCGCGGGCTTCGGTCACGTCATTGGTCATCTCCGAGCACCTTCACTTTCCGACCTGGAAAGTGAGGCTACACTTTCCACTCAGGAAAGCAACTGCGGTTGGCACGCGATCGCCACCCTCGTGCGGGCGGCCGGTCGGCGACACCGATCGGACCCGCACCACCCCATCACCACGACGACAGCGTTCGCAAACGCCGGCCTCGAGTACCGACCGTGAGCCACGACCTTCAGTCGCCGGACCCGGTCGCACACTCAACGCCCGTCGCCGCCACGAAGCGCACGCGACAGCCGCCACCGCGTCGAAGTCGGACGCAGCAGACCATCAACCGGCCCGCGCTGGGCCGGCTACGCGGTGTGGTCGGCCTCGTTGTATTGGCGCTCCACCTCCGCAGAGATCCGCCCGCCGCGTTGAGGTCCCCTTCAGCTCCGCCAGCGCGAACTCGTCCGGCACGTCGGCGAAGCGCGAGACGACGACCTTCGTGACGCTGACCGTGGCGACGTGCCGGTCGATCAGCTTCTGCCGCATCGCCCCGGGTGCGCCGAACTCGATGGCCCGCAACCCGCCGACGACCGGGAACGCCACGCCATCACTGTACGAGGTCCCACGCTCACCGGGTCGACGGAAACTGGAGTCGATCGACGAGGGCCGGTCTGCTGGTTGCTGACCGGGCCCAATGGCCCCGGCGTCGTCTGCGTGGCGTGGCTGCCGGTCACATCTGACCGTAGCGGGCCGGACCGGCGGGTTCGTAGGTGCCGAGGACGATGCCCAGTTCGGTGACGGTGACGTCGACGGGGCGCATCGTCGCCGGGAGGATGCCGTCGTTGAACAAGCGGCGACCGGAGCCGAGCACCAGCGGATATGTCATCAGGCGGAAGCGGTCGACGAGGCCGTGTTGCAGCAGCGTCTGGAGCAGTTGGCCACTCCCCCAGATCTGCAGCTCGTCGCCAGGTCGATCCTTGAGCGCTCGAACCGTGGTCACGACGTCGCCGGTCACGAGGCGAACGGTGTCGGGATGCTCGCCGCGCCATGTCGCGTCGGACTCGCCGAGCGAATGGGACACGACGTACTTGGGCAGCGAGTTGATCGCCGTGGCAATGGGGTCGCCAGGATCGGTCTGATCAGGCCAGTGGCCGCGGAAGATGTCGAACGTTCTGCGACCGAACAGGAACGCGCTGGCGTGGCTGTTGAGCACAGTGACGAACTCACCCACGGCCGGATCGCCGAACGGAGCCTGCCATCCGCCATGGGGAAAGGCGTCACTGCGATCCTCATCGGGGCCGCCAGGGGCCTGCATCACGCCGTCGAGGGTCAAGAAGGTCTGCACGGTGAGCTTCATGTCAGTGACGACCCATCGTCGAAGCTTGGCAAGCTGTCGTCGCGTTGGGTCGCGGTCATGTCGTGCTCCTCGAGCACGGTTGATCTTGGGCGAGGCTTGGACGCGGTGGTCGTCATGAGTCGATCTCCTGATCGCGGTGCCGGTGACTCCGGCCTCGCCATCACAACGAACGGCCGCCGCCCGTATCGACATCGTCGACCAGGTTTCTCGTCGATCGGGAGTGGCGTGACCGAAGAACCGGCCGTCAGGGCGTAGAGACGGTGAGGCCGGCATCGGCGGCCAGAACGGCTGTCCCGCTGACCTTGACGTCAGGTGCGCCGACGTCCGCGGGCGCCGTCGCGGGGTGCTGCGTTGGTTTCGTCGTGTCAGACCGGTTCGAGCTCACGGGGCTCCGCAGCGGGCGTCCCGGGCTCGGTGGGGGACTCGGCGTCGAGGGCGGCCAACAGGTGCTCGCCTTCGATGTCGAGGTTGGGTAGCAGCCGGTCGAGCCAGCGCGGCAGCCACCAGTTCGCCCGGTCGAGCAGCGCCATCGTGGCCGGCACGATCACCATCCGCACGACGGTGGCGTCGAGGAGCACGGCGACGGCGAGGCCGACTCCGAACATCTTGATGATGGGGTCGTCGCCGAGCACGAAGCTGGCGAACACGCTGATCATGATCAGGGCGGCGGCGGTGATGACCCGGGCCGAGCTGGTCAGCCCCGTGAGCACGCTGAGCTTGCCGTTGCCGGTTCGGACGTAGTCCTCCCGCATCCGGCTGAGGATGAACACCTCGTAGTCCATCGACAGCCCGAACAGGATGGCGAACATGATCATCGGCAGGAAGCTGATGATCGGCACCGTCTCCTCGAGTCCGACGACGTCCTTCACCCAGCCCCACTGGAAGATGGCGACGAGCACGCCGAAGCTGGAGGCGATGCTCAGCAGGATCGCGATGGCCGCCTTGAGCGGCACGAGCACGCGAGCGGAACACGAGCATCAGCAGCACGAACGTCAGGCCGATCGACGAGCAGCATGAACACCGGCAGCGCGCCGGCCATCTTGTCGGAGACGTCGATGTGCGCCGCGGTCGCCCCGGCGACGAGAACCGTCGGCGCCCGTCTGCGCCTCGAGCGCCGGCACGACGTCGTCGCGCAGGTGGTGGACGAGGTCCTCGGTCTCCGCCGACGACGGGCTGCTGCGGGGGACGACGGGGATGATCGCGGTGTCCGGCGGTTCGTTGACGACCGCCTCACCGACGACCAGCACGCCCGGGTCGGCCGCGAGGGCCGCGGTGGCCGAGGACAGCGCGGCCCGGGGTGCGATCCGCGCTGTCCTGGAGGTCGACAACGAGCCTGCAGCGGGCCGTTGAAGCCGGGGCCGAAGCCGTCGGCGAGCAGGTCGTAGGCCTGGCGTTGGGTCGTCGAGGGCGGGTTGGTGCCGGCGTCGGTGCATCCCGGGCGCAGTCGACAGCATCGGAACGGCGAGCAGCAGCATGAAGGCCAGTCCGCCGACGAGGGCGACGCCCGGGCGCTCGGTCACCTGCCTGGCCCAGCGGGCGCTGAGGGTCCGGCCTCGACTCGGCGTGCCGAGCCGGTGCGGGCCCGGCCGACCCGCCACCGGTCGATGTTGGGGCCGGCGAAGCCGAGCATGGCGGGGATGCAGGGTCACGGCGATGAGCGATCGCCAGCAGCGACCGTGCCGGAGGCGGCGAGGCCCATCACCGTGAGGAACGGGATGCCGACGACCGACAAGCCCGGCGAGGGCGATGACGACGGTGATGCCGGCGAACACGACCGCCCCGCCGGCGGTGGCGTTGGCCCGGGCTGCCGACTCCTCGACGCCGAAGCCCTCGGCCAGGTTCTGGCGGTGGCGGGTGACGATGAACAGCGCGTAGTCGATGCCGACGGCGAGGCCGATCATCGTGGCGAGGATCGGCGCGGTCGGACGACAGGTCGATGAAGCCGGCGGCGAGCGTGATGCCCGTCATCGCCGATGCCGACGCCGATGAGCGCGGTAGCAGCGGGCAGGCCCATGGCGATCAGCGAGCCGAACGAGAGCAGCAGCACGACGACGGCGACGCCGAGGCCGATCAGCTCGGAGGTGTGGCCCGGCTCCTCGCGTGAGCGTCCCGACCTCGCCGCCGAACTCGCACCTGGACGCCGGCGGCCTCGGCCGTCGAGGCGGCGGCGGTCGAGCGCCGTCGACCGCCTCCTCCGACACCTCCGAGGCCTGGTCGCCGTAGGGGACGTCGGCGAAGGCGACGGTCCCTCGGGCGACACGGTGCCGGCCGCGAAGGGGTCCGTGACGCCGACGCACATCGGCGCTGCGACCGATCGCCTCGATCGCCGCGTGCACGGCCGCCGGTTGGCGGCGTCGGTGAGCGGGGTGCCGTCGGCGGCGGCGAACACGACACGGGCGTCCGAGCCGGACTGCGCCGGGAAGCGCTCCTCGAGCAGGTCGATGGCCTTCTGCGACTCGGTGCCGGGGATGGTGAAGCGCGTCGCTCGTCGTGCCGCCGAAGGCGGCGGCGAGCGCGACCACGGCGACGAGGACGGCCAGCCAAGCGGCGAGCACACGCCGGCGGTGGCGGAACGACGGTGCCCGAGGCGATACAGGAACTTCGACATGCCGTCCACTCAGCCCCACGAACCTTCGGGTTGGCTCAGAGTTGGCTCGATCACCACCTCACAGCTTGGTATGACTGCTCGTGACGGCGACATCGGCCGTCGCAGCGACACGCGCCCGATGAACGCTTCGCCGAACCCGCGCCGGATCCTGGTGGTCGACGACGAGTGCTCCCTCCGCGACCTCGTCACCACCGCGCTCGAGTTCGTCGGCTACGAGGTGCACCGGCGACCGACGGGCTCGGCGCCCTGGCCGCGGTCGGCCGAGTGGCGCCCGACCTGATCGTGCTCGACGTCAACATGCCGGGCCTCGACGGCTCGAGGTGTGCCGGCGGCTGCGGGCCGACGGGCGACGCGACACCCGGTGATCTTCCTCACCGCCCGCGACGCGCTCGACGACACGATCGACGGGTTCGGCGTCGGGTGGCGACGACTACCTCACCAAGCCGTTCCACCTCCAGGTGCTGATCGCCCGCATCGAGGCCGTGCTAAGCGCCGCAGCGGCGACGGCGCCGCGACGACGTCCGACCGCGCCTGCGCGCTGCGGCGACATCGAGCTGGACGAGGCGGCCCACCGGGTGTGGCGCGGCGGCGAGCTGGTCGCCCTGTCGCCGACCGAGTACCGGCTGCTGCGCTACCTGCTGCTCAACCCCGGCATCGTCGTGTCCAAGGCGCAGATCCTCGAGCACGTCTGGCAGTACGACTTCGGCGGCGACGCCAGCGTCGTCGAGACCTACATGTCGACCCTGCGGCGCAAGGTCGACCGCCACGAGCCGCGGCTGATCCACACCGTGCGCGGGCTTCGGCTACGTCATGCGCGACGAGGTGCCGGCGTGAGGCTGCACCGGTTCTCGAGCCGGCAGCGCGATCACGGTCCGCTTGGTCATCGGCCTCGTCGTGGTGGCTGCATCGGCTCGTGGCTGACATGGCAGTGCGCGTCGAAGCGCGAGCTGCCGGACCACATCGACGACCGGCTCGAGCCAGGCCACCGAGATGGCTGCGCCGCTCGAGTCCCTCGCACGCCGGCGTGCTGGAGCAGCTGAGCACGAGGTCGACAGCTCGGCGAATTCGGCGTCGGCCGAGCGAGGACTGGTTGATCGTCGTCGCTCCCGGACGGCGACACGGCGACGTTCGGTGCCGGCGCCGACGACGATCCCGACGCCCTGCCCGACATCATCGACGTCCCGATCGCCGAGCTGCGGGACGCGCCGGCGAGCCGTTCACGGTCGACGACGCGACGGGCGACAACGAGCGCTACCGGATCGTGACGATCCCGCTCGACCGGCGGGCGGCGTCGCGGTCGCTCGCCCAGCTCGCTCGACAACGTCAACAAGGTGACGCGGATCCTCGACAAGACGTTCTTCATCGGCGTCGTTCATCAGCGTGGTCGCGCGTCGTGCATGCTCGTGTGGTTCATCAGCCGGCACGTCCTGAAGCCGCTCGAGGACATGATCGCGACCGCGCAGACGATCGGAGCCGGCAACCTCGACACGCGCGTCGAGGTGCGAGTCACGGCTCCCGACGTCGAGCGCCTCGCGACGCGATGAACACGATGCTCGGCCGGTTGCAGAAGGCGTTCGACCGACAGGAGCGCACCGAGGCCCGGCTGCGCCAGTTCGTCGTCGAACGCCTCGCACGAGCTGCGCACGCCGCTCGCCGCGATCATCGGCTACGCCGAGCTGTACCAGGAGAACATGGCGCGCTCACCCGAGCAGGTCGATCGGGCGATGCGGCGGATCGTGGCCGAGGGCGAGGCGGATGCGACGCTGGTCGAGGACCTGCTGCGCTCGCCCGGCTCGACGAGGGTCGCCCGCTCGCTCGTGACGCGGTGGACCTCGCGCGATCGTCGACGACGCCGTGGCGGCCGTCGGACCGCATCGACGGCGAGACGTTCGGGTGATCGCTCGACACCGAGCCGGTCGCGTCGTCGGCGACAGCCTGGCACTGCGCCAGATCGTCGACAACCTGCTCATCAACGTCGTCGCGCACACGCCGCCCGGCACCACGGCGACGGTCACGCTCGAGCCGGCCCGGACGGCAACGGCGAGGCCTGCGGTGCCCGGCTCGTGGTCAGCGACGACGGGCCGGGCATGGCGACGGACAGTCGCCGCGCACGTCTTCGAGCGCTTCTGGCGCGCCGAACAGCTCGCGGGCCCGGCCGGACGGCTCACTCGGTGGCAACGGGCTCGGGCTGTCGATCGTCGCCGAGCTCGTCCGAGCCCACGGCGGCACGATCGACGCTCGACACCGCCCCCGGCGCCGGCGCCACCTTCACCGTGACGCTGAGCAGCCCGCCTGACGTTGATGTGCGAAGCGGCCAAGAGCGGCTCATCCCTCCCATCAGCGATCCGGGCACCCGCTCGGCCCACGTACCGAGCCAGTAGCCGCGCCGCAGTTGTGCGCGAACCACTGCCCGGCCCGGGTACTGACCATCAAAATCTCCGTGACGCGTCCCGGCGCCTCCGCTCAGCGAGACCAACGACCTCGCCGCCAGCCCAGATCGTGTCGCGAACGACCGCGCTCGTATCGCCGGAGGCCATCATTCCCCCTGAGCCCGGAGTCGCAATCCCTCGGGGACGGGGGGCCACATCCGAACGTCGTCAACCGCGCCACGAAGACACGCCCTCGCGCTCAGCTGAAGCGACGCGAGCTGGTCCCCACCACGACAACCTCACTGGCACCGTCGGAAGCAGCTCGCCGGCGGCAGCCCGCGGTGGCGTCAACGCGTCGGACGCTCCGGTGCGGGAACAAGTGTCGCGTGGTCATCATGCCGGCGATCGGCGACCGGTGTAGCGTCCGCCCGAGCGTCACGCGCGACCGAGCCGCACCCGGCATCTCTCGCCTGACGGGAGAGCGTCGGCGATGGTCACAGCGTCCGAGGGGCAAGGCCCGAACCGTGACGCGATGATCGTCGCCCCCAACAGACGTCTCGTCGGGGCGATTCGCTACCGGCGGCTGCGGTGCCCATCGCTGCCAAGGCCCGCGGCCAACCGGTTGATGCCACAGCCCGCCACCCGGACTCCCATCGCGGCCCCACCACCACCCAACCACCCAGCCGATGAGGAGCACCACGTGGCCGACAAGTCACCTCGCCAACATCAATCGAAGAAGTCGGGCAAGTCTCTGAAGGAGAAGCGCACCGAAAAGAAGGACAAGCAGGCCACCAAGCGACTCGGATCGTGACGGCTCCACAGAAGCGCAGCCGCCCGGCGCCTAGCGTGACACGCCGCCGTCGAGTGGCCGTCGAGGCCCGCAACCAGCCGCCCCGCCGATGACCGACATCGGACGGGTGGTCGTGCTCGACGAACAGGAGGCCACGTTGCTCGCCCACGTCCTCGTGGTCTTCGAACGGCTGCTCCGCCAAGGGGAGCTGCGACCCGACCAATTACGCCATCTCGTGCCTGACGGCGCCACTGCGCCGGCCGACCGCGCCGACCTCGAGATGGCCGAGGTCGTCGTCGAAGCCAGCGCGCCCCTCTGGCGCCAACTCGACTAACAGGGTGCGGAAGAGCTGCCCGTGACGGGTCTCGGGGTTTGGTCGAGCTGGCTGAGTTGCGTGCGGCGCCCGGTCGGGTTGAGTGCGCCAGCGGCACAGGCCGCGAGGCCCATCGACACGACGGCCGAAGCGTCAGGACACACCGGCCGGGGGCGGCCCACCGCCCATGTACAGGGTCTGGCCGGAACAGAAGCTCGACGCCGTCCGACGCAAGAAGAGCACGCCGCGGCGATGTCGTCGCCGGTGCCGAGCCGCCCCGCCGGCACGGCCCGAACGAGTGGCCGTGATCCGCCGACGCAGCGGGCACGTCGAGCGGCTCGTCGCAGCCTTGGAGGAGCGCCGGCACGAGCCGCTCGCGTGATCTGGGAGTTCAGCCAGGAGGAAGCGACATCGGCGATCACCGTCGAGTTGATGGCGTTGGGCAACCATCGCAAGTCGATCCACGCCGAGATCGCTCGGATCGCGGAGCAGGTGCGTGCCGTGCAGATGGAGGCCATGAGGTCGTCGGCGGCGGCGGCAGCGCTTCGGTACCCCAACGGCGAGCTCTCGTCGTCAGCGCTGCAGTTCGTGCTGAGCGGCATTCCCAAACTGCTCACACTCGAGGCCAACCTCGGGGTGTCGACCGCGCACGCCGAGGTCGTGGATGCCCTGGAGCGCTACCTCGATGCAGTCGAGCCACGTGTTCCGACTCGCGCCGACCGCGTTCGCGGAGCTCCGCCCATCCCAGCAAGTCCGTCGAGGAGTAGGCAGCCCGCACCGCCGACCCCTTCGCTCGCAGCTCAACCGCGTGCAGCGTGGAGTTCCCCCGAATGGCGCAGGAATTCTCAGTCCAGTACTCGAGGGGACCGAATCTCCGACGGCGGGAAGAGCCCGATGCGAGGCACCGCGGTTGCGACGATGACCGACGGAGCCCGGTCGCCCCGCAAGGTCCGACGAGCGCGGTGAGGTTCGCTCAGCGCTGGGGCGTGAAGTCCACGTCCGCGGCCAGCACGGTGCCTCCGACACGGCCGGGTGCAGCCGCCTCGTCCCAGTACGAGTTCGTGAAGGCGATGACCTGCTCGGCATTGAACGGCAGCCCCCACTGGCTGGGATCCTCGAGGGTGTCCGCGTCGCCCACCAACGTCGCGTCATAGCCGCGAGCCATCGCACCGTGCAGGGTGGCGCGGATGCAGAGGTCGGTCGATGCTCCGGTCACCACGACGCGACCGACCCGGTGCTCCGCCAGCACGTCGTCGAGATCCGTGTCCTCGAAGGCGTCACCGAAGTGCTTGTGGATGAGTGGCTCCGATCCGTCACGGGTGAGCTCAGGTGCGTACAGCCACGCCTCGGATCCTTCGACGAGGTGGTCGTCGGAGTGCTGCACCCACACCACCGGGGTGTTCGTGCGGCGGGCCCCGTCGAGCAGCGTGTTGATCCTGGTGATCACGCCCTGTCGATCATGAGCTGCGCCGGTGTTGCCTCGCTGCACATCGACGATCAGCAACGCAGTGTTGGGTCGATCCACGTGGGTCGTCATGAGACGATCGTTTCCCGAAGACGTCTGTCTCAGTCGCCCGCGTCCCGTTCTCGCAGCATCTGCACCCCGAGGCGACTGGCGCTCGTCACGCCATCAGGCCGCCGCCGATGGTGAAGGTCTCGCCGTGGCAGTACGCGCCTTCGTCGCTGAGGATCCACGCCGCCATCGCCGCGATCTCGTCCGGGGTCGCGTAGCGACGAGCGCGTTGCCGGCAGCCATCGCCGCCGCATCTCGTCGGAGCTCAGGCCGGCCGCCTCGCCCATGCTCTCCTCGAGCGACCGCATCATCCGCGTGTCGACCACGCCTGGGCACAGCACGTTGACGCGGATCCCGATTTGTCCGACCTCGAGCGCAAGGCACTTCGACAGGCCGACGACCGCGTGCTTCGACACGTTGTAGATCGATGTCGTCGGGCTGCCCTGGAGCCCGGCGATCGACGCCGTGAACAAGATGTTGCCCGGCCGTCCGGTTGCCGTGAGGTGGTTGACGACGGCTTCCGCGGCGAGGAACGCGCCGCGCACGTTCACGTCGAACACCCGCTCGTACTCGGCTTCGCTGAACTCCGCGACCGGCGCGGCGCGGCACTCGACTCCGGCGTTGAGGAAGGCCAGATCGATCCCACCGAACGCGGCTGCCGCTGCGTCGATGCTCGCGGCGACCCCCGCTGATGTCGTGATGTCAGCTGCGACGCCGACGCCCTGGTCGCCGAGCGCCTCAGCGACTGCTCGTACGGCGCCGTCGCTGATGTCGCTGGCCACCACGTTCGCACCTTCGGCGGCGAGCCGCCGGCACGCGGCGCTGCCGATCCCACCCGCCGCGCCCGTGACGAGGACGGTCTTACCGGCAAGGCCCTTCAACATGACGACACCCGATCTGCGACGCGTAGCCCTTCGTCGGCGAACAGCAGGATGATGTCGCGACCGATGCCCGTTTCCGCGTAACAGCTGGCCGTCTCGTGTTCATCGTGTGCCTCCGTCCGCTGGCAACGGCTCGGTCGCATCAGCTGAGCCGGTGTTGGCGCGTTGGGCGGCGTCGGCGCCGGCGAGCCAGCCGAAGGTCAGCGCTGGTCCCAGGGTGCCGCCGTGGCCGCCGTACGTCATGCCCATCGGTGAGCACATCACGTTGCCGGCTGCGTAGAGGCCGGCGATGACGTTCCCGTCGACGTCCAGCACGCGTCGTGCGCGTCCGTCCGCGGGCCGCCCTTGGTGCCGAGGCAGCCGCTGTGCACTCGCACGGCGTGGTACGGGGCGGAGTCGACAGGACCGAGGGTCGTCTGGGGGGTCATACCGAACGCGGCGTCGCCCCAGAACCGGTCGTGGGCGCTGACCCCGCGGGAGAAATCCGGGTCGTGGCCATCGGCGACGTTGGTGTTCCAACGGGCGATCGTCCCCTCCAGCGCGTCCGCGGGCACGCCGATCTTGTCAGCGAGCTCGGCCAGTGTCGGCGCCGAGCACATCCACGATGGCGTGGCACTCGGATCCTTGTGGCCGGCCAAGCCGTACGTGCGCAGGTAGTGGCTGTCGAACACCATCCAGGCCGGGTGGTTCACGTATTCGAAGCGGGCCACGTCCACGACGTGGAACGCGCTGCCGAAGGCGTTGTAGTTGGCCGCCTCGTCCGTGAACCGGTGACCCTCGTCGTTGACCATGATGCAGTGCGGGCGGGACCGCTCGCCGTTGACCTGCCACATCACCGTTCCCCAGCCGGGGACCTCGACGTCGATCATCGGCACCCACCACGCCTCGCGCATGTTGCCCAGCGCGACACCGAGCCGCATCGCCATGATCAGGCCGTCGCCGGTGTTGGTCGGCACCGCGGCGGTGCGCGTCAGCGGGCCGCGGATGAACGCTCGCTTGAGGTCCTCGTTCCACTCGAACCCGCCCGTGGCGATGACCACCCCGCCGCGAGCTCGGACCTCGGTCGGCGTGCCATCGGGACCTTCGAGGACGACTCCGACCACGTCGCCGCCATCGGTGATCAACGACAGGGCCCGACGCTCCGTGATCGGCTCGACGCCGAGGTCGAGGCACGCCTTGAGCAGCGAACCGGCCAGCGCCTGCCCGGAGCCCCGCTCGTCGCGGATCGCCCGCCTCTTCAACTCCTCGGCGGAGACACCGCCGGCCGGGCGGTTCCGAGCCATCGAGCTCTCGCTCATCATCGTCGCGCCGGAGATCTGGTAGCCGCGGGTGACCCGCTCAGCCCACTCGCCGAGCTCGTCGAACGCGAACAGTGGGCATTCCAGCGCCCGCCCACCGCGGGGGAGGCCTCCCGGGTGCTCGGGGTGGTAGTCGGGCCAGTCGGCGACGGCCTGGAACCGCACCGAGGTGTTGTCCTCGAACCACGTCACCATCTCCGGGCCATGGTCGATGAGCGACTCGACCAGCTCGTCGATCATCATCCCGTGCGACAAGCTGTGCAGGTAGGTCAACGCCTGCTCACGACTGTCCGCGGCCCCGATGCCCGGCATGTGGGGATGGTTCGGGATCCACACCATCCCACCGGACCACGCCGTGGTGCCGCCCACACGCGAATCGCGCTCGAACAGGCCGACGGTGGCCCCCGCCGCCGCCGCCCGCACGGCCGCAGCCATCCCCGCCGCGCCGGTACCCAACACGATCACGTCATAGGTGTCCACTCGAGTCTCCGTTCGCTGTGATGGGTGATGCCGGCTCCTGGCCACGGTAGGTCGCAGGAGACAACACGGTGGCGGTGCCGCTGCACCAGGGTCGGTGTGTTGGATGCCGTCCTCGAAGAAGCGGTCGTTCATCAGTGCGAGAGTCGTGGCTGCACAACGGAGTCGGCACGGCGTTGTGCGCTGAGCTCGTCGACCTCGCCGACAACTGGCTCAACGCATGCAGTCCGGAGCGCTGATTCCGCGCCGGCGCCGTGACGGCACGGCGGTGCCGGACGCCACTAGGATTCGTGGACCGGGGCGGTGCCAGTTCTTCAGGGGAGGATCCGATGACGTACGTGACCCGTCGTTCGTTGCTGCGCGGAGCGGCAGGGACGGCAGTAGGGCTGGCCCTGGCCGGCCCGTTCCGCGGCTTCGCCGCCCACGCCCAGCGTGGCTTCCCACGGATCGCCGGCTACGGCGACCTCAAACCAGTGGCCGACCTGCGGGACGGCGCGGAACGTCTCGAGCTCCCACCCGGGTTCCAGTACCGCAGCTTCCAACCCGCGGGGTGGCGATCGAGGGCACGAGCGTGCCGTTGCCTGGCCGCCACGACGGCATGGGGGCGTTCCCGGGGCCGAACGGCCGGACGATCCTCGTGCGCAACCACGAGATCAACGGCAACACCGAGTCGACGGCGCCCGGCGGGGCGTTCGAGCGGGTGCTCGGCGACCCTGCGGCGACCGGGTACGACAAGTTCGCCAACGGCGGCACGGTCAACGTCGACGTGGACGGTCGGGGCAACGTCGTCAGCACCTACATCTCGCTGAACGGCACCCAGATGAACTGCGCCGGCGGGATGACGCCGTGGGGGTCGTGGTTGACGTGCGAGGAGACCGTGAACGGTCCCGACGTCGGGCCGGACTTCACGAACACCCCGAACACGCTCGACAAGAAGCACGGGTACGTCTTCGAGGTTCCCGCCACTGGCGTGTCGAACAAGGTGCCGATCACGTCCATGGGGCGCTTCGCCCATGAGGCGGCCGTGCCGGAGCCGAACGGCAAGCACATCTACCTCACCGAGGACAACTTCGGCTTCCCGTCCGGCTTCTTCCGCTACGTGGTGCCCAACAAGCCGAAGCGCGACGGCTTCGTCGCCAACGGCGGAACGCTCCAGATGCTGGCCGTTGTGGGGCATCCGGACGCCGACCTCGACCTGCACCAGACACCCGGGACTCGTTACGACGTCACCTGGGTCGACATCCCGAACCCGGATCCCGACATGACGGGGATGACGAACAACGAGGCCATCGTGGCCGTCGGCAACCAGGGCCGGGAGGAGGGGGCCGCCCGCTTCAGCCGCCTCGAGGGTGCCACGTACGCCGACGGACGGATCTACTTCACCTCGACGCAGGGAGGCGAGGCCGACACGATCCTCGGCAGCAACGGCACGTACGAGGCCGTGAACGACGGCTACGGCAAGGGCCGCGGGCAGGTCTGGGCCTATCAGCCCGGCCCTGAGCGCCTGACCTGCGTCTACCAGTCCCCCGGGTCGTCGACGCTCGACCTGCCCGACAACGTCACCGCGAGTGCCAGCGGCGCGTTGGTGCTGTGCGAGGACGGCTCGGGCGACAACTTCCTGCGCGGCCTGACGCCGACGGGCGAGTTGTTCACGTTCGCCCGCAACGCTGACTCGACGCAGATCGGGCAGGAGTTCGCCGGAGCCCGGTTCAGCCCCGACCTCCAGACCCTGTTCGTGAACATCCAATCCTCGAGCGGCTACTCGATCGCGATCTGGGGACCCTGGGCCGACGGCCCGTTCGCCTGACCCTCCGCCACCCTCACCACGACCACGGAGGCGCCGCTCTCGATGCCTGGCGAGCCGTCGCCGACGCACCGGACCCCGGCACCGAGTTCGACGCCCACGACGTGCAGCTGTTCACCGTGACCGACGCCCGCTCGCCGTTCGACTGAGACGTTCGGCGCCGGTCGACCGGAGCGTGTCGGCCTTGCCGGCCTGGGGCGTTCAGCGGGCCCGCGCCGGCCTACCCGGCCGGCACGTGGTGAGCCGAGCGACGCCTCGAGCGAGCGAGCGAAGTGGCGCGGGTCGAGGCCGTGGTCATGAGGCGACGTCCGTGACCGCGCGCACGGCTACTGCCCGATCTCCAGGCCACCGTCGACCCGCACGATGGCGCCGCTGGTGAAGCTCGACGCCGGGCTGGCCAGGAACAGCGCCGCGCTGACGATCTCCTCCGGGCGCCCGGGACGGCCGAGCGGCGTTGTTGCTGTGCTGCGCGGGCCTCGGGGGTCCAGGCCTTGGCGATGTCGGTGAGGAACGGGCCCGGGCGACAACGTGTTCACCCGCACCTTCGGGCCGTACTCGGCGGCGAGCGAGCGCGTCATGGCGTTGAGCGCCGCCTTGGCCGATGCCGTAGGGCACGACGCCCGGCAGCGGCATCAGCGAGCCCGACGAGGTCACGTTGATGATGAACCGCCGTCGCCGTCGGCCATCCGCTTGGCGACCTGCGAGGCGAGGCGGAACGGACCCTTGAAGTTGAGCCCGACCACGCTGTCGAAGAGGTCCTCGGTGACCTCGTGGCTGGGCACGGCGGGCTCATCCCGGCGTTGTTCACGAGGATGTCGATGCGGCCGAGCTCGGCGTACGACCTGCTCGATGAGCGGATCGATCGAGGGCCACTTGGCCGCGTGGACCTGGCACGGCCAGCGCCCGCCGCCCGAGCGCCCGCACCTCCTCGGCCACCGCCTCGCAGTTGTCGAGCTTGCGACTGGCGATGACGCAGTCCGCGCCGCGCTCGGCGAACGCCATGACCATCTGGTAGCCGAGCCCGCGGCTGCCGCCGGTGACGAGGGCGACCTTGCCCGACAGGTCGAAGTAGGGATCCAGCATGGTGCTCCTCGGGTTGGGACGGTCATCGGACGGTGTAGCCGCGCCGGCCCGCCCGACCATCACCGGCCCGGCCGGGCTCGTCGGCAGGTCAGTAGAACGGCAGGTAGCTGTCGAGCTCCCACGCCGTGATCTTCTCGGGATCCCACGACTCGCCCGAAGCGGTCCAGCGGGCCAGCTCGTGGCGACGCAACGTGAGGTACGCGTCGACGAGGTCGTGGCCCATCGCCTCGCGCAGCACGGTGTCGGCCTCGACGGCGTCCAGCGCCTCGGCGAGCGAGTGCGGGGTGTGCCGATCGGTGTTCGGGTCGGCATCGGCGTCGCCGATCTGGGGGAGCCCGCAGTCGACGCCGTCGACGACACCGAGCAGCATCGCGTTCAGCGTCGCCGCGGCGGCAAGGTAGGGGCTCGCCGTGGCACAGGGCATGCGGTTCTCGATGCGGGTCGCCGCCCCGCGCTCGGCCGGCACCCGGTACGTGCTGAACCGGTTGTCGAGGCCCCAGTTGGCCCAGTACCCGGCGATCAGCCCGGGCACCAGCCGCTTGTAGCTGTTGACAGCGGCGCCGAGAACCCGGCCACGGCCTCGTGGTGCCCGATCAGCCCTCCGATGCACTGACGGGCGAGCAGGCTCAGCCCGTCGGGTCGGTGCGGGTCCTGGAACACGTTGGCGCCCCCGGACACCGGGACCATCGACACGTTGACGTGCAACCCCGACCCGACCGCCAGCGCGTCCGGTCGGCCCATGTAGGTCGCCTTGTACCCCTTCGCGGCCGCCACCTCGCGCGTCATCTCGCGGACCAGCTGGGCGGTGTCGGCTGCGCCGAGGGCCGGGCCGTAGGCGAGGTTGATCTCCATCTGACCCGGCGAGAACTCGGTCAGCACGCCCTCGAGACCGATCTCCATCGCCTCGACGGTGTCGAAGTAGTCGAGCGCGAGGCCGGTCGGGTCGCCGCCGAGACCGACGCCGTAGACGCGGTGGCCCTCACCACCGGCCGGCCGCCACCCGCCGACGGCCGTCTCGTCGCGTTCGAGCAGGTAGAGCTCGAGCTCGAAGCCGAGCTGGGGCTCGAAGCCGAGGGCCCGCCACCCGTCGACGGCCCGGACGAGCGCACCCCGGGGGCACAGCGCCAACGGCTCGTCCTCGAAGCGCAGCTCGCACACCACGACGTCGGTGTCGGGCTCCCAGCCCGGCCGGCGGGTCTCGGGCAGCGGCACGGCGGCGAGGTCCGGGAAGCCGACGTCGGCGGCGTAGCCGCGGATGGGGAGGATCTCACCCTCCGGGCTCATCGCCAGCGTGGTCACGGCGTGGTGGGTGGCGTGGTCGATGCGGGCAGCCGGGATGTAGCGGCCGTGGGTGAGGCCGTTGAGGTCGGTCCAGAGCGTGCGGACGCGTCGCTGCATGGCGTCAGACCCGCCGGGCGTCCTCGACGAGGTTGATCTGGTAGAGCACTTCGTCCAGGGCGTCGGCGGCGCTGATCGCGGCGAAGCGCTGCGGCTGCTCGGGCGTGCAGCAGCTCGGCACCGGCGCCAGCACGGTCCACGGCCGTGGGTGGCAGAACTGCACGACGCTGTAGCGCTCGCCGTCGTAGCCGGGTGCGGCGACGACGCGGTGCCACCCGATCGGGATCTGCCCGTTGCTGAGGCGCTCGAGCATGATCCCCGTGTTGATGATGACCTGGCCCGCGGGAGCCACGGCGTCGACCCAGTCGCCGTCGACGCGGACCTGCAACCCGGGCGCGGTCGCCCTCGGCAGGGCGGTGATCAGGTTGATGTCACCGTGCTGTCCGGCCCACTCGTACACGCCGTCCTCGGGGACCTCGCGCATCGGTGGGTAGCGGATGGCACGGGTCAGGGTGGGGCCGTCGCGCACCATGTCGTCGAAGAACGTCTCGTGGCACCCGAGGCCCTCGGCGATGATCCGCAGGAACCGCCGCTGCAGGTCGGCAACGGAGTCGTGGAACTCGTACAGCACCTTCGTGATGCCCGGCACGGTGTCCTCGGGGATCACCTGGTCCGGGTACGAGTGCGGGTACTTGCGCTTCAGCGGGTGACCGGACGGGATCGGCGTCGCCCAGTTGAGCATCTCCTTCCAGTCCGGATGGTCGCTGACCGCGGCGGTCTCGACGAGCAGCCCGGTGTAACCGGTCTGGCCGTTGGCTCCCGGCTGGACCCAGCGCTGCTTGTCCTCGTCGGGCGAGGAGAAGAACTCGCGCAGCATGCCGTAGGCGGTGTCGAGGAGGTCGTCGGAGAGGTCGTGGCGGGTGTAGACGAACCCCGTCTCGAGGCTGCGGCGCACGCCGTCGACCACGGCCCTGCGCTGCGTCGCGCTCCCCTGTTCGAACGCCAGCAGATCGACGTCGAGGATCTCGCTCATGACGTCACGCTAGTGGCGCTCCGGAGTCCGCCCGATCAGGATGACCGCATGTCAGACGTGCCTGCCACCACCCTCGCCGAGACCCGCGCGGCGCTCCAGCAGGTGGCCGTGCACGTGCTCGCCCGCCGCCGGCACGCGGTCACCGGACGCTTCGGGCTGCGCCCGTCGGCAGGCGGGCTGGCGACGCCGGCGTTCGAGGACGGCGACGGCCTCGAGGTGGTGCGCACGAGCGGCCGGCTGCTCGTCGTCGAGCGGGGCGCGGCCGTCACCGTGGCCCCGATCACGACCCTGGGCGCGGCGGCCGCCCTCGTCGGCGTCGATCTGGCCGCCGAGCTCTCCGTGGGTGCCGACACGCCGCCGATGGTCGAGCCGTCCGAAGCGCTCGGGATCGACGACCTCGCGGCGCGGGCGCTCGGCGACTGGTGGGCGTTCGGGCGGGAGGTCATCGACGCCGCAGTCGCCGCCAGCGGCGCGGTCGCGACGGTGGCCCAGGTCTGGCCCGAGCACTTCGACCTCGGGTGCAGCGTCGACGTCGAGTGGGGAGCACGTCAACCTCGGCGCCTCGCCCGGCGACGGGTTCTCGACCGAGCCGTACCTCTACGTCGGCCCGTGGTCGGCGGAGCGTCCCGGCGACGACGGGTACTGGAACGCCCCGTTCGGTGCCGTGCTGCGCCGCTCCGACCTGCCAGGTGGCGCCGGCGGGTCGTCGATCGGCGGGTCGCCGACCGACGCCGCCGCGGCCCGGTCCGCCGCCGTGGCCTTCCTCGCCGACGGCCTCACCCGCTTCACCCGCTGAAGGCTCCGCCGACGGTCAGCGGGAGCGGACAGGGGTCGGGGCGCCGCCAGGGGCGAAGACGGCGGGCAGGCCGCCGGTGTGCACGAACACCACGTCGGTGCCGCTCCTCCACCGGCCCGTGGCCGCGTTGCCGAGCAGGCCGGCGAAGCCCTTGCCGGTGTACGTGCGGTCGAGCACCCAGCCGCCGTGCACCGCCGCCCAGCGGATCGCCTCGTCACCGGGCGGCGTGGGCACGCCGTAGTCGGCGCCGAGCCAGCGGGTGTCGACCTCGACGTCGTCAGGGCTGACCGGGGCACCGTCGACGCCGAGCAGGGCCAGCGCCTCGTTGGCCAGGTCGGCGACGTCGGGCACGCCCCTGTTCACGCCCGTGGCCACCCCGATCGCCAGCACGTCGGGCAGGTCGTGGTGGCCGAGGGAGCGCAGCAGCGCCCGACCGGCCACCAGCCCGGCGTGGGTGCCCCCGCTCGACGACGTGTGGACGACGGCGGCCGGGTGCATCCCGGCCGCCCGGCACTGCTCGACGAGCTCCAGGTAGGCGACCACGTAGCCGAGCGCACCGACCGCGGTGCTGCCGCCGATCGGGATCGAGTACGGCGCCGCGCCGGCGGCCCCGAGCTCCGTCGTCACCTGCTCGCGTGCGATCTCCAGCTCACCCCAGTGGTGCGGCGGGCAGCCGATGTAGTGGAGCTGCGCGCCGAACATCTCGGCCAGCAGCTGGTTGCCGGTCGCCCGGTCAGGACGATCGCCGGACAGCACGAGGTGCACCTCGAGACCGAGCACGGTGCCGGCGGCGGCCGTCATGCGGCAGTGGTTGGACTGGCCGGCGCCGACGGTCACGAGCGAGCGGGCACCGGCCCGCAACGCCTCGCCACACAGGAACTCGAGCTTGCGGGCCTTGTTGCCCCCGGCGCCGAGGCCGGTCAGGTCGTCGCGCTTGACCCACAGCCGGGCCCCGCCGGGCACGCCGGGCCCCCGTTCGAGCGGCGTCGGCAGCGTCGCCAGCCGGGCCCGCGCCTCGCGCGCCGAGTCGCTCGAGCGCACCCGTCGCGGCCGTGGACGTCACGCCGTCGACTGTAGGCGGGGACCGCGCGCCCGCAGCCGCGAGACTGCTCCCGTGATGAGCCGTCGCTCGGTGCGCAACGCGGGTGCGCTGGGCGTCGGCGCTGTCGCGGCGATGGCGGCGTGCGCCGACGGTCGGGGCAGCGGCGCACCCGGACCGAGCCTCCCGATCGACCCGGACGGCGAGCCGAGCGTCGTCCGCTACGGCGCCGACCGCGCCCAGTTCGCCGAGCGGGCGGCGTGGAACGTCGAGTACCGCCGGGTCGGTGGCGAGGGCGGGCGGCCGGCCGCCGACCGCCTCGGCAACGACGCCGATCACATGACGATGATCGACCCCGCCGGCCCGGCGGGGCCGCCGGTCCTCGCGTTCCTCGACGAGGTCGCGTGTCGATGACGACGACGGACTGGAACCCCGTGCTGCGCGGTGAGTTCGCCAAGCCCTACTGGCCCGAGCTCCAGGCGTTCGTGCGGCGCGAACGCCAGCAGCACACCGTGTACCCGCCCCAGGAGGAGGTCTTCGCCGCCCTCCACCTCACGCCGTACGAGCGGACACGGGTCCTGATCCTCGGGCAGGACCCCTACCACGGACCCCGTCAGGCCCACGGGCTGTGCTTCTCGGTGCGGCCCGGCGTGCCGTCCCACCCTCGCTCGTGAACATCCATCAGGAGCTGCACGACGACCTGGGCATCCCGCCGCCCGGACACGGGAACCTCGAGGCCTGGGCCACCCAAGGAGTGCTCCTGCTCAACACCACGCTCACCGTGCGGGCCGGTCACGCCGCCTCGCATCAGGGTCACGGCTGGGAGACGTTCACCGACGAGGTGATCCGCGCCGTCGACGCCAAGGACCACCGTGTCGTCTTCGTGCTCTGGGGCAGCCACGCCCGACGCAAGAAGGCCCTCATCGACACATCACGGCACACGATCATCGAATCGGCCCACCCGTCGCCGCTGTCGGCACGCAACGGCTTCTTCGGCTCCAAGCCGTTCAGCCGGGCCAACGCGGCGCTGGTGGCCGACGGCCTCGCCCCCATCGACTGGCGCCTCTGAGGCGAGCCGATGTCGACCGTGACGTGACGGACGTGTGACGGCCGGCGACGGCGGGTACACGCATGGTGCAGGCCCCAGAGCACCGTGGGAGGCTCATGATGACCATGTTCGAGAACGGCGACAACCTCACCGGTCACCCGGTGATGGACGACCACCACCACAAGATCGGCACCGTCAGCGACGTCCTGTTCGACGACGACGGCACGGCGGCATGGGCCGTCGTGGATCCCGGCCCCCTCCGGGCGGAGCACGCCGTGCCGCTCGACGGGTCATACCTGTCCGCCGATGGCGACGTCATGATCCCGTACGGCAAGGACCAGGTGAAGCACTCGCCCAAGGTCGGTCGGGATCACGTCCTGGATGCCGACGTCGAGACGGAGCTGCGCCAGCACTACGACGTGGGCTGACGCCCGACCCGCCACGCGGCGGAACCGGCGGCGCCCACTACGGTCACGGCGTGACGATCACGCTGGTCGCGCCGTGACAGAGCTCCGCAGGATCCTGCTCGACGGGTATCCGACGGCGGTCGAGCGTTCGGGGGCGACGCTGATCGCCGGTGACGGGCGGGAGGTGGACGCCGACGTGGCTGTCCACCTCCCGCCCGTCGAGCCGACCAAGATCATCTGCGTGCACCTCAACTACGTGAGCCGCGTCCGCGAGTTCATGGCGAAGCTCCCGCCGGCGCCGACGTACTTCCACAAGCCGATCACCGCCCTCAACGCCCACGGCGCCGACGTCGTGCGGCCCGATCGTTGCAAGTGGCTGAACTACGAGGGGGAGATCGCCATCGTCATCGGTCGGACCTGCCGCAACGTCGCGCCGTCCGAGGCGGCCGCATACATCGGTGGCTACACGATCGCCAACGACTACGGCCTGCACGACTTCCGTGACACCGACTCCGGCTCGATGCTGCGGGTCAAGGGCTCCGACACCCTCTGCCCCGTCGGGCCCGGCGTGGTCGCCGACTGGGACTTCCGGCACAAGCGCATCCGGACCCTCGTCAACGGCGAGGTCCGCCAGGACGCGACGACCGACGAGATGGAGTGGGACATGCACTACCTCGTGGCCGACATCGCCAGGACGATCACCCTGGTGCCGGGCGACCTGCTCCTGTCGGGCACTCCGGCGTACTCCCGTCCCGTCGAGCCGGGGGACGTCGTCACCGTGGAGGTCGAGGGCCTCGGCGCGCTCACCAACCGCATCGTCGCCGGGCCGACGCCGATCCGGGACGACGTGGGCGCCCAGCCGACCGAGTCGGAGGAGGTGCGCTCGACCGCCCTCGGCGGTGACTGGGAACTGCGCGGCGTCCGCCCGCCCCTACGACCCGGTGCCGAGGCCGACTCGACGCCGGACGTGAGCCGAGCGAGTCCTCGAGCGAGCGAACGAAGCGGCCCGGAGCCCTGATCATGGGCGACACCGCAACCGTCGAGGGCGTCGCCGTCCGGACGTCGCACCTCATCGGCGGTGAGCGGGTGGCGTCACCCGAGACGTTCGAGGACCGATCGCCGCTCGACTGGACGTGGAAGCTGGCCGACGTGTCGCGGGGCGACGCCTCCACCGCCCATGCGGCGGTGACCGCGTCGCTCATGGCGTTCCCGGCCTGGGCGGCGCTCGGGCCCGACGGTCGTGCGCCCTACCTGCACCGGTTGGCCGATCTCATCGACGCCCGCAACGACGACATCGCCATCGTCGAGACCGTCGACATGGGGATGCTCCACGAGTCGATGCGCCTGCGGCTGGTCGCTCGCGGGGCGGTGAACTTCAGGACCTACGCCGACCTCGCCGTCGCGCACGAGGAGCGCCACTGGTCGTCGAAGGGCACGGTCAACACCGTCGTGCGGATGCCGGCCGGGCCGGCCGTCGTCATCACGCCGTGGAACGCGCCGTTCATGCTCTCGACCTGGAAGCTGGCCCCGGCCCTGGCCGCCGGCAACACCGTCATCCTGAAGCCGGCCGAGTGGTCGCCCCTGTCCTGCTCGCTGCTCGCCGATCTCACGGTCGAGGCCGGCCTCCCGCCGGGCGTGTTCAACCTCGTGCAGGGCATCGGCGAGGAGGTCGGCCCGCCGCTCGTCGGCGATCCCCGCGTCAAGCGGATCAGCTTCACGGGCTCGCCCGAGACAGCCCGACACATCGGGCGGGCGGCGGCCGAGAACATCGTGCCGTTCACGGCCGAGCTGGGCGGCAAGGGCCCGCTGGTGGTCTTCGCCGACGCCGACCTCGAGGCCGCGGCGACGAAGGCGGCGGCCCAGTACGACGACTCCGGCCAGGTGTGCCTGGCCGGGACGCGGCTGCTCGTCGAGATGACGGTGCGCGACGAGTTCGTCGAGCGCTTCCACGCCGCCGTCGACCGCCACGTCCTCGGCGACAGCCGCGATCCGGCGACGACGATCGCCCCGATGATCCACCCCGACCACGTCGCCCGCGTCGAGGGGTTCATCGAGCGGGCCCGCCAGCACGGCGATCGCGTCGTGCGGGGTGGCCATCGCGTCGGCGACTCGCTGCACGTCGAGCCGACGCTCATCGAACCGGCGTCGAACGACAGCGAGGTCGTCCAGCGCGAGGTGTTCGGACCGGTGCTCACGCTGCAGACGTTCCGCGACGAGGCCCAGGCCGTCGAGCTCGCCAACTCGACGCCCTACGGCCTCTCGGCCATCGTCTACACGGGGTCGCGGGCGCGTGCCGAGCGGGTCGGTCGGGCGGTCAGGAGCGGCGTCGTCTGGGTGAACACGTTTCTCGTCAGGGACCTCACCGCTCCGTTCGGCGGGATCGGCATCTCCGGCATCGGCAGGGAGGGCGGTGACTACGCCCTCGAGTTCCACAGCGACCTCAAGACCCTTCAGATCGCCGAGGGCACCACCCACTGACCGTCCGGGTGAGCCGAGCGAGTCCCGGAGCGAGCGGATGAGTTGGCTCGGCGGGTCGGGGACCGCGGTCAGCGGGTGCGGAGACGGTCGGTGTTGCGTTGGACGGCGGCGTTGGCCTGCCGCAGTCACGACAGGATGGTCGCCAGCTGGTCGTCGGAGAACCTGTCGTTGGGCGCCTGCACGTCCTCGTGAGACCGACGTGGCGGGCCAGCTCGCCGGCGCTGATCGGTCCCGTCCAGTCGAGCACGTCGAGGCACTCGAAGTCGGTCGGGGCCGCCGCCGCGCGCCCCGGCGGATCACGTCCAGCCGGTCGCCGGCCGGCCGAACCAGATGTGGACCTGGCCCGTACCGATGGCGTTCTCGTAGTCGCTGTACGGCTGGCCGGGAGCGACGCAGGCCCGCCCGCCGATCGCGCCGACCATCATCAGGTAGTGGCCGAACATCGCCTCGGGCCGGTAGCGCATGAACTCGGGCATCGTGTCGATGACCCGGGCGTGGTCACCCGCCTCCATCCACGTGATCCGCTCGAGGTCGGCGGCGCGGGCTTCGGGGGTGCGGATGTGCACCGGGTCCGACGCCTCGTGCCCACGCAGCTCCTTGAGCTTCCAGAACGTGTGGCTCATCGCCCCGCTGGCCAGCAGCACGACCCGTCGGCCGCTGCGCCCGACGGCGCGCCCGATCGCCTCCCCGACGAGGAGGAAGTCGTCGCTCTCGGCCGTCTGGGCGGTGCTGACGCTGACCCAGCGCTCGTCGCCCTGCAGGAACGGCAACAGGTTCGTCGTCGGGTAGTGGACCGGGAGGTACGGGTCGTCGATCGGGCGTCATCCACGAACCGGCCGCCGCGACCTCCTCGGCGATCAGCCCGGCGAGCACCGGGTCGCCCGGGAAGTCGTAGGGCACCTGGGACATCCCGCGGGGGAGCTCGTCGGACGTGAAGACTCCGGCGCGGCGCTCGTGGGCGGCGACGACGAACTCCACCGTCGTGTGCCAGTGGGCGTCGAACACGACGACCGTGTCCGGTTGCAGCGCGTCGAGCTGTTCGGCCCGCATGCGGTGGAGCCCGGGCACGAGACTGATCTCCTGGCCGTCGTTGAGCTCGTAGCGGATCGCCTCGGGCAGCACCATCGTCGGCACGTGCGCGACGAGTGCGGCACCGACGACCTCCCCCGCGACTGAGCCACTTCGTTCACCCATCGAGCACCTCCATCGACCGTAGGACCTTGCGCAGCAGGTCGGCGAGCTGCGCCGCCTCGGCGCGGCTGAGCCCGGCCACGACTCGGCGCTCGCCTTCGTTGAACCGCGTGAACAGGCCGCTCATCAGCTCGTCGCCGGCGGGTGTCAGCGCGACTCGCACGAGGCGTCCGTCTGTGGCGTCGCGGTGACGGGTCACGAGATCGCGACGCTCCAGCGTGCCGACCACACCGGTCAGCGTCCCCTTGGTGATCCCGGCGTCGACGGCCAGGGCGTGCGTCGGCATCTCGCCCCAGACCCACAGGACCCAGAGCACCGTGAACGCCGTGAACGACAGGCCGTCGTCGGACAGCACGCTGCGCTCGAGGTGGCCTCGGGCCGCGCTCGCCACCCGGAACACGTTGGCCACCGCGGCCATCGAGGCGAAGTCGATGTCGGCATCGGATCCCAGCTCGGCGAGGCGCTCGGCGACGTCGTGCTCGGCGCGCAGCAGCGCGCCGGCATCGCTGGAGGACAGCGCCCGTCGCACCGCGTCAGCCCCCGACCCCGACCCGCCGGGCGGCCGCTCGCTCGACGAGCCATCCGAACAGCGCGGCGGTCGCCGGACCGCGGCATCAGCTCGGGGTGCCATTGGACGGCGAGCAGGTCGTGGCCCGGCCACTCGATGGCCTCGACCGTCCCATCTGCGGCGCGGGCCGACACGATCCAACCGGGCGCGACGCGATCGACGGTCTGGTGGTGCATCGAGTTGACGGCCACGTGGCCGCCGATCAGCTCACGGGCGAGCGTGCCCTCGACGACCACGACGTCGTCGACGGCGACGTGCGGCGCGACGTCGAAGCGCCCGTGCCCGGGAACGTGCTGGTGCAATGTTCCGCCGGCCCACACGTTGAGCAGTTGGAGCCCACGGCAGATGCCGAGCACCGGGAGGTCCTCGGCCGACGCCAGGTCGACCAGGCCGAGCTCGAAGCCGTCGCGCTCCGGCTCGGACCGTTGCGTCTCCAGATCCCGCGGCGCGCCGTACCGTGCCGGGTCGACGTCGGCCCCGCCGGAGATCAGCACGCCGTCGAGGCGCCCGGCGTACGCCGCCGGATCGACGTGCTGGGGCAGGTGGACGGGCAAGCCGCCGGACTCTGTCACGGCACGTGCGTAGGCGCTGACGTACACGTCCACGTCCTCGTCGTGCATGTTGGCGACGAGCCCGCGGATGTCCGCGCCCACCTTGCGGCGCCCGGAGAGGCCGATCAACGGCGGCGACGAGGTCATTCGGACCCGAACGATACGCCCCTCACGCGTGCCGCGGACCGCTCGGGAACAGGGCGGCCACGGCGCGGTCGTAGGACGCCATGAGGTCGCCGTCGATGGCGCCGCCGAGCCACAACGCCGCCAGACCGTGGACGAACGCCCAGGCGCCGATCGCGGCGGCCGACGTCGGTCCGGCCGGGTCGCCAGCCTGCCCGACGCCGGCCCGCAGCATGCCGGTCGTGGCGGCCCGCGCGGCGACCACGGCCGGGTCGTCGGCGCGGTACACCGTCGGTTGGAACATGACGGCGAACAGCGCGGGGCGACGCTCGGCGAACGTGAGGTAGGCGCGGCCGAGCGCCCGCATGTCGCCGCCGGCGCCGGCGAGGTGCTCACCGAGGACCCGGTAGCCCTCGGCGGCCACGGCGGCCAGCAGCCCGGCCTTGTCGCCGAACGTCTTGCCGATCGCCGTGTGGCTCACGCCGGAGCGATCGGCGACCCGGCGCAGGCTCGTCGCGGCGATGCCGACCGCGCTGATCTCCTCCTCCGCGGCCTGGACGGCGGCCGCCTGGAGGTTGCCGTGGTGGTACGGCCGCCGCTCGGTCACGACCCGCATGATCGCGTCCTCACGCGCTCAGTCGGCGACGCACGTCGGACCACGGGACGCGACGTCGGTGCCGGCGGGCGGGAACGTCTCGAACCGGCAGGCGCTTGCGCGACGGCACCCGCCGCGTGATCGAGCGGTGCGGCTCGCCGCCGCGGTCCGGTCGGGACCGGATCCTCGATCGTCGTGCTGGGCGAGGCGGCATCACGAGGTCCGTCCGTCGGTCGCTCGGTCGGTGTTTACATTGGCAACATTAGCCGAATCGTGTTTCCATTGTCAACATGCGGCGTGGCGCGCGTTTCCGGGATCGGGCTGACGCCGGCCGGGTGTTGGCGGCCGCCGTGCTCGACGTGCTCGACCCAGACCCCGACGGACTCGTGCTCGCCCTGCCGCGGGGTGGGGTGCCCGTCGCCATCCCCGTCGCAGCAGCGCTGGGGGCCGCGCTCGACCTGATCACCGTCCGCAAGATCGGCACGCCGGGACATCGGGAGCTCGCCATCGGCGCTGTCGCCTCCGGCGACCTCGTCGTGCGCAACGACCGCGTGATCAGCGAGCTGCGCCTGTCGGCCGAGGCGGTCGACGCGGCCACCCACCAGGCGCTCGATGAGCTGACCGAGCGGGAGCGGCGCCTGCGGGGCGACCGGCCGCGACCGGCGCTCGCCGACCGGTCGATCGTGATCGTCGACGACGGCATGGCGACCGGCGCCTCGATGCGAGCCGCCGTCCAGGCCGTCCGGACAGCCGGCCCGGCCGTGATCGTGGTCGCCGTCCCTGTCGGGCCGCCCGACACCTGCGCCGAGCTGGAGGCGGTCGCCGACCGGGTGATCTGCCCGCGGCAGCCCGCGGGCTTCAGCGCGGTCGGCGAGTGGTACGTGGACTTCTCCGAGACCACCGACGCCGACGTCCTGCAGCTGCTGCCGCCCCACTGACCCGAGGACCGGGTCAGCGCCGCTCGTCGACGCGCCGGCGGCGTCCCGACGACAGGAGGATCGCCGCCGCGCCGGCGGCGAAGACGACCGAACCGGCGCGTGCGATCGGCCGCGCCCCGACCCCGTGGCCGGGATCGTCGGCCCGGGCGTCGTCGGTGGCGGCACCGTCGGCGGCGGCGTCGTCGTGCTGGTCGGGGGCGGCATCGTCGTGGTGGTGGTGGTGGTGGTGGTGGTCGGCGCCGGCACCACGAACGTGGCGGCGAGCGGGACCGGCGGGCCGGGTGTCGCCAGGCGCTGCGACCCGGGCGCGACGAGCGCGACTGCGTCACCCGGCGCCTCGGCCGCAGCACGGAGTCCCGCTGCGTCGGGCGGCCGGGCCGTGGTCGCCACCCCGTCCGCAGCCGTGACCCAGCTCGTAGGCGCCGAGCCCGGTGATGCCGTAGCCGTCGACGACCAGGGGGCCACCGGCTTCGGCCTCGGTGATCCCGGGCTCCCACTCGGCGACGATCCGTCCGGTCGTCCCGGGCGAGGGGCCGAGGGCGAGCGCCGACAACGCGACGAGCGACGCGACGAGGGCGGAAGGCTCCATGCCTCCCTGAGCACACCGAGGAGGCGGAAAGGGAAACCGATCGGCCCGACACTCACGTCATGGCGCTGCCCGTGAGCTCGATCTCGCACGGATGCTCGCCGGCCTCGGAGCCGGTCACGTCGAAGCGCTACGACGTGCCGGGAGCAGCACTCGGGTGATGGGCGATGCCGAAACGCACGCACTGATCGTGCCTCAGGCCAGAACAGCGAGCCTCAGAACAGCGAGCCTCCACCCCACCAGCGATCGAAGCGCTCGCGGGCTGCTGTCGACACGGGTTCGACGAGCATGCCCGACGGCGAGCGGATGTAGGTGAACCCGCCGTAACCGTCCTCGGGCGACATCGCCGCGAGCTCGAGGGTCCAGCCCTCGTCGCACAGCTTCGCCGACAGCCCGCCGACGTCGTCGACCCACACACCCACGTGGTGGATGCCCGGCCCACCGAGCTCGGGGTCCCAGATCGTCCCCGGGGTGCCCTGCAGCAGCTCGATGTGGGCCGGGCCCTCGATCGAGTTCGTCATGTTGAGGAACAGCTCGCGATAGCCCTCGCCCGGCACCCAGAACGTCTGCGTGAAGCGCATCGGTGTCGCCCAGGTGACGCTCATGGAGTCGCCGACCTCCGCCATCGCGACGTCGATGTCGGGGACGCGGATGCCGAAGTGGAACAGCTCGCCGAAGTCGATCATGCCGCCACCACGCCGCGCTCGAGGAAGGTGGGGCACGCGGTCACGGCGGGCCACTCGTCGTCGCCGAGCGGCACGGCCACATCACTGGCGAGCGGGCCGATCTGGTCGGCGACGGCCCGCAGCTTGGCCAGGTCGAGGTCGTACACGCTCGCCGCTGTCTCGGACAGGATCATCTTCGTCTCCTCCAACGGGATGTCGGCGAACACCGCGCGCAGCGCCTTCTTGGTGTACGGGTAGGTGCCCTCGGTGTGCGGCAGGTCCGAACCCCACATCAATCGGTCGATGCCGATCCGGTACCGCATCTGCGATTCGAGCGGCGTCATGAACGACGCGCCGATCCAGCAGTTCGTCGCGAAGTACTCGCTCGGCTTCTTCGGCAGCCGGCGCACCGCGGCCCCGGCGAAGAACTCGGCTCCGCTGCCCTGCACTTGCGCCGCCTTGTAGACCCCGTCACACGTGGCGAGGTAGTCGGGCACCCAATCGGCCTTGACCTCGGTCTGCACGAACTTGAGGCGCGGGTAGCGCTCGAAGACACCTGCCATCAGCAGGTGGGCGACCGAGCGGCGGTTCCAGTACATCCCCTCGATGCTGCCCACGGCGGCGCCGGCCGGGCCGATCTCCTCGGTGACCGGATCGCCGGCGAAGTTGCCGTGCTTGTGCACGATCACACCGAGGTCCTCGCACAGCTCCCACAGCGGCTCCAGACGGCGGTGGTACAGCGGCACCAGGGCGCCCGGCGTGTCCGCCGGCAGCAGGATCGAGTTCAGACCGAGCTCGCGGATCCGCTTCACCTCGGCGAGCGTGTCGTCGATGTTGTTCAGGAACACCTGGGCCACGCCGATGCGCCGCCCCGGCACCTCGCTGCAGAACTCGGCCAACCAGTTGTTGTGCGCACGGAGACCGGCCATGCGCCGCTCGTACTCCGACATGGTCTCGGGCACCGCCACGCTCAGCACCCCGCTCGGGAAGAACGGCGGCGCGGTGTTGGGGAACAGGACCTCGGCGGCGATCCCGTCGGCCTCCAGGACCGATTGGCGGTACGTGGAATCCCAGCTGATCGGCGAGTTCAGGTTCGCGACACCGAAGCTGACCTCACGCGCGTCATGATCCTCCCACGGGTCGTAGAACCCCTTCGCCCACATGTCGAAGTCGGCATGCCAGTGCTTGGGCAGGTACTCGCGGTACCCGAGCAACGGCGCCCCGGCATGGCAGTCGGAGGACACCACCAGAAGTCGCTCACTCATTGCGCCCCCTCTCGATTCGTCTGACCCAGAAAAACGCTACCCGTGCCGATCGCCCCGCACAGCCTCCCGGCGGCACGCGCTCGAACATCTCCGCGGACTGCGCCACGTCAGAGTGCGCTCGCTGTGGTGTGCGTGCTGTGGAGCGCAGCGAGGTACCCGAAGACCATGCTGTTGGCGATGCTGGCGCCGGCACCGAGGTAGTGCCGGCCCATCACGGTGGCCGCGATGTTGCCGGTGGCGTAGAGCCCGTCGATCGGGGCGCCCTGCTCGTTGATCACCTGGGCGTGTTGGTTCGTGAGGACGCCGCCACTCGTACCGAGATCCCCGGGGACGACCTCGGTGGCGTAGAACGGTGGCTTCTCGATCGGACCCAAGCACGGGTTCGGCTTGTATCCCGGATCACCCAACACCTGGTTGTACGCGGACTCGCCTCTGCCGAAATCCGGGTCGACGCCGTTCACCGCGTTGCGGTTGAATCGTTCGACCGTTGCCGCGAGTCCCGCAGGATCGATCCCGCACTGCCGGGCGAGGTCGGCGAGCGTCTCCGCGCGCCGCAGGACGCCGCTCTCGAGCAGCTCCGGCGGGAACCGACCAGGGCGGGACCTGGTGTGGGCATAGCGGCGGCGGTACCCGTCGTCGATGATCAACCAGCACGGCACGGCACGACTCACCTTGTTCCGTGCGTACATCGCCTTGCCGACTTCCACGTAGGAGTTGGACTCGTTGACGAATCGCTGTCCCGATGCGTCGACGAGAATCGATCCAGGGCGCTGCCGCGCCGAGCTGAGGGTCGAGCCGGCCAGGCCGCCGGGCGTGCTCGGAAGCCACAACGCCTCATCCATCATCTCGGTCTTGGCGCCGAGCCCGATGGCGGCCTCGAGCACTTCGCCGGTGTCCCCGGGGTTGGCGATCGACCACTGGGCGTCGTTCGGTTGATCACCGCTGTACTTCCGACGCATCTCGGCGTTGTGGCCGAATCCGCCGGCAGCGAGCACCACCCCCTCGCGGGCTCGGATGAGGACCGGCACGCCTGCTCTGACGGTACGCACACCGACGACCCGACCCTCCTCGACGACCAGATCCTCGACGGGCGATTCCGTCCATATCGGAATCTGGCGAGTGAGCGCGATCTTCAACATCTGCGCGATGAGCGACGCCCCGGTCGTCAACAACGCTTGGCGTCGGGCGCGAGCAACGTAGGTGCGGGCCACGATTCGGGCCGCGATGGAGAACGACTGCAGACTGCGGTTGAACGTCGCCAGCGAGCGTGACTCGTTCGTCATCAGCGCGAGGCCGACGCCCGCCGCGAGCCCAGGCTGCACCTTGGGGAGCCAATCCCCCAACTCGTGCCCGTCGAACGGGGCTGGCTCGATGGCCCGCCCGGCGACATGACCTCCCTTGAGACTCGAGTAGTAGTCGCTGTAACCGGCGCACCGCACGAACCTCACGCCCCGCCGTTGGAGGTACGAGATCATCTCGGGACCGGCGGTCAGGAACGCATGACGACGCTCATCCGACGATGCCGGGCTCTCATCACCGACGACAGCCTCGAAATAGGCCATCGCGTCCTCGTACGAATCGGGCACACCCTCGGCTCGCATCAACGGATTGTCCGGAATCCACAGGATCCCTCCCGACATCGCCGTCGAACCGCCGAGGAGCGCACGCTTCTCGAGAACGACCACGTGGGCTCCGGCATCGTCGGCGGTCAATGCCGCGACCATCGCGCCGCCACCGCTGCCGACGACGATGACGTCAACGGTGCGATCCCAAGCTGTCATCACGTCCTCCTTGCCTTGCGATGTGCAACGAACGGACTCGCAGCACTGCGTCGATGGTCGGCCGCGAGTCAGCTGGCGAGCTTCGCCACATACCGGAAGTTGGGCACCGACTGGAACTGGAACGGAACCTCGGGCAGGACGTTGGTCATGTCACTCTGGGCGAACACCGTGTTCCCTTGCATGACATACACGAGCAGCCAGTTCTCTTGCGCGGCGCGGATCTGGATGTCCTGATAGATCTGATTCTTCTCGGCCTCGCTCAGTGCCGGATCGTCCGCGCGGGTGAGCTCGGCCTGGAGAGCCGGCAGTTCGGAATCGGGAGCGGCGCGTTGATTGCTCCCCCGCAGGATCGCCTCGTCGATGCCGATCGAGGTGTGCGCCGGACCGGCGGTGCCGGAGAGGAGGACGTCGATCTGCCCCTCCGCCCATGCCTGGAACGTCGATGGAATCGTCCCGGGAGCCAGCGTGACCTCGATGCCGACAGCAGCGAACTGCGCCTGGAGCAGTTGGGCGACCTGCTGGGCGACCCCGCCCGACGCAACGCCCATGGTGATCGATGTCGTCCCCTCGGGGGCGGTCGCGATGACCTCGCGGGCTTGGTCGGGGTCGTAGACGGTGATCTCGTCGATCTCGTCGACGTGCCCGGGGTGGCCGACCGGGAACAGCTGGTTGTTGATCGTCGCGCCGCCTTCGGGGTAGAGCGCAACGATCGCCTCGCGATCCATCGCGAGGCTCATCGCCTGACGCACGACCGGGTCGACCTTGTCGCTCATGAAGATGGCGTTCGTCGAGTAGGTGTCGACCCACCCGCCCTGGAACTGATCGGGCGCAGCCTCGATCTGGCGGATGGCCTCACCACCGGCCACCCCACTCGCGACGTTGACGCTGTCCTGGCCGGCCGTGACGGCGTTCACCGCCTGCATGGCGTCGCCCGGGAAGTAGACCTCCACTCGCGCTGCCTGGCCCGCAGCCGGGTCCCAGTGCTCCCCGGTTGCCTCGAGGACGACCGTCGACTCGCCGGGAGTCCACGAGACGATCTTGTAGGGCCCCGAGCCGGCGCCGTCGGGCGCCGTGGTGCTGAGCACGGCCTCATCGAGGAACTTCGGGTTCACCATCAGGCCGGCCCATCCCGCCAACACATACGGCAACGTGGCCCCACGGTTCGGAAGGAGGTTCAGCCGGACGGTGCCGTCGTCGACCACGTCGATCGACTCGATGGCCGCGAGCTGGGTGCGATACACGCTCTTCTCCCAGGTGCGGGCACGGTCCAGGTTCGCCTTGACGGCCGTGGCGTCCACCGGCGAACCGTCATGGAACGTCGCGTCATCACGCAACGTCAACACCAGCGCGCCATCGACGAACTCCCAGTCGGTGACGAGGTACGGCGTCAGCTCACTGTTGCGAGCCGGCCACAGCAACCGATCGTAGAACAGGTCCCAATAGGTCGTGCTCACATTCGCGCCGGGTGCGTGGGGGTCGGCCGATGTCATCGGTGCGAACGTGGCGATCTTGAGTGTGGCCTCGTGGTCGACTCCCTCCGTCACCCACGGACCGGTCGAAGCCTCCCCGTCAGGACCGTCCGTGCCGGCCGGTTCCGTGCCCGCGCTCCCGTCGGTGGCAGGGGGCACGCTCTCCGCCGTTCCCCCACCACCGGTGTCGGCGGGTGCGGCCTCGCTGACCGCGGTGCTCGTGTCGGCGACCGTGGTGACACCAGCGGTGCCATCGGCCTCCCCGCTGTCGTCGTCGTCGTCCCCGCACCCGGTCACCAAACTGACCACGACCACCGCCGCGGCAAATCTCATCCATCGCCTGCTCACGTGCGGTTCCCCCGTTCTCAACTGCCGACAACGCCCGCGGCCATCGCCACGGCGCCACGCAAAATGTGTCGCCGCAATTCCCCCGAATGACGGCAATTCCCCATGGTCGCGCCGATGTTCCGCGGGATCAAGCCGACTGTGCCAACCAGTGGAATTGGGTGCATGACGGTCCCGTTGCCGGTCTCACCTCGCCATGCCGGACAGCTCCTTGCCGAGCGGCGTCGGGAACCTCGGTGTCACTCGCACGCCGCCCATCCACGCCGTGAGACGGGCGGCCGTGGCGGCGACGCGCCCCTCGTCCCGCGCCGACACCGGCTCCAGCAGGCGGGTCACGACCTCCCCGTTCGCCAGCTGGGCCCACCCGCCGACGGCCCGACCACCGAGCCAGATCGTCGGACCGGCGTTGCCGTTGCGGTCGAACAGCGCCGCCCGGTGGGGGCCGAGGTACCAACCCCGTTGCTGCCACCCCATGATCGTCGGGTCGAGCGACGGCAGCAGGGTCACCCGCTCGTCGCGCCGTGGGCGGGCCGGCGGCGGATCGACGTCATCCGGCAGCACCCACGCCGGCGCGACGACGCCGTCACCGACGTCGGCCGTGACCTCGACGGCACCGACGGCACCGAGCGCCGCCTTGACGTCCGCCTTCGTCCACTTGGTCCACCAGGCGATGTCGTCGGTCGTACCGGGACCGTATGCCCCGAGCCACCGCCGCACGAGATCGGCGGCCGCCGCGGCCGGCGGGAGCGCGGCGAGCGGCCCGATCCACTCGTCGCGCACCGCCCAGCGGTACTGGCTCGACAGCCACGTGCCGAGGGGACGGCCACGGGCGATCACCCCTTCGGTGGAGAGCAGGAAGAGCAGCCGCGTCGAGACGCCCACCGTGCCTTCGTAGGCCTTGCCGACGGCCATCGGGACCTGCCGGGCGAGGTCGGGCACGATCTTCGTCAGTCGGCTCGCTGGCAGCGGACCGTGCTCGTGCAACGCGTCGACGACCTCCCGAGCCGTCCGCGCCAGCCACCGCTCGGGGTCCTCGACGATGCCGGCCGCCGGAAGCATCGCGGCGACCTTGCGGCGCTCGACCCTGGCCAGCGCCGGGGTGCACGACGCGTCCATCACCGCGGCCAGGTCGAGCGGCACGACGAACATCGTCCGGCGCATCGCCAGCATCCGCAGCAGGCTCCGCCGCTCGTACAGCGCGTCGTCGAGCTGATCGCGGGTGAAGTCGTCGAGCCGTGCCCAGAGCGACAGGTAGACCGTGGCCGGGTCCGTCGAGTGCAAGCCGACGAGGTCGGCGGCGACCTGCTCCACCGTCGCCGACCCGGCCCCGAGGTGGTGGCGCGCGACGAGGCGACGTCGCCGTTCGTCGGCGTCGATGTGACGCGGCGCGCCACCTCGCTCGCTCGGTCGGGCCATCGCGCTCACGCTACGGACCTGCGACCTCGCAGCTGGCTCACAGCCAGGTCGCAGTTCCGGGTGGGGCAATGGACCCATGAGCGATCTGCCCACACCGCCCGCCGACGGACCCGATGAGCGGAGCCACCTCGTTCGCTCGCTCGACGACTCGCTCGGCCCACACGACGACGTCTTCCACCGCGGTCTCCGCTTCGACCTGGGGACCGTGGTCGCGCGCCGCCAGGCCCTCAAGTTCTTCGGACTCGGCGCGATCGGGCTGCTCGCGCTGCGCCAGTGCGCCACGAGCTGCGCACCCGGCACCACGACGACCACGACGACGACGGGCGCCACGACCAGCTGCGACCCGATCCCGGAGGAGACCGCCGGGCCGTATCCCGGCGACGGCAGCAACGGGGTCAACGTGCTGACGCAGAGCGGCATCGTGCGCCGCGACATCCGCACCAGCTTCGGCTCGGCGTCCGGTGTCGCCACCGGCGTGCCGTTGACGATCAACCTCACCGTCACCGACAGCGCCAACGGGTGCGGCCCGCTCGCCGGCGCCGCCATCTACCTGTGGCACTGCGACCAGCAGGGCCGCTACTCCCTGTACTCCCAAGGCGTCACGACCGAGAACTACCTGCGTGGCGTGCAGGAGACCGACGCCAACGGGGCGGTCTCGTTCACGAGCACCTTCCCCGCCTGCTACTCGGGACGGTGGCCGCACATCCACTTCGAGGTCTACCCGGACCTGGCCTCGGCCACATCGTCGGCGAGCAAGCTGGCGACGTCGCAGCTCGCGCTGCCCGAGGACGTCTGCGAGGTGGTGTACGCCACGAGCGGGTACACCCAGAGCACCGCCAACCTCGACCGCACGTCGCTGACGACCGACAACGTGTTCCGCGACGACCAGGCCGCCCAGCAGCTGGCGACCGTCTCCGGCGACGTGACCAGCGGGTACGTCGCATCCCTGTCGTTCGCGATCTGACGACTCGTCCGATTCGCCCGCCGTCCGCGAGCGCGCCAAGATCTCCCGACCCACCCCGTTCCCCGACGGGTAGCGCCGGGGACTGGTCCGGCCGCAGGAGAGGACGCCCATGGAGACGGATCCGACACGGTGGATCGGCGAGCTGCGCAGCTCCCACGACGTCCTGGTGGCCGTCGTCGCCGACCTGTTGGCCGAGGACCTCGAACGCCCGTCGATGTGCCGCGACTGGACCGTGGCCCAGGTGCTGTCCCACCTCGGCAGCGGGGCGGTGATCGGGCTGGCCAGCCTCGACGCCGGGCTGCGCGGTGAACCGCTGCCCGGTGACGAGCTCGCCCACGACGTGTGGGGCCGCTGGAACGCGATGGGTGTCGAAGAGGCAGCCACCGAGTTCGTCGGCGCCGACGCCGCGCTCGTCGAACGGTTCGAGTCGCTCGACGACATCGCGCTCGTGGAGGCGCGGATACGAATCGCGTTCCTGCCCGAACCGATCGACATCGCGACGAGCGTCAGCTTCCGGCTCGGCGAGCACGCCTTGCACAGCTGGGACGTCCTCGCGTCGTTCGACGAGACGGCCGAGGTGCCCGAGAGCTCGGCCGAGCTGCTGATCGACCGGCTGCCGACGATGGTCGGCCTCATCGGCCGGTACACGCCCCGCGACACCCGCCCGGCCGACGACGTCACGATCGCCGTCACGACCACCCACCCAGATCGGTCGTTCGAGCTCGAGCTCGGCGAGCACGCCGAGCTCCGCGCCACGTCGATCTCCCGCTCGGCTCAGGGCGCCGGCGAGCTGACGCTCCCGGCGGGCGCGTTGCTACGGCTCACCGCGGGGCGGCTGCGCCCGGACCGTCCATCGGGCGACCTGCAACCGACCGGGCCGCTGTCCCTCGACGACCTGCGCCGCGCCTTCCCGGGGTACTGACCCGTCGCCGAACCGTCAGGCTGCGATGACCGCCTGGGTCTGGGTCACCTGGGCCACGGGCTTGCCACGGTCGTCGACGAGGTCGGTCTGCACGACGATCGTGGTTCGTCCGACGTGCAACGGACGCGCCGTCGCGTGCACCGAACCATCCCGCACGCCGCGGAAGAAGTTCGTCTTCGACTCGATCGTGGAGGTCGTGGCCCCGGCGGGCAGGTTGAGGAACGCGCACACCGCGCCGACGCTGTCGGCCATCGCCATCAGCGCGCCTCCGTGCATCGCGCCGAGCACGGTGCAGAGGTCGGGCCGCCACGGCATGCGAGCGGTGACGGCACCGGGCTCGACGGCATCGAGCTGCAGGCCGAGCCCGACGGCGAACGGCATCATCGAGACGAGGTCGGCTTCCATGGCTGTCACTGTGCCCACCTCGCCCGTCGCTCGTCCATGACGGCCCGGGCCGCTGCGGCGTCGGATCAGAACTCGGGGTTCTCGCCGACGACGACGGGGACCGACGTCACGACGGTGTTGGGCCGGTAGAGCAGACGAGCCTTGAGCGCGAACGCCGACTGGTTGTGCAACCACTGCTGGTTCCACGGTGTCACGAACTCGGGGATGACCACCGTGATGACGTCGTCGGGGTTCTCGGCGTCGAGCTCGTCGAGGTACTCCAGCACCGGGCGGGTCAGCTCGCGATAGGGCGAGTGGATGGTGTGCAGCGGCACGCGGATGTCGTGCTCCTGCCAGGCCTCGGTGAGCTGCTCCTGCTCCTCGTCGTCGACGACGACCGACACGGCGATGAGCTTCTCGGGCGCCAGCGAGCGGGCGTACGCGATGGCGTCGATCACGCCCCGATGGACGGACCCGACGAGCACGACGACGAGGTGGGTCTTGCGCGGCGGCCGGTACTCGGTGCCCACGCTCACGCTGGCCCGCACCTTGCGGTAGTGGCGGTTGATGGCCCGGAACCCGATCACCAGCGCCGGGATGACGACCGCGGGGATCCACGCCCCTTCGGTGAACTTCGACACCACGACCACGATCGCGACGATGCCGGTGGCGACGCACCCGATGCCGTTGACGACCGCCGACGCCCGCCAGCGCGCCTCGCGCAGGCGGTAATGATGGACGACCATGCCGGCCTGGCTGAGCGTGAACCCGGTGAACACTCCGAACGCGTAGAGCGGGATGAGGGCCGAGATGTTGCCCTTGAACGCGATGATCAGGACCCCGGCCATGACGGCGAGGAAGATGACGCCGTTCGAGAACACGAGCCGATCGCCGCGGTTGGCCAGCTGGCGGGGGAGGTAGCCGTCGCGGGCGATGATCGACGACAGCCGCGGGAAGTCGGCGTACGCGGTGTTCGCCGCCAGCACGAGGATCGCGAACGTGGCGATCTGCATGACCCAGAACAGGATGTTCTTGCCGCCGAACACGTACTCGGCCATCAGCGCGATGCCCGTCGGGTCGTTCTCGCCGCGGTATGGCTGGAGGTGCGAGGCGAGGATCGAAACCCCGAGGAAGCACGTGCCGAGGATGGCGCCCATGATGGCGATGGTCATCGAGGCGTTGCGGCTCTCCGGCTTGCGGAACGCCGGCACGCCGTTGGAGACCGCTTCCACGCCGGACAGTGCGACAGCGCCCGACGAGAACGCCCGCAGCAGCATGAGGAACGCCAGCGCGCCCGTCTGCGACGCCAGCTCACGGGCCTCCTCCGAGAGTGTGTCGAGGGGGATCGGCGGGAGGTCCTGGACGAAGATCCGGTAGAGCCCGGTCACGATCAGGATCACCAGCATGACGATGTAGAGGTAGGTCGGCGGGGCGAAGAGGGCGCCTGACTCCTTGAGCCCGCGCAGGTTGGCGATCGTCATGATCCCGATGAGCACGAGGCAGAACGGCACCCGCCATCTGCTGTCGAACCCGAACGCCGACTGCATCGCGAGGACGCCGCCGGCGACCGACACGGCCACCGTGAGGATGTAGTCGGTGAGGAGCGACGCCCCGGCCACCAGCGAGGGCGTCTCGCCGAGGTTCTCGCGGGATACCACGTAGGACCCGCCGCCCGACGGGTAGGCGTAGATCGTCTGGCGGTACGAGATGACGACGATCGTCAGCAGGACGGCGACGACGATCGCCAGCGGCACGAGCAGCCCCCACGCCTGGTGGCCGATGTGGGCCTGCACGAGCAGGACGATGAGGATCTCGTCGGTGGCATAGGCCGTCGAGGAGATGGCGTCCGACGCGAACACGGGGAGCGCGATGCGCTTCTTGAGACGCTGGTGCCCCTCCTCCGACGTGGCGATCGGCTTCCCGATGAGCAGCCGCTTGACCACTGACATCGCGGTCATCGTCGCGTACCGGTCGCCGGCGCCGCCGCGTCGACGAGGTCGTGCGAGGCGCCGTCCATCAGGCCGGGAGGCAATCGGATCGAGCCGGGCCGGGCGACGACCTTGACGTGATCTTCACGCCGCGGACGCCGTTCTTGACGCCCGCTTCACGATGCGCCGACGTCAGCGGGACGAGTCCCGCTCGGCGGTCGACGCGCCGGGCGAGCGCGGCGTCAGCGCGAGCCGTTGTCGGCGTCGGACCGGCTCGCCGCCGGCGGCGGCGGCGGGTCGAGGGCGTCGCCGTCACCGTTCGAGGGACGGCCGGCATCGCCGTTGCCGGCGGCGAGGTTGCGCATCAGCAGGGCGCCCAGCCCGCCGACGACCCCGCCCTCGCCGCCGCCGACCTGGATGTCGGGGACGATCTTGACGTGACCGGCGCCGACCTCGCGGAGCGCGGCGACGAGCGCCGTCTGCTCGGCGCCGATGGCCCGCCGCTGGGCGTCGAACCCCTTCGCCCGGGCGATCCCCTGGGCCTCCTCGGCCGCCGCCGACGCCTCGCCGATGGCCTGCGTGCGGGTCGCCTCGGCCGCGCCGGTCGTGGTGATCACGGCGGCCTCACCCTCGGCCCGGGCCCGGGCGGCCTCGGCCTTCGACTTCTCGATGTCGATGGAGACGTTGGCCTGGGCCAGCTGCGTCTGCATGTCGGCGACACCGCGCTGCTGCTCCAGGCTGACGCGGGCGACCTGGGCGTCGCGCTGCTGGGCGAACGTCACCTTCTCCTGGGCCGCGATCTCGCGGCTCGTGAGGACCTTGACGAGGTCCTCCGGGAACACGACGTCCTGGATGTACACGCCGCGGGTCTCGACCTCGTAGCGCGACAGGTACTGCTGGATGTAGGACTCGGCCGCGCTCTGCACCTCGTCGCGCTTCTCGATGAACTCGGTGGCGCCGAGCGTCTGCAGCTTGTTGCGGAAGTAGTTGCCGACCGCCGACTGGAGCACCTCGTTGACGAGGTTCTGCATCGTGCCGACCATGCTGATCACCTTCGGTGCTCGCGTGTCGGGCACGTGGATCTGCACCTGCAGGTCGATGCTGAACGCGAACGCCTCCTTGCTCTTGGCGTCGATCGGCGACAACCGGGCATCGAGGCTGTGGGCCTCGCTGGTGGCGTGCGACCAGTTGAGGGTGAGGATCGAGGTCGGCACGATCTCGGCCTCGTAGATGCGTGGGTTGAGCGTGTACTTGCCGGTCCGCAACGGCTCGGACCAGATCCCCTGGTGGCCGGGCTTGACGATGGACCCGAACTTGAACTCCTCGCCCGACGTGTCCTCGGTCGGCAGCCCGACATAGGACTTGATGACGGCCACCTCGCCCTGGCGCACGACGAGCATCTCCCGCAGCTCGACCTTCACGAGGAACGGGTTGAGGAGGTACGAGCCGTACAACAGCGGGTCGTGCTGCAGGCCGATGCACCCGCCGTTGGCGAGGAACGCCTGGTAGTCCTGGTAGTTGTCGTGGAGGTTGTTCTTCGAGCGCAGCACGGCCTGGATGACCGAGATCGGCGAGCCGCCGCCGGTCGCCTCCATCGCCGACACGTCGCTGAACCCGCCGATGCGGCTGGCGATGTCGCCCGAGGCGGGACCTTCCAACGTGGTCACGACACCGACCACGTCGCGGTTGCCCTGCGGCGTGATGTGGACGACCTTCAGCGCTCCTTCGTCGACCGCGGCGAGGGCCCGCTCCGTCGACTCCGACACCATCTTGCCGAAGACGCGGTCGCTGGTGACGACGACGAAGCCGATCGGATGGATCGGCACGGTCGTGCCCGGGGGCAGCACGGGGCGCTGCACGCCGCGCTGGCCACCACTCTGGAGGAACGAGCGGATGCCGGCGAAGTTGCCGAGCTCGGCCCGGTAGACCGCGGACTTGGCGCCGGTCGGCAGCGGGGCGCCGACCTGGGCGATCACGAGGCCGATGTGGTCGGGCGGCACCTGGACCCAGTCGAAGCGCTCCACGCCGTAGACCGGCCAGAGCTTGAAGCGCAGGCCGGGCATCAGCAGGTCGGCCTGGTAGCCGGCCTCGCCGTTCAGCGCGACGAGCTGCTCCTCGCCGAGCTTCGTGCCGACGCGCTTGCTGACCAGCCCGACCTGGGCCGGCCCAACGGAGTGCAGGCTCTTGAGCGCGACGACGAGGATGATGAGGACGACCACCCCGACGGTGATCAGGATCGGCAGCATGGCGAGCATGCCTCCTTCTTGATGACCCGGGCTGCGGCGCAGCGACGGGGATTCGTGTGGCGAGCGAGCGACCCGCTCAGCACGTTCGCGCCGGTCACGGCTGGTCCGTGAACAGGTCGATGGCGCCGACGGTGGCGTAGCCGACGTGCAGTCGGCCGTGCCGAGGGCCGGCGGCGGTCTCGACGTCGAGGCGGGCACCAGGGTGGATGACGGGCGAGAACGAGTCGTCGGACGCGGCACCGACGCGAGCGACCGTGTTCGGCGCCAGGCGCTCGTCCCGCCAGGTGCCCTCGTCGTACGCCGAGGTGACGAACAGGCCGTGCGCCGGGTTGAACACGTCCTCGACGACGACCATCGCACCGTCGTCGCCGGTCGCTCGGACCACCAGGCGGCGGGCACACGTCGTCGAGGCCGAGCCCATCGTCAGCGCGGCGCGCACGTCACCCTCACGGAACAGCCCGAGCGTCACGTCGTCGCCCGGCGGGAGCAGCCGGGTGTCGAGGGCCCGGCGGGCCCACACCCGGGCCGCGACCCTCGCGGTGCTGACGCGTCCTGGCCGCCTCGATCTCGGCCCGCTCGTGCTCGGCGGCCAGCGCGGCGCGCAGCTCGCCGTCGTCGAACAACCGGGCCAGGATCGCCCACCGCTCGGGCGCCGAGAGCTCGGTGAAGGCGGCGAGCACGGCCTGGGCCCGCAACTCCGACGGCCACGTGTCGAACGTGCGGGCGAGGTCGTCGAGGTCGGCACCGGGGTCGGCCGCCGCCCGCTCGACCTCGTCGTGGATGGCCCGGGCCAGCGACAGGTACGGGCTGCTCGGCTCGCTGTCCGTTCGCCCCACGTCGGCCCGTCGCCGTCGGCCACGCACTGCTGGTGACGATACCGACGCGCCGGCGGATCGGGACGGGCTCGGCGCCACTGACGTGTCAGCACGCCGCACGAGGGGTACGTAGGGTCTCCAGCGATGCCGACCAGCAGCTCCTCCTCCCTGCCGGCCACCCGGCCGAGCCGCGTCGTCGTCGAGGCGGTCGCACCACTCGTCGACGGCGGGGCGTTCCCGGCCAAGGCGACGATCGGCGAGCCGGTGACGGTGCTGGCCGACGTGTTCACCGACGGCCACGACCGCGCCGCCGCGGCGCTCCGCTTCCGCGTCGCCCGCTCCGGCCGCGGCGCGTGGCACGAGGTCCCGATGGAGGCGCTCGGCAACGATCGCTTCCAGGCGACGTTCGTGCCCGACCGGCTCGGGCGCTGGGAGATCCAGGTCCACGGCTGGCTGGACCACCTCGGCACGTGGCGACACGGGATGGAGCTCAAGCTCGACGCCGGTGTCGACGTCACCGTCGACCTCCAGATCGGTCTGCGACTCATCGAGCAGGCGGCGGCCGCGACGACACCGGCCGACGCGGAGGGGCTACGCGAGCTCGCGGCGCGCCTCGCCGCCGGTGACACCCGCGCCCTCGGCCACCTGCCGTCCGGCGACGTGCCGCACGGCGACGGGCACGTGCCGGACCTCGACGACGTCGAGCCCGAGCAGACGGGCTTCGACCTCGACGCCCTCTTCTGGCGCACCGGCATCCGTGCGCCGATCGCCGAGCTGACGAAGCCGCTGCTGCTGGAGGTCGATCCCGAGCGGGCCCGATTCAGCGCCTGGTACGAGCTCTTCCCCCGCTCGACGCTGGCCCCGACGACCGGGCACGGCACGTTGGCCGACGTCCTCGATCGCCTCGACTACGTGGCGTCGATGGGCTTCGACGTGCTCTACCTGCCGCCCGTGCACCCGATCGGGCTGACCCAGCGCAAGGGCCGCAACAACACCGTGTCGGCCGACGCGTCCGACACCGGCAGCCCGTGGGGGATCGGGGGTCCCGACGGGGGCCACACGTCGGTGCACCCCGAGCTCGGCACCGCCGAGGACGTCAGCAAGATCGCTGTCGCCTGCCGGGAGCGCGGGATCGAACTGGCCCTCGACATCGCGTTCCAGTGCTCGCCCGACCACCCATGGGTCACCGAGCACCCCGAGTGGTTCGCCCACCGGCCCGACGGCACGATCCAGTACGCCGAGAACCCGCCGAAGAAGTACCAGGACATCTACCCGCTCGACTTCGAGAGCGCCGACTGGGCCGGCCTCTGGGGGGCGCTGGCCGACGTCATCCGTTTCTGGATCGACACCGGGGTCAGCGTCTTTCGCGTCGACAACCCGCACACCAAGGCGTTCGCGTTCTGGGCGTGGGCGATCGCCACGATCCGTCGCGAGCACCCCGAGGCGATCTTCCTCGCCGAGGCGTTCACCCGTCCACGCGTGATGGAGCGGCTGGCCAAGGTCGGCTTCAACCAGTCCTACACGTACTTCACGTGGCGCCAGTCGTCGTGGGAGCTGCGCCAGTACTTCGAGGACCTGGCCACGCGGACCGTCGATTTCTTCCGGCCCAACGCGTGGCCGAACACGCCCGACATCCTCACCGAGCAGCTGCAGACCGGCGGGCCGGCGATGTTCGCCAGCCGGGCCGTGCTGGCGGCCACGCTCTCGCCGGCGTGGGGGGTCTACGGTCCGGCGTACGAGCTGCTCGAACACCTGCCCGCCCGGGCGGGATCGGAGGAGTACCTCGACTCCGAGAAGTACCAGCTGCGCCAGTGGGACCTGCAGGACCCGCGCAGCCTGGCGCCGCTGCTCGGACGGCTCAACCGCATCCGACGCGAGCAGCCGGCGCTGGCCCACCTGCGGACGCTGCGGTTCCACAACGCCGACAACCCCGCGCTCCTCTGCTACACGAAGACCGACCCCGCCGGGGACGGCCCACCCGTGCTGGTGGTCGTGAACCTCGACGCCGCCCAGCACCAGCACGGCTTCGTCGACGTCGACCTCGCCGCCGTCGGTCTCCCGTACGACATCGGCTACGACCTGGCCGATCAGCTCGGCGACGCCTGGTACCGCTGGTACGGCGCCGTCAACTACGTCGCCCTCCCGCCGGGCGCCGCCCACATCTTCCGGGTCGACCGCGCATGACGCCGACGACAGCTCCGCCGCCTCGTTCCCCGGGTGTGGGATCGTGAGCCGGGGGTCGCGGGCGGCTCGGTCGTCGGTCGTGCCGTCGCGGCTGGAGGGGCCGCCGGACTGGTACCGCGACGCCATCATCTACGAGCTCCACGTCCGGGCGTTCGCCGACTCCAACGGGGACGGCATCGGCGACTTCACCGGCCTCGCCCACCGGCTCGACTACCTCGCCGAGCTCGGCGTGACGGCGATCTGGCTGCTGCCGTTCTACCCGTCGCCGCTGCGCGACGACGGCTACGACATCGCCGACTACCGCACGGTCCATCCGGACTACGGCGACCTGCGCCAGTTCAAGCGGTTCCTCGGTGCGGCCCACGATCGCAACATCCGGGTCATCACCGAGCTCGTCGTCAACCACACCTCCGACCAGCACCCGTGGTTCCAGCGGGCCCGCCACGCGCCACGCCGGGTCGGCCGAGCGCGACTTCTACGTGTGGAGTGACACGCCCGACCGCTACGCGGACGCCCGCATCATCTTCCAGGACTTCGAGTCCTCGAACTGGACGTGGGACCCCGTGGCCGAGTCCTACTTCTGGCACCGCTTCTACTCCCACCAACCGGACCTCAACTTCGACAACCCCGACGTCGAGGCGTCGGTGTTCGACCTCTTCGACCTCTGGCTCGACATGGGCGTCGACGGCCTGCGCCTCGACGCCATCCCCTACCTCTTCGAGCGCGAGGGCACGAACTGCGAGAACCTGCCCGAGACCCACGAGGTCCTGAAGCGGTTGCGCAAGCACATGGATGCCAGGTACCCGGACCGGATGCTGCTCGCGGAGGCGAACCAGTGGCCCGAGGACGCCGCCGCGTACTTCGGCGACGGCGACGAGTGCCACATGAACTTCCACTTCCCGGTGATGCCCCGGCTGTTCATGTCGCTGCGCCTCGAGCACCGCATGCCGATCGTCGACATCATGGAGCAGACGCCGCCACCACCACCCGCGGGGCAGTGGGCAACGTTCCTGCGCAACCACGACGAGCTCACGCTCGAGATGGTCACCGACGAGGAGCGCGACCTCATGTTGCGGGCCTACGCGACGGATCTCGAGATGCGGATCAACCTCGGCATCCGTCGCCGCCTCGCACCGCTGCTCGGCAACGACCGCCGCAAGATCGAGCTCCTCAACGCCCTGCTGTTCTCGCTGCCCGGCACACCCGTCATCTACTACGGCGACGAGATCGGGATGGGCGACAACGTCTACCTCGGCGACCGCAACGGTGTGCGCACGCCGATGCAGTGGACGGCTGACCGCAACGCCGGGTTCTCGACAGCCAACCCCCACCGTCTCTACCTCCCGTTGATCACCGAGCAGGGGTACCACTACGAGTCGGTCAACGTGGAGACGCAGGCGGCCAACCCGGCGTCGCTGCTGTCGTGGATGCGCCAGCTGATCACGCTCCGCAAGCGCCACGGCGTCCTCGGTCGCGGCACGATCGACTTCCTCGAGCCGGAGAACGCCCACGTCCTCGCGTTCGTGCGTCACCCCACGGACGAGATGGGTCCCGGCGAGAAGCCCTTGCTGTGCGTGGCCAACCTGTCCCGCCTCGCGCAGCAGGTCGAGCTCGACCTGCGCGACTTCACGGGTGCCGTGCCGGTCGAGGTCTTCGGTCAGAACCGCTTCTCCCCGGTCACCGATCGGCCGTACTCGTTGAGCCTGTCGCCGTACGGCTTCATGTGGTTCGCGATGGACTCCGGGCAGGGCGCGCTCGAGCCCGGCGTCCCGTCGGCGGCGCCCCGACTGAACGGCTCGTGGGCCGAGGCGTTGCGACGCCGGGCCTGGCTGACCCGCGCGATCGGGCGGTGGCTGCCGACCAGGCGGTGGTTCGCCGGCAAGGACGCCACGGTGCGGGACGTCTCGATCGACGACATCGTCGAGCTGTCCGCCGACGTCGCCCTCCTCGTCGTTCGGACGTCGTTCACCGAGGGCGACGACCACCAGTACGCGGTGCCACTGATCGCGCGTCTCGGAGGAGCGCGCCGTCGAGGTCGACCAGCAGAAGCCCGGCGCCCTGCTCGCCCTGACCGACGACGGCGCGATCGTCGACGCCATGACGCTGCCCGAAGGTGCCGGCGTCGTCGCCGAGGCTGCCCTGCGCCGGCGGGCCCGGCGCGGCCGCAGCGCCGTCGCCACCGGCCACCCGCGCCGGCCCGGCCTGACGAAGCTGACCGCCGACCCGCGCGACGTCCACGTGCTCGGCGTCGAGCAGTCGAACTCATCGGTGATCGTCGGCGGCCGGGTCATCGCCAAGCTGATCCGCCAGCTGTCGTCCGGCGAGAACCCGGACGTGACGCTGCCGCTTCACCTGCGGGCGATGGGTTTCGACCGCGTGCCCGGCGTCGCCGGCACGCTCGACGTCACGGTCGGCGGGGAGGCAGCCAGCAACGTCGTGGTCGTCCACGATGTGATCGGCAACGAGGCCGACCTGTGGCAGTGGAGCCAGGACCTCCTGACGCGCGACGTCGAGCGCCTCGTCACCGAGCCGGAGTCGACCGGCGACGAGGCCGTGCTCGAGGCCGTGACATCGCTCCTCGGCAAGCGCACCGCGCAGATGCACCTCAACCTGGCCGGTGGCGCACCGGCCTTCGAACCTGAGCGCTTCTCGTTGCTCTGGCAACGATCCATCGTCCAGAGCCTGCGGGCGTCGCTGCGCGAGACGCAGCGCGCCGTGCGCCGCAACCGGTCGACGATCGCGTACGACGCCGAGCCGATGGCCATCGAGGTGCTCGACCACGGCGACCAGCTGCTCGGCTCGTTCGACGCACTGCGGACGCGCAAGCTCGACGCCGACCGGATCCGCGTCCACGGCGACCTGCACCTCGGCCAGGCGCTCTGGACCGGCCGCGACGTCGTGTTCATCGACTTCGAGGGCGAGCCGGGTCGCTCGATCGGCGAACGGTCGATCAAGCGGTCGTCGCTCGCCGACGTGGCTGGGATGCTGCGCTCGTTCGACTACGCCGGTCGCGTCGCACTGGCGACGTCCGCCGAGCGGGGTCGCACGGGCGCCGCCGACGCCGAGCACCTCGAGCGCTGGCGCCACGCGGCCACGACGCGGATGCAGGACCTCTACTGGTCGACGTACCGCACCACGCTCCGTGACGGGACCACGGCCGCCGGTCCGGGCGCGCGGTTGATCCCGGCCGACCCTGGCGACGCCCAGCTCCTGCTCGACGCCCACGTGCTGCTGAAGGCGTTGTACGAGGTCCGCTACGAGCTGGCCAACCGACCGGCGTGGGTGTCGTGGCCACTCGCCGCGATCGCCCAGATGCTCACCGACCGCGGATGACCGCGCGGTGACGGCGCGGCTGGGCGCCACACCCCAGGACGGCGGGACCCGATTCGAGGTCTGGGCGCCCGGCGCGTCGTCGGTCGAGCTGGCCGTCGAGGGCCGACCCGCGGTCGCGCTCCACCGCGACGACGCCGCCGGGACGTGGGTCGGGTTCGTCGTCGGGGCCGGGCACGGCGACCGGTACCGGTTCCACCTCGACGGAGGTGAGCCGCTCGCCGACCCGGCATCCGCGTGGCAGCCCGACGGCGTCCACGGTCCGTCGGCGGTCGTGGATGCCTCACGGTTCACGTGGACCGACGAGGGCTGGCGAGGCGTCGCGCGCTCCGACGCGGTCGTCTACGAGCTCCACGTCGGCGCGTTCACGCCCGAGGGGACGCTCGACGCGGCCATCGGCGAGCTGCCCCGCCTCGTCGCGCTCGGCGTGAGCGTCGTCGAATTGATGCCGCTCAACGCGTTCCCCGGTCGCCGCAACTGGGGCTACGACGGCGTCTTCCTGTCGGCGGTCCAGGAGAGCTACGGCGGACCGGACGCCCTGGCCCGGTTCGTCGACGCCGCCCACGGCGCCGGGTTGGCCGTCGTGGTCGACGTGGTCTACAACCACCTCGGACCGGAGGGCAACGTCCTGGGTCGCTTCGGTCCCTACACGACCGACGTGTACCGCACGCCGTGGGGCGAGGCCATCAACCTCGCCGAAGCCGGCAGTGACGCCGTGCGCCGGACGTTCACGGAGAGCGCCTGCCGCTGGATCGAGGACTTCCATGTCGACGGGTTGCGCCTCGATGCCGTCGACTTCCTCTTCGACCCGACGGCGTTGACGTTCCTCGAGGAGGTCGTCGACGCCGTGCACACCGCCGGATCGGCGGCCGGACGCCGCGTCCTGGTGATCGCCGAATCGGCGGCCAACGACCCGCGGCTCGTGCGCGGCGTCGACGCGGGAGGGATCGGGTGCGACGCGATGTGGGACGACGACGTGCACCACGCGCTGCGCGTCGCGCTGACCGGCGACCGTCGTGGGTACTACGCCGACTACGACGGCGTCGGCGACCTGGTCGCCGCGTTCCGCCACCGTTGGGTGTTCCGCGGCCGGCGGTCGGAGTACCGGGGCCGTCGCCACGGCCGCGACGTCGACGACGTCGACCCCGACCACTTCGTCGTCTTCACGTGCAACCACGACCACGTCGGCAACTCGCCCGACGGCGCCCGCCCACCGTTCGACCACGCCCAGCGGCTCCTCGCGGCGGCGACCATCCTGTTGTCGCCCTTCACGCCGATGCTGTTCATGGGCGAGGAGTACGGCGAGCCGGCACCGTTCCCGTTCTTCGTCGACCACGGCGATCCGGCGCTCGTCGAGGCCGTGCGGACGGGCCGCCGGTCCGAGTTCGCCCGCGCCGAGTGGTCGGCCGACGTCGCCGACCCGGCCGACCCGGCGACGTTCGCGTCCGCGGTGCTGGACCCGTCGCAGGCCAACCGGTCGCCCCATCGTGACGTCCTGGCCGCGTACACCGACCTGCTCGTGCTGCGCCGGCGCCACGGCGTCGTGCACGACCCGTGCGCCGCCCAGGACGTCGATCGCGTCGGCGACGCGATGGTCGTCGAGCGTCGCCTCGGCGACGAACGCTCGCTGCTCGCGGTCAACCTCGGTCGCGAGGCGGTGGCCGTGGATGCCGACGGCCTCGTCGTCGCGTTCGACTCTCGGGACCGCCGCTGGGGTGGCGACGGGGGCGTCGAGCAGAGCGGTGGCCGGCTGACGCTGGCGCCGACGACCGCCGCCCTGCTGGTGAGCCCACCGTGACCGCTCGTTCGCCGGCTCGAGGATCTGTTCAGTCCACCCGGACGAGCACGACGGCGGGGAACCGGGCGAGGGCGCCAGCGGCGTCGAGCGCGCCGTCGAGCACCGGGACGTCGTCGTCCAGCAGGGACCGCCAGGCGCCACCCGGCAGCTCGACCGTGCCGCTGACGACCGGGCTCGCTCGACTCACCGCGGCTCTGGGTTCGCTCGCTGGGCTCACCGCGGCTTCCTGTTCGCTCGCACGACGACTCGCTCGGCTCACGCACGTCACGAGCACAGGTGCGCCGGCCGAGTCGAGCCGCGCGAACGCCACCAACCCGGGGGGCGCCGGCACCGGCGCGTACCCGGCCAGGTCGAGAGCACGGCGGGCGGCCAGGACGCGGTTGATGAGCACGGCACGTGCCGCGGGTGCGCCCGGTTCGGCCCAGGACGCCGGTCCGTCGAGCGACGCGGCGCGGTCCACGAGCGTGTCGAGGGCGTCCCAGTCCGGCTCCGTGCGGTTGTCGGGGTCGACGAGCACGTACCGCAGGGCTTCCGTCCCCTGGTACAGGTCGGGTACGCCGGGAGCGGTCAGCCGCACGGCGAGCATCGCGAGTGTGACCGCCCGTCCTGCGACGGCCAGGTCAGCGGCGAGCTCCCGGGTCGGGGGCCAGGCGAGGACGTCGGCCGCCAGCGTCGCCAACCCGTCTTCGAACCGCTCGTCGGGCTCGACCCACGACGAGCGGACGTCGGCCTCGCGCGCCGCCTTGACGAGGAACGCGGTGAGGCGATCGACGTCGAGCCCAGGCGTCGTCGCCACCGTCTGCAGGGCGAGCCACGTCATCACCGGGTCGGCGGACAGCGTCGGCGCCGGCGCGCCAGCGGTCGACGAGCTCGATCCAGCGCGCCGGCCACGCGGCGAGCGCGAGTCCGGTAGCGCGGATGTCCTCCGACCGCGCCGTGTCGTGCGTCGTGCCGGCGAGCAGCGTCGCCGGCCAATGGGCCTGGACGGCGGCGTGGTGCTCGTGGAGCGGCTCGAGCCCGGGGGGGCCCGGCTCCGGCTCACCGCCGACCTCGCCCAGCGACGCCAGCGGCAGGTAGCGCCAGAACGCCCGATCCTCGACGCCCTTGGCCGTCGCCGGCCCCGTCAGCTGCTGCCACCGCACCGTGAGCTCGGAACCGGCCGACGCCGGGTCACGGATCGCGCCGACGATCGCCTCGATCATCTCGGCCCGCTCCGGTGCCGCAACGACCGCTTCGTCCCGCGCCGCGGCGAGCGCTTCGGCACCCGCCGGCAGGTACGTGCGGTAGCGGCGGAGGTGCACGCTCAACGTCGCCACGGCGTCGACGAGGTCGCCCGGAGCGCCGCACGCATCGAGGCCCAGCGTCCGCGCCGCGACGCGCGCCACTCGCTCGAGGTCGGGGCGCAGCCCCCGCTCGAGCACCTCGCGCCGGGCCTCGAGCTCCCAGGAGCGGAACGGACGGGCGTCACCGACGTGACGGGTCCACGCCGCGTGGAGGTGCTCCCAGCCTTCGGTGTCCAGCAACGCGTGCTCGAGGACCGTCGCGTGCTCGTACCCGGTCGTGCCCTCGACCGGCCACGCCAACGGCAGGCGCTCGCCCTCGGCCAGGATCTTCTCGACGACGAGCCAGTGGTGGCCGATCGCATCGGCGAGCCGCTCGAGGTAGCCCTGCGGGTCGGCCAGTCCGTCGACGTGGTCGACCCGGACGCCGGCGAAGGCGGGGTGGGAGGCGAGCAAGCGGGGGATCGTGTCCACGACCGCGGCGACGGCCGGGTCCTCGACGCGCACGGCGACGAGGTCGTCGATCGTGAAGAACCGGCGCACGTTGCGGTCCGGCTGGCGCCACCACTGGAGGCGGTAGTGCTGGGCCTGCAGCACGTCGGCCATCGAGAGCCGCTCGGTACCCGGCGCCAGGGGCCAGCGCTGCTCGCCCAGGCGGAGCTCACCGTCGACGACCGCGAAGTCGTCGTGCAGGTCGTCGAGCGGGGCGCCCAGGGACGGCACGACGACACGTCCGGCGCCGGCCGCCCAGTCGACGTCGAACCACCGCGCCGCGTCGCTCCCCGGCCCGTCGCGCAGCATCGCCCACCACGGACGGTTCAGCTCGGGCCGGCCGATCGCCGCGTGGTTCGGCACGTGGTCGACGAGCACGCCGAGCCCACGGCGGTCGGCGGCGTCGAGGAGGTCGGTCAGGCCGTCGAGCCCACCGAGCTCGTCGCGCACCCTGCCGTGGTCGACGACGTCGTAACCGTGGGTGCTCCCCGGCACCGCCTCCGCCACCGGTGACAGGTAGACGTGGCTCACGCCGAGCGCGACCAGCCGGTCGAGCTGGGCAGCGGCCCGATCGAAGCCGAACGTCGGCGTCAGCTGGAGTCGGTAGGTCGCGGTCGGCGTGGTCGGGCGGGCGGCACGGCACGACCTCCTACCCGATCGATCCGGAGGCTGCACATCCGACCCATGGCGGACCCCAGCCCGTCCGGACCGCCGAGCTGAGGTCGGTCGGTCAGCCCCCGTCGAGCGTCGGCCGTCCCGGCCCAACGCCCGGCGTCGACACCGGCGGACCCGGCACCCCGTCCGGCGGGCCCGGGACACCATCGTGCGGACCCCACCCGACCCCCGGCGTCGACACCGGCGGACCCGGCACCCCGTCCGGCGGACCCGGGACACCATCGAGCGGACCCCACCCGACCCCCGGCGTGGACACCGGCGGACCCGGCACCCCGTCTCGCCCACCACCGGGCGGCGACGGCGGCGGACCCGGGTCACCAACCGCAAGGTCGACCGCAGCCGTCGGCGGCGGGGGCTCCGACGGCGCGACCACTGGTTGGTCGACGACCGGGATGGCGGGGTCGGCGGCGTCGGCCGCCGGGGCGACCGGGGTGGTCGGGGCGTACGACGCCGTGCCGGCCGGCGGGCCGGGGGCCGGCGCCGGGGAGGCGGCCGGCGGCGCTTCGACGGCCGGCGCCTCGGAACCCGGCGCTGACGACGGATCCGACGGGGCGATCGTGACGATGGCCATCTCCTCGGGCGAGGCGAACGTCGCGACGTCGGCGGCTTGCAGGACGCCGGTGCCCGCGGCGGTCGGCATCCGCAGCACCCACGGGGCGGCGGCGGTCGTGGAGGAGGCCGACGACGCCGGGTCGGCGGCCGACAGCTCGGTGACGTGGAACGGCGCGACGGCCGTAAAACCCGACCTGCTCCTCCCTTGCGCCTCGTGCCGAGGGCTCGCGCCGTCGAAGCCGACGATCGTCAAGACGTTGTCGGCGAGGTCCTGGAGCGGTCCGGGCAGTCGCTCAGCCGCTGCGGCGGCCGTCGACCCGATCGACGCGGTGGCGACGGCGGCCAAGAAGACGGCCCGCCGACGACCGCGCCGACGGCGGGTCGCCTGCGCGGCCCGCACGAGGCGGAACGCGACCACGGCGTCGTCCAGACCGCGGTGCTCAGCGGCAGTCGCCGGCGAACGGCAGATGTCCACGAGATCGACCAACGACCGGTACCGCTCGGGCACGTCGGCGCGGTCAGCGTCCAGCACGCCGTCGAGCGGTCCGCGATCCAGCAGGATGGGATCGGGGACGGCGCGGGGGTGGCGCTGGTCGCGGCCGCCGATCGAGCTCATGCCGGCACGTCCTCGCGCGATCGGGCGTCGAGCAGGCGGGCGAGCGTCCGCAGACCCCGGTGGCAGAGCACGCGCACCGACGCCTCGGACCGGTTCACCACCTCGGCCGTCTCCCCGACGGACAGGCCGACGATGACTCGCAGAGCGACCACCTCGCGCTGGTCGGGCGTGAGGCCCTCGAGGAGGGCGAGGGCCGCGCCGAGCGCCGCTGCGTCGTCGACAGCGGACGTGCTCGCCGCGCACGGGTCGACGACGTCGATCCCGGACAGCGAGGCGCATCGGCGGCCGCCGAAGGCGGCGGCGGGCGAAGTCGATGGAGCGGCGCCGTGCGATGGTGAAGACCCACGCCCGGAACTCCGCGCTTCCGCCGACGAAGCAGTCGAGGCCGCGGGCGACCGAGAGCCAGACCTCCGATTCCACGTCCTCGACGTGCTCCCGGGCGACGACGCGGAGCCAGCGCACGAGCGATGGGTGCAACCAGCGCCAGAGCTCAGCGAACGCCGCGTCGTCCCCGGCCCGCGCCCGTTCGATGTGCTCGCGGAACGCGTCTGGGCACGGGTCGTCGGACATCCCACCTGCATCATCGCTCGCCGGGCCCCGGGTGTTACAGCGCGAGCCGATTTCTCCCGTCAAGGCGGCCTGTGACGGACGGCCGGGCCCGCAGGCTACGGGCGTCGGGCGGACGCCGGGTGGATGCCGCGGCGCTACGTTCCCGACATGGCCACCGACGGCGACGCCCGCACGAAGATCCTGCTCGACGAGTCGGACATGCCCACCCGCTGGTACAACGTCGTGCCCGACCTGCCCAGCCCGCCGCCGCCGCCGCTGCACCCGGGAACGCACCTTCCGATCGGCCCCGAGGACCTGGCGCCGCTGTTCCCGGTTGCGCTCATCGAGCAGGAGGTCACGGCGCAGTCGTGGGTCGACATCCCGGGCGCCGTGCTCGACGTCTACCGGCTGTGGCGGCCGAGCCCGCTGTACCGGGCCCGGCGCCTCGAGCGACTGCTCGACACCCCGGCGAAGATCTTCTACAAGTACGAAGGGGTCAGCCCCGCCGGCTCGCACAAGCCGAACACGTCGGTGCCGCAGGCCTACTACAACGCCCAGGAAGGCATCGGGAAGCTGACGACCGAGACCGGCGCCGGCCAGTGGGGCACGGCACTGGCGTTCGCAGCCGCGCAGTTCGGCATCGAGTGCGAGATCTGGCAGGTCGCGGCGTCGTACCGGCTCGAAGCCCTACCGCCGGACGATGATGGAGATCTACGGCGCGACGCTGCACGCCAGTCCCTCCCCCGTCACCGAGTACGGGCGCTCCCTGCTGGCCCAGGACCCCGACCACAACGGCAGCCTCGGCATCGCCATCTCCGAGGCGCTCCGTCGCCGCCGCCGACCCCGGGACCCGCTACGCCCTCGGCAGCGTGCTCAACCACGTGCTGATGCACCAGACGATCATCGGCCAGGAGGCGCTCCAGCAGCTGGCGATCGTCGGGGAGGTGCCCGACGTCCTCGTCGGCTGTACGGGTGGTGGCTCCAACTTCGGGGGGCTGGCGTTCCCGTTCCTGCGCGAGAAGCTCGCCGGTCGGATGGACCCGACGATCCGCTGCGTCGAGCCGGCGGCGTGCCCGAGTTTGACCAAGGGCGAGTACCGCTACGACTTCGGTGACACGGCCGGCATGACGCCCCTTGCTCAAGATGCACACCCTCGGCCACGGGTTCATCCCCGAGCCGATCCACGCCGGAGGTCTGCGCTACCACGGGATGGCGCCGCTGCGGTCGCACATCTACGAGCTCGGCCTGGTCGAGGCCGTCGCCATCCCGCAGCGCGAGTGCTTCGCCGCGGCGCTGCAGTTCGCCCGGTCGGAGGGGATCGTCGCCGCACCCGAGCCCACCCACGCCCTCGCGGCCGCCATCCGTGAGGCGTAGGCGTGCAAGGAGGCCGGCGAGTCGAAGGTGATCCTGACCGCGTTGTGCGGCCATGGGCACCTCGACCTGGCCGCCTACCAGCAGTACCTCTCGGGTGAGATGGTCGACTACGAGCTGTCCGACGACGAGATCGCGGCGGCGATGGCCGACGTCCCGGTGCTCGCCTGAACCGATCCGGCGCGCCGCCCGACCTGCTGGTCCGCCGGGCCGGGCTCGACGGACGACTCGTCGACGTCCGCTGCACGCGCGGCGTCATCGGATCGATCAGCGATGCCGGCACGGACCGCCGCCCGGCCGGCGCCGTCGTCGTCGTCGAGGCCGACGGTGGCGGCATGTGCCCGGCCTCCATGACCACCACATCCACCTCCTGGCGCTCGCGGCGGCGCAGCGGTCCGTCGTCCTCGGGCCGCCCGCGGTCACGGGCGCCGGCGACTGTTCGACGCCGTGTTGCGGGCTGCCGCAGCAAGTGGCACCGGATGGGTGCGCGGCGTCGGGTACCACGAGACGGTCGCCGGTCCGCTCGATCGGGACCGGCTCGACGCACTGGTGCCCCACCGTCCGGTGCGGGTGCAGCACCGCAGCGGCTCGATGTGGGTGCTCAACACCGCCGCGATCGACGCCGTGGGGATCGACGACCTGGTCGTCGACGGGATCGAACGGGACGAGCGCGGTCGGCCGAGCGGGCGGCTGTTCCGGCTCGACGATGTCCTGCGGACCCGGGTCGGGCCGGACGCGACTCGCCGTGACCGACCTGGCGGCAGTCGGTCGGGAGCTCGCCGGCTACGGCGTGACGGCCGTGACGGACCTCACCCCGACCGAGGATCCGACGCAGATCGAGCTGCTGGCGGCCGCTCGGCGCGACGGGGCGCTGCCGTTCGACGTCGTCGTGACCGGGGGGCCCGGGCCTGCCCACCGGCGCCGGCGAGGAGCTGGGACGCGGTCCGGTCAAGTTCCTGCTCGACGACGCCCGCCTGCCGGCCCCGGACGAGCTCGCCGGCGGCTTCCGCACCGCCCGCCGCCTCGGTCGGCCGGTCGCCGTGCACTGCGTGACCCGCGGCGAGCTCGTCATCGCCCTCGCCGCGTTCGACGACGTCGGGGTCCGGCCGCGGCGACCGCATCGAGCACGGCGCGGTGATCCCCCTCGAGCTGATCGGCGCCGCTCCGCGAGCCGCGGGTTGACCGTCGTCACCCAGCCGAACTTCGTCGCCGAACGTGGCGACCAGTACCTCGCCGACGTCGCCGCCGAGGACGTCGCCCACCTGTGGCGGTGCGGTTCGTTGCTGGACGCCGGCATCGCGGTCGCCGCCGGGACCGACGCGCCGTTCGGTCACCCCGACCCGTGGCGAGCGGTCGCGGCGGCGCGTGACCGGGAGACGCCGTCGGGCGTCGTGCTCGGCGCCGGGGAGCGGATTCCGGCGGCTCGAGCGCTGGCGTTGTTCCTCGCCCCGCTGGCCGACCCTGGCGGGGACGCCCGACGGGTCGAGCTCGGAGCGCCCGCCGATCTGTGCGTGCTCGACCGACCGCTCGGCGCCGCGCTGCGCCACCCGCGGAGGCGCAGGTGGTCGCGACGGTCGCCAGGGGCGCGCTCACGTTCACCGCGTGATCGGCCGCCAGACCCGGATCGGCCGGCCCAATCCACCACGACACGCAACCCGAACTGCACGTCGTGAGCACCCAGCACCGTGGCCGCCCGGTGGCGCGTGCGCTCGTCCTGGCGGTGACGGCGGCCGTTGCCGTGGTCCTGGCCGGCGTGGCGTTCGGCTGGGGGGCGGGCGACGACGCCGGCGCGCCGGCCGCGGCAGTCGCCGGCCCCGGGCCGACCACCAGCGATGGCGGTCCGGCGCCGACGTCGGCGCCAGCCACGAGCGCCCCGCCCGCATCGCTGCCGGTCGACCGGACGACCGAGCCGCTGACGCTGCAGACCGTGCCGGTGACGGCGGGCCTGGTCGTCGACGTCGATGGACGCCAGGTCGTCACGGATGCCGCGGGGACGATCGTGTTGGACGGTGCCGACCTCGGCGGGAGGATCTCCGTGCTCGGCGTGGAGGCCGCGTCGGCGCAGCACGTGCAGTTCGTCGGGTGGTCCGACGGCCACGCCGACGCGACCCGCGTCGCCGCCAGCCTCCACGGGCCGATCGCCGAGATCGCCCTCGACGTCAAGGAGCTCGTGACCGTGACCGTGGGCGACGACCAGATCGTCGGCGGGTGGGTATCGTTCGACTCGTCCCTCGGCGTGATCGACGTGCCCATCGACGGGGCCATGTGGATCACGGCGGCACGTGCCGTCCCGGGTCGAGCGCGGCCTGCGCGTCGAGCGTCCGCAGTACACGGCGACCGCCGTCACGATCGGGGCGATCCGGGCCGACGCCGTGACCCAGCGCTACACCCCGACCGCGAAAGGCGCTGTGGATCGTGTCGATCTGACCGACGCCGCCGCCGGCGGGGCACCGCTGGCGTGGTCAGAGGTTGTCGATGGGGAGGCGGGGGATGGCTTCGGTCGGGGGGAGGTCGAAGCCGAGGACCTGGGCGTAGAACGACAGCTCGCCGTCCAGCGTGGCGCGGATCGTCGACGCCTGACGGAACCCGTGCTGCTCGCCCTCGAACGCGACGTAGGCGACCGGGACGCCCTTGGCCCGGACGGCCTCGACGATCATCTCGGACTGGTTCGGTGGCACGACCTCGTCCTCGAGGCCCTGGAACACCACCAGCGGCCGGTCGATGCGCTCGACGTGGAAGATCGGCGAGCGTGCCTCGTACACGTCCCGCGCCGCCGGCCACGGCCCGACCAGGCCGTCCAGGTAGCGGCTCTCGAACTTGTGCGTGTCGCGGGCCAGGGCGGCGAGGTCGGCGACGCCGTACAGGCTGGCGCCGGCGCTGAACACGTCCTGGAACGCCAGCGCGGCGAGCGTCGTGAACCCGCCCGCCGAACCGCCCCTGATGCACAGGCGCTCGGGATCGACGTCGCCCCGGTCGACGAGGAAGCGGGCGACCGCCGCACAGTCCTCGACGTCGGCGACGCCCCACGCACCGCGCAGCAGGTCCCGGTAGGCGCGGCCGTAGCCGGTCGAGCCCCGGTAGTTGACATCGACGACGGCGAAGCCCCGGGTCGTCCAGAACTGGTACGCCACGTTGAGCACCGACGCGCGCCGCGGACGTCGGGCCGCCGTGGATCACGACGATCAGCGGCGGGCGCTCCCCGTCCGGCCCGATCACGCCCGGGTTGGTCGGCCGGTACAGCAGGGCGTGCGCGACTGCGCCCGCTCCCGTTCGGTCGCTCGAAGGCTCGCTCGACCCACCGGTCGGGAAGTCGATCGCCTCGGGCACCGAGAACCACGCCGGGTCGATCCCGAGGTCGCGCGGCGCCATGACGACGGTCGGCACGCTGACCACGCCGGCGGCGTCGACGCTCACCGTGACGACGTGCAGCTCCACCGTCGGCGACCCGACGACGAGGGCCAGCGTGGCGCCGGCGCCGCTGACGTCCTCGATCGTCGTGTACGGCAGGTCGGCCTCGACGATCGCTCCATCCGGTCGCCGCACGGCCAGCTGGGTGAACCCCTCGTCGGCGGTACGCGAACACGACCAGGCCACCGTCGAGGAACGCGTAGCAGGACTGGCCGAAGACCCACTGCGGGAACCCAACGTCCCGATCGATGTCGACCATCGCCTCGCGGCCACCGTCGGGCGTCCACCGGTACAGGCTCCAGAAGCCCGTGCGATCACCGAAGAACCACAATGACCCGTCCACCGCCCATCGCGGCTGGCCGACCGACTCCCGCTCCTCCCTGCCGGCGACGACGGTGCGTACCCCGTCGCGCTCGACGACCAAGCGGGTGGCGTCCCACGGCATGTCGGGGTGGTCCCACTCGAGCCAGCACCACGCGGCGCCGTCGGGGTGCCAGCGCGGGTCGGAGACGAAGTCAGGACCCTCGACGACCACGTCCGGCGCCGACGGCGCCGCGGCGTCCAGCCGCACGATCGTGTTGACCGCCTCGCCGCCGCCGACCGGGTGCTCCTCCTGGACGCACAGCACGGTCGTGCCGTCGGGCGACACGTCGCCGTCGGCGTAGCGCAGCCCCCGCCGCACGGGCGGTTCGGGCGTGAGTGGAACGGGGTCGGCGCCTCCCTGGACGACGTCGAGGCGGTGCAGTCGCTGCGTCGACCAGTCGGTGAACCAGAGGACCCCGCCGGCCACCCACCACGCGCCACCGCCGTACTCGTGGACCGCGGTGCGGGCGTTCCACGGTGCCGGCAGCACGACGTCGGTCGTCGCACCCCGCCGGCGCAGGATCACGTTCCGGCCGCCCTCCTCCGGACGGGCCTCGACCCACCACACCTCGCCGCCGTCGAGCGCGACACCGCCCGGCGTCCGCTTGGCCCGGACCACCAGTTCGCTCGTGATCGGCGTCGGCCACGAGCCGTACGGCAGCACGTTCATCTCCCCGTCGCGACGTCCACCGCCCCGAGGGTACGTGGCCGCCCGCTCGCCCACGCGGGGTCACCGCCGGAACAGCGGCCGAGGCCCGCTACGTGACCGCGTCCAGCACCGCGCGCAGCGTGGCCGCGCTGGCCCGCAAGCCGGCCCGCTCGGCGTCGTCCATCGGCGGCGTGAGGCGCGACAGGATGCCGGCCCGGCCGACGACGCTGGGCAGCGACAGGCACACCTCGCCGACGTCGTCGACGGTCGGCGCGCACGCTCACCGGCAGCACGGCGTGCTCGTCGTGGGCGATCGCCCGCACGATGCGGGCCGTGGCCAGCCCGATGGCCAGGTTGGTGTTGCCCTTGCCGGCGATGATCTGCGCCGCCGCCGTGCGCACCTCGTGGCGACCGCGTCGAGCTCGTCGGCGGTCGACCCGACCGCCGTCCGGGCCGACGGCGTCGAGCAGCGGCGTGCCGCCGACGCTGGCCGTCGACCACAGCACGATCTCGCTGTCGCCGTGCTCGCCGACGACGGTGGCGTGCACGCTGTTGACGGCGACGCCGAGGCGCTCGGCCAGCAGGTGCCGCAGCCGCGACGTGTCGAGCACCGTGCCGCTGCCGATGACGCGTCCGGGCGGCAGGCCGCTGATCTCCTGGGCCACGAACGTGACGACGTCGACCGGGTTCGTCACCAGCAGCACGATCGCGTCGGGCGCGACGCTCGAGCAGCGGCGGCAGCGCCGGCGGACGAGGCCGGCGTTGACCCCGGCCAGGTCCAGCCGGGTCTCGCCCGGGCCGTGGGCGGCGCCGGCCGTGACGACGATCAGGTCGGCGTCGCCGCAGACGGCGGGGTCGTCGCCGCCGTTGACCCGCCCGCCACCGACGAACTGCAGACCGTGGCGCAGGTCGAGCACCTCGGCCCGGGCCCGGCGCGCCGTCGATGTCGTACAGCGCGATCTCGTCGGCGACGCCGTCGATCATGCTGGCGTAGGCGACGGCGGCGCCGACGCTGCCCGCCCCGACCACGGCGATCTTCTGCAACCCGGCGATGGCCCGCACGACCGGAACCGGGACGGCGCTGCGCCGACCGATCGACGAGGGCGGCGACGGCGCCGGCGGACCGACCAGTGCACATGTCGTCGGAGCACCGGAGAGGTCAGCACAGCGGCGATCGAGCGGATGCGACCGGCCCGCGCCGAGCATCATGGTGGCCGAGCAACGGCGGCGATCGAGGATAGCACGACACGGAGCAACGCGCGCGAGGACTCGCCGACTCACCGAGCCACCGTCGGGCTCGCTCGCTCGCTCCCGTCGTCGGCTCGCTCGCCGCCCTCGCCGTCGCGTCCTCGCCTGCCGCTCACGCCGCCGCGGCACCGGCCGGTCGCGCTCGGCGCACGCCGAGCTGCTGGAGATCACGCCGGCCGACGGCGCGATCGTCGACACCGCGCCGGCCCAGGTCGTGCTGCGGTTCAGCGAGCCGGTGTCCCTGACCGGCGGCTCGGCCGGCGTCCTCGACGACGACGCCACGACGGTCTCGACGGGCGCCCAGAGCGTCGACGACTCGGTCGTCATCGCCCTGCCCGACGGACTGCGCCGACGGCACGTACACGGTGACGTGGCAGGTCATCTCCGCCGACTCCCACCGCATCAGCGGCGCGTCGGTGTTCCACGTCGGCGCCCCGTCGGCCGGCGGCGGGCCCGGTCGTCGACACCGGCGGCGACGACGTCGGCTGGGGCGTCCGCTTCGGCGCCGTGGCTGCTGTCGGCCGTCGGCCTACGCCGGGGCCCTGATCGGCGTCGGCGGGTGGTGGTGGATGTGCTGCTCGCCGGCCGCCGCGACGACGAGCGAGCTCGACGCCCCGGCCGGGCCGGCGTGGCGGCTGGTCGTCGGCCGGGCGATGGTGCTCGGCGCCGTCGCCCTCGTCGCCGCGCTGCCGTTCCGCATCGCCAAGGTCGGCGGCGGCCTCGACGCGCTGCGCGACGACGACTTCCTGTCGAGCGCTGCGCGGTCCGATCGGCGCGCCACGGCGGTCACGGCCGTCGCGCTGCTCGTCACGGCCGGCCTGATGGACCCGGCCCGCGACCGGCGGGCCGTCGGCTGGGTCGGCGCGGCGACCGGCGCTCGTCGCGCTCGCCGGCTTCGCCATCGAGGGCCACACCCGCTCGCAGCACCCGCTCGCCGTGATGATCGGGTTCGACGTGGTCCACCTCGCCGCGGCGGCGATCTGGATCGGCGGCATCGCCGGGCTCGTCGTGGCGTTCCGCGTCGGACGTCGAACCGCCCGCCTCGGACGGATGGTCGGCCGCTTCAGCACGCGCCGCCGTCGTCTCGGTCGTCGTCGTCGCCATCGCCGGCGTGGGCATGGCCTGGATCATGCCTGCCGTCGCTCGACGACCTCGTCTCGACGGGCTACGGCCTGGCCCTGCTGACGAAGGTCGCGCTGGTCGCCGTCGTCGTCGTGCTCGGCGCCTACAACAACCGCCGGCTGGTCCCCGTCGTCAGCGCGGGACGCGACGTCGGCCGAGCCGCGCGGCGCCTGGCCCGCATCGTCCAGGTCGAGCTGGTGCTCCTGCTCGCCGTGGTCGCCGTCACCGCCGTGCTCGTCGGCCGCTCGCCGGTGGCGTCGAGCGTCGGCGCCCGCCGCCGTCACGGTGCCCGCCGACGCCGTCGAGCTGCCGCTGTCGAACGGGGCCGGCACGGCGTCGCGTCGCCGTCGCCCCGGCGCGGGCCGGCACCAACGAGATCCGCCTGCTGCTGCTCGACCCGTCCGGCCAGCCGCTCGACCCGGTCGACACGCCGACCGTCGAGCTGACCGAGCCGACGCTCGCAGCTCGGGACCGCTGCGACCGGTCGTCCACGCGCTCGGCACCGGCGACTTCCACATCATCGCCGACATCCCGATCGCCGGCAGCTGGGAGCTCGACGATCCGGGTGCGGGTCAGCGACTTCGACGCCGCCACGGCGACCACGGTCGTCGAGATCGCTCCCTGAATCGTCCATACGCCGGCGGAGTGAGGGCGGCGTCTGGCGTCCATCGAGCGCCGGTTCGCCGTCCGACGAACACGTCGTGACGTCGACGGCGAGGACGGCCAGCTGCGTCGGGTTGCCCGGCACGGCCCCGTCCGGGAGGTCGCCGCGGTGCCGGCGAACGAACGCCGCCGCCGCGACCCACGGCCGCCTGGCGGACTCGTCGGTCGTCGTGGCCGCGAACCGCCAGCGCGCCGCCGCTCGGCGATGCGGTGCTGGTCGGCGTCGAGCTCGACGCCGGCGGCGGCGATGACCCGGCAGTCGTACGTGCGGCACGTCCGGGGCCGGTGCTCGTAGATCGAGCAGCGGTCGTCGACGAGCATCGGGCAGTGGCCGCGCTCGTCGTAGCCCATCAGCACGTGCCCCGGGGCAGGCCGGGGGCGGCGAACAGCAGCTCGGCGGGACGTGGGCCAGGGCGTCGGCCTCGTCGGGCCCGATGTGGATGAACTGCGGGACCGGCAGCACGCCGTGCACCCGTCGCACGGCACGTCGGCGTCGCCTCGGCCACGGATCGCGCCGCGGCCTCCCCCAGCCACTCGGCGAAGTCGCCGGCGAACAGGCCGTCCGTTCCGTCGTCGGGCGTCCACCCTACGGCGCCGACGACTCGTCAGCCGGCCGCTTCGTCGGGCACGGCGGTGAGGGGCGTGCGGGCGGCACGCCGCGGCGCCGGGCGCCGGGGCGACGGGATGGCGAGCAGCCAGACGAGCACGACGCTGAGCACCTCGGGCAGGTGCTGGGCCTCGCCGACGAGGGGATCCGCCCGTCGAAGAGGTCGACGAGCGCCGTGATCACGAGCGCGCCGGCGAGCACGGCGGCGACCGGGAGCATGCCGGGCCCGGGCCGGGCGGACGGCGACGACGAGCAGGCCGACGCCGTAGGCGGCCGTGAACGCGCCGAGGTGCCGGGCGGCGTGGGTCGGACGGCCCTGCTCGTCGCCGAGGACCAGCGCCGGCAGCGAGAAGGCGATGATCTCGACGGCGACGACGATCAGCAGGGCCCGCACGATGCTCCAGCGCCCGGCCCGGTCGGCGAGGGCGGCGAGCTTCGTGACCCGTCGCGACAGGTCGGGGATCTCGTCGGCCGACGCCGACACGGTGGTCCCGCCGCCCGGCCTCGGCGGCGGCGGCGAAGGCCCGGCAGCCGGCGCAGCCGGCGAGGTGGGCATCGACCAGCCGCGGTCGATCCCGGGGTCCTCGCCGTCGAGCCGTGGCCGAGATCGCCTCGCGCCAGCGCTCGCACGTCATCGGGACCTCATCGCAGACCAGGTCGCTCCGCGGGCCGCGTCGGAAGTTCCCGGTTGCCGGCCGGGCGCCGGCGCTCGGCATCCTGTCGGCGTGCCGACCGACGACCCGCTGCTGCCGTACGTCCTGGCGGCCCGGGAGGGCGACGGCGTGGCGGTCGGCGAGCTCGTCCGCCTGACCCAACCGGCGGTCTGGAAGGTGTGCCAGGCGCTCGGTTCGGCCGGCGAGGTCGAGGACCTCGTCCAGGAGACGTACCTGCGGGCGCTGGCCGGGCTCGACCGGTACCGCGGCGAGGCGCCGGTGCGGGTGTGGCTGCTGTCGATCGCCCGCCGGGTGTGCGCCGACCACGTCCGCTCCCGCCAGCGACGGCGCCGCCTGACCGACCGGCTGGCCCGCCACGCCCGGCGATCGGCGGTGCCCGGGCCCGAGGTCGTCGACGACCTGCTGGCGCTGATCGACGGTGACCGCCGCGAGGCGTTCGTGCTCACCCAGATGGTCGGCCTGAGCTACGAGGACGCCGCCGACGTCGTCGGCTGCCCGATCGGCACGATCCGCTCCCGGGTCGCCCGCGCCCGCGCCGACCTCGCTCGAGATCGTCGCCCGCTCCGACGCCCGCTGATCCGCTCAGCGGCCGCCGCTGCGGCGCACGCAGCACGGACGGCCGCGGCGGCAGCCGGCGACCACGGCGGCGGCGATCGGCGACGCGCGACGATCGCGGCCGGCCGAGACGCCGCCGCCATCCGCTCGGACGGTCGGCGTGGTCGTCGGTCGGCCGCGGTCGTCGTGCGTCGCCGGCGCGGTCGTGGTCGGCGTGGCCGCCGCCGGTGGTCGGCGTGGTCGGCGCCTGGTCGTCGTCGTCGCCGGCTGGCGTCGGTGCGTCGTCGGCCGGCGGCCGTGGTCGGCCGGCGACCGTCGTCGCGGGCACGGTCGTCGGCGGGGCCGTCGACGGCGTGGCCTGGGGGTTGTCGACGTCGACGATGGCGACGAGCTGGTCGCGCCCGGGCGCGTCGAGCGGGACGTCGTCGATCGTGGCCGCCGCCGGCGAGCCGGCGGGGAGCACGAGCACGCGGGGCGCCGGGAACTCGTCGTCCGGGTCGCCGCTGATCCAGGCCAGCTCGGCCCGTCGGCGCAGACCTGGATGGCCGGGAACGTCAGCAGCGTGCCCGGCGCGTCGGGGGCCACGAACTCCACCGGGAACGCGCCCGTCCTCGTCGGCCGGCAGCAGGCCGCCGGTCCACTCCAGCACGGTGTTCCCGGCCCGTCCGGCGTCGCCGACGCCGTCCAGCCCTCGACGTCGTCGGCGCACGGCGTCGGGGAACGGCGCCCGGATCCGCACCGCCACGGTCGGCGACCCGCCGCACCCGTGCGTCGGCTTCAGCGTGACCGTCGCCTCGGCGCCGGCCGGCACGGCCACGAGGTCGCTCTCGGTGTGGGCCGCCGCCGAGCCGGCCGGCCGACGGGCCGGCGACAGGACCGTGAGCCGCCGCGCGCCGAGCGCCGCGTGATCGTCAGGGTCCGCGTCATCGGGCCCATCTCACCCGCTCAGGCGTCGAGCGGCCAAGACCGGGCGGTGCCGTCGAGCGAGCTGCTGACGACGGTCGGGCCGTCGGCGGTCACGGCGACGTCGGTGACGGGCATCGTGTGGCCCTCCAGCTGCTGCTCGACCTCGCCCCGCTCGACCGACCACACCTCGACCGAGCCGTCGACGCCGCCGGCGACGAGGCGCGTCCCGTCGGGCGTGAACACCATGTCCCCGGTCTGCGCCTTGGCGCCGCCGAACGTCCGCCGCACCTCGCCGGTCCCGATGTCGAGCAACGACACCGTGCCGCTGACGTCGGCCACGCCGAGCGCCGAGCCGTCGGGCGTGAACGCCAGCGCCCAGTAGCCGCCGGCGGCGCCGTCGTGAACTCGTCGCGCAGCGTCCACCCGTCGACGTCCCAGATGCGCAGCGTGCCGTCCTCCGACGACGTCGCCAGCAGCGAGCCGTCGGGCGAGAACTCGACGTCGAGGATCGTGCCCAGGTGGGGGCTCGAGCACGGTCTCCCCGCCGGCGTCGTCACCGGCCGCCGGTCGACGTGACGTGCACCGTGAAGTCGTGCGACGTCGCCGCCAGCAGCGTGCCGTCCGGCGAGAAGTCGACGGCGCCCTGGAAGAACGAGCACCCGGTGACGTTCTCCTCCTCGCCGCCGAACGACGTCACGGTCGCGCCGCTGTCCAGATCGGTGACGTCGACGGTGTCGTCCCAGACCTCGGTCGCGCACCTGGACGCCGAGGCCGGTGGCCAGCAGCGGCGCGTCCGGGGCGTAGGCGACGGCGGCGACGCTGCCCTGGGGCCGGTCGAGCTCCTGCTCGACGGTGCCGTCGGACGTGCGCAGCACCTGCACGGCGCCGGTCGACGTCGCCACGGCGACGTCGGCGCCGTCGGGGGCGACGTCGATGCTGTTGGCCTCGCCGACGGCGTACCGGTCGATCGGGCTCGACACTCGCCGTCGGCGCGACGTCGAGCGCGCCGGATGGTGCCGTAGTGGTCGACGGTCGACGAGCTCGTCGGTGCCCGCCGGCACGCTGACGTCGACGAGGTTGAACGTGGCCGGCGCCACCTCGACGGCGCGTCGACCCGGGGCGTCCACCGGCGCACCCGGCCGTCCCAGCCGGCGACGACGACCGCCGCCGAGCCCGCCGCCGTGAGCCGCGGGCGACCTCGGACGACGGGATCGGCTGGGCGTCGACCTCGCGCGCCGTCGAGGTCGAACGCCGCGAGCCGGTCGGGCAGCGGGGACGACGACGCGTCGGGCCCGGCGAAGGCGACCTGCTCCGGGGTCACGAAGTTGGGGATCGTCACGCTGCCGCGGAACGCGCCGGTCGGCGACGTCCCAGACGGCGACCGACTCCCCGGCCGCCGGCGGTTGGTGGAGCACGGCGAGGTGGCGCCCGTCCGGCGACCAGACCACGCCGACGAGCGTCGGTCCCGTCGGCCAGCCCCATGTCGACGGGCGGCGCGGCGTGCCGCGGCCGCCACACCCGACCACGGCCGGTGCGCCCGACCGACGGGGACGGCCACGGCGCCGTCGGCGGCGATCGCCACGGGTCCGAGCGCGCCGTCGGCCGGCGCCTCGACGAGCGCCTCGGGCGGTACCTCCGTCGGCCGGGAAGCGGCTGACGTCGACCGGCCCCGCCGGCGACGAGGTCGTCGGCCGACGCTGAACTGCAGCGACGTGTACCGGTCGGCGGGGACGTCGTACGTGGCGACCGCGGCGACCGCGTCGAGGTCCCAGACCTCGAGCGGCCGCCGGCGGTCGTGAACGCGGCCCGCTGCCCGTCGGGCGACACCGCCAGCAGCACGGGCAGCCCTCGTGGAGCACGACCGGCTCGTCGTCGCCCGTCGAGCACCGACACCCCGATCGTCGTCGCCACGACGGTCCGGTCCGGCGCCCGGGTCGAGCGCCGCGCCCGCCCCGCGCCGGACCGTCGCCCCAGCGTCGGCCACCGCGCGACAGCGCCGGCGTGGCGGCGGGTCGCGCCCGGCGCGCCGGCGCGGACGCCGGCGACCGGCGGCGACGACGGTCGCGACGCGCGGCGGCGTGCCGCGGTCGTCGCCGCGCCGTCGGTGTCGTCACCGGCGCAGCCGCGGCACGGCGAGGCAGCGATGGCGATGGCAGCGGGCGTCGGCGGGAAGCGCGTCATCGGCGGGGGCCCGCGGGTCGGCCGGAGTCCGCCGCCGAGGCACGGCAAGGGTACCGACGCCTCCCCCGCTCGTCGCGCCGGTCGCGGCCCGGCGCCGTACGGTCGGGGCGATGCGGATCACGGGCATCGACCACGTCGTGTTCAACGTCACCGACCCCGAACGGTCGCTGGCCTGGTGGCGGCGACCTGCTCGGCCTCGAACCGGTGCGCCTCGAGGAGTGGCGGCGGGGCGAGGCGCCGTTCGTCTCCGTGCGCATCTCCGCCGACACCATCCTCGATCTGTTCCAGCTCGAGCGCAGCGGCGAGAACGTCGACCACATCGCCGTCACGGTCGAGGGGGCCGACCTGGCCGAGCTGGCCGCCGGCGGTCGCTTCGACGTCGTGCGCGGCCCGCTGGAGGTGTTCGGCGCCCGCGGCGTCGGACAGGGGCTCTACGTGCGCGATCCGGACGGCAACGTCGTCGAGCTGCGGACCTACCCGGCGGGCTGACCGGCCGGCGCCCGCTCCGGCGACGTCGGCGGCGGCGGGTCGGGCTCCGACGGCTTGCCGCCGATGAAGTCGCTCAGCCGCCGGGTCACCGGGCCGTAGCGGTCGTCGTGACGGGCGGCCCGCTCGGCCGCCTTGACCTCTTTCTCCCCGTGGTAGCGGCGTTTGGCCCATCGCGACTGCGGACGGGCCAGCCGCACGGCGCCGAAGAACGCGACGAACGGGAGGAACGCGCCGAACAGCGCCATCTTGTACTTGCCCTTCACCACGCAGATGAAGATCAGGACGAGGTGGAGGCAGATCGTGAAGATCGTGGTCGCCACCGTGGTCCCGATGTCGTCCTCGTCGATGATCGCGTTCACCGGGTTGGCCCCCACGAGTACAGGCCGAGGCAGCAGGCGGCGAGCGCGACGAGTTGCACCGAGATGCGCCCCTCGTCGGTCCAGTAGACGTCCTGTAGATGGAGGATGAGGGCGAACTCGTCGAGCACGAGCGATGTCCCGATGCCGATCAGCACGGCAGAGATCTCGAACCACGGCGACGACGTCGGTGGCGACGATCGTGAACGCGCCGAGGACGAGGAGGATGATGCCGGGCACGGCATGGTGGACGTGGACGCCGCTCGACGACACGTTGTCCTTGAACGGTCCGCGTCCGGCGCGGATCGTGCGGGTGATCACACGGGTGCCGACGAACGTCACGACGAACGCGAGCAGGAGGAGCAGCAATGGCAGCTGCCCCTCGTCGACGACCTTCTCCTGGAACCAGGACCCCACGGCCGGATCGTACCGATAGGCGCCGGATCACCCGCTCGGCGCGTCAGTCGGCGACGGGTGCCGGGTCGCGCCCGTCGACGCGGGGCGTGCCGGCAGGCCCCACGAGCCCCGCAACAGGACCGACGTGGCGACGACCAGCGCGACCATGGCCGCGGCGGCGACGCCGTAGGCGGCCGCCCGCCCGGCGTGCTCGTAGAGGGCGCCGACGACGAGCGCGTCGACACCGGCGGACAGCGTCTCGAGCCCACCCAGGACACCCTGGGCGCCGGCCTGGCGGGCGGCCGGGACGACGAGGCCGACGGCGACGCCGGCACTCGACACCGTGAACCCGTCGCTCACGGAGTGGACCATCGCCACCGCGAACATGGCCACGCCGCTCGGCACGAGGCCGTACATCATCATGAAGCCGGCGCCGAGCAGCAGGCCGACCGACCCGACGGGAACGGGCCGGCCCGCTGGGCGAAGCGGCCACCGGCCGACCCGAGCACCACGAGGGGGAGCGCGAAGAGCGTGATGCCGAGGTTGGCCAGCCACTCCGGCGTGTCGAGGTCGTCGAGCACGACGGTCCACAGCGCGTCGAAGCAGCCGATCATCAGGAACACCCCGCACCCGAGGGCGACGGCGGCGGCGAACGGGCGGATGCGCAGCAGGTCGAACGCGAGGCGCTGGGTCGGCGCCGACGCGGTCTCTGGGATGCGGGCGGCACGGGCGACGATCGGGACGGCGACCAGCACGGCGGCGGCGATGACCAGGAACGGCCCCGGGATCCCGAACGGCGTCACGAGGAGCGCAGCCACGGCCGGTCCGGCAGCGAACCCGCCGACGTCGGCGGCGAGGAGTCGTCCGAGGTTGTGCCGATGCGATCGGGTTCGGCGACGATCACGATGCGCCGGACGGCCGGGACCGCGGTGCCGACGCCGATCCCCATCACGAAGCGGCCGAGCAGGAGCGGCAGGAACGCCGTGCTGGCAGCCATCACGACGAGGCCGACGACGTCGAGCAGCAGCCCGGCGAGCACGAGGTGGCAGGCGTGGCCGCGATCGGCGAACGGGGCGTGAGGACCTGGGCGAGGAACCCGGCGAAGAACCCGACGCCGATGACCGGCCGAGCGCGGTCCGCCGATGCCGTAGTCCGGATGTCGTCGAGCACGCTGAAGAGCCCCGGCGCATCGCCAGCAGAGCGAGGACGAGGCCGGAGACGGCCACGAGCGAGAAGGACGGACGGCGCATGTGGCACCGGCACCGTATGGGCTGGCGGCGTGGACGCGCGGGGTGCGGAGGCGGGGGCGAAGGGACGGATCCAGGCGGGCCAGGAGGTCGCGGAGGGTGCGCAGCTCGGTCGGTGTCAGGGACGCGGTGAGGGCGTCGGCGACGCCCCGCCGACGGGTGGCCAGCGCGCCGAGCAGGTCGTGGCCGGCGGCCGTCACCCCGACGACGACCGCCCGCCGGTCGGACGGGTCGGCTGCCCGCTCGACCAGGTCCCGCTCGACGAGCTCGTCCACGACGGACGTCGCCGAGCGCCGGGCGATGTGCAAGCGGTCGGCGAGCTCGCTCATCCGCACCGGCCGGCCGCACGCGTCGAGCGTGCGCAGGGCGCGGACCTGGGCCCACGTCACCCCGAGCGGTCCGAGGTCGTGCGAGGAGGCCCGCCGGATGCGGCGGGCGACGGCGCCGACGAGGTCGGCCACTTCGGCCGGCGAGGCAGGGACGCCGGGCTGTCCGGGCGGCCCGGGCGTGACGGACGTCATCGGGGCGGCGGGAACAACTCGTCCATGTAGTGAGTTTACCTCATCATGAGACCTACTCACTGAGATTGACCGAGGTACCCACTGCATGCGCCCGTCACCGAAGACCTTCTCCCAGGACCGCTCCGTCGTCGACCACCGCCTGGCTCCCGGCACGCTGCGGCGCGTCGCCGGCTTCGCCCGGCCTTACCGCCGCGCGATCGCCATCTTCCTCGCCCTGATCGTCCTCGACGCCCTGACCGGCGCGGCGACGCCCCTCATCCTGCGCGCCATCATCGACCAGGGCATCGCCGAGGACCGCACCGGACTCGTCGTCGGGCTCGCCGTGCTGGTCGCCGTCCTCGCCGTCGTGTCGGCGGTCAACGGCCTGGCCCAGCGGTGGTTCTCGTCCCGCATCGGCGAGGGTCTCATCCACGACCTGCGCACCCAGGTCTTCGACCACGTCCAGCGGATGCCGATCGGGTTCTTCAGCCGGGCCCAGACCGGCGCCCTCGTGTCCCGGCTCAACACCGACGTCCAGGGCGCGCAACAGGCGTTCACGTCGACGCTGTCGAGCGTCGTCGGCAACGTCGTCACCGTCGTCACCACGCTCGCCGCCATGTTCGTCCTCTCCTGGCAGATCACCCTCCTCGCGCTCGCGCTGCTCCCCCTGTTCGTCCTGCCGGCCCGCTGGGTCGGCACGCGACTGGCCGACATCACCCGCGAGCGCTACCGCCTCAACGGCGAGATGGGCCAGATGATGACCGAGCGCTTCAACGTCTCGGGCGCACTGCTCGTCAAGCTGTTCGGGCGCCCGGACTCGGAGTCGCGGTCGTTCGCCGGCAAGGCCGGGCGGGTCCGCGACATCGGCGTCACCTCGGCGATGTACTCGCGCGTCGTGATGTCGGCGCTCGGTCTGCTCGCCTCCCTCGCCGTCGCCCTCGTCTACGGGCTCGGCGGCATGATGGCGATCAGCGGCTCGCTCGGCATCGGCACGCTCGTCGCGCTGACGGCCTACCTCAACCGGCTGTACGGTCCGCTGACTGCGCTGTCGAACGTCCAAGTCGACGTCATGACCACGCTGGTCAGCTTCGAGCGGGTGCTCGAGGTGCTCGACCTGGAGCCGACGATCGTCGACCCCGCCGACCCGCGACCGCTCCCCCGCGGGCCGGTCGCCGTCGAGCTCGACGACGTGCGGTTCCGCTACCCCACCGCCTCCGAGGTGTCGCTCGCCTCGCTGGAGGGGGTGGCCCGCCTCGAGGAGACGGTCCCCCACGAGATCCTCCACGGCATCACGCTGCGCGTCGAGCCCGGCCACACCCTGGCCCTCGTCGGGCCGTCGGGCGCTGGGAAGTCGACGCTGGCCGGTCTCGTGTCCCGGCTCTACGACCCCGTCGCCGGCGCCGTCCGGGTCGGCGGCGTCGACCTGCGCGACACGTCCCTCGCGGACATCTCCGGCACCGTCGGCGTCGTCGCCCAGGACGTCCACCTGTTCCACGACACGCTCGGCGCCAACCTGCGCTACGCCAAGCCCGACGCCACCGACGCCGAGCTGGAAGCGGCGCTGCGGGCGGCCCACGTGTGGGACGTCGTCGCTCGCCTGCCCGACGGGCTGGACACCGTCGTCGGCGACCGCGGTCATCGCATGTCGGGCGGCGAGAAGCAGCGCATCGCCATCGCCCGGCTGATCCTCAAGGACCCGGGCGTCGTCGTCCTCGACGAGGCGACGGCCCACCTCGACGCCGGGTCGGAGGCGGCCGTCCAGGCCGCGCTCGCCACCGCCCTGGCCGACCGCACGTCGATCGTCATCGCCCACCGGTTGGCCACGATCAGGGCCGCCGACGAGATCGCGGTCGTCGACGACGGACGCGTCGTCGAGCGGGGCACACACGAAGAGCTCGTCGCCGCCGACGGCCTGTACGCCGAGCTGTCGCGGACGCAGTTCGCCGACCGCCCGACGCTCGCCGCCGCATGATCGCTGGCGGCGGTACCGTCCACCGCGTGATCAACGACTGGGGTGACGACGAGCGCCGGTTGACCGGATCGGTCTCCGTGCTCGTCGGCGCGGCCGACGGCACGTACCCCGCCGGCAACTCGCTGCTCGTGCGGGGGCGGGCCGAGACGATCGTCGTCGATCCGTCGATCACCGTCGTCGACAAGGGCGGCGTCCCGGCCCGCGTCGACGCCGTCGTCAACAGCCACAGCCACGAGGACCACCTCGCCGGCAACGGGCTCTTCGTCGACGCCCGGGTCCACGTCCACGTCGAGGACCTGCCCGGCGTGCAGAGCCTGCAGGGGCTGATGGACGTCTACGGACTGCCGATGGACCACCCGATGGCCCGCGACGTCGTCGAGCACTACTACTACGCCCCGCGGCCCGACGCCGAGGGCTTCGAGGACGGCCACGTCTTCGACCTCGGGTCCACGACCGTCGAGGCCGTGCACCTGCCCGGGCACACCCGTGGCCACAGCGGGTTCCGCATCACCGACGGCGTGTTCTTCCTGGCCGACATCGACCTCACCGGGTTCGGCCCGTACTACGGCGACGTCTGGAGCGATCTCGAGGACTTCGAGGCCAGCCTGGCCAAGGTCCGCGAGGAGGACGCCGATTTCTACGTGACATCGCACCACCGCGGCGTCGTCGAGGGCCGCGACCAGATGGTCCGCCTGCTCGACGCGTTCGCCGCCGTGATCGAGCGCCGCCACGCCGCCATGCTCGAGTTCCTCGCCGAGCCACACTCGCTCGCGGAGATGGTGGCCCACCGCTTCATCTACCGACCGCACGTCGAGCTCTCGTACCTCGATGCCGTCGAGCACCGCAGCGCCGAGCTCCACGTCGCCCGCATGCTGCACCGCGGCGAAGCCGTCGAGGTCGAACCCGGCCGCTACCAGGCAAACACGCGGCGACCGTCGTGAGCGAACAGGCAGCGACATGAGCACGTTCGCCGAGCTCGAGCTGCGGCCGGAGCTGCTCGCCGGCCTCGTGGCCCTCGGCTACGAGGAGCCGACGCCGATCCAGCGTGACGCCATCCCCCACCTGCTCGCCGGCGAGGACGTGCTCGGGCAGGCCGCCACCGGCACCGGCAAGACGGCGGCGTTCGCGCTCCCCGCGCTGCAGCTCGTCGAGCCCGGTCGCGCTCGTGGCCGCGGGCCCATCGCGCTCGTGCTCGTGCCCACGCGCGAGCTCGCCGTGCAGGTGTCCGAGGCGATGTACCGCTACGGGCGCGAGCTCGGCGCACGCGTCCTGCCGATCTACGGCGGCCAGCCGATCGGGCGCCAGCTCGGGGCGCTGCGCGACGGCGTCGACGTCGTCGTCGCCACCCCCGGGCGCGCCATCGACCACATCCAGCGGGGCACGCTGGCGCTCGACGCCATCCGCCTCGTCGTGCTCGACGAGGCCGACGAGATGCTCGACATGGGCTTCGCCGAGGACATCGAGTCGATCCTCGACGCCACCCCGACCGAGCGCCAGACCGTGCTCTTCTCGGCCACGATGCCGCCGCGCATCAACGCCATCGCCAAGCGCCACCTGCGCCAGCCGCGACGGATCCAGATCGAGCCACCGACCGCCGACGCCGGCGCCGTACCGCTCGTCGCCCAACGGGCCTTCGTCGTCACCCGGCCCCACAAGGCCGCCGCGCTCGGGCGGATCTTGGACGTCGAGGCGCCGGCGGCAGCGATCGTGTTCTGCCGCACCCGGACCGAGGTCGACCAACTCACCGAGACGTTGAACGGGCGCGGCTACCGGGCCGAGGCACTGCACGGTGGGATGAACCAGGAGGGCCGCGACCGCGTGATGGGGCGGCTGCGCAACGGGACGGCCGAGCTGCTCATCGCCACCGACGTCGCCGCCCGGGGCTTGGACGTCGAGCAGCTGACCCACGTCATCAACTACGACGTGCCGTCGGCGCCCGACGCGTACGTGCACCGCATCGGACGGGTCGGCCGCGCCGGTCGCGAGGGCATCGCCATCACGCTCGCCGAGCCCCGCGAGCTGCGGCTGCTCGGCAACATCGAGCGGGTCACCGGCCGGGCCATCCCGATCGAGAAGGTCCCGTCCGTCGCCGACCTGCGGGCCCGCCAGATCGCCGTCACGACGGCTGCCGTGCGCATCGCCCTCGAGGCCGACGACCTGCACCGGTTCAGCCCGATCGTCGACGAGCTCGCGGCGTCGGCCGATCTCCGCGACGTCGCCCGGGCCGCGGTCAAGCTCGTGCACGAGGCCCGGGAGTCGGGTGTCGACGAGATCGAGATCCCCGAGTTCGTCCCGCGGGCCGACCGAGCCCGATCGGACCGCCGGGACCGCGGCGACCGCCCCGACCGTCCGTCGCCGCGCCAGATGTCCGGGCAGCCGGGCGGGCGCTACCAGGGCGGGGCCAAGACCCGCCTGTTCATCGGCCTCGGCCGCAAGGACCGCATCCGGCCGGGCGACCTCGTCGGCGCGATCGCCAACGAGTCCGACCTCAGCGGCCGCGACATCGGCCCCATCAACATCACCGACAAGTTCTCGACCGTGGACGTCCCGACGGACGCCGCCGACGCCGTGATCGCCGCCATGAAGCAGACGACGATCAGGGGCAAGCGGCCGACGATCCGCCGCGACCGCAACCAGCGATGAGCAACGTGTCGCCGCGTGGCCCGGGCGACGTCGAGAAGCCGTCGCTGAGCGAACCGCTCCAGCCGGTCCTCGTCGTGGCCGGCCTGCTGGCCTTGATGTGGGTGGTGGAGATCGTCGACCTCGTGCCGGGCACGAGCTTCGACAGCTGGGGCATCCGGCCCCGCACCTGGCGCGGCCTGTACGGCGTCCCGGTCGCCCCGTTCCTCCATGCCGGCCTCGGCCACCTCGTCGCCAACACGCATCGCGTTCCTCGTCCTCGGATCGGTCATCGCCATCGGCGACCTCTCGCGCTACCTCCAGGTCACGGCGATCGTCGCCGTGACCAGCGGCGTCGGTACGTGGCTGTTCGGCGCGCCCCGCACGATCCACATCGGTGCCAGCGGACTCGTGTTCGGGTACCTGGCGTACCTCCTCGTGCGGGGGTTCTTCGCTGGTCGGATCACGTGGATCCTCGGCGGCGTCGTCGTGCTCCTCGTCTACGGCTGGATCCTCTGGGGGCTGCTGCCGCGCCCTGGCGTCTCGTGGACTGGGCACGTGTTCGGCGCCGTCGGCGGCGTGCTCGCGGCGTGGTGGGTGCACGGGCGCGAGCCCGACGATGCCGACCTGCCGTCGGGTCCGGCCACACTGCCGCGATGACCTCCCCCGCCGAGCGAGCACCGGCGGTCGCCCGCAACGTCTGGCGTCGGCTCGAGCCGATCCACGCCGTGACGTACTTCGCCGTCGAGGCGCGCGACGCCTTCGACGCCCTCGGGTACAAGGGGTTCTGGATGGGCTACTTCGCCGGCCGGGCCGCCCCCCTCGGGCCCGTGGGTCCCGAGGTCGTCGAGGCGCTCTTCTACAACTTCACCGCGGCGCGCGTCGCCGCGCCCTGCCGGATGCCTGGTCGATCGCCTCGCCGGCCGCGGCCCTCGAGGCCCGCCGCGCCGGTGCATCGGCTGCGCTGCGCCGGGCGCTCGGCGACGACGCCGGCGGACCCGGCATCGCCGAGGCAGCCGCGCTGCTGCGGCGCGTCGCTGCCGGCGCGTCCCGGGACGGCCGCCCGCTGTACGCCGCCAACAGCGCGATGCCGTGGCCCGACGAGCCGCTGGACGCCGTCGCGCTCGCTGCCTACGACCCGTTGGACGACCAGGAGGTCGCCCGGCTCGTCGAGCTGCTCGACCCCCTCGCCCGGGCCGTCGTCGCCACCGGTGACATCCCCGCCGCCACGCCGATGGGCCCGACCCTCCGCTGATCCGACGGCCGACCCGATGAACCCCACCGAGCACGGGCCACGCACGACGACGGGTGCTCGAGGGCGGACCGTGAGGGCGGCCCCGCTGCTGCTCGCCGGCCTCCTCGCGGCCGTCGCCTGCTCGGGCGACGACACCGGCGGCGCGACGACGGCGGCACCGGCCACGAGCACCGCGGTCACGAGCACCGCTGCCACGACTCCCGCGACCACCACGACTCCCGCGGTGAGTCGAGCGAGTCCCCGAGCGAGCGAACGAAGTGGCTCGGCCACGACCACGACAACCCCGGCCGGCACGGCTTCGACGGTCGCCGAGCTGCTCGCGCTCGGGCGGCCGATCGTGCTCGCCCACACGGGCGGCGAGGACGAGTTCCCGGGCTCGACGATGTTCAGCTTCGGCGAGAGCATGGCCGCCGGTGTCGACGCGCTCGACCTCAACGTGCAGCTGACCGGCGACGGCGTCCTCGTCGTCCACCACGACGACAGCGTCGACCGCACGACGAACGGCAGCGGCGAGGTCGCCGAGATGGACCTGGCCTCGATCCAGGCCCTCGACGACGCCTACTGGTTCACGGCCGACTGCGTCTGCGCCGGCCGCCCCGACGCCGACTACCTGTACCGGGGCATCCGGACCGGCGAGCGCCCGCCGCCGCCGGGCTACACCGCCGACGACTTCGCCGTCCCGACGCTGCGCCAGCTGATCGAGCGCTACCCGGACGTGCCGCTCAACATCGAGGTCAAGGGCGACGGCCAACACGCGCTCGACGCAGCTGCCGCCCTCGTGGACGAGCTCACCGCGCTCGACCGGCTCGACGCCACCGTCGTCAGCGCGTTCGACGACGCCGTGGTCGCCGAGCTGCAGCGCCTCGCGCCGAGCATGGAGGCGTCCCCGGGGCTCGACCGAGCGCGGCGTGGGTGCTGAACGGGACACCGCTGCCGGCCGGTCAACGCATCCTGCAGCTGCCGCCGCGGTACGGGGGCATCGAGCTCCTCACGCCGGACGTGGTCGGACGGTCGCACGCCGCCGGATACCTCATCTGGGTGTGGCCCGACGACCGGCGCGCTCGAGAGCGCCGACGGCTACGCCCAGCTCCTGGCCCTCGGGATGGACGGACTGAACATCAACTTCCCGGCGACCGGCGTCGCCGCCGTGCGGGCGTTCAGCGCCGGGGGGTGAACAGAACGGCGTCCAGCCGAGCACCGGCCGGCGGACCGTCGAACGCGCGCCACATCAACGTGATGCGGCCGTTCTCACGGACCCGCACCTTGCCCGTCGGTGCGATCATTCCAGGTTCAGGTCCGGAAGGGCTCGGGGGTTCCGGCCGGGGTCAGGCGGCGGGCGATCACGTCGAGGTCCGACGCCGGCCGGACAGCGGCCTCGCGCTCGGCGATGATGCTCCCGACGTTGACCCAGCCGAGGAACCGGTCGGCCGGCGTGAGGTCGAGGGCGTGGCGCAGGGCGGAGCCGTCGTGATACGGGCTGCTCTTCCAGATCGCTCCGAGTCCGAGCTGATGGGCGGCCAGCGTGATGGCGAACCCGGCGCACGATGCGGACGCGACCTGCTCCCACTCGGGCACCTTGCCGGGCACGATCCTGGCCGCGACGGCGATCAGGGCCGGGGCGAGGAACGCCTTCGAGCGGATGCGCTCCAGGACGTCGCCGGACGCAGCGGGCTCGTGCTCGAGGGCGGCCGCAGCCAGTGCGTCGCCGAACGCCTGGCGGGAGTCGCCGACCACGACGACCAGGCGCCACGGCCGCAGCGCTCCGTGGTCGGGCACCGTCGTCGCGGCGTGGAGCAGCGCCTCGAGCTCGGCGTCGGTCGGTCCCGGGCCGTGCAGGACCGGACTGCTGCGGCGGGTCAGGAGCGGCATGAGGGCGGTGGCGTGGTCCACGTGCACGGCGTCATGTTAGGAGCACCTAACAGATGCCGCAACGGCGAGCCACTAGACTCGAGTCGGACATGAGCTCGTCCGATCGGTGCGTTCGGCGCCGTCCGTGATCACGGTCCTCGCGCTGCACCTCGTCGTGGGCATCGCCGTGATGGCGCTGGCCCGACCCCTGGCCGACCGCCGGTGGCCACTCTTCGCGCTGGCCGCGATCCCGGCCGCGTTCACGACGGGATGGCTGCTGACGCTCCTCCCGAGCATCGTCGATGGCGACGTGTACGCCAGCCGGACCGAGTGGGTCCCCCAGCTCGACCTCGGCTTCGACCTCCGGCTGGACGGCTTCGCCGCCCTGATGCTGATCCTCGTCGCCGGCATCGGCGTGCTCGTCATCGCGTACGCCGCCCGCTACTTCACGGTCCCGACCGCCCGCACCGGTCGCCTGCTCGGCCTCCTCGTGCTGTTCGGCGGGGCGATGACGGGACTCGTGCTCGCCGACAACCTCCTGGTGCTGTACGGCTTCTGGGAGCTCACCTCGGTGACGTCGTTCCTCCTGATCGGCAACGACCACGAGAAGCCCGAGGCCCGGGGCGCCGCACTCCACGCACTGCTGGTGACCGGCGCCGGCGCGCTGGCGATGCTGGCCGGGTTCGTGGTCCTCGGCCGCGCCGCCGGCACGTACCGCCTCAGCGCGATCCTCGCCGACCCGCCGTCGGGCACGACCGTCACCGTGGCGCTCGTGCTCATCCTCCTCGGGGCGTTCACGAAGTCGGCGCAGATGCCGTTCCACAGCTGGCTCCCGGGAGCAATGGTCGCCCCGACCCCGGTCAGCACCTACCTGCACTCGGCGACGATGGTCAAGGCCGGTGTCTACCTCGTGGCCCGCCTCGCCCCGGCCTACTCGGCGTTGGACATGTGGCGGCCGGTCGTCGTGACGGTGGGCGTCGTGACGATGGTCGGAGGTGGGCTGCGGGCGCTGCGCCAGTACGACCTGAAGCTGCTCCTCGCCTACGGCACCATCAGCCAGCTCGGCTTCATGATCGCCGTGTTCGGCTGGGGCACGGCGGCCTCGGACACCGCCGGCTGCGTCATGCTGCTGGCGCACGGCGCCTTCAAGGCCGCCGGCTTCATGGTCGTGGGCATCGTCGACCACCAGCAGGGGACGCGCGACATCCGCCGGATGCCCCGGATGGGCCCCGGGTGGGCGCCGGTCGTCACCGTCACCGCCATCGCTGCGGCCTCGATGGCCGGCGTCCCACTGCTGTTCGGCTTCATCGCCAAGGAGGCCGACTTCGCGGCGTTCGTCCACCAAGGCGTCGGCGCGGCGGTCGCGCTCGGCGGGATGGTCCTCGGGTCGGGCCTGACCGCCGCGTACAGCCTGCGCTTCCTGGCCGGTGTCACCGGCCGTCTGGCCGAGGATGCGTCCCCGGGCGAGGCGGCCACGTCGGCGCACGGCCCGCCGACGTTCGCCTTCCTGCTCCCGGCCGGTGTGCTCGCCGTGGCCAGCGTGGTCTTCGGCGTCCTGCCGCGCCTCGTCGACGGCGTCATCGGCGCCGCGGCCGGCGCGCTCGATTCGGCGGCGAGCGACGTCCACCTCGAGGTCTGGCACGGGCTCACGATCGAGCTGCTGCTGTCGGCCATCGCCCTCGGCGGCGGCATCCTGCTCTTCGTCGGCCGCCGTTCGATCGCGCCGGTGCTGGCCGCCGGTGCGCGGCTGCCCTCGTCGGCGCACGCCTACGTCCGGACCCTGCACGCGGTGAACGCCGTCGCCAACCGCACGACGGCCGTGACCCAGCCCGGATCGCTGCCCGTGTACCTCGGGGTCATCCTGCTCACCGCGGCGCTCGTCCCTGGCGGGCTGCTCCTCGGCGGGGTGTGGTGGCCGGGCTGGCCCGACGTCGTCGAGATCCCGGCCCACGTGCCGATCGCGGCGATGCTGATCGGGCTGGCCCTCGCGGCGGCGATCGTCCGGCGGCGCTTCTCCGGCGCTCTGTTCCTCGGCATGGTCGGGTACTCGATGGCCGGGCTCTTCGTCGTGCAGGGCGCCCCCGACCTAGCCCTCACGCAGGTCGCGATCGAGACGCTGTCGACGGTCCTGTTCGTGCTCGTGCTGCGCCGGCTGCCCGATCGGTTCGAGACGTCGCGCGGCGCCGCCCGGCGCGCCGTGCGCATCGCCATCGCCACGACCGTCGGCGCGATGGTGTTCTCCTTCACGCTGGCCGTCGGCTCGCAGGACCCGCCGACGACCGTGTCCGACACGATGATCGAGCAGGCCTACCCGGAGGGTGACGGGCGCAACGTCGTGAACGTGATCCTCGTGGACATCCGTGGGTTCGACACACTCGGCGAGATCACGGTGCTGGCGGCCGCCGCCATCGGGACGGTCGCACTGGCCCGCGCCGGTCGTCGCCCCGGTCACCCATCCGTGGCCGGTCAACCCGCCGAGCGCCTGCCGCCGCCGATGCCGCTGGCCCGGCTGGTGACGATCGACGTGTCGGTGCGCCTCGTGTTCGCGGCCGTCATGGTCGGCTCCTTGTGGCTGCTGTTCGTCGGGCACAACCAGCCCGGCGGCGGCTTCGTCGGCGGCATCGTCGCCGGCGCCGCGGTGTCGCTGCGCTACGTCGCCGGTGGCCTGGCCGAGGTCCGCCGGCTCTCGCGCGGCAAGCCGTGGCTGGTGCTCGGCGCGGGCGTCGCGATCGCGGTGGCGACGGCGATCGCCCCGCTCCTGTACGGCGCCGACGTGCTCGAGACGGCCGCCCACACGTTCGATCTCCCGGTGCTCGGCGACGTCAAGGTCACGACGGCGCTCGTGTTCGACGTCGGCGTGTACCTCGCCGTCATCGGCCTGGCGTTGATGGTGTTCGAGTCCTTCGGTGACGACACCCGCGTCCTCGCCGACGTCCGGGAGGACGATGCCGCCCGCCAGGAGGTCCCAGCGTGAGCGTGTTGATGGCGTTCACGGCCGCGGCGCTGTTCGGCATCGGCACGTACCTCCTGCTGCAGCGCAAGCTGTCGCGGCTGATCATCGGACTGGGGTTGATCGGCCACGGCGCCAACATCGTGTTCGTCACCGCGACGCGGCGGGGCACACCGCCGCTGATCGGCAGCGGCGATCCGGACGATTTCGCCGACCCCATGCCGCAGGCCCTCGTCCTCACCGCGATCGTGATCACGTTCGGCACCACGGCGTTGCTGCTGGCCCTCGCCTACCGCAGCTGGTTGCTGACCGCAGACGACGAGGTCGCCGACGACATCGACGACCGCATGGTCGGGCGGGAGTCACCCGACGCGGAGCTCAGCGACGCCGCGACCGAAGAGCTCGACGTCGGCTCGGCCGGCGCCGGCGGCGGAGCACCGGCGTGAACGTGTTGCTGCCGCTGCCGATCGTGCTCCCACTGCTCGCCGGCGCGCTCTGCGTGCTCGTCGGACGCTCCCGCACGGCGCAGCGGATCATCGGCCTGACGACGTTGACGGCGCTCGTGCCGATCGCGGTCCTGATCCTGATCCGCGTGGACCACGACGGGATCGCCGTCGTCCAGGCCGGCGACTGGCCGGCGCCGATCGGCATCACGCTCGTCGCCGACCGGTTGTCGGCGATCATGCTGGTCACCGCATCGATCGTGCTCCTCGCCGTGCTGGTGTACGCCATCGGCCAGCCCGGCGCCGAGCGCAACCACGTCGGCTTCCAGTCCGTCTACATGATCCTGGCCGCCGGCACGTCGGCGGCGTTCCTGACCGGCGACCTGTTCAACCTGTTCGTCGCCGTCGAGATGACGCTGACGGCGAGCTACGTCCTGATCACCCTGGGCGGTCGGCTCGACCAGGTCCGCTCCGGGATGACGTACGTCGTCATCAGCCTCGTCGCGTCCGTGCTGTTCCTGATCGGCCTGGCGTTCACCTATGCCGCCACCGGCACCGTCAACATGGCCGATCTCGCCGGGCGCATCGGCGAGCTGCCGAGCGGCGTCCGCGCCGCGCTGGCCGGGCTCCTGCTCGTGGTGTTCGGCATCAAGGCGGCCCTGTTCCCCCTCTACTTCTGGCTGCCCGACAGCTACCCCACGGCGCCGTCGGCGGTGACCGCGATCTTCGCCGGGCTGCTGACGAAGGTCGGGGTGTACGCCATCATCCGCACCCAGACGCTGCTGTTCCCGGCCGACAGCCGACCGGGGACGCTCATCCTCGTCGTCGCTGGTGCGACGATGGTCGTCGGCGTCCTCGGCGCCATCGCCCAAGAGGACGTGAAGCGGATCTTCTCGTTCTACATCGTCTCGCAGATCGGCTACATCATCATGGGGCTGGGCCTGTTCACCGTCGCCGGTCTGGCCGCCGCGGTGTTCGCGATCGTCCACCACATCGTGGTGAAGACGGCGCTGTTCCTGGTCGGCGGGCTCGTCGAGCACGCCGGGGGGTCGAGCCGCCTGCACCGCCTCGGCGGCATGGTCGCGACCGCGCCGCTGGTGGCCGTGCTGTACGCGCTGCCGGCCCTGAGCCTGGCCGGGGTCCCGCCGTTCTCGGGCTTCGTCGCCAAGTTCGGGTTGTTCGACGCGACCGCCCGCTCGGGCGCGTGGTGGATCCTCGGCATCGCCGTGGCGGTCAGCCTCCTGACGCTCTTCTCGCTGGCGAAGGTCTGGATCGCCGTGTTCTGGAACCCGCGGCGGGTCGCACCGGCCTCGGCCGGCGCGGCCGCCAACGACGGTGTGCTCGGCCGCTCGCGCTTGCCGGCGCTGATGGTCGCGCCGACCGCCGTGCTGTGCCTGCTGACGTTGGCGATCGGCGTCGGCGCCGGCCCGCTGTACGACCTGGCCCAGCGGGCGGCCAACGACCTGGCCCTGCCCGAGCTGTACATCGACGCGGTGCTGGGGCGATGAGGGCGATCGGGTTCGCGGTCGGCCTGGCCGTCATCTGGGTGCTCCTGTGGGGCTCGGCGACGCCGGCCAACGTGCTCGGGGGACTGGCCGTCGGCACGATCCTCGTGGTCCTCGTCCCCGGACTGCGGCGGCGCGGGGCGCATGGCCAGGTGGCGATCCGACCGGTCGCCATCGCCCGGCTCGTCGGGCACATGCTGCGCACCGTCGTGTGGTCCAACGTCGTCCTGACGCGCGAGGTGCTGTCGCCGGCGACGAGCATCCGCACCGGCGTCGTCGGCGTGCCGCTGCCCGGCTGCTCCGACGAGATCCTCACGTTGATGACGAACCTGCTCGCCCTTTCCCCGGGCACGATGCCGCTCGAGCTGACGCAGGACCCGGTCGTCCTGTACGTCCACGTGCTCCACCTGCGCGACGTCGACGTGGTGCGCAAGGAGATCCAGCACCTCACCGATCTCACCGTCCGGGCGTTCGGGTCGGCCGAGGCCGTCGCCGCCCAGGACGAGTTCCTGGCCGGCACCGGGAAGCGGGTCGACCCGTGATCACGGCGATCTACGCGACGTTGGCGCTGGCCGGTGCGCTGTACCTCTTCCGGCTGATGCGCGGCCCGTCGCTGTCGGATCGGGTCATCGGCATCGACGGCCTCATCGTCACCGGGATGAGCCTGATCATCGTCCAGGCCATGGACAGTCGGAACGGCGCGTTCCTCCCGGTCGCGGTCGTGCTCGCGCTGGTGTCGTTCATCAGCACGTCGGTCGTCGCCCGCTACATCGAAGGGCGCGGCGAGTGAGCGGCGAGGCCATCACGCTGCTCGGAGCGGTCCTGATCCTGCTCGCCGCGGTCGGGGTCGTGCGCTTCCCCGACGTGCTCTCGCGGATGCAGGCGTTGACCAAGGCGTCGACGGTCGGGGTGCTGTTCGTGGCCATCGGCGCGGCCTTCGTCCTGCCGACGACGAACGACGTCACGTCGGCGATCGCCGCCGCCGTGCTCCAGCTCCTGACGCTGCCGATCAGCGCGTCGCTGATCGCCCGGGCGACCTACCTCGCCCGCGGGATCCCCAACCGCGTCGACACGGTCGACGAGTTCGCAGCCGAGCGCCGGGCCCGCGACGCCCGTCGAGAGCCCGACCGCGGCCAGGCGTAGCCCGACCCGGGCCGTCGGCCGTCAGCCGGGCGGCGGGTTCGTCGGCGGGGTCGGGGATGCGGGTGCCGGCGCGGCCGGGGCCGTCGTCGCCACCGGCGCCGACGGCGGCTGCACCATCGGCTCGCCGGCCGGCGTCGCCGGCTTGGCCCGGACCGGCTGGCTCGGCACCTGCTGCTGGGCCAGCGCCTCGCGCGCCGCGGCCTGGGCGATCGCGTACTGCTGGGCGGCCGCCTGCTGCGCGGCGTACTCGCGCGCCGCCGCGTCGTGGGCGGCCACGTGCGCGGCCTGGTCGGCAGCCTGCTGGCGGGCGTACGCCTGCTGCGCGGCGTAGTCGGCCTGGTTCCGCAGGTCGGCGGCCTCGCGCTCCTTGCGCTGCACCAGGTGCGTGATCCAGCGCAGCACGACGTCGATCAGCAGCGCGAACACGAAGTAGAAGACCGTGGCGAACAGCAGTGACGTGTCGACGACCGAGTTCCCGTCGAGCTCGTGGTCCGGGAAGATGCCTCGGAACGGCTCCATGGCGCGGTCGGCGTTGCGGTACACCCAGTCGACGAACGACGAGCCGGGGTTGGCCCCGGCGAGGCGCAGGAAGAACGCCAGCAGCAGCAGGAACGCGGTCACCAGGACGATCGCGTAGATGATCCACACGAGCACCCGGCCGATCTTCAAGAACACCGGGATCGGCGAGCTCTCGGCGCGCTCGGCCCGCTCCTCGAGCACCTGCACCGACGGGTCGTTGGACGGGTACGTCATGTACCGAGCATCGCGCAACCGGCGCCTGCTCCTGCCACTCCAGCGGGGACCCAGCAGCAACCCGTGCTGCCACACTGTCGCGATGCTCGACCACGTGTCCATCCAGTGCGCCGACGTGGCAGCCAGCGCGACGTTCTACGACGCCGTCCTCGCACCGCTCGGCGGTCGGCGGGTCCTGGACTTCGGTGACACCATCGGGTACGGCACCGAGTTCCCGTCGTTCTGGATCGGGGCCCAGACGACCGGTGACGGCTTCCGCGAGTCGCATGTCGCGTTCCACGCCCCGAGCCGCGACGCGGTCGACGAGTTCGCGGCCGTCGCCGCGTCGATCGGTGCCGAGACGCTGCACGAGCCGCGCGTGTGGCCCGAGTACCACCCCGGGTACTACGGGGCGTTCGTGCGCGACCCCGACGGCAACAACGTCGAAGCTGTCCACCACACGTTCTGACGTGGCCGCCCCGGTCCGGCCGTCGCCACCGTCGCGCCCCGCTCGCTAACGTCGGCGCATGCCCAGCCTCCCGGTCGTCAACGGCGCGATGACCATGTGCAGCTTCGGCATGGCCCCGAGCACCCTCATCGTGACGCCCGAGAAGCGCACGCTGGTCGAGAACATGCCGGTGGCCAACATCATGGACAACAAGCCGTTCGCCAACATCCTCCCGTTCGGCCTCTGCATGAGCCTGGCCAACCCGATCACCGCCGCCCAGACCGCCGCCGCGCTGGGTGTGCTCACGCCCGGCACGTGCACGCCGGTCACCGTCGCGCCGTGGGCGCCGGGTGCGCCGATGACCCTGACCGGGAACATGCCGACGCTCAGCCAGACGTCGATGTGCATGTGCGCGTACGGCGGTGCGATCACCATCACCAACCCGAGCACGACGCGAACGACGGTGTCCTGAGCTCGCCGGGCCGGCGTGAAACCGGCTCGTCCCGGTGTGGTACGTTCCCGCCTGCCGACAGGTGGGTCCGGTGAGGGACGGTCTGACGGCGAACCGAGAGAGGGACTCGGGCGGGTCCTTGCTGCAAGGCCTGGAGACAGGCCGCGTTGGATCACCGCTGCAAAAAGGAGAGGGAGCGTGGCGACCACCTACTTGACCCCTGGCGTCTATGTGGAGGAGGTCCCGTCGGGATCCGCCACGCTGGCCCCCGGCGCGACGGCTGTTGCCGCGTTCGTCGGGTTCACCGCGAAAGGCCCCAAGGACGACCCGGCCGACCCGCTCGGCCAGAAGCCCCGGCTGGTCTCGAACTGGACCCAGTTCGAGCAGCTCTACGGCGGGTTCACGCCCGGCGCGATGCTGCCCCACGCCGTCTACGGCTACTTCAACAACGGCGGCGCGCTCGCCTACATCGTGCGCATCCCGCACACCGAGCCGGCCACCGAGTCGGGCACGCTCGCGCTGCCGTCCGGAGACCGCGCGCTCGGGCCCGCCGTCGAGTTCACGACGGTCGAGCCGAACGCCGACATCACCGTCACCGTGACACCCGAGCCGCCGGCCGACGACGCGGACGGTGACGACGCCGCACCGACGTTCCGCGTCGACGTGACCGAGAACGACTCCAACGAGCCCGTCGAGTCGTTCCCCGGGCTGACGTTGGGCGGCCTCGAGACGGTCGTCAACAAGGAGTCCTCCAAGGTCAAGGTGGCGACGAAGATCGACGTCTCATCGTTGGAGGCCGACCTGGCCAGCCTGCCGGCCGGCAGCTACGCCATCGAGCCCGCCGCACCGGCGCCCGTCGCCGTTCCGGGCCGGGCGTTCGCCGGGTCGGAGACGGCTCGCCAGGGCATCAACGGCCTCGTCATCGCCGAGGACGTCACCATGGTGATGGTCCCCGACCTCATCACCGCGGCCACCAAGGACGACGGCAGCGTCGACCTCGGCCTGTGGAAGACGGTGCAGCTAGCCCTGATCAACCACTGCGAGGGTCAGGCCAACCGGATGGCGGTCCTCGACTCCCCGCCCGGGATGTCGCCGCAGCAGATCAAGGAGTGGCGCAGCGACGTCGCGATGTACGACTCGCCGTTCGCCGCGCTGTACTACCCGTGGATCAAGGTGGCGAACCCGGCGGCCACCAACGGCGACACCGAGATCATGGTGCCGCCGAGCGGGCACCTGGCCGGCATCTGGGCCCGCACCGACGACACCCGCGGGGTGTGGAAGGCCCCGGCGAACGAGGTCGTCCGCGGCGCGCTCGACGTCGAGATGAACATCACCAAGGCCGAGCAGGGCCTGCTGAACCCGATCGGCATCAACTGCATCCGCCCGTTCGGTACCCGGGGCATCCGCGTCTGGGGTGCTCGCACGCTGTCGTCGAACACCGACTGGACGTACGTCAACGTGCGCCGGCTGTTCAACATGATCGAGACCACGATCATGAACGGCACCCAGTACGCCGTCTTCGAGCCCAACGACATCTCGTTGTGGGAAGGTCTGAAGCGGACCATCAACGCCTTCCTGCGTGGATTGTGGCGCGACGGCGCGCTGTTCGGGGCCACCGCCGAGCAGGCGTTCTTCGTCAAGTGCGACGCGGAGACCAACCCGCCGGAGTCGATCGACATGGGCAAGGTCGTCGTCGAGGTCGGCATCGCCCCGGTGAAGCCGGCCGAGTTCGTGATCTTCCGGATCGCCCAGATCAAGGAGACGTCGGCCTGAGGCCGGCGTAGGACGAGGAGGACGCGCCCATGCCCGTCACCACCCCAGGCGAGACCAAGGACATCGAGCTCGTCGGCTCGTGGTTCCACATCAAGCTCGACAACGGCATCGAAGGCTTCTTCACCGACGCCAGTGGCTTCGGCTACGAGGTCGAGGTCGTCGAGAAGACCGACACCAGCACCGACACCCGGACGCGCAAGCGGCCGGGCACGACGAAGTACCAGGACATCACGCTCAAGCGCACGCTGTCGCCGGACAAGAAGTTCTGGAACTGGGCGAAGCAGATCCGCGACGGCACGCTCGAGTACCGCACCAACGGCGCGCTCGTCGTGTCCGACATGTCGGGCAAGGAGCTCAGCCGCTGGACGTTCAACAACGTGTGGCCGTCCAAGTGGTCGGCGTCCGACCTCGACGTCGGGTCCGACGACCTGATGACCGAGGAGGTCACGCTGGCCGTCGAAGAGCTGGTCCGGAACAAGTGAGGAGGTGACCCGTGACCGACGCCAAGACCCATGACGCCGACTTCCAGGGCTCGTTCTTCGCCCTCGAGATCGACGCCTTGACGCTCGCCTGGTTCACCGGGTGCAGCGGACTCAGCCTCGAGTTCGACGTGACCACCTTCAAGGAGGGCAACGGCAAGAAGGTCGTCGAGCGCAAGCGCGCCGGCAAGCCGAAGTACAGCGAGGTCGACGCTCAAGCGCGGCTTCACGACGAACATGGTCGATCCACGACTGGTTCAAGGAGGTCGTCGACGCCGACGAAGGCGACGCCGTACAAGACGGCCTCGATCGTCCTGTACGACCGCCTGCAGACGGAGTGCGCCCGCTTCAGCCTGGAGGCGTGCTGGCCGTCGAAGATGTCGATCTCGGACCTCAGCTCCGGCAGCGACGACGTGATGGTCGAGGAGCTCACGATCCAGCACGAGTTCCTCGACTGGGTCGAGCCCGTAGCAGTGGCCGGCCTCCAGACCGAGTTCGCGTTCACGCTGCCGAAGGGCTACGTCGACGGCGACGGCGTCCTGCACCGGCAGGGCACGATGCGTCTGGCCACCGCCCGCGACGAGATCGAGCCACTGCGCGACCCGCGCGTCAACGGCGCCGACGACCCGTACCTGACGATCCTCGTCATCGCCCGGGTCATCTCGTCGCTCGGCACGTTGCGGCAGGTGACGCCGAACGAGGTCGAGGGGCTGTTCGCCGCCGACCTGGCCTTCCTGCAGGACCTCTACGGGATCATCAACTTCGGCGACCCGGCCGACGTGGAGGCCCTGCAGCAGGCCGTGCTGCCACCGGACCCGGCCGGACGCCGCGACCGAGGATCCGTCGACGATCGTCGAGCAGTACGCCAACGGCCAGGGACCGTCGGCGGACACCACTTCGTTCGAACCCTCGCGTGCGACACGCGCACGCGGGCAGATCGAAGAGGTGCCGTCGACCTCCTCGCGGTAGATCGGCCCGACGATGCGGCTCTACCCCGAAGAGGCGCTGTGGGACGAGATCGCCTACCTCGCCTACCACCTCCACTGGAACCTCGACAGCTTGCTCGACCTCGCCCACGCCGACCGCGCCCGGCTGATCCGGTCGGTCGCCGACCTCAACGACCGCGCCTGGGAGGCGATCCGCCATGCCCAATGACGGCTTCGACGCCCAACGCGATCACCGCGTCGACGTTCCTCTTCGAGGTCGACGGCGTCGAGATCGGCCACTTCATGGAGGTCAGCGGGCTCGAGGTCGAGCGTCGGGGTCGAGGAGATCGAGGAGGGCGGCGAGAACAGCTACGTGCACAAGCTGCCCGGTCGGATGACGTGGCCCAACATCACGCTGAAGCGCGGCATCACCCAGAACGACACGCTGCTGGCGTGGCTGAACAAGTCGTCGGGTGAGCAGTTCGCGGCCAACGGCAACAAGCTCGCTCGCTCGACCGCCGCCATCACGCTGGTCGGTCCGTCCGGGCAGCGGTTGCGGGCGTGGGAGTTCGACGGGGCGTTCCCCGTCAAGTGGAAGGGACCGGATTTCGCCGCCGCGTCGAACGACATGGCGATGGAGGAGCTGGAGATCACCCACCATGGGTTCCGAGCCAAGTCCCCCACCTGACGCCGGGGCGGCCGCGGCGCCGGCTCCGGACTTCGGCGGCTCCCTGGCCGGTCGCGTGCGCCCGCGCCAGCGGACCGTGCGGGTGGTGGCGACCCAGGCCACGAGCTCGCTCATCCACCGGGCGGTGCGCTTCGGGCGCGTGCTGGGGCTGTCGAGCATGCGCCGCTGGTACGTCGAGGCCGCGGACGGGTCCGACGTCGAGCACCTGGGGGTGCGTCCGCCGATCGACTACTGGCCGTGGCCCGACGACGACGGCGGGCTCGACATCGTCACCGGTGGTCCGACCGCACCGGCGCAGATCGCGCGCGCGTAGCGACCTCGATCCCCGGGTGCGGGACCTCGCGGCGCGGGTGGCCGGCATGGGCGGGGTCGCCGCCGCCACGGGCGCCCGTCGCGCCGGTGGGTTCGGCGCCGGCATCGGCGCCGGTCGGACCACGCTGCGCCGAGGGCTGCCGATCACCGCCGCCCGGCGTGGTCGCACCGCCGCCGGCCCGGCCACCAGTCCCGGGGCGATCGTCGGCAGGCTCGAGGTCACGCTCGATGCCACCGCGCCGATCGACGTGGAGCGCACCCCGGCACGGGCGCGTTCCGGCCGGCACGCCGACGCAGCAGCCGGCCGTCGCGTCGCCGACCGTGCCGGGCGCCCGTTGTCGTCGACGCCGGCCGAGCGGGCACGGGACGGGATCGACCGACTCGCCCCCGGCCGCACTGCCGCCGGACATCCAGGCCCTGCGCGACCGGTTGGCCGGCAGCGGCTTGATCCCGCCCGCCACCCGTGCGGCGCTGACGGCCACGGGCTCGGACCGGGTCCCCGGTCCCGGACCGACGCCCGGCGGCGCGCCACCCCCGCGGGCCGCCCGACCTACCGGTGACGCCCGACCGAGCGCTCGCTCCGCGGGCCCGCGACCCCAGCGGTCGACACCACGAGCCGCACGGGCGGTGCGCCCCGGCCGGCCGGTGGCACCGGGTCGTCGGACCAGCGCCGCGGCCGAGTGGGTCGACGTCGTCGGCCGTTGGTTCGATGCCGGCCATCGCGACCGCTCCGGCCGGGGTGACGGGGCCGGCCACCATCCCGGCGGACGCCGACCCCATCCGGCCGCCGGACGTGTCCCGTTCGACCGACGTCGCCGGTGCCACCGACGTCTCTCCGTCGACCGACGTCGCCACCACCCCGATCACCGCGGCCCGGACCCGCGACGTCACCCGCCCGGACGACGTCACCCCCACCACGCACGTCTCCCCCTCGACCGATGTCGCCACCCCGATCACCGCGGCCCGGACCCGCGACGTCACCCGCCCGGCCGACGTCACCCCCACCACGCACGTCTCCCCCTCGACCGATCGTCGCCGAGCCACGCAGTTCGCTCGCTCGGGGACTCTCTCGGCTCACCACGCCGGGCCCCGCCGAGGGGTCGCACGACGTCACGCCGGCGACCCGCGGCACCGCAGCAGAGGCGCCGCGGCAGAACGACGCCTCTCGGCGCGCCGGCGCCGCCGCCGGGCCCCTGGACGCGCCGGCACCGATGGCGACCTCCGGACCGGACGTGATCCACCGATCGACGGACGCCAGCGGAGCCCGCCACCACCGACCGCGCCTCCTCCGTCGACGGGAGCGGCCCGGCCGCGAGCGGCGCCGTTGCGTGGGGCAGCGTCCGGCCTCCTGCGGCCGGCGCCCCCGATCTCCGTGGCGAGCTCCCGTCCTCGCCGGCACCGACGCCGACCCGACCACGACCTCCGGACCAGCGGCGACCGATCGACCAGCCGACGACATCACCGGCCGCCCACCGGACCAGCAGCGTCCGGCCCCCCACGACCGCGGCCGCCGATCTCGCCGCCAGCCCCGTCCGCGCCCGCGCCGACATCTGGCTCGTCGGCACCACTCGAGCGAGCGCGAGCCGCGGAGACCCCGGGTGATGGCGGCGGCACCGCGTCGGCCGTGCCGATCGCGGCCGGAGCACGAGCGATCATGCGTGAGTCGACGACCGCCGGTGGGTCGGATCGGCCTCGATCATCGGACGAGACGGCCGCCACCCGGCACCTCGACGTCGCCGCTGCCACCGCGCCGGGCCCGCCGGCGTCGGTGCCGGACCCGGGCGCTGCCAGCACCGATCGACAGGACCCACCGACGACCGTGCTCGACGCGCCGGTGCGTCCACCCATGGCAGTCGATCGATCGGTTGCGGCTGTACCTGCGACATCGACCGAGGTCGCCGGTGCGGCGGCGCGGGGCGCTCCCGGCCGTCAGGAACGGACCACCACCACCCCCGACACGCCGCCGCGCCGGGCCGGCACCGAGGCCCGGGACACGGGTTCGTCTGGCGGCACCGCCGCCGCCGACGTGAGCACGCTGCGGCGAGCCGGCTCCGACCCGACGGTCGCCGAGCGGGTCGGAACCGACGCCGCGTCCGGCGCGGCGACGGGCTCGGCCGGTTCCGATGGTGTCGCATCCACGACCACGGGGCCGACCACGCCGGGCGGCCCTCTCGTGGCTGGCGCCGCCTGCGAGCGTGCGCCCGCCCGTGGCGATCGATCGAGCCGACGACGTCGGCCATCCTCCCCTTCCCGGTCCCACCCGCCCGGCCGCCGCCGCGCCCCCGGCCGCTGCCGCCCGCGCGGATGTCGAGCAGCAGCGACGTCGTCGACCGTGCGGCCCAGGGCCGTCCGAATCGAACTGGTCGGTTGCAGTCACACCATCCGCGATCGACACCGCCCGGATCCCGGGCACACCTGCCGCCACGGTCGGCCCCGCCACCGCCACCGCCACCGCCACCGCCGCCGCCACCGCCGCGGACGTCGCGCCCGCCACCGCCGCAGACGTCGGACCGGGATCGGCGGTCTCGGCCGCCAGCGTGAGGCCACCGGCGGCCTACGAGCCGTCGCGGCCGGTCGACCACGGCGACGTCTCGGTCGCACGCCACGCCGCCGCGGTCGTCGGCGCTGCGGCCGGGGCCGACGTCATCGCCCGCCGTGCCATCGACCACGCCACGACGACAGCGCCATCGCCCCGCTCCCGCCTGGTCGATGGCGAGACCGACGAACAGTTGCCGCCCCCGGGGACGCGCCGTCGCCGGACGAGGACGCTCACCCGGGCCGCGCCGGTCGCGGCCGTGATCTCGACGGGGCTGACGGCGCTCGGCTCGTCCGTCGGACGAGCAACGGGCGGCCGGGGGATCGATCGTGCCGTCGCCCCGCCCATCGGTACTTCCGCACCGGGGGCCCGACGCCGAAACGTCCCGCGGGGCCGGCTCGCGGTCCCGGACGAGGCCGGAGTCGGCCACGAGGCCCGCGTTGGCCACCGAGGCCCGACGTCGGCCACGAGGCCGGCGTCGGCGAAGACCTCGGTGGCCACGACGTCGGCCGCCACGCGCTGCGTCCGATCCTCGGGTCCTTCCACCTCCGCCGCGCCATGGACACCTCAACAACTGGGCGGCCACCGTCCCGCAATCCGGTACGAACGCCGCCCGGAACCCCGAATGGCACGGACGCCGCCCAGAAGGACTGGGCCGTGGCCGCGGGTCTCGGGGCGGCAGCGGTGTTCGCGGCCGAGCTGGAGCGGCATCGGCACCGGGCGATCCAACGGCGGCCGATCCCCGATCGACGTTCCGGCCGTTGGCGACGGCGATCGTCGGTGACCGGCCGGTCCACGTCTCGACGGGCCCGGCGTCGCGCCGGGCGTTGGCCCGGGTCGGCAAGCGGGCGGCCACGACCGGCGACACGATCCACCTCGCCTCGTCCAGCCCCACGGTCGAGGTCGTCGCCCACGAGCTGACCCACGTCGCCCACCCCTCACCGCTGCCCCGCTTCTTCGACGACGACGTCCGGGGCCCCGAGGAGCGCCAGGCCGAGCAGGTCGCCACGATCATCCGCCGCAGCCCGATCCTCCCACGCTCGGCCGCGGCGGCGACCGCCGCCCGCACGACGGGGCGAGCGTCCGAGCGCCACCACGATCTCCGCGTCCGTCCTGGCCGACACCGTGACGAGGGGTGCCGCCTCCGACGTGGCACAGCGCAAGGTCACGGCCGGCGCCCACCGCGCCAGCGGCGGCCCGACAGGTCCCGTCCGCCGCCGCCGCTGCAGCAGCCACGGCCACAACCGCAACCGCAGCCCGCAACCGCAACCGCAACAAGCCGCAACAGGCGGCCGCCCGCGATCGACATCGAGCAGCACTTCGACCGGATCCTCGAGCTGCTCGAGGACCGCATCATCACCGAGCTCGAACGGCGCGGCGGCCGCTTCCGAGGAGGGTTCTAGATGACGGCGACTGCCCCAGCTGCAGAAGGCGTACCTCGAGGTCGAGACCGGCGCCCGCATCGAGTGCATGTTCAACCCGGCCACGTTCTCGTTCAGCCAGAGCAACCGCTGGGAGTCCGACCAGATCCCCGGCAAGGCGACGCCGTCGATGCGCTACGCCGGCGGCGAGGGCGGCTCGTTCAGCCTCAGCCTCGTGTTCGACACGACGGCGACCGGCGCCGCGGTCACGGCCACACCAACAAGCTGCTCAAGCTGATGGACGTCGACACGACGCTCGCCGGCTTCGACGCCGAGCGCAGCAACGGCCGGCCGCCGTGGGTCAAGTTCCACTGGGGCACGTCGCTGCACTCGTTCAAGGCCGTCGTCAAGAGCATCGAGGTCACGTTCACCTACTTCTCCAGCGAGGGCCTGCCGCTGCGGGCCAACGTCAGCATGAGCCTCGAGCAGTACGAGCCCGACGCCAACTGGGGTCCGCAGAACCCGACGTCGGGCACGCCGAAGCCGAACCGCACCCACCAGGTGCAGGTCGGTGACACGCTCGACCGCATCTCGGCCCGGTACTACGGCGACTCGACGCAGTGGCGCGGCATCGCCGACGCCAACGGCATCGCCGATCCGCTCGACCTGCGGCCGGGCCGCCTGCTGGCGATCCCGGAACGGGGCGCCTGACGTGCCGGCACCACCGTCCTCGTCGCCGCCGCCGCAGGTCAAGATCAACGGCGCCGGAGGTCCCGGCCCTCGACTACGACGCCATCGTCGACCTCCGCGTCGCCCAGACCGTGTCGGTGCCGTAGCCAGCTCACGCTGCGACTGAGCGACCCGGACTTCACCCTGCTCGACGGCACCCGATACGTCGTCGGCGCCGAGATCGCCGTGTCGTTCCCCAATCGCCGCGGGCGTGATGACGCAGGTCTTCCAGGGCGAGGTCGTGAGCATCGGCGCCGACCAGAGCGCCGATCGTCCGGACGCGCTCCGAGCTCACCGTCACGGCCCTCGACTTCGGCCACCGCCTCGGCTCGGAGACCCGGGTGCGGACGTTCCAGAAGCAGAAGTACTCCGATGTGGTCAGCGCCATCTGCAGCGAGCAGGGCCTGCGGGCCGAGGTCACCGACTCGAAGGTCACGTTCGACTACCTGATCCAGACGACGACGAACTACGCGTTCCTCGACGAGATCGCGTTCCGCACCGGCTGGGAGTGGTGGGTCGACGGCAAGACGCTGCACTTCGGCCCGCGAGCGCACGAACCAGGTCGCCGAGGTCGACTACGGCGTCGACATCCGCCGCCTCAAGGCCCGCTTCACCGCCACCAACGAGGCCAAGAACGTCGAGGTCCGCTCCTGGGATCCCCGCTCGAAGCAGACCATCGTCGGCCGCGTCGACGTCGCCACCGCCCGGAGCGCTGGCATGACCGGCGGCAACGCCGACCTCGGTACCAGCGGCCGCACGAAGGCCAAGGCGATGGCCAGCGGCAAGCTCGGCGCGGCATCGCTGATCGCGGTGAGCAGCGACGAGGCGACGCAGTTGGCGACGGCGCTCGGCGGCCGGGTCGGCACGGCCGACCTCTCGGTGCGTTGCGAGTGCCTCGGTCGGCCCGAGATCAAGGCCGGCACCATGGTCAACGTCAAGAGCGCCGGCACGAAGGTCAGCGGCGAGTACTACGTCACCTCGGTCGAGCACCAGTTCGGGCGCAACCAGGACCTCACCACGACGTTCACGACGGGTGCCCCCGACTCGGCGTCGATCGTCGACCTCCTCGGCCGGGGCACGGAGCGGGTCGACGCGTTCGGCCGCAGCGGGCTGACCATCGGCATCGTCACCAACAACAAGGACCCCGACGGGCTGGGCCGGGTGCGGGTCCGGTTCCCGGCGCTCAGCGACCAGGAGGAGAGCTGGTGGGCCCGCGTCGTCACGCCCGGCGGGGGGTCCAACGCCGGCCTGATGCTCATGCCCCAGATCGACGACGAGGTCCTCGTCGGCTTCGAGCACGGCGACCTGCGGCGGCCGTTCGTCCTGGGCGGCCTGTGGGGCGCCAAGGCCAAGCCGCCGACGGCGGCGGAGACGTTCCTGGCCCAGAACAAGGTCGTCGAGTGGGGGCTGAAGACGGCGGCCGGCACGACGATGGCGTTCCGTGGCGGCGACCAGCCGAAGGACAAGCACGTCAAGTTCGCGCTGCCGGACGGGACGACGAGCTACCTCGGCTCGGACAAGGTCGAGATCATCGCCATGAACAAGTCGATCGAGCTGAAGTCCGGTCAGGCCTCGATCCTCATCACCGACAAGGGCGACATCCAGCTCAAGGGGATGAACGTCAAGATCGACGCGACCCAGGCCGTGACCGTGAACGGGCTCACGATCGACCTGAAGGCCAAGACGAAGCTGGCCGCCGAGGGCTCGACGATGTTGGACCTCAAGGGCGGCGCCACGGCGTCCCTCCAGGCGTCGGGCATCACCGAGATCAAGGGCTCGCTGGTCAAGATCCAGTAGCGGACGGAGCACAGGTGTCCGACGCAGCAGACTTCATCGGCCGGGGCATCCTCTTCCCCATGCGCGTCGACCAGTCGGGTTCCATCGCGCTCGGTCAGGGCGCCGACGGACATCGACGCCAGCATCCGGATGGCGATCGTCACCGCGCCGGGCGAGCGGGTCATGCGCCCGCAGTTCGGCTGCCGCATCTGGGACCTGCTGTTCGAGCCGATCAACGCCAACACCTTGGGCCTGATGGCCGAGGCGGTGCGCGACACCGTGTCGCAGTGGGAGCCCCGCGTCGACCTCGAGGACCTCGCCGTCGAGCCCGATCCCGACCAGCCCGGCAAGGTCCTGATCCAGATGTCGTACCGGGTCCGGGCCACCAACGACCGGCGCAACCTCGTGTACCCGTTCTACGTCATCCCACGGGAGAACGCCCCGGAGGTCCAACCATGAGCGAGCGTGTCGGGCGGATCGCGTCGCCGACGGTACGCGGTCGCACGGGACACGAGGACGCTCGTGAGCCTGCCCGTCCCCAACCTCGACGACCGCACGTTCCAGGACATCGTCGACGAGGCCAAGCGGCTGATCCCGACGTACTGCCCGGAGTGGACCAACCACAACCTCACCGATCCCGGCGTCGCGCTGATCGAGCTGTTCGCGTGGATGACGGAGATGTCGCTGTTCCGCCTCAACCAGGTGCCCGACAGGTTCTACACGCACATGCTGAACCTGCTCGGGTTCGAGCCGTTCCCGGCGACCGCGGCGCGGGCCGACCTCACGTTCTGGCTGGTCGACGTCGTCGAGCGAGCCGGTGATCGTGCCTGCCGGCACGCAGGTCAGCACGACCGGCGACGTCGGCGCGCCGCGCGTGTTCACGACGCTCGGCGACCTCGTGATCACGCAACCCGAGCTGACCGCCTCGCTGGTGTCGCCGGGCGCCGACGCCTACGTCGACGTGTGGGACGAGCTGCGCCTCCCGAACCAGGCCGTGATCTGCTTCCCGCGCACCCCGACCGTGCCGGGCGACCGGTTCTACCTCGGCTTCGAGCGCTCGCTGGCCGGCAACGCGATCCGCATGTCGATCGCCGCCAACGTCGAGGGCATCGGCGTGATCCCATCGAAGCCGCCGCTGCGGTGGGAGGTCTGGCAGGGCGCGGGCTGGATCCCGGCGACCGTGTACCGCGACACGACCGGCGGCCTCAACCGCGACGGCCAGATCGCGTTGCTCGTCCCGCCGGTCCACGAGCCGCTGACGCTCGGTGGCCAGCGGGCGTTCTGGCTGCGGGCCCGGCTGCTGGAGCCCGAGCCTGGGCAGCCGACGTACCGCACGTCGCCGCAGATCCGCCAGATCCGCGTCGACTCGATCGGCGGCACGGTCACGGCCGAGCACAGCAGCCCGATGCCCCACGAGGTGCTCGGGACGAGCAGCGGCAAGCCCGGACCAGACGTTCACGACGGCGAACCGGCCCGTGCTGCCCCGGATGCCTGGCGAGACGCTCGACCGTGGCCGACGGCGACGTCGTGACCGAGTGGACCGAGGTGCGCCGACTTCGTCGAGAGCGGTCCCGACGACTCGCCACTTCGTGTGGAACTCGACCACCGGCGAGGTGCGCTTCGGGCCGCTCATCCGCTACCCCGACGGCTCGAGCCGCCAGCACGGCGCCGTGCCCCGCGAGGGCGCGCTCATCGCCGCCACCGGCTACCGGTCGGGCGGCGGCGCGGCCGGCAACGTCGGGCCGGCCACGCTCGTCGACATGCGCACGTCCCTGCCGTACGTGGATCGCGTCGAGAACATCGCGCCGGCGATCGGCGGGGTCGATGCCGAGACCGTCGACAACGCCAAGCGGCGGGGCCCGCACTCGTTGCGGGCCGGCGGCCGCGCCGTCACCACGGAGGACTTCGAGCGCCTCGCCGCCGAGGCCGATCCGGCGATCGCCCGGGTCCGTTGCCTGCCCCCGGACGTCACCGGCAAGCCGATCCGCCTGCTGCTGGTGCCGCGCATCGAGCGTCCGGGCGAGCTGCTGCAGCTCGACGACTTCGCGCTGAGCGACGACATGGTCACCCGCGTCAGCGAGCACCTCGACGAGCGCCGCATCCTCGGCACGGCGATCGAGATCGGCACGCCGTACTACCAGGGCGTCACCATCGCCGCCCTCCTCACCGCCCGCCCCGGTCGCCCGGCGACGCTGGTGCGCGAGCGGGCCCTGTCGACGTTGTACCGCTACCTCAACCCGCTGACCGGCGGACCGCACGGCACCGGCTGGGCGTTCGACGCCGACCTCAACTCGGCGACCGTGTTCCAGCTCCTGGAGGCGGTCGAGGGCGTCGAGCGGGTCGAGGAGGTCCTGTTCTTCGAGCACGACCTGCGCAACCACGAGCGCGTCGGCTTCGGCAAGGAGCTCGTCAAGCTCGAGCGCGACTCCCTGTTCCTCTCCGCCAACCACCAAGTCGTCGTGCGATGACGACGAGAGCCGCCACCGGGGTACCGAGCACGACGAGCAGCACGGTCGTGCGATGACGAGGCGCGACGACTGGCTGCTCCACCAGTTGCCGGTGGCGATGGCCGAGGACGAGTTCCTCGGCCGCTTCCTGTCGATCTTCCAGGACGTCGCCGACACCGTGGTCGGCCAGATCGACAACCTGCCGAACGTGTTCGACCCGACCGTCGCCCCGCCGTCGATGGTCCGCACGCTCGGCTACTGGATCGGCCTCGACTGGGTCGATCCCTCGCTCCCGGACGAGCTGCAGCGGCGGATCGTGCGCGAGTACTTCTCGATGCTGCGGTGGCGGGGCACGAAGCGGGGCATGCGTCAGCTGCTCGAGCTGGTGAGCGGCGAGCCGGCGGTGGTCGAGGAGACCGGTGGCATCTACACCGAAGGTGCGACGCCGGCCGGCATCGGCCACGTCGTGCTGCGCGTCGGGGCGGCCGGTTGGGCGACCGACGCCGACCTCTTGCGCATCGTGCGGGCCGAGCTCCCGGCTTCGGTGACGTTCGAGCTGTACGTCGGTGAGCGCCGGATCTGGCCGGTGCCGACCGACCCGACGGACGAGCCGACCGTGGCCGACGCCGCCGTCGACGCGGACGTCGCCGTCGGTGCCGGCTCCGTCGACGGTGAGGAGGAGCGCTGATGGCCGACGTCGTCTGCCCCGAGTGCGGGCAGGTCACGACCCTGGCGGCGATCCGCCGGGCCGCCGACGAGTTCTGCACCCACTGCGACTACCCGTTGTTCTGGGCGCCGACCGCGCTGCCACTGGTCACCGGATCGAGCGCCAACGACGCCACCGTCCGGCGGCTGCCGGGCGCCGGCGGCCGGATGATGATCGGCACGATCGTGTGCCAGGAGTGCGGCGAGCTCAACCCGATGTCGGAGGTCGACTGCATCCGCTGTGGGGCGCCGCTGCACCCGGTCGTCGAGGAGCCGGTCCCCGAGCCACCGCCGCCACCGCCGCCGGAACCCGAGCCGCTGCCCGAGCCGCGGTCGTGGTGGTGGGTGTGGATCGTCGCCACCGGTGTCGTCGGCGTCATCGGGCTCGTGCTGCTGTTGCTCGCCCTGTGACGATCACCGCGCCACCTCGTTCGCTCGCTCGAGGACTCGCTCGACTCACCGCGCCACCTCGTTCGCTCGCTCGAGGACTCGCTCGACTCACCGCGCCACCTCGTTCGCTCGCTCGAGGACTCGCTCGACTCACCGCGCCACCTCGTTCGCTCGCTCGAGGACTCGCTCGACTCACCGCGCCACCTCGTTCGCTCGCTCGAGGACTCGCTCGACTCACCCGGGTGCTGAGCCGCATCTCGGGGTGGGCGCCCGCTCGACGAAGCCGAGCTGCCGGTACAGCTCGATGCCGTCGGGCGAGGCGTGGAGCTCGACGCGCGTCACGCCACGGTCGGCGGCCTCGGCAAGGAGGGCCTCGACGACCACACGGGCGAAGCCGTGGCGGCGCCACGCCGGTTCGGTCGACATGGACGCGATGAAGGCGGCCCGGCCGGTCGGGTTCGACGGCGCCGGGATGCGCTCGACGAACTCCCACGAGGAGGCTCGCGAGGAAGGCTGGTCGGACGAGCAGATCCTCGAGGCCATCGCGTACGTCGCGCTCGAGCGCTTCACGGCGATGGTGAACGTCGCCGGGGACGTGCCCGTGGACGGATCGGTCGAAGACACCCGGACACTCCGCGCCGCCTAGCCGAGCATGCGACGAGCGGCTTAAGGATGGCCGGCAGATGGTTCGCCGAGGTGGTCCGAGCCGGACCCGCGCGCCGCGGGCCGGCGAAGCGGCCCGTCGTCGTCGCGCCGCCCGACGGCCGGCCGCCTGCTGTCCGTGTACCACGAGGCGATCGAGCTGATCGGCCGGCGCTGGACCGGGGCGATCGTCAGCGTGCTCATCCACCGGACGACGCTGCGCTTCGGCGAGATCGCCACAGCGGTGCCCGAGCTCTCCGACCGGCTGCTGTCCGAGCGCATGAAGGAGCTCGAAGCGCGGGGCGTCGTCGTGCGGAACGTCCGCCCCGGCCGGCCGGTGCGCGTCGAGTACGAGCTCACCGAGATGGGCCGCGAGCTCGCGCCCGCGGTGCGCGAGCTCGAGGCCTGGGCGCAGCGCTGGCTCGCAGCGCTGAGCACGCCCGCACCGAAGCCTCCCGACGCGAAAAGCTGCGAACCGGTAACTAGGCTCCGGCGCATGACCGACGATCGCCCCAAGACGCCCGACGACGTCAAGGCGATCGTCGCCGAGCGCGACATCCGCTTCATCCGGCTGTGGTTCACCGACATCCTCGGTCAGCTGAAGTCGTTCTCGATCAACCGCGCCGAGCTCGACGACGCCTTCGAGGGCGGCATGGGCTTCGACGGCTCCTCGATCACGGGCTTCAACGCGATCGAGGAGTCCGACATGCTCGCGATGCCCGACCCGTCGACGTTCGCGATCCTGCCGTGGCGGCCGGAGGAGCAGGGCGTCGGCGCGCCTGTTCTGCGACGTGCTCACGCCCGAGCGCACGCCCTACGAGGGCGATCCGCGCCACGTGCTGCGGCGCGCGCTCAAGCGCGCCGAGCGCATGGGCTTCGACACGTTCAACGTCGGCCCCGAGCTCGAGTACTTCCTCTTTCGCGACTCCAAGGGCCACCGAGGTCCTCGACAACGGCGGCTACTTCGACCTGACGACGCTCGACGCCGGCTCCGACGTGCGCCGCGAGACCGTGCTCGCGCTCGAGCAGCTCGGCATCCACGTCGAGTACACGCACCACGAGGTCGGCCCGAGCCAGCACGAGATCGACATGCGCTACGCCGACGCGATGAAGATGGCCGACGACTGCATGACGTACCGCATCACGGTCAAGGAGTACGCGATGAAGTACGGCTGGCATGCGACGTTCATGCCCAAGCCGCTGTTCGGCGAGAACGGCTCGGGCATGCACACGCACATGAGCCTCTTCCAGGGCGGCAAGAACGCGTTCTTCGACGACGACGACCCGTACTTCTTGTCGGACGTCGGCAAGGCGTTCATCGCCGGCCAGCTCAAGCACGCGCGCGAGCTGTCGTCGATCTTCGCCCAGTGGGTGAACTCCTACAAGCGCCTCGTGCCGGGCTTCGAGGCGCCCGTCTACGTCGCCTGGAGCCGGCGCAACCGCTCGGCGCTCGTGCGCGTGCCGCTCTATCACCCCGGCAAGGAGAACGCGACGCGGATGGAGCTGCGCTGCCCGGACCCGGCGTGCAACCCGTACCTGACGTTCGCGGCGCTGCTGCAGGCCGGCCTCGAGGGCATCGAGAAGGGCTACGAGCTGCCCGAGCCGATGGAGAAGAACCTCTACCACCTGTCGCCCGACGACCGCCGCCGGCTCGGCATCGAGCAGCTGCCCGAGACGCTCGGCGAGGCGATCGAGCTGACCGCCGAGTCCGAGCTCGTCCTGCGCGCGCTCGGCGAGCACATGTTCAACCGCTACGTGGAGATCAAGCGCCGCGAGTGGGAGGACTACCGCGTGCAGGTCAGCCAGTGGGAGCTCGACCGCTACCTGCCCGTCCTCTAAGCAGGAGAGTCCGAAAACCGTGTCCGACGTGAAGGTGCCTGATCATCGAGAACGGCCCGCTGAAGGTCATCGGCGGCGTCGCGTGCGTCGACGACGCGACCGGCGGGCCGGTGCCCGGCGGCGACGAAGGCACGATCTTCCTCTGCCGCTGCGGCGGCTCGCAGAACAAGCCGTACTGCGACGGGACGCACAAGCGCAACGGCTTCGACGGCGGACGTGGTCGCGGCGTCGCCAATGCACCGGAGCGGCGTCGCCGCGGGTCGAGCACGCTCACGATCGGCGGCGACCTCGAGGTCCATCGCCTCGGCTACGGCGCGATGCGCATCGTCGGCCCGGGCATCCTGGGCCCGCCGCCCGACCGCGACGATGCGCTCGACGTCGTGCGCCGCGTCGTCGCGCTCGGCATCAACCTGATCGACACCGCCGACGGCTACGGTCCGCACATCAGCGAGCAGCTGATCGCCGAGGCGCTGCATCCGTACCCGGAGGACCTCCTGATCGCGACGAAGGGCGGCATCGAGCGCACCGGCTCCGGCCAGTGGCCGCGCAACGGGCGCCCCGAGCATCTGCGCGGCCGCCTGCGAACGTTCGCTGCGCGATCTGCGCGTCGAGCGGATCGACCTCTACCAGCTCCACGCGCCCGATCGCGACGTCCCGTTCGAGGAGTCCGTCGGCGCGCTCGAAGGAGCTGCAGGACGAGGGCAAGATCCGCCACATCGGGCTCTCCAACGTCACCGTCGAGCAGCTCGAGGAGGCGCGCTCGATCGTCGACATCGTGACGGTCCAGAACCGCTTCAACCTCACCGATCGCTCGTCCAGGACGTGCTCGACGTCTGCGAGCGCGACGGCCTCGGCTTCTTCCCCTGGTTTCCGCTCGGCGCCGGGCGACCTCGCGAAGGCCGGCGGCCTCGTCGCCGAGATCGCGGCGCGCACGACGCGACGCCCGGCCAGGTCGCGCTCGCCTGGCTGCTCGCCCGCTCGCCGGTCGTGCTGCCGATCCCCGGCACCGGGTCGGTCGCGCATCTCGAGGAGAACGTCGCAGCCGCCGAGCTTGAGCTGCGAGCCGACGAGCTCGAGCGGCTCGAAGCCGCCGGCGCCTAGCCCGGCCCCTTCGCCAGGCTCGACGGCAACCAGACCTTCGGCCCGACGTCGAGCACGTCAGCGCCGGGACGAGCATCGAGCGGACGATGAACGTGTCGAGCAGGACGCCGAAGGCGACGACGAACCCGATCTCCGTGAGGAAGACGAGCGGCAGCACGCCGAGCACGAGGAACGTGCCGGCGAGGACGATGCCCGCCGACGTGATCACGCCGCCCGTGACCGCGAGGCCGCGCAGCATGCCCGTCGCGGGTGCCGTGAGCGGCGCGTCTCCTCGCGCACCCGTGCCATGAGGAAGATGTTGTAGTCGATCCCCAGCGCGACGAGGAAGACGAACGCGAACAGCGGCAGCGACGGGTCCGAGCCGGGGAACCCGAAGATGACGTCGAAGACGACCGCGCCGACGCCGAGCGCCGCCGTGAACGACAGGATCACCGTCGCCGATCAGCAGCAGCGGCGCGACGAGCGCGCGCAGCAGCACCGCGAGGATGAGGAACACGACGAGGAGCGCGACGGCACGATGCAGCTTCGTGTCGCGCGCGGCCGCGTCGCGCAGGTCGGCCTCGACCGCGGTCGCGCCGCCGACGAGCGTCTGCGGGCCGCCGGCGCGCTTCGCCGCGGCGCGGATCTTCGGGATCAGCGTCGTAGGCCTCGGTCGAGTACGGCTCGGGCTCGAGCACCGCCTGCAGCAGGACCACGTCCGACGACGTGCCGGCGGGCTGACCGACACGACGCCCGGCACCGCCGCGACGGCCGTGCGAACGGCGTCGGTCTTCAGCAGGTCGCGCACGATGATCTCGGTCGGCGCGTTCGCGCCGCTCGGGAAGGACTCGCTGCAGCAGCTCCTGGCCCTCGACAGACTCGACGTCGTCGCGAAACCCGTTGCCGGCGTCAGGCCGGTGCTGAAGTTCAGCAGGCCGAGCGACAGCACGAGCAGCAGCGCGACGACGCCGACCCAGATCCGGCGCGGGCGCAGCGCGATCGCGATCGCCGAGCCGAGCGCCAGAGGCCCGCGCGGCTCGCTCGCGCCGACGGCGTCGTAGCGCGGGATGAACGGGAAGAACGCCCAGCGCCCGAAGATCACGAGCAGCGCCGGCAGCAGCGTCAGCATCGCGATCATCGCGACCGCGATGCCGAGCGCGCCGATCGGCCCGAGGCCCGACGTGCCGTTGACCTCGGCGAGCATCAGGCACAGCAGCGCCGCGACGACCGTCAGGCCGGACGCGAAGATCGCCGGACCCGCGGTCCGCAGGGCGAGCGCCATCGCCTCGTGGCGGTCGGCGTGGCGGCGCAGCTCCTCGCGATAGCGGGCGACGAGCAGCAGCGCGTAGTCGGTCCCGGCGCCGAGCACGAGGATCGACAGGATCGACGACGACTGGCCGTTGACCGTCACGCCGAGCGTCGGTCAGCCAGTAGCCGATGCCGCGCGTCGCGATCTCCGCGAAGCCGACCGACGAGCAGCGGGATCAGCCAGAAGATCGGGCTGCGGTAGATGAGGATCAGCAGCAGCAGGACGAGCGGGAACGCGGCGCCGAGCAGCGTGCCGTTGATGCCCTCGAAGACCTTGATCGCGTCGGCCGAGTAGCCCGCGCCGCCGGTGACCTTGATCTCGAGGCCGCCGCCGTGGATCGCCATCCGCTTGCGGACCGCTTCGACCGGATCGATGATCGTCTCTGCCTCGCCGTCGCTCGTGACCTGCGCGATCACGAGCGCCGCCTCGCCGTCCTCCGAGTACGTCGGGCCTGCCGAACGGCGACGTCGCGCGCAGGTCCTTGCGGTTGAGGATCGTGCGATCGCGGCGCGATGACGCGCTTGTCGTCCGCCGTCAGCCCGCCGTCGCGGTGGTAGACGATGACGAGCGGCGCGAGCTCGCCGCCCTCCAGGCGCTTGCGTGACCTCCAGCGCCTTCGTCGACTCGGCGTCGCCCGGCAGGAACGACGTCGACTCGTTCTTCTCGGCGTCGGCGAACTTGCCGGGCAGGTTCGCGGCGAACGACGCCGCCGACGGCGAGCAGCCAGATCAGCGCGACGACCCACTTGGCCCGGCGACCGGCGACGACGGCGAACAGGGAACCCATGCGAGCGGGGTTCTAGCGCATCAGGCGGTCGTCGCGAGGAGCGCCTCCAGCTCGCGCGGGCTCGACGACGGGCTGCTTGCAGGCAAACCGCTCGCAGACGTACGCCGCAGCGCGACCATCAAGCGGCGTGCGTCCTGCGAGCAGCGGGACGCCGCCGTCGTCCGCTCCGTCGCCGCCCGCGAGCACGAGGTGCGGGCGAAACGCGCCGCGCACGACCCGCTCCAGCGGGCCCGTGTCGTCGCCGACGAGCGCGACCTCCTGGACCCGTCGAGAGGTGGAAGTCCAGCGCCTGGAGGAGGTGCCCGAAGCCCTGCGGGAAGCGCTTCGCGAGCTCCCCCGCGAGCCGGAAGACGGAGGTCGCGTGCTCCTCGTAGCGCGCCTCGCCCGTGAGCGCGGCCAGGCGCAGCAGCCCGAACGCGGCGCTCGACGCGCCCGACGGGATCGGGTTGTCCTCGAGCTCCTTGCGCCGCGCGACGAGCTGCTCGTGGTCGCTGGAGGTCTGAAAGAAGCTGCCGCCCTCGGGATCGGCGAAGCGCTCGAGGATCGCGTCGGCCAGCTCCCGCGCCGCATGAAACCAGCGCGGCTCGAACGTCGCCTCGTAGAGCGCGATCAGCGCCTCGAGCAGGAACGCGTGGTCCTCGAGGTAGGCGTTGAGCTTCGCCTGGCCGGCGTTGTAGGTGCGCAGCAAGCGGCCGTCGTCGTCGCGCATCGTGTCGAGCACGAAGCCGGCGGCGCGCCGCGCGGCGTCGAGGAAGTCGTCGCGCTCGAGCGCCGCGCCGGCCTCGGCGAGCGCGCTGATCATGAGCGCGTTCCAGGCCGTCAGGCGCTTGTCGTCGAGGCCCGGCCGCACACGCGACGAGCGGGCGTCCAGCAGCTTCGAGCGGATCCGCGTAGCGCACGTCCGGCGGCGGCTCGGCGCCACGCGACTCGAGGATGTTCTTGCCTTCGAAGTTGCCGCGCACGCTCGCGCCGAGCCAGCGCAGCGCGTCGTCTGCCTCGTCGCCGAGGACGTCGTGCAGCTCGTCGATGGTCCACACGTAGAACTTGCCCTCGACGCCCTCGGAGTCCGCGTCCAGCGCGGAGTAGAAGCCGCCCTCCGGGCCGGTCATCTCGCGCAGGGCCCAGTCGAGCGTCTCCTCGGCGGTGCGCCGCAGGATCGGATCGCCGGAGCACCTGCCAGCCGTGCAGGTACGCGCGGGCCAGCAGCGCGTTGTCGTAGAGCATCTTCTCGAAGTGCGGGACGGTCCACTGCGCGTCGACGCGTAGCGGGCGAAGCCGCCGCCGATCTGGTCGTTGATCCCGCCCGAGGCCATCGAGCGCAGCGTCTGCAGCGCCATCGGCAGCTCGCCGCGGCGCAGGAGGAACTCGATCGCCGAGGACGAGGGGAACTTCGGCGAGCTGCCCCAGCCGCCGTGGACCGAGTCGTAGGTCGCGCGCAGCCGCTCGACCGCGGCGTCGAGCACGTCCTCGCCCGGCAGGTCCTCGGA
>CAWGHB010000009.1:0-319014 GCA_963822315.1 uncultured Acidimicrobiia bacterium
CCAGACAGGCTCGCCGCACGACTCGTCACCGGCGACGAGACAGGAGCATGGGATCTCGTCGAGTCAACCCTGGCGTCGGGCGCCGAGCCCGACGACGTCTGCTCGACACGTGGAACCCGCTGATGCAGAACATCGGCAACGGCTGGGCGGCCGGCACGCTCGACGTGTCGGACGAGCACCGTGCCACGGTCGTCGTCGGGCGCATCGTGGGCCGGGATGGGGCCACGCTGCACACGGCACAGCCCCAAGCGGGGAATGATCCTGCTCGGCGCCCCCGAAGGCGACGAGCACGCCTTACCCTCCGCGATCCTCGCCGACCTGCTCCGAGCCGCTCGCTTCGAAGTCCACGACCTCGGCGCCGACACCCCAACGGCATCCCTACCCCGTCGCCGCCGACCACGCCGAACGCCTCGTCGGCGTCATGATCGGAGTGACCACAACAAAGCGCGACACCGCCGCCGCCGCAGCATTCTCGGCGCTGCGGAACGCCGGCGTCACGGTGCCGCTGTTCGTCGGCGGCGCCGCCATCACCGACGCCGACCACGCCCGCCGCCTCGGCGCCGACCACTGGACCGGCCAGGAACGGACCAACCGCCGTCACAACCGTCGCGCGCGCTCACTCCAGGCCCAGCCCGCCATCGTCCCGCGCCTAACCAGCCGTCCAGGATCCTTCCGATCCTCCGTACGGCCATCGCGCTCCCGGAAACGCACCGGTCGGGCCGTCGAGGAGGTGTTCCTCGAACCGCGGCCGCCGATCCTCGACGCCCAGACGTTCGCAACGCGATGTCCACTTCCGCCGCCCATACCACGCACTCGAGAGCAGTCTGGGCCATCCTCGAAGCGCCGTTCCTCGACACTCGATCGTTCGCGTCGCGATGTCCGAGTTCCGCAGCCAATGTCACTCGGTCGCGGGCCGTCTGGGCCATCCTCGAAGCGGACGCTTGTTGGCGTGTCCGGCACCGGTCGATACGGTGTGGACGGGCTGTGATCCCGGCCGGCGCCGTCGGGCTTCACAGCTCGAGGCTGAGATCCGGTCGTGCGACTCGTATCGGGGTGGGCTCATGATGGGCGGCGACCGAGCCGCGGTCGACAGTCGTGTTGCCGAGATCGTGGTGGAGTGCGGCGGCGAGGTGTTGTTCGGGGCCGGGTCGGTGAGCGAGGACCGCGCACGCCGTGTGGAGGGTTGCGTTGGGTACGTCGTGGCCTTCGGCCCAGTGCTTCCACGTGGTGAGGGCGTGGAGGTGGACCCGGTGTTCGCCGAGGGACGGCAGCATGGCGTCGAGCCGGTCGATGGTCTCGCAGGTCCGGAGGTGTTCGTGTGCGTCGCGCTGGGCGGCGACCGCCTGGGTGTGGCGTTCGATGGCGGGGGCGGTTCGTTGGCGGGTGCGTTCGAGGTAGTCCTCGGCCCGGTCGAGTTGGTGCTCGGCGATGTGGAGTTCGTGGCGGAGCGTGCGGTGGTGGCGGCGGGGGGCGGTGTCGAGCCGATGCGCCGTGGCGGTGTGGCGTCGGCGGGCGTCGACGGCGCGGGCCTCGGCGTGGTGAAGGGCGCCTCGGTCGGCGGCGGTCGCGGCCGCCACCTGGGCGAGAACAGTGTCGGCGAGGTCTGCGGCGGCGGTTGCTTCGGCTCGCCGAGCGGCACGCTGCGCCTCTCGGGTCTGTGCGTCGACCAAGGCGTGTTGGGCGTCGGTGAGGACGGTCGAGAACCAGTCAGGGATCTCGCAGCGCGGGCGTCGGCGCTGCTGTCGTGTTCGGTCGTGGGGATGGTTTGGGCGAGGGTGCGGCGTTGGGTGGTGGCGGGGATGTCGGCCCGGTCGGCGGCGAGGATCGCTTCGAGGACGTCGCGGGCCTCGGCGACGTCGTCACTGGCGGTGACGACGCACAGGATGTTGGCGTCGTGGCCGCGGGTGGCAGCGACGTACAGGCCGCGCCGGGTGGTCGCCGGTGAGGTGAGGGCGATGGCGGTGTCGACGGTGTCGGACTGCCAGCCGTGCTCGGTCGCCGCGTACCCGAGCCGGACGTGCTCGCGGACGTAGTCGGCGGGGATCGTGACGTCACCGTGTCCGCCTCGGTGGGTCACCGTGATCGACCCGTCGTGGTCGATCACGGTGACGGTCCAGGTGTCGCGGTTGCGGACCGGCTCACCGCTGCTCGTGATGAGGCGGCGGTCGTTGCGGCGGGTCGCCACGACGTCACCGACGTAGGCGTGTTCGCCGGCGGCGAGCCGTGTCGCCATTATGCTGTCGAGGTGACCGGCGGTACGGCGAGCGGTCTGGATGGCGTGGTTGATCGTGTCGACGTGGTCGTTCGTCGACGCCACGACGGCGACGCTGCGGCCGCGTGTCGTGGTGGTCGAGCCAGGTGGCGGCCAGCCGGTCGAGGTGCTCGTCGAAGGTGCCGGCAACGATCCGGCCGTGGGCCTCGTAGGCGTCGAGACCACGCGGGTCACCGCATCGCAGCTGCAGCGACGCCGCAGCTTCCCAAGCGTGGCTGAAGCGGTGCAGGCGTTCGAGCTGCTCGACACGGCCGTTGACGCACAGCTCGGCGAGCAGACCGCCCCGGCCGACACCCTGCAGCTGTCGCGGGTCACCCACCAGGGCGACCCGCCAGCTGTGGCGGTCGGCGAGGGACACGAGCTGGTGCAGCGCCGGCGTGGACAACATGCCGGCCTCGTCCACCACCAGCGTCGCGCCGGCGGGCAGCTGGAACTCGGGCAACGGTGGTCGGTCGGTGCGTTGGTGTTCGTGGAGCAGCTTGGCGACGGTGTCGGCGGGGATGCCGGTGTCGCGCTCGACGGTGCGCGCCGCCTTCGCGGTCGGCGCCACGGCGAACACGACACGCCCATGAGGGTGCAGGTCGGCGGCGGCGGCGGTGAGCATGCGGGTCTTGCCGGCGCCGGCCGGGCCGACGACCAGGACGAGGCGGTCGTGGCCGGCGACGGCTGCGGCCGCGTCGGCCTGCAACGGGTCGAGACCATCCCGGGGGACGGTGGTGGACGGTGCGGGCGGGTCCGCTTGGGCGGCCATCGCCCACGTGAGGATCGCTTCCTCCTGGGCGAGGACCGTCTCGGACGTGAAGCGGGGTGCGGTTGGCTCGATCCACACCGACCGGCCATCCGAAGCGCGTCGGGTCATGTCGCCGGGCGGGTCGAGGTCGATCAGCTGGTCGAGGACGTGGTCGGTCGCCCGTTCCAGGGTGGCGGCCCAGCCGTGTCCCGATTGCTGCGACACGGGACGTTGCCGGTCGCAGATCGCCTGCAGCACATCAGCCCGGGTCCACGACGAGCGTTGCTGGGACACCGTCTCCACCACGTCCGCCACGATGAGCGGGTCAGACAGGACGGTGTGGGTGGCGGCGGCGTCGATGCTGGCGTCGAGCAGGTCGGCGGTCCAGCCGGCGGCTGCGGCTTCGGTTTGCCACCGTGTCGTCAGATCGGCGGCGCCGTGGCCGGACTTGCGTGACCGTGTGTCAGCTGACGCCTCACGGGTCAACGCGGCACGTTCCCACCGGGAAGGATCGCGACCCTCGCGTTGGCGGAAGTCGTCGAGCTTGCCGGCGAGGGCGACGTCGATGTCAGCGGTCCGCTTCGAGAACACGCGCGAGGAGCTCGTCGGGAATGCCAGCAATCTCCGCCTGACCATTCACGATCGGCCGCCACTCCACCCCGAGGCGATGGGTGAGCTCGGCCCGCAACACCGACTGGTACAGGCCGCCCAGTATCCGCTGGTGCCGCTTCAAGTAGCGGGCATCGAGCGCCAGCCAGCGACCGTCAGGTGTCCGGACCTTGGTGGCGATGACGGCATGGGTGTGGATCTGCGGGTCATCGGCCCGCGACGTGGTCTGGCGGAACGTCGCCATCGTCAGGCCGTTGGTGTCCGGATGGAGCCGGGCGCCGTCCGCACGGATGCGGGTCGTCGACCCGAACCGCTCGAGATGCGCCAACGCGGCGGTGACGGCGACGTCGTGGGCTTCGAGCAGCCGGTGGTCGCCGCTCAGCGCCCACCACACCGACAGCGACTTCGGTGCCGAGAACGTCGCATCGAATCCCGACACCGCCCGCACCGCCCGACCGTCCGTCGTGTACCGGTCCAACAACTCGCGCGCCCAACGGTGTCCCCGACGTTGGGTCACGGCCCGACAACAACGACTCCAACACATCGACCTCGACCCGACCCACCAGGCCCAGCCCGGCCGCCTGAAGGCCCGACCACACGCCCGGCACCTCCCCCGGCGCCGCCGTCAGGTACTGCGCGTAGTACGCCGCCGTCGCCGCCGCGCGACGACGCGTGAAGGGTCGTCACCCGCAGCATCGACGACCACCCAACTCCCGCCCACCTGTGGGCACTTGTCTGATCTGCTCTTGGGATGGCTCGGCTGATCGAGGATGACGGGGGCACGGGAACTCAGGCCTCGAGCTCGGGAACTGCGGGGACGAGTTCGGACTCGACTCGCGAGTGATGTGCGGACGCTGACGCGGATTCGAGCTTGCCGTTGGACGGAGTCGAGCGTGTGCTCACGCGACTGGTCCGATCAGTCGTCGATCGGCGTGGCGAGCGAAACGACGCGTCCGTTGATGGCGAGCTCCATCAGCGCCCAGCGCGGAACGCGGAGGAGGTACCCGACTCGCACGACCGGGAGGCCATCGCGTCCGGAGGTCGCCTGGTAGCGCCGGGCGAGCGTGTAGGCGAGCGTCCGGCCGATGCGCAGGACATCGGCGGCTTCCTCGACGGTCAGCAGCACGGGTGGCTCATCAGCCGACTGTTCGAGTACCCCAACCACACTCATGGACCTAGTTACATCCATGTCATCCCGTGCCGCAAGAGCCCGCGAACTCGGAGCGTTGGACGCCAGGTACAGGGCGGTACAGGACAGTCAAGGGCGGTAAACAGCGGTACGCGACGGACAGTCGGCTATGACGAAAGTCACAGTCGAGCCAAGACGCTCGCCGAAGTCAGGGGCGGCGGCGCTGGAGCGCACGGAGCTCCGGCAGCGCCTCGCGATCCTTGGGCCGGTCGGCGAATACCTTCGACGAGACGATGTCGTCGAGGTCGGCGACCAAGACCACGACCGAGCGGATGCGGTGTCTCGCAGCGCGGTCGACGAGGTCGTCGTAGGCGTGTCGGCCACCGCGCACGTCGCGGAGCTCCACCAGCAGATCGAGCGGCCCGGCCTCGGTCATCCACGTCGTGGTACCGAACTTGCGCAACGTCTCGGCATCGATGATGACGGGAAGCTGGCGTGCCTCCTCGTCGGTCATCCCGCCCACACGCAGCCAGGCGCCGAGCTCGCGCAGCGCGGCGGCGAGACGGTCGAGGTTCTCAACGTTGGTACGAGGGACGCAGTCGAGATCCGCGGTGCGTCGGGTCGCGCCGTGGACGCGGGCTGCGAACCCGCCGACGAGGACGTACTCGACCTGATGGGCGTCGAGGACTTCGAGCATCCGATCCGGGTCGAACTCCTCGTCGTCAGCTGGCATCGGCGGCCCGGGCGTCGCGCTCGGCGTTGATCTCCTCGAGGAAGGCGATGACCTTCTCGGGAGTATCGAGGCGACGACCGTCCGCAGTGATCGGCACCTCGTCGTCGGTCGGGGGATCGTTCCCCGCGATCTCCTTGGCGCTCGGCCAGGAGCGCACGACATCGGTGCGATCAGCCACTGGTGTCATTCTACGGACGTCGCCGCATCGTGATCCGACGAGACGGCGTCGCTGCTGGCGAACAGCGCGGCGATCTTGGCGGCGCTCTCGGTCCGGACCGCCTGGGGTACGTGCGAGTAGATGTCGAGCGTGACATTGATGGCCGAGTGGCCGAGCTGCTCCTGCACGACCTTCGGATGCACGCCGGCTTGCAGTGCGAGGGTGGCCATCGTGTGGCGCAGGTCGTGGATGCGGATGGGCGGCACGCCGGCGGCGGCGCAGGCGCGGCGGAAGATCGACAGGTAGCTATGCGGGTGGTACGGCTCGCCGGCTTCGTTGACGAACACGTAGCCGCTGTCGGTCCATGCCTCGCCGAGCGCCAGCCGCTCGCGCAGCTGGATCCGGCGGTGCTCACGCAGGGCCGCGACGGTCGGCGGCGCCAAGGCGATCTGGCGCTGGCTCTTCGCCTTCGGCGTCGACACCACCACTTGGTGGTGGGCTTCGGTTCGTTGCTGAGCGACGGTCAGCGTGGCGCCGTCGAGGTCGACGTCCTTCCAGCGCAGGCCGGCCAGCTCGCCACGTCGCATCCCGGCGTGCAACGCGAGGATCCAGAACGCGCCGAGGCGGTCGCCGTCGACGTGACGAACGAAGGCAGACGCTTCTTCGCGCGTCCACACCGTCAGCTCCACGTGCTGGGTTCTCGGGGGTCGCACGCCGCTGGCCGGGTTGGTCGGGAGCAGGTTCCACCGCACGGCGTCGGCAAACGCCTTGTGCAGGACGCGGTGGGCGAACTGGACCGAGCGCGCCGACAGCGGCCGACCCTCGCGCCCGCCGCGCTCGAGCAACGTGGCGTGCCACGCCTTGACCTCGAGCGGTGTCACATCGACGAGTCGCTTGCGACCGAGGTGCGGCTTGATCCAGCGCCGCACGATGTCACCGTAGGCAGTCCATGCCGTTGCCGAGAGCTCGTGTCGGACGCCGTCGATCCACGTGTCGAGGAACCCGCCGAGCGTCTGTCGTGAGGGGGCGGTGTACGTCCCGTGCTGGATTCCGGACAGGGCGTCGTTGAGCGCGGCTTGGGCGTCGCGCTTCGTGCGGAAGCCGCCGACCTGCTTCTGGACCCGATCGCCGCGGTCATCGACGCCGAGGTCGAGCCGGTAGCTCCACGTTCCGCCAGGGTGCGCGGCTTGCGAACGCTTCCCTTCATGCCCGGAGCGTAGGCGCTGTCCACGCCGCTCGTGGACATTCCGTGGACACGAGCTGGTCATGTGAGCTTGTGAACCACCTCGTCTAGCTATCTAGCTGGACTTTCGCGGGAGCCGGGTGCGGGAGTCGAACCCGCGACCACATGATTACAAGTCAAGTGCTCTACCAACTGAGCTAACCCGGCGTACCAGGTCACGGTACTCGTGGGGTCTGCGGACGGCCACTGACACCAACGCCAGACGCCGACCGCGGACGTGTCGACGGCGCTGGAGCGCTCGCCGCCGGGCCTGCGCCTGGCGACGGTCGCACGCCGCCACCCGGCAGCGCACCGTCGTGCTCGCACCAGCCGTGTGGTGTTGTGGTGTGGTGAGTGGCGGCACCTCGCATCGTCGAGCAACGGGCCGCCGTACGCATGGGGCGGCTGCCCCATCGCGCTCCCGGATCGTGTCCGGGCGGCGCTCGTGGCGCCGTGTCCGGCACCAGCGGAGTGGGTGTGCCTAGGTGGTGATGCCGTCGCGCTTGAGCTCGATGATGTCGTCCCACGAGTAGCCACGCTCGAGGAGGATCTCCTCGGTGTGCTGCCCGGCCTGGGGCATGGCCCGCAGCGACCCGATGTTGTCGCCACCGAACTGGACCGGCGCGGTGGCGCATCGGAACGCGGTGCCGTCGGGCGCCCGCAGCGGTTCTCCATCGCCGCCGATCAGCTCGGGCAGGTAGTTGTTGGCGGCGACCTGGGGGTCGTGGACGATCTCGGCCGCGCTCAGCGCCGGCGCCCACACACCGCGCAGCGTCTCCAACGTGTCGCGCCACTCCTGCAGGGTCCTGGTGGCGAACGTGGTGTCCAGCTCGCGGACGAGGTCGGTGGCGTGGCGCTCGCGAGCGGCGAACGAACCGAACCGCTCGTCGTCCAGGAGATCCTCGCGCTCGATGTGTCTGCAGAAGTCGGGCCAGTACGGATCCGGCTGCAGCATGCAGAGCATCAACCACCGGTCGTCGCCCGTGCGGTAGGTGTTGACGAGTGGGTTGCGGGGCGTGAGGCGCGTCCGGCCGGCCTGCTTGTAGTCGAGGCCGAGGCGGGCGGCACCGATGCTCTGCGAGCTGAGGTACACGCCGACGCCGTACAGCGAGACGTCGACCTGCTGGAACTCGCCGGTGCGCTCCCGGTTGAACAGGGCGGCGGAGATGCCGAGGGCCATCGAGAGGGCGCCGGTGAGGTCGCCCACGGATCCGGGCTGCTCGGTCGGCGCGTCGGCACCGGCGGGCGTCAAGCGCCACATGAGGCCGCCACGGGCCCAGGTGGCGGCGGCATCGAACCCCGGCTTGTCGGCGTCAGGTCCCCGGGGACCGAAGCCGCTGCCCCGCGTACACGATCCGAGGGTTGACGGCCCGCACGCTGTCGACGTCGAGGTGCAGTCGGTCGAGGGGCTCCTCCCGGTAGCTCGTGACGAAGACATCGGCGTCGGCGATGAGCTCGTGCACGAGCTGCCGCCCGGTCTCCGACGCGAGGTCCAGGCCGATGCTGCGCTTGTTGTGGTTGGCCAGCTCGAGGATCGGGTTGGGGATGCCCTCGGCGACGAAGTCGTTGCGGAACCCCCGATAGGGGTCGCCCCTCGTCGGGTGCTCGACCTTGATGACGTCGGCACCCCAGTCGGCGAGGATGGCCGACGCCGTCGGCACGAACAAGTAGCTGGCGACCTCCACGATCTTCACGCCGCTCATGGTGTTGTACATGTGGTCCTCTCAGGTCGCTGCCGGACCGAAGACCGGCAGGAGGTACTCGCCGTGGGCGTCGACGCAGTTCACGAACTCGACCGCCATCGGCAGGCCGACCGACAGGTCGTCACGCTCGACGCCTGTCGGGTTGCTGATGAACAGCGGTCCCTCGTCCAGCGCGACGAGGATCGCGTCCCAGGGCACCGGGAGCTCGCGGTAGTAGCGGCGCTCGAACGTGCACCACGACAACAGCGTCCCGTGGCCGCTGACGCGCTCCCATGCCAGCTCCGGGTGGCCACAGTGCTCGCACGTGAGGACGGGCGGCCAGGACCACCGCGCGCACCGCCCGCAGCGCTGGAGGCGCAGCTCCCGGCGGCCGCAGTGGCGCCAGAACGCCGCGTCGGCCGGGCCGAGCACGCGATCAGGTCGCACCTCGGCCACCTCAGGCCGCCCGCTCGAGCAGCAGGGGGTGGACGGAGTCCGTCGTCGCCAACGAGAACAAGCTGCGCTCGACGGCGGGGACCTGGCGGTCGCCGGCCTCGTGACGCAGCTGGCGGACCGCCTCGACGACGTGGTTCCACCCGTGCATGTACGCCTCCGAGAGCATGCCGCCACTCGTGTTGATCGGCAGCGAGCCGTCGACGGCCGCCCGGCCGTCCTCGAACAGCTCGAGCCCCCGCCCCGGCGGCGCGAACCCGCATCCCTCGACCTGGGTGAGGAGGTGGAAGCTCGACGAGTCATATCCCTGGAAGTGGTCGACGTCCTCGAGCGCGAGACCGGCCATCGCGAGCGCGGCGGCGGTGGCGTCGGCCGTCAGCGTGTGCAACCGGTCGCGCACGAACCGATCGAGCTTGGGCCCGTCGAGGCCGACGTCGGACCACCCGGCGACGAGAACCGGCCGGTGGGCGCCGCCGGCGGCGTCGTCGGCGCGGCGCAGGACCAGGCACACGGCGCCGTTGTTCACGAGGCACAGGTCGAGCACCCGCATCGGGCGCACGATGAACCGCGACTCGAGGTAGTCCTCCACCGTCAGCGGCTGGCGCATGATCGCGGCCGGGTTGGCCACCGCGTTGGCCCGCACCGCGAGCGAGACGGCCGCGAGACGCCGCTCGTCGATGCCGAACTCGTGCTGGTAGTAACGGCTCGCCATCGCCCAGTGAGCGGCCTGCGAGCTCCAGCCCCACGGGTGGTAGGCGTAGTACGACGCCGGGACGCGGTCCCGGATCGCCGGGTCGGAGTACGTGTGGCCGCCGTACTGGCGGCCGATGGCCCGCGGCGTCGCCGCGTACACGAGCGCCAACGTGTCGCAGCGCCCCTCGGCCAGCGCGGCGACGGCCGCCGGCACGGCGCCGGCCATGATGCCGCGCCCGCCTGTGAGGTGCCGCGGGGCTGTGCCGAGCGCCGTGCTCACCTCGTCGTCCGCCAGCGTCGAGTACATGAGGTGGACGCTGAGGCCGTCCACGTCGGCTGGTCGGAGCCCGGCGTCGGCGACCGCCCGTTCGAACGCGATCGCTGCGAAGTCGGTGGCGGTCCTGGTCTCGCCGTGGCCGGGAGCGGTCGGGCGGTAGTCCTCGGCGTAATCGGTGTGGCCGACGCCGACGATCGCGGCGGTGCGGCTCAGCGCTGCGGGTGGGTCAGCGGTCAACACCAGCCCAGGCGACGGCCGACTCCTTGGCGCCGATGGTCACGGCGTGCTCCTTCTTGCCCTTGGAGACGATCGAGATGTCGTGGTCCTTGGCCAGCGCTCGCAGCGCGCCGACGGTGGCGTCCTCGCGCCGACGGGTCGTGAAGGGGTCGAAGGAGAAGAGTGCGCATCGCGTTCTCGTGGGTGACCTTGCGCACGATCTCGTCGTCGCCGATGAGCTTCAAGTAGCGGTAGGCCTCCTCCGGCGAGTTCGGCCACGTGCAGTCCGAGTGCGGGTAGTCGCACTCCCAGCAGACCATGTCGACGTTGATCCGGCGGATGTTCTCGGCGCCGAAGGCGTCGTCGATGAAGCAGGTGACGATGTGGTCGTTGAAGATCTGCGACGGCTTGCGGTCGCCGATGTCGATCTGCGTCCAGGCCTGGTGGTGGTCGAACGACGAAGTCGGCCCGCTCGAGGAAGTACGGGATCCACCCGATCCCGCCCTCGGCGAGCGCGAACTTGATGTCCGGGGAACTTGCGCAAGATCCGCGACCAGACGAGGTCGGCCGCCGTCGGGTAGATGTTGATCGCCGGCGCACGTGATGACGCACGTTCACCGGGGCGTCCGGCGACGTCTGACCCGACCGTGAGTCGGACCCCACGTGCATGCAGACGATCGTCTGGGTCTCGGCGCACGCCGCCCAGAACGGGTCCCACTGCTCGTCGTGCAGCGACGCGAAGCCGAGCGCGTACGGGTTCATCGAGAACGTCACGGCGTGGCACCCCTTGGCCGCGACCCGGCGGATCTCGGCCGCGGCGAGCACCGGGTCCCACATCATCGGGAGCGAGCAGCCGATGAACCGGTCCGGGTAGGCGCCGACCCACTCCTCGAGGTGCCAGTCGTTGTAGGCCTCGACGGTCGCCTTGGCCAACGCGACGTCTCGCTTGGCGGCCTCCGAGAAGACCTGGCCGCAGAAGCGGGGGAACGACGGGTAGTTCATCGACGCCAGCACGCCGTTGGCGTTCATGTCCTTGATCCGCTCGTGGACGTCGTAGCACCCGGGACGGAACTCCCGGTAGGCGGCCGGCTCCATGCCCCCACTCGTCCTGCGGGCGACCGACGACCGCGTTCAACCCGAGGTAGGCGCCGCGCCGACCGTCGAACTCCCACGCATCGGTGTCGCCGATCTGGACGACGTGCGGCGCCTGGTCCTGCAACCGGGCGGGCATCCGCCCTTCGAACATGTCGGGCGGCTCGACGATGTGATCGTCGACCGACACCAGGATGAGGTCGTTCATCTCCACGTCGGATTCTCCCCTCGGCTGGCGCGCTCACCCCAGTGAGGCGCTGCCAACATGGCACGCGGCCGCCAGCGAGTCAAGTGAAGAAGATGATGCTGATTCATTGAGTGTGCTCGTAAACATGGGCATCTATGTCGGGTCTGCACGCCCGTCAGTGATCCCGCCGCCGCCACGCTGGGCCGAGACGGCGGGCCGGAGAGGCCGGGCACGTCGAGAAACCATGCACATCGATTCGGCGCGGCATGCGGAATGATGCGCATCTCCGCTTGACGTTCCGAGGCCCGGCCGGGTAGACAGCCTCCGGCGACGGGATCGGCGCGACCGAGCGCCCGCCGCAGGGCACGGCGCCATCGTCGGGCCGAGTCACGAACCGGGGGCACGCACGTCATGAACCAGGTCACCTCGACCGGCAGCGACATCGACCGCGACGAGCCGGGGACCATCTGGACGCAACTCCGCCGTGTCGCCGCGGCCGACGGGGACAAGGTCGCCTACGTCACCGTCGACGACGACGGCATGCGGGCCGACGTGTCGTACTCAGCGATGGTCGACGCCGCCGAGGCACTGGCCGCCGGGCTCCTCGAGCTCGGGGTCCGTCGCGGCGAACGGGTCGGGGTGTGGATGACCAACCGGGTCGACTGGCTCAGGACCTACTTCGCGGTGATGCGCCTCGGCGCGGTCCTCGTGCCGCTCAACACGTGGCTGAAGCCGAACGAGGTCGAGTTCGTCCTGCGTCACGCTGGCGTGCGCCACCTCGTGACGCTGGACCGGTTCCGCCAGCTCGACTTCGTCGGTGCGCTCGATCCGGTGCACCCCGAACTGGCCCAGCTCGACACCGTGATCGTGGCCCGGCGCACCGCCGGTGCCGGGCCGGCGCACCGGTTCCTCGACTTGCACGACGCTCGGATCGTCCCCGGTCGGCCGGCGCCTCGACGGGGTCGACCACGACGCCGCTCCCGACGACCTCGCGTTCATCAAGTACACGTCCGGGAGCACCGGGTTCCCCAAGGGCGTGATGTGGACCCACGACGGCATCCTGCGCAACGCCCGGCGGCACACGGCGCGGCTGCGACTGACGGTAGCGACGACCGGTTCTTCAGCTCGATGCCGTTCTTCCACGGCGGCGGCAGCGTCTGGGGGATCGCGACCATGCTCAGCCGAGGTGGGACGCTCGTGTTCACCGAGGCGTTCGACCCGCCGCTGGCCGCCCGGCTCCTCGAGAGCGAGCGCTGCACGGTGTTCTTCGGCGTCCTCGGCAACGAGGTGCTCGCCGCCGCCCGGACGGACCACCGTGACCTGTCGAGCGTGCGCATGTCGATGACCGGCGGCGCCGACGCCGCCGAGCTGATGCCCAACTCCCGCCCGATCATCCGGCCGTTCGGGCTGACCGAGATGCTACGGGCCCGGTTCGCTGGCCGACCTCGACGACCCGCCGGACAAGCAGCTCGCCACGCACGGCCGCCCGCTCGACGGCAACGAGATCCGTGCCGTCGATCCGGACACCGGCCGCGACGTCCCGACGGGCACGGTCGGCGAAGCGTGGGTGCGCGGCAACATCATGCGCGGCTACTGGAACGATCCCGGCGGCCACGGCAGCCACCATCGACGCCGACGGCTGGCTGCACAGCGGCGACCTCGTCAGCGTCGACGACGAGGGCTACGTCACGTTCGTCGGCCGGCTCAAGCTGATGCTGAAGGTCGGGGGCGAGAACGTGTCCGTCGAGGAGGTCGAGCGCCAGATCCTCGAGCACCCGGGCGTCCAGGAGTGCGTCGTGGTCGGCGTGCCCGACGAGCGCAAGCTCGAAGTCGCCCGGGCCTACGTCGTGTTCAAGCCGTCGGTCGACGACGTCCGGTCGAGGAGCTGATGACGTGGCTCCGGGGCCGGATGGCACGCTTCAAGGTGCCGCGGGAGATCATCACGATCGACGAGGTCCCCCACCTCGCCAACGGCAAGCGGGACCGCAAGCTGATGCAGGAACGGGCCCGGTCCGAGCCGGCACCGGCCGGTGCGCGGTGAGCGACCCGGCGCCGGCGACGGTCGGCGTGAGCCGAGCGAGTCCTCGAGCGAGCGAACGAGGTGGCTCGGTGGCCGGTGTGGTCAGCCTCGATCTCGACGGGACGATGGCGTTCGGTGATCCGGCCGGCCCACTCTCGCCGTCGCTGGTGACCGGCTTGCAGGCGCGGGGCTACCTCGTCGGGAGCTGCTCGGACCGCACCCGGCTGGAGCAGCTCACCCTCTGGCGTGACGCCGCGCTCGAGCCGGCATTCGTGTGCCACAAGCCCGACCTCAGCGAGCTCCGGCGAGCGTGGTCGTCGCCGACGTTCCTCCACGTCGGCGACACGGACGTCGATGCCCACTTCGCCCGCCGCGCCGGCTTCGACTTCCTGCACGTGCACGAGACGGACGTGGCCGCCGCCTTGCGCTCCGTCGTGGAACACGGTCGCGGGCTCGGCCAGCTCGCTGACGGGCGCCGGCGAGCCGTGCGAGTTCCCGAGCGAGCGAACGACGACGCCCGAGGAGGCCCTCGATGGATGACGAGCTCGAGGTGTTCGGCCGGTTCCCGAACACGATGATCAACCACGACAACGTCACCCACTACCGCGGGCTGCTCGAGCGCCGTCTGCTCGTCAACCAGTGTCAGCAGTGCGGGTACTGGATCTATCCCCACCGCCCGCTGTGCCCGGAGTGCTGGTCGTGGGATGTGACGCCGACCGAGGTCAGCGGTCGGGGCGTCATCTACATGTTCACCGTCGTCGTCCAGACCCCGTGTCGCCGAGGGCCCGCTCGCCGACGAGCCGCTGCCGCTGGTCGCGTGGAGCTCGAAGAGCAGGTCGGGTCTGCGGTACCTCTCGTCCGTCGTCGACTGCAGCATCGAGGACCTGGCCATCGGGCAGGCGGTCGAGCTCTGCTGGCTCGACACCGAACCGGCCCCGTCGGCCCGATTCCGGCTGGTGGGCGAGTCCGAGCGAGCCTCTCGGCTCCGTCGAGCAGGCCTGAAGGACCGATCGATGGCACGCAACCCACTCCGGGGACAGGTCGCCGTCGTCGGCGTCGGCTCGACCCAGTACGGACGCGACCTGCGGCGTTCACACCTCTCGCTCGGCCTGGAGGCCTCGATCAGGGCGATCGAGGACGCCGGCATCGACAAGAACGAGATCGACGGGATCTGCGGGTCCGGCGAGCGACGTCTTCTCGATCGGGAACTCCAGCTACCTGGCCGTGCAGGGCGGGCTCGGCATCGACCAGACGACGTGGGTCCTGAACTGGTGGCTGGGCTGCGTGCTTCGTCTACGCCGCCCAGGCGGTCTTCAGCGGGCTGTGCGACGTCTGCTTGATCGTGCAGTCGTACATCCGCACGCCCGGGATGTCCCGATCGGCCGGCAACGACCCGTTCCGCCGCCTGGTCACCCGCGAGGGCGGCGGGCGCGGTGGACGACCGACGACCTCGCCGAGCGGTGGTACCACTCCGGCGAGCCGTACGCGGCATGGATGCGGCGCTACCAGCACGAGTACGGCGCGTCCCAGGAGGCATTCGGGCGCATCGCCGTGAACAACCGCACCCACGCCTCGAAGAACCCCAACGCCATCGCCCGCACGCCGATCACGATGGACGACTACCTGTCGTCGCGTGACGATCTGGGCACCGATGCGGATGCTCGACATGGACGTCCCGGTGGACTGCGGGGAGGCGTTGATCCTCACGACCGCGGAGCGCGCCGCCGACATGGCGCGGCCAGGCCGTCTACATCGACGCCATGTCGCTCGGCGGCCAGCGCGTCGGTGAGTACTACGAGCAGGGCCTCGGCTGGACGAAGACCAGCCCCTGGGTGACGATGCAGGGGCTGCTGGGCCCGCACCGACGTGCGGCGCGAGGACCTCGACCTGTTCATCCCCTACGACGGGTACACGGTCAACGCGATCGCCATGGTCGAGGCCAGCGGGTTCTGCGGTCCGGGCGAGGCCGGCGACTTCCTCGCGTCGTCGTGGATGCGAGGACGACGCCTTGCTCAAGCTCAACGGGCGGACGTTCGTCAGCTCGAACGGCGGGAGCCTCTCGCAGGGACGGGCCGGCGGGTTCAACTACTTCGCCGAGGCCGTCCGGCAGCTCCGCGGGACGTGCGGTGAGCGCCAGATCGCCGACGCCGAGCGTCGCCCTCGTCGCCGGCGGAAGCTTCTACCACGACCCGGCGGCGGTCATGCTGACGGCGGCCCAGAGCTGACCGACCGACCCTCAAGGAAGGACGTGGGTACACGATGACCGAACTGCACTGGACGCCCGGCGTGGCGCCTGCACGAGATGCTCATCGACCAAGGAGCTCTCGCCCGGTCGAGTTGCTCGAGGCCACGCTGGATCGACTCGACGGCTGAACCCGCTGCTGTCGATGTACATCACCGTCGCTCGCGAGCAGGCCGCCGGCGGCGGCGAAGGCGTCGGAGCAGCGGTACCTGCAGGGCGAGTCCGCTCAGCCCGGATCGACGGGATCCCGGTGTCGATGAAGGACAACATCTGGACCAAGGGCATCCGGACGACGAACGGGTCACTCGCGTTCGCGACTTCGTCCCCGACGTCGACTCGACCCCGTCGATGCGCCTCCGGGCCGCAGGGGCGGTGATCTTCGGGAAGACCAACCTGCCCGAGTTCGGGATGTTCCGCCGGTCCGTGAACCGGCTCGGTGCCCGAGACGCGCAACGCCTGGGACCGCTCCCGGACCTCCGGCGGGTCGAGCGGCGGGTCGGGGGTGACGGTCAGCGTCGGCGTCGGTCCGGTGTCGATCGGCACCGACGGCGGCGGATCGATCCGGATCCCGGCCGCGTTCAGCGGTGTCTTCGGCATCCTGCCGAGCCGCGGCCGGGTGCCCCGAGGGACCGAGCACGTACATCTTCCCGGGCCACGGGATCGGCCCGATGACGCGCGACGTGCGCGACGCGGCGCGGTTCCTGACCATCCTCGCGCCCCCCGATCCGGACGATCCCTACAGCGCCACGCACGTCATCGCCGGACTACGAAGACGGGCCTCGACGACGGCGTCGCCGGCCTGCGGATCGCCTGGTCGGCGGACTTCGGTCGGATCACCCCCACGGACCCCAGGGTCGTCGACGTCGTGCACGAGGCGGCGCAGGCCTTCCGTCGAGCTCGGCGCGCGGTACGCCGAGCCGGACCTGCGCATCGAGGACACGTTCGATCTGCTCCACCCCGACCAGCGGCATTCGATGGCCCAGGTGTCCGCGCGGTTCCGCGACTACCCGGACTTCTTCGGGCTCGACGACCTGCTCGCCGAGCTCCGCGCCGATCCGCAGCGATGGGAGCAGTTGTGCATCTACGTGAAGGATCGCAGCCTGCCGCCGACACCGCTCGAGTACTCGGTGGCGATCCACCCCGACGTCCGCGACCGGCCGATCGACCACGTCGAAGACGTCTTCCGTGACTACGACCTGCTGCTCAGCCCGGTGATCTCCAGGCCGGCGTTCGTCTGTGGCGAACCCAACGTCACGGCGCCCGACTACGTCGAGTACACGCACATCGCCAACTGCCTCCGGGTACGCCGCGGCGACGGTGCCCGCCGGCTTCGTCGACGGGTTCCCGGTCGGCCTGCAGCTGATGGCCCGGCCCGACGACGAGGCCCTGTTGCTGAGGGCGTGCCGGGCGTTCGAGCGGGCCCGCCCGTGGGCCGCCGCCCGGCCGCCGCAGCCTGGGTCGGTCGGCGGCTGACCACGGCCGCTCGATCTCGACCGGCACCTGATTCGATCCGCCGACGACGATAAGCTATGCTGTATCATATTTCGCTATGCTGTCGAAAACATGTGCATCTCGACTTGACGTTGGCCCCGCGTCCATACTAGAAATCACGGAGCCGGCCGGGGAACGAGCGTCATCGCGCCGGGCGGGGTGCACGCGTGGCGACCTCGTGCCCGGCACACCACGAAGGAGCCCGCACCACATGAACCAGGTCAGCTGCAACGACCGATGTGCGGCACGTCGACCTCGAAGCGTTGGAACCTCGCCAGCAGCTGGCGCTGCTGGCCCGGGTGCTGCACACCGAGGGGTACAACGACCACAACCTCGGTCACATCACGTACCGGCTCGACGACGGCTCGTTCCTCGTGGATCCGTGGGAGCTGGCGTGGAGCGAGGTCCGGGCGTCGGACGTGCTGCGGATGAACGAGCGGGGCGAGCGACTCGAAGGGGACTGGAGCGTCACCCCGGCGATCCCGCTGCACGTCGCCGTGCACGACCTCCGTCCCGACATCCGCTGGGTGCTGCACAACCATCCGACGCTGGGTCGCCGTGGCCGCCGCCCAACACCGGTTGCCCCGGCGCTACGACCAGATGGCCTGCTACATCGACGAGGACGACGTGGCGATCTTCTCCGACTACGACGGGATCGTCGCCGCCGAGAGCATCGCCGTGAACAACGCGATGGCCCTCGGCGACCGCAACATCGCCATCCTGGCCAACCACGGCGTGCTCGTGGTCGGGCCGACGATGCGCATGGCCTACCAGCGCGCCGCGATGCTCGCGTGGCGCTGCCGGCTCGGCTGGATGGTGGAGACGGCAGGCGGCGGGCACGCCGTACCCCGACGCACATCGCCAAGGGACTCGCCGCGACGTCGACGAGAGAAGGGGGCATCTCCCACATGCTCGAGATGATGATCCGCCAGGAACTGGCCCGCGACCCGTCGGTGCTGGAGCTGATGTCGACGCGAGACCGAACGCCCTGAAGATCGGCGCCGGCATGGAGCCCGGCCGCGACGCGGACCGCCGAGCGCCGGTGCGGGCGTCGGTGACGTTCCTCCCCGAGCCGGAGCCGGAGCAGGATCCTGTGCCCGATCATCTCGGTCGACGACCACGCGATGGAGCCGTTCGACCTGTTCGCGTCGCGGATGCCGGCGGCCATGCTGGACGGACGCGCCGAGGGTCGTCGAGGACGACGACGGCATCCCGTTCTGGGTCGATCGCCGGCACGGCGTACCCGTTGATCACGGCGGACGGCGCCGTCGGCCGTCCGCAGTCGGAGTGGAACAACTGCGCCCAGAAGCAGCGAGGACTTCCGCCCCGGCGTCACCGATCCCCGCCGCCGGCTCGCCGACATGGACCTGTGCGGCATCTGGGCCTCGCTGTGCTTCCCGTCGATCGCGTGGGGTTTCGCCGGCACGCGGCTGTCCGCAGATCGCCGACGAGCGGTCGGCTACCGCAGCGTCCAGGCCTACAACGACTGGATGATCGAGGAGTGGTGCGCCACCGACCGGCAGCGCTACATCCCGTGCCAGCTGACCTGGCTGCGCGATCCCGGAGCTGGCGGCGCCAGGAGATCCGCCGCAACGCCGAGCGGGGCTGCCACGCGGTCAGCTTCTCGGAGAACCCGCAGGGCCTCGGGTACCCGTCGATCCACACCAGCCACTGGGACCCGTTCTTCGCCGCCTGCGAGGAGACCGGGACGGTCATCAACCTGCACGTCGGCTCCTCGGGACGCGTGACACGTGTCCGTCGACCGACAGCCCGCAGGACGTCGTCGTCGCCCTCTTCCCCCTGAGCGGGATCGCGGCGACCGTCGACTGGATCTACTCGAAGGTGCCGCTGCGCTTCCCGGAGATCAAGATCGTGCTGTCGGAAGCCGGCGCGTCGTGGGTGCCGATGGTCGCCGAGCGGCTCAGCCGGGCCTGGAAGCCAGGTCGACGCCGCCGACGCGGCGTGGAGCCGCAACGATCCCGACCCCGTCGAGGTGCTGCGCCGCAACTTCTGGTACGCCTCGATCGAGGACCCGGCCGCCTACCGGGAGATCGACCTCGTCGGTCCCGAACGAAGCTGATGGTCGAGAGCGACTACCCGCACCGCGACAGCACGTGGCCACACGTGCAGGGACTGCTCCGGGAGATGTTCCCGGCCGGCACGACACCGGAGATGATCCGCCGCATCTGCTACGGCAACGCGGCCGAGCTGTTCCAGCACCCGGTCCCGCCCGACGACATGCTGGCCGCCTCCGACGTCGGGCTGCCGAGCGACCACGAGCCGGCCGCGGTGTGAGCGAGCGTGTCTGGTTGATCGCGTCGCGGACAGCGATCGGTGCGAGCGAACGGGAGACGGTGTGAGCGAGCGCGCCCGCTGCGTCGCGTCAGGAACGCCAGACCGCGTGAGCGAACAGGAGCCGCTGTGAGGTTCGGGCTCTACGGTGCCGGCCTCGGTGCGATGGCGTCGCCGGGCGCGACGTCGGTCGCCCGGTTCGCCGAGGACCTCGGCTTCGAGTCGCTGTGGACCGGCGAGCACATGGCGCTGCCGCGACCGCAAGCGCCGCCGTCGCACCGGGCACCGGACCACCCGTTCCTCGACCCGATCGTCGCGCTCGACGTACCTGGCGGGGGCGACATCGACGATCCGGCTCGCCACCGGCGTCCTGCTGCTCCCGCAACGGCACCCGGTGCAGCTGGCCAAGGAGCTGGCATCGCTCGACGTGCTCAGCGGCGGTCGGCTGATCGCCGGCGTCGGCGTCGGCTACATCGAACCCGAGCTGCGGGCCCTGGGCGTCGATCCCCGCACCCGGGGCGCCCAGGCGACCGAGCACCTCGCCGCCCTGCTCAGCCTGTGGCGCGACGAGGTGCCGACGTTCGCCGGCCGGTTCGTCTCCTTCGACGGCATCGACGCGCACCCCCGGCCCAGCCAGCCGGGCGGGCCCCCGATCGTCGTCGGCGGGAACTCACCGGCCGGGATGCGCCGGGCCGTCGCGTTCGGTGACGGCTGGTACGGCTACCGCCTCGACGTCGCGGCGACCACGAGTGCCGTGGCGCTCATCCGGGACCTGGCCAAGGAGGCCGGACGCGACCCGACGGACATCGAGATCACGATCACGCCCACGGCACCGCTCGACGACCAGCTCGTCGACGCCTTCATCGACGCCGGCGTCGACCGCCTGGTCGTCATCGCCGAGGGCCGCGACCTCGACGAGGTGGCAGCCGTCGTCGAGGCCAACCGGCCGGCCCGCTGGCGAGCAGCGACGGGCGGATGACGGCAGGACACGGGAGATGCGCAGGACACCGCACCGACGGGCGGTTGACGTCGCCCCACCTCAGAGCAAAGGAACGCCATGACCTTCCCCACGATCGTCTCACCCGACGACCACTTGTGCGAGCCGCCCGACCTGTGGACGAGCCGGCTGGCGAGCAAGTACCTCGCCGAAGGTCCGCGGGTCGTGCGCGAGCGCGGCGGTCTCCTGCCCGGCGCCCACGGTCCGACCGCGACGACCTACGTGCAGTCCGACGACATGCCCGAGATCGACGTCTGGCACTTCGAGGACACGAGGACGACGATCGGCCAGACGGTCGCCGCCGTCGGCTACCCGCGCGACGCGATCAGCGACCGCCTCATCTCCTACGACGACATGCGCAAGGGCTGCTACGACCGCGACGCCCGCATCGCCGACATGGACGTCGCCGGCATCGAGGCCTCGATCTGCTTCCCCAACACGTTCGTGCGATTTTGCGGCCAGCGCTTCCTGTGGGCCAAGGACAAGGACCTGGGCGCCGCCTGCGTGACCGCCTACAACGACTTCATCCTCGACGAATGGTGCGGACCGTCCAACGGACGGCTGATCCCGTGCGGCATCGTGCCCCTGTGGGACCCGGAGCTCGCCGCCGCCGAGGTCCGCCGCTGCGCGGCGAAGGGAATGAAGGCGCTGACGTTCTCCGAGAACCCCGTGCAGCTGGACCTGCCGTCGATCTACACCGACCACTGGGACCCGATGTTCCAGGCCTGCCAGGACAACGGCATCGTCGTGTGCGAGCACGTCGGGTCGAGCTCCAAGCTGCCCAACACCGCGCCCGAGGCCCCGCTCGCCGTCGTCCACGTGACCCCGGCGCTGAACTCGGCGATGGCGATGATCGACTGGTTGTTCGCGGGCATGCCGATCCGCTTCCCCGACCTGAAGCTGTGCCTGTCCGAGTGCCAGATCGGCTGGATCCCCTACGTCCTCGGCCGCATCGATCGGCTGTGGGAGTTCAACGGCTCCTACACCGGGATCCGCGAGGTGATGGACAACCCGCCGAGCACGTACTTCACGTCGAACATCTATGTGACGTTCTTCGAGGACCGCTTCGGCGTGAGCGTGATCGACCAGATCGGGGTCGACAACGTCATGTTCGAGACCGACTACCCGCACGGCGACTCCACCTGGCCGGACTGCCAGACCGTCGCCGAGCAGGAGACCCAGGGCCTCAGCCCGGAGGACGTCGAGAAGGTCGTCCGCGGGAACGCCCGGCGGCTGTTCAACCTCGACTGAGCCCGAGCGACCTCGTTCGCTCGAGGGGATCGCTCGGCTCACCCGAGCAACCTCGTTCGCTCGCTCGAGGCTCGCTCGGCTCACCCGAGCAACCTCGTTCGCTCGCTCGAGGCTCGCTCGGCTCACCCACCCGACATCGTCCGACCGCCGACTCACAAGGAGACCAGCCATGACCGACACCGACACGACATTGCCGCACCGCACGGAGTACCCGCCTGCGGCGGCCCCCGGTGAACTCCTCGACATGCCCGCCGGCGTCAACCACATCAAGCTCGTGACGCCGGACCCCGACGCGGTCAACGACTTCCTGACGCAGATCGCCGGAGTGCCGCAGGGCCGCGGGAGGGTCGAGACGCTCGGCGGCCAGGGACCGCTCGGCATGTTCGGCGTCGGTCAACCACCGGCCGAGCCTCACCCACCGCACGACGACGGCAGCGGGTACCTCCCACTCGAGCAGGTCTACACCACACGCGGTGCCGACGGCACGGGCGGGTGGAACGTCGGCGAGTTGGACGTGAGCCGCCGGTTCCAGGTGTTCAGCGGCGAGGAGCCGCACATCTGGGCCGTCGCACTCGGCGTGCCGAACCTCGAAGACGCCGTCGCGCAGTGCCAGGAGCGCGGCATCCCGGTCACCGACATCCACGTCGTGACGCCGTTCGGCACCAACGAGCGCTGCCGCTTCGCGTTCGCCCGGGTGGGCGGGATCGTGTTCGAGTTGATGCGCCGGGAGGCTGCGCCGGAGTGACGCGTCCTCGGCACCGCGGCGGATGGCCCCGCCGGGGCGCCGACCGCGCGAGGACATCGTGCCCATCGATGGTGAGATGGTGCGGTGAACGCAGCTGAACGCGTCGCCCGCGTCATCGCCGGTGAGCTCCTCGACGGCCGGTACGCGGAAGGCAGCATGCTGCCGAACGAGGCCGACATGGCCGAGCGCTACCAGGTGGGGCGCTCGACGGTGCGTGAGGCCCTGCGCATCCTCGAGGGCTGGGGCGCGGTCCGCATGAAGCGGGGCCGCAACGGCGGCCCCGTGGCGACCCGGCCCGACATCCGCTCGATCGGCGACCACCTCGGCCTCGTCATGCAGTTCGAGGGGGTCAGCCTGCTCGACGTCTTCGAGACCCGCCAGGTCCTGGACACGCTCGTCGCCGGGCTGGCGGCGAGGGAGATGTCCGACGAGGACGTCCTGGCCCTCGGACAGACGATCCGCGGCATGAGCGAGAGCCTCGACGACATCGACGCGTACATCATGCACAACGAGCGCTTCTACCGGGTGCTCACGGCGGCGTCCGGCAACCGGTCGCTGCAGATCCTGATCGGCGCCATCCAGTCCTCCACGTCCGAGCTGATGTTCGCCGAGGGCGTGGCGCGGGAGTGGCGCGAGCTCTCGGTCACCCTGCGGGCCGGCGTCTTCCGCGCCATCGCCAGCCGCGACGTCGCCGAGGCCGAGCGGCGCATGGACGAGTACCGCCGCACGCTGCGGGAGTGGTGGGAGGAGCACCATCCCGACGCCGGCGACCATCCGATCGACGTCATCCGGACCGGCTCGACCGACGCCGCCCGCCGCTGACGGTCGCCGCCTCAGGCCGGTGCGGCGGGCGTCGCCGCGTGCTCGGCGGCGAGGTCGCCGCGGAGCTGGCCCTTGGCCACCTTGTTCAGCGTCGCGCGGGGCAGCTCGGACACGAAGCGCACGTCACGCGGCACCTTGAACGCGGCGAGCCGTTCACGGCAGGTGGCGTCGATCTGCTCGCGCAGTGCCGGAGACGGGTCGGCGGCGATGACGAACGCCACCGGGACCTCGCTCAGCATGTCGTCGGGACGCCCGACGACGGCGACCTCGGTGACGCCGTCGAGGGCGACGATGACCGCTTCGACCTCGGCCGCGGCGACGTTCTCCCCACCGACCTTCATCATGTCCTTCTCCCGGCCGGCGAACGTGAAGTGGCCGTCGGCGTGTCGGCAGGCCAGGTCACCGGTGACGAACCACCCGTCCGCGGTGTAGGCCGCCGCCGTCGCCGCGTCGTCGCCGAGGTAGCCGGCGAACAGCGACAGGCCCGGCACACCACGGATCTCGAGGTGGCCGGGCTCGTCCACGCCGACAGGCCGCCGGTCGTCGTCCACGAGCCGGACCCCGTACTCGGGCGCCGGGCGACCCATGCCGCCGCGTCGTCCGGGGTGCTCGACGTCGTCCACGAGGCAGTGGGTCACGGTCTCGGTCATGCCGAACCAGCCGATCGTGCGGACGCCGAACAGGTCGTCCTCGGGCGGCCGGCCGACGCCGCTCGCCCACAGCCGGAAGTGGTGCGGCGGCGGGTCGCCTTGGGCGGCCAGCGCCTTGACGCAGAACGGCACGACGCTCGTGAACGTGCAGTGGTTGGCGACGGCGACATCCCAGAAGCGCGACGCCGAGAAGCGGGGCTGGAGCACGGCGGTGGCCCCGGTCCACAGCGTCGCCAGCAAGGAGTACATCTGCGCGTTGGTGTGGAACAGCGGCAGGTGCACGAGCTGGACGTCGGCGCCGGTGAGCCCCTCGTGCGCGGCGCTCACCTTGGCGCCGAAGAGCGCGTTCGCATGCGTCCACACGACGGCCTTCGGGCGCGCCGTCGTGCCTGACGTGTACTGGACCGAGACCGGCGCCGTCGGCAGCGGCGGCGGCCCCTCGAAGGGCTCCGGACCATCCAGCAGCTCGTCGAGCGCCAACCGACCGCCGCCCGGCTCGCCGGTGACGGCGACCCACCGGGCACCGGTGGCGGCGGCTTCGACGTCCGCGATGAAGGCGGGCTGGGTGAGCGCGGCGACGACGGCAGCGTGCTCGGCGAAGTACGAGATCTCCGAGCGCGTCGACCTCGTGTTCGTGCACACCGCGACCGCGCCGAGCTCGGCGCACGCCAGCCACCCGAGGACGAACTCGGGGCAGTTCTCCATGTGCAGCAGCACCCGGTCGCCGGGCCCGACACCGCGGCGCCGAAGCCCCGTCGCCAGGCGGGCGGTCTCGAGCGCGAACTCGGCGTACGTCCACGTCCGGCGCCGGCCGTCGAACGGCTCCCACACCAGGAACGGGTGGTCCGGTCGGCGTTGCGCCCACGACGCGAGCAGCCAGGGCACGCTGCGCCCGGCGGCGAGGTCGATCGTCACACCCCGCGCTCCGGGGTCACTGCAACGGAATTGATGCGCATGATTTTACGGGACGGGTGACGGCGCTGTCGAGTCGGTGCGGCGGCTCAGCCGACGGCGCGTCCCGGCTCGGCCGGCGGGATCAGCCCGGCTTGGCGGGCGTTGCCGGCCCGCTTGGCACCGGAGGCGGGCGACAGGCCGCGGGCGACGGCGATCGTGGCCGCCGGCCGCTGGCCACCGAGGGCGAAGGCCAACCGGTAGACGAGGGCATCGACGGCCACCGGGTCGGCGTCGGGGTGGGCATCCACGATGCGCGACCAGCCGTCCGGCCCCACGACGTCGTCGGTGAGCGCCCGCTCGATGATGTCGGCCAACGCCAGCTGGTTGATCCGGGACATCCGCACGTACTCCCCGCCGGACTGTTCGGTCAGCGTGAGCTCGTGGAGCGTGTGACGGCCGAGCTGCGGATCCCACGTCACGTCCATCAGCAGGTCGTAGGGCGGGACCTCGGTGACGGCGACCAGGAAGCGGGTAGGGATGGTGTGGGTGGGTCCGCCGGGCGGTCCCACGATGACCGCGCCGTCGCGATCGAGCACCCGTGTCGTCATCGTCGGCAGCATACATGAAGCCGTGGAATTGTCATGACCATGGTGGAATGTAAACCATGGTGTTGACGTTGCACCCGACGAGAAGGAACTCGAGGAAACGGAACACCACGATGAGCTGCATCGGCCACCAGTCCCGGATGCGCCACCTCGGCGCCGGGTACATGCACTGCCCGATCTGCGACGCCACCCGGCACTACACCCACGCCAGTGTGAAGGACTGGATCAGCGTGTCGTCGTTCCCGGTGTGGCCGCTGACGACGCGACGCGAGTACGTCCGCTGCTCGTCGTGCCAGGCCGTGCTCGACCCGGCGGTCCTCGACCCCGCCCCGGAGGACGGCGCCGGCCCGGACGCGGCCCCGGCGACGGCGGCGTCACGACTCCTGCACCCCTGAGGCCGGCGTGACGGTGCCGGCCGTTCCACGAGCGGTAGTCGCCAGGTCACGGTGTACATCCCGCCCGATCCGCCGGTGGACGCAGTCAGGGCTCGGCGTCGCCGTACCCGCCGAACGCCGCACGGCACATCTTGCCCCCGGGGCCACGGCGGGGCCCGACACCGGAGGCGGCGAGGATTTTCCCGATCTCGACCAATCCGTCCCGCCCGATCGTGCGAACCACCGAGGAAACAGGCGGCGAACGGACCATGCGCTGTCGGCCCAGCCGGCGCGGACCCGTGGTCCGAGATCCCTGGCCACCGGGTTCCGGTCCGCCGGAACCCGGTGGTGGCGGTTCCCGCTGTCGTGACGGGTCCGAGTGATCGGGTGCCCGCGCCAATCTGCGTCGCGATCTGGTCCGAACATCGGATGAGGACCACGATGTGATCCCCGACGACTGGCGACCCATGGTGACGATGACCAGGTGGTTGCGGCGCGCCGCCGTCCTCGTGCTCACGGCCTCGTCGCCGTCGTCGTGCTGCTCATCCTGGGGGCGCCGATCGGGCCGACGCCGACGGTCCCGACGGACTGCTCGGCGGTGCGCCGATCGAGCTCCCCCGACCCGCTGATCCCGCCCCTCGACGTGTCCGCCACACCCGTCGCACCCATCGCCGCCGCGGTCGCCCTGGTCATCTTCCTCTGGCAGCGCGTCGACGCCACCCTCCGGTGGCGATCCGTGCTCGCCATCTCCGCGTCTCAGCGCCCCGGATAGTCCGCGCCGCGGTGCTGATCCTGCCGCGGCCCGCTGGCGCGGGCCGAGGCCGATGCGCCGAGGCCCGCGCGCGCCGCGCCGGGGGCCGTCACCCAGCACAGATCGCCCAGGCGGCGGGGACGGTCGACGCGAGGAACACCCGAACGACGACCGTCCACACCCGGGCACCACCGGGCCTGACCGCTCGCCGGTCAGGCGCGGTGTCGGGCGACCTCGTAGGTCGCCAGGGCAGCCGCCGCCGACACGTTCAACGACCCGACGCGACCCCGCATCGGGATGCTGACGACGACGTCGCACCGCTCCCGGACGAGCCGCGACAGCCCAGCGCCCTCGGCGCCCAGCACGAGGCAGATGCCCTCGACGGCGAGCTCGCCGATGTCGAACAGCGACCGATCGGCGGCGTCGTCGAGCCCCACCACCCAGATCCCCGCGTCCCGGAGCCGGCTGAGCGTCGCCGGCATCCCGCTCACGAGCGCGATCGGCACGTGCTCGATCGCCCCGGCAGACGCCTTGGCGACGGTCGGCGTCACGTGGACGGCGCGGTGGCGGGGCACGAGGACGCCACCCACACCGGCGCCGTCACAGTTGCGGATGATCGCGCCGAGGTTGCCGGGGTCGGTGACGCCGTCGATCGCGACGAGGAACGGCGCCCGACCCGGTCGGCGCCTCAGCAAGTCGTCGAGCTCGGCCTCGGGCAGCGCCGCCGCCATGGCCAGCACGCCCTGCGGCGCCTCGCTGCGCGCCGTGTGGTCGAGCTTCGTGCGTGCGACGTGGGCGATCGGGACGCGGTTGGCCCCGGCGAGGGCCACGATGTCGGCGACGCCGTCGTCGGGCGTGCCGTCTCGACCGATGAGCTCGGTCGAGATCCACACCTCGTGCACCTTGCGGCGCCCGGCGATCAGCAGCTCGCGCACCGCTTGGCGACCCTCGACCTGCTCTCCGCCCAGGCCCTTGGCACCGCGCGCCGGGTGCGGATCGGGCACCTCGCGCCGGACCGGACCCGTGCGGCCGGCCCCGCGCGAGCGCGGAGCCGGACCGGCGGTCGCGCCGCTGCGGCGACCCGCCGTCGTGCGCGGGCCGGTCTGCTTGGCGGGTGGCGCAGCCCGGCCCCGGGCGGGCGCCCGGCGACCGCCGGCCCCACTCCCCCTGCCGCCGGCTGCGCCGGACTTGCCCCCAGCCGCGCCAGACGGGCGGGGCGAGCCAGATCCGCGGCCGCCGCCTGATCGACCGTCGTTCGGGCGGCCGCGCCCCCCGCCGCCACCTCCACCCGACGGCGGCCGTCGCGCCGCGTTCACGTGGCGCCCTTCACCAGCACCGCGACCGCGAAGCAGGCGATCCCCTCGTCCCGACCGAGCGCGCCGAGGCCTTCGGGCCGACGACCCTTCACGGTGACCGGGGCACCGACCGCGTCCGTCAGCCGGTGCTGCATCTCCTCACGCATCGGCGACAGTCTGGGGCGTTCGCAGATCACCGAGCAATCGGCGTTGCCGATCGACCAGCCCTCGGCGGCGACGGCGGCGGCGACATCGCGGAGCAACAGGAGCGAATCGGCACCGGCGTAGCGCGGATCGGTGTCGGGGAACCGCTGCCCGATGTCGCCGAGCCCGGCCGCGCCGAGCAACGCCTCGGCCACGGCGTGGGCCACGGCATCACCGTCGCTGTGGCCGACGAGCCCCGGGAGGCCAGGGAACTGGCAGCCCCCCAGGACGAGGGGCCGCCCCTCGTCGTCACCCGTGCGATGGATGTCGAAGCCCTGCCCGACGCGGACCTGGAGCGCCGTCATCGAGGCACGCGGCCGGCCAACCAGCGACGCGCCCAATCGAGGTCGTCGGGCCCGGTGATCTTGCGGTTCCACGACTCACCGGGCACCGTCACGACGCGACCGCCGAACCGCTCCACGAGGGCGGCGTCGTCCGTGCCCTCGGCGCCGGACGCCAACGCCCGCCGCAGCACGGCGGCCCGGAACGCCTGCGGGGTCTGGACGGCGACGAGCGTCGACCGGTCGGGCGTCTCGACGACGGCGCCGTCGGCATCGACCACCTTGATCGTGTCCGGCACGTCGACCGCCGGTACGACGGCGTCGGCACCGTCGTGGACCGCGGCGACCACGCTGGCGAACAGCTCGACCGTCGCCAGCGGGCGGGCGGCGTCGTGGACGCAGACGATCGTCGCCTCGTCAGGGACCGCGGCCACGCCGGCGCGCACCGATCCGCTCCGCGTCGCACCACCGCCAACGGCCCGCTCGCGCTCGGCATCGGCGGGTGGCACGACGACCACGACACCGTCGCTCGCTCGCCGCGCCGTCGCCACCGCGACGTCGATCACACGGCCTTCACCCAGGGGTTCGTACTGCTTCGCGGCCCCGAACCGCAGGCCGCCGCCGGCTCCGACCACGACGGTCCAGACCACCTCACCGGCGACGTCGGTCACAGGGGCAGGGTAGTACCCTGCCTGGCGCATGGCGCACGATCACTTCGTCCACCGGGACGTCCTGGCGCGTACCGACTTCTTCGCCGATGCCGACGACGTCACCCTCGACACGCTGGCCGCCAACGGCACCGACCGCCAGCTCGTGCGGGGCGACACGCTCTTCGCCGAAGGCGATCCACCCGACGCGTTGTACGTGGTGACCAGGGGCCGGTTGGCGATCGCGATCGCCAACCCCATCGACCGGCGCGAGAGCGTCGTGGCCCTGATGGAGCCGGGCGACCTGTTCGGTGAGCTCGGCCTGCTCGACGACCGGCCCCGCTCGGCGATGGCCCGGGCACTCGAACCGTCGAGCGTGCTGGCCATCCCGTACGCCCCCGTCCTGCAGATGTTCGAGGACCATCCGCGGCTGCTGTGGAACGTCACCCGGCTGCTCGCCCAGCGCCTGCGGGCGATGGACGAGGCGCTCGCCGACTCGGTGTTCCTCGACGTCACCGGGCGCACGGCCAAGCGGCTCCTCGAGCTGGCCGACGGCAGCGACCAGTTCACGCTGCCCGTCACCCAGGAGGAGCTGGCCGGCATGGTCGGCGCGTCGCGCGAGCGGGTCAACAAGGCGATCGCCAGCTTCATCCGCCTCGGTTGGCTCGACCAGCGCGACCGCCAGTACACGATCACCCAGCGCGACCGCCTCGAGCTCCGCGCCCGCTGACCGCCGCTCCCCGCCAACTTGTGTAACCAAACCGCGCTGGGGCGCGGGTTTCTTACACAAGTTGGCGCGATCGCCCGGTCAGGCGTCGCGGCGGTGGGTGCGCAGCAGGCCGGCCACGAAGAGCACGACGACCCAGGCCATGAAGTACGCCCCGCCCCCGACCCGGCCGAGCGAGTCGTCGGGCGTGTCACGAATCGCCATGTTGAGGCCGGCCACGTAGGGCAGGAACTTGACGCCGCCCTCGGCACCGACGACGGTCAGCAGGCCGGCGAGCAGGTTCTCGGCGATCAGCGGCCACAGCAGCAACCCGCAGATCGTCGCCGCGCTGTTGCGGATCAACATGCCGAGGCCGAGCCCGAGCAAGGTCAGGCCGACGGCGAGGACCAGGACGCCGACGAGCGCGGCACCGGCACCGTCATCCAGCGTCGAGGGCGAATCGACGAGTGCGTCGCCGACTGCGTAGCCCACGACGACCACCAGGGCGACCACGACGACGGTGAGCGAGACCTGGACGATCGGCTTGGCGAGCAGTGCCCGCCACCGATCCGGCAGGCGCGGCGAACGTCGGCCGGATCGTCCCGTGGCCGAACTCCCCGGTGATGGACAGGCTGGCCACGACGCCGAGCAGCAGGGCCGACACGATCGTCGTGCCGGCGAGGACGTCGGCGACGGCGGTGCGATCGAGGTCCTCGCCGAGCGCGGCGGTGAGGATGGTGATCACGAGGGGGAAGGCGATCGCGAGGATGGCCAGGACCCACGTGACGGTGACCGTGGAGAGCTTGATCCACTCGGCGCGGATGGCGGCGATCACGCGGAACCCCCGGGTGGGGCGAACGGCGTGCCGGGCGGCCCCGCCGGTGCCGGCGCGGCCGCACCGGACCGGTACTCCTGGGCGTCGGCCGTCGCCCGCAGGAACGCGTCCTCCAGTGACTCGGACTGCGGCGACAGCTCGTGGAGGACGGCACCAACCTGTGCCGCCAGCTCACCGACGTGCTCGATGGCCAGACCGTGGACGTCGATGCCGTCCGGGCCCGCCGGCGCGCACGTCGCCCCGCCGCGGCGCAGGTGCTCGGCGAACTTCGCCGGCTGCGGTGTCCGCACCCGTACCCACCTGGTCGAGTACCGGTCGATGAACTGGCCCACCGGACCCTGCTCGATGAGCCGACCGCGCCCGATGACCACCAGGTCGTCGGCCATCAACGCCATCTCCGACAGCAGGTGGCTGCTGACCAGCACGGTGCGGCCCTGGCGGGCGAGGTGCACCAGCACGTCGCGGATCCAGCGGATGCCCTCGGGGTCGAGGCCGTTGGCCGGCTCGTCGAGGATGACCGTGCCGGGATCGCCGAGCAGCACGCCGGCCAGCCCGAGGCGCTGGCGCATCCCCAGCGAGTAGCCACGCACCTTGCGCTTGGCGACCTCGGTCAGCCCGACGAGGGCGAGGACCTCGTCCACCCGGGCGGCGACCGACGCCGTTCGTGGCCGCCAGCCAGCGCAGGTGGTTGCGTCCCGACCGGGCGGGGTGGACGTAACCGGCGTCGAGCAGCGCGCCGACCTCGAACAGCGGGGTCCGCAGCGCCGTGAACGGTCGGCCGTCGAACATCGCCGATCCCCGCTCGGGCTTGTCGAGGCCGAGCATGCAGCGCATGGTCGTGCTCTTGCCCGACCCGTTGGGGCCGAGGAAGCCCGTGACCCGGCCCGGACGGACGTCGAAGCTGAGGTCGTCGACGGCCACGACGTGGCCGAATCGCTTCGTCAGCCCACGGATCTCGATCACGGCGTCGCCGTGTCAGCCGAGCGAGTCGAGCCACTCCTTGGCGACCACGTCCGGCGCCTCGGCATCGGCGCCGACCTTGACCATCAGCTCCTTGAGGACGTCGGTGTCGAGCTGGGCGTTGATGTCGTCGAGCGTCGCGGTCAGCGCGTCGGTCACCACCTCGGTGCGGACCAGCGGGAGCACGGCCTCGTTCGTCACCAGGCCCTTGTCGTCCTCGAGCGAGACGAAGCCCGATGTCGTGATGACCGGGTCGGTCGAGAACAGGTTCCCGCAGTCGATCTGCCCGCCGCTCAGCGCATCGGCGATGGGGGCGCCGATCTCGAGCGGGACGAACTCCTTGAACTCGGCACCGAACTCCTCTTCGAAGCCGGCGAGGCCGAACGGCGCCCGCTCCTCGAACTCGGGTGGGGCACCGATCGTGATGTTCGAGGCGTTCTCGCCGAGATCCGACAGCGTCGCCAGACCGTACTCGTCGGCGACGTCCTGCGTGCACACGATGACGTCCCTGTTCTCGGCCGTCGACGGCGTCAGCACCTCCAGGCCCTCGGGCAGCACGGTGGCGAGCTCGGTGAGCTGCTCGTCGACGTTGGTCGCCGTCGGCAGCGCCTTCGGATCGTCCTGGATGACGAGGAACGACAGCAGCGAGTTGGTGTACTCGGGCAGCAGGTCGACCTCGCCGCTCTCGATCGCCGCCAGGTAGACCTCGCGGGCGCCGATGTCGAGCTGGTAGTCGACGTCGAAGCCGGCTGTCGCCAGGGCCTGACCGTAGATCTGGGCCAGGAGCTGGCTCTCGGGGAAGTTGGCCGAGCCGACGACGATCGCGCCGCCGGCCCCACCCGAGCTCGGCGTGGAGGCCGCCGACGCCTCGGTGCCGCCGGAGGTGGCCGGCGTGGTGGCCGCCGAGCCCGAGTCGACGTCGTTGTTGTCGTCACCGCACGCCGCGGCGGCGAGGACGAGGAGCGGGGCGAGGACGAGCGGGATCGTTCGACGCATGTTCACGTTGCGGGCCCTCCTTGGGGGTCGGACCACAGGCTAACCAGGGGGTGCGCGTTCGGACCGCTCGACTCACGTGACGGTCGTCGACGCCGGGAATGCGCTGAGCGTCGGCACGGTGGCGGCGCGACGCAGCCGCCGTGGGGTGCGGGCCCGCACGCCGGGTGAGACGATCAGGCGCTGGAGCAGGGCGAACATGCCCTCGACGAGCAGCACGAGCAGGATGATGGCAATCGACGCCCCGGCCATGACGTCGCCCCGCGACGTCCGCGAAGCGGTGAAGATGAACACGCCGAGCGTCCCGAGGCCGACGAAGCCGGCGACCGACACGGTCGCGATCACCTGGTTGGCGGCCGACCGCACACCGGCCAGGATCAGCGGCAGGGCGTTGGGGATCTCGACCTGGACCAGCGCCTGCCACCCGGTGAGACCCATGCCGGTGGCGGCGTCGCGCACGTCGGGCGGGATGCTGTCGATGCCGGCGACGGTGTTCAGCACGATCGGCGGGATCGCCAGCACGACGAGCGCGATCAGGACCGGCCACACGGTGAGCGGCTGCCAGCTGAACACGAGGGTCACGACCCCGATCGTCGGGATCGCCCGCCACAACCCACTGACGTTGGCGGCGACGAACCGGCCCCGGCCGGTGTGGCCGATGAGCAGGCCGACGGGCAGGGCGATCGCGATCGCCAGCACCGTCGCGATCAACGAGTACCAGACGTGCTGCAGGACGGCCCGCCCGATGCCGTTGCGCCCGTCCCAGTTGGCGGGGTCGGTGAGCCACTGCACCCCCTCCCAGATCGTGCTCATCCGACCGCCCCTCCTCCGCGTCCCGCGTCGTCGACCCGCCCACCTGGTCGGCCTGCGAACCCGGCGCGGACCTGGTCGATCTCGGCCCCGGATCCCGGGACCCCGGCCGCCCGGACGGACGCCGCCGACATGAGCGAAGCGCTCATGCCCGGGCCTTGCCGACCCGCATCCACGGGGTGGCCAGCCGCCCGGCGACGTAGATCACGAGGTCGAACAGCAGGGCCAGGCCGATGACAGCGAACATCGCCGACCAGAGCTCGACGGTGATCCGCCGCTGCGAGCCGTCGGTGAACATCTTCCCGAGCGCCCCTCGGCCGATCACCGCGCCGACGCTGATCAACGACACCGTGCTCACCGTCGCCAACCGCAGCCCGGCGACGATGCCCGGCAACGCCAGCGGGAGCTCGACGGACACGAAGCGCCGCAGCGGCCGGTAGCCCATGCCGTCGGCGGCGCGGATCACCGGGTCGGGCACGGCCCTGATCCCCTCGACGATGTTCCGTACGAGGATCACGAGCGTGTACAGCGCCATCGCCACGATGATCGGCTTGTCGTTGAGGTACCCGAGCCATGGTGACAGCAGGACGAACAACGTCAGCGCCGGGATCGCATAGATCACGTTGGTGACCCCGAGCAGCAGGGGGTATGCGATCCGTCGACGGGTGGCGAGGTAGGCCAGCGGCAACGCCAGCACGCACCCGAGCACGACCGCGATGACGGTGTAGCGGGCGTGCAGCGCCGTGTAGTACCAGATCACGTCCCAGTTACCCGCCAGCTGGCGGCCGTTCCACTGCGGGGGCGCGGCGGCGAGCACGACGGCGGGAACGTTCATCCCGCCCGGTCCCCGTTCGTGAACGCCGACTCGATGCGGTACCCGACGGCGACGTCGCCGTCGTACTGGACGGTGCGGGGGCCGAGGAAGTCGGCGACGAACGGCGAAGCCGGCGACGCCAGCAGCTCGGCCGGCGTCTCGAGCTGGGCCAGCCGTCCACCGTGGCCGAGCACGGCGATCCGATCGCCGAGGATGATCGCCTCGTCGACGTCGTGGGTCACGAAGACCACCGTCTTGCCGAGCTCGCGCTGGAGTCGGACGAACTCACGTTGCAGCTGGGCCCGCACGATCGGGTCGACGGCGCCGAACGGCTCGTCCATCAACAGCACCGGCGGATCGGCGGCCAACGCGCGAGCGACGCCGACGCGCTGCTGCTGGCCGCCCGACAGCTGGGCCGGGTAGCGGTCGGCCATCGATGCGTCGAGGCCGACCAGCTCCATCAGCTCGCGGGCCCGGCTCGTCGCCCGCTTCTTGTCCCACCCGAGCAGGCGCGGGACGGTCGAGATGTTGGCCAGCACCGTGCGGTGAGGGAACAGGCCGCCCTGTTGGATCACGTAGCCGATGCCGCGGCGCAGCTCGTGCGCCGGCAACGTCGACACGTCACGCCCGTCGACCGTGATGGTGCCGGCGGTCGGCTCGATCAGGCGGTTGATCATCCGCAGCGTCGTCGTCTTGCCCGACCCGGAGCTGCCGACGAGGGCGACGATCTCGCCCTCGTCGACCGTGAGGGACAGGTCGTCGACCGCCACCGTCCGGTCCGTCCCGTCACCGAACGCCTTCGTGACGTGATCGAGCTCGATCATCTGGGCACCCTAACGGGCCGGTCGCGAGGCCGGAGGGGCCGTCGCGGCGACCGTCAGGGCAGGACGAACTCCTGGGGGGCGCCCCGGTTCCCGGCCTCGTCCTCGCCGATGACGCACAACGTCGCCGGCAACCGGTCGGCGGCCACCGTGATCGGGACACGGCGGTAGATCGAATACGCCTCGGGCACGCTGCAGTCGACCTGCCCGACGGGGCCCGACAGCACGAGGAACCCGGAGTGCTCGGGCGGGGCGAAGATGGGCTCCACCCGAACGCCACCCGTCTCGTCGACGATCGTCGACAGCGCGACCGGTTCGCTCGGCGGGGTGGCGTCGACCTGCATCACGGCGTACCCGGCGTCGGCGGTCGACGGTGCGCCGTCGGGATCGGCCCGCGCCGCACAGAGGACGTAGAGGTCCTCGGCCTCGGGCAGCGGCGCGTCGTAGGACCGCTCGCCGAACGCTCGGGCCGGCTCGCCGTACCCGGCCGGATCGCGGCAGTCGGTCGTCGACGCCGCGCCCGACTTCACGAGCGTGTCGCGGTCAGGACCGCCGCCGGTGATCGTCGCCGCCCAGGTCGCACCGGGCATCACGGCCCGCAACGGGGCGTCCACGGTGACCACCGGGGGCTGCTCGGCCGGGCAGTCGGCGGACGCGACGTCGAACTCCGGCGACCAGCACGCCGCCCAGGGCGCCACGGGCATGGCATACGTCCGGTCGGCGACCTCGGCGACCCCGGCCGGCCCGATCTCGCACGGCTGCCCGAGGAAGCACGACCCCCCAGGCGCGGCGCCGATGGTGGTCGTGTTGACGATGCCCACGGCGGTCACCGGATCGGCGCCGAACACCGGCGAGCCCGAGCTGCCGCCGAGGATGCCGGTGCACCCCGTCGCCACGGCCTGGTCCCAGAGCCACTCGAACTCGGCCAGGCGCACGGCCGCCCCGACCGTGCACGCGCTCTCCCGCAGCACCCACTGCTCCGGGGGGAGACCGGACGCCGGCACGCCGACGACGCGCACCGCGCTGGCATCCGCCGGCGGGGCGCCCAGCGCGTACGCCGGGAGTGCGGCGAGGTCCTGGCGGGTCATGCCGAGGCGCAGGACAGCCACGTCGGCCGACCGCATCGATGCATATGCAACCGCAATGACCGGCACGTTGAACACGGCGTCGGCGGTGTCGGCGAACACGCGGAAGCGAACCACGGCGTCGGTCACCGGCTGGTCGACGATCACCGTGGTCGCGTCGAAGATGCCGACGCAGTGCCCGTTCGTCAAGGCGGTCGCCGGCTGGTCGAGCGGGCCCAGCGCGACCAGGAAGGCGGTGCACGTCCCGCCGAACCCGATGAGCTGGGCGATGCCGGCCGCCGCTTCGCCCTCGCCCGCCGCGTTCGTGAGGGGCACCCCCGGCGCCGCCGGATCCACGGGAACGGTCGTCGTCGTGGTGGTGGGCGGCAGCGTCGTCGTGCTCGTCGACGTGGTGGTGCTGGTCGACGTCGTCGTGGTCGGCGAGGGACGGGTCGTGCTCGGCCGAGGTCGCGTCGTCGCCGTGACCGCAGCGGTGGTACCGGTCGCCTCGCCCCCACCGCTGCACGCCGTGACGACCACGATCGTCGCCGCGAGAAGCGCCCACCCGCGGCGCCGACGACTCACCGCGCGAACGTGTCGATCATCAGCCCGACGTCCGGGCCGAGGGGGTAGAGGATCGGGCACGTGCAACCGTTGGCGACGTACTCGCCGACCTTGTCGACGACCTCGTCGGGCTCCCCCGACGCCGTGCAGCGCTGCACCACCTCGTCCGGGACGAGGCGACTGGCCGCCAGCACCTGGTCGTGCGTCGCTGGCCACGTGAGGACCTTGCCGATCTCGTCGAGCAGCTCCTGGGGCACACCCGATGCCTTCATGATGTGCGGTTGCTGCCCCAGGTACTGCGTCACCATGAGCCGGGCGCCGTCGAGGGCGGCCCGGCGGTCGCGGTCGATGCTGCACACGACGAGCTGGGGCCGGTCCACGTCGTCGATCGTGCGGCCGGCGGTGGCCGCTCCCACGGCGAGCGCCGCCATCGCCTCGGTGTTGTAGGCCGGCGCGACGAGGTAGTTCAGCACGACGCCGTCGGCGATCTCGCCGGCCAGCTCCATCATCTTCATGCCGGTCGCTCCGATGTAGATCGGCACGTCCTTGGGCCGTCGCTCCTGGTACACGTAGTCGAGCTCGACGCCGTCCAGGTGCACGTGATGGCCCTCGAACGTGACCGTCTCGTTGGCCAGGAGGGCGCGCACGACCGTCACGACCTCGCGCATCATCGTCAGCGGCTTGGCCCGGTCGATGCCGACCTTCGTGGCCAGCGGATCCCACCACGCCCCGAGGCCGCACAGGATCCGACCGGGCGCCAGGTCGTCGAGCGTGGAGAACGTGCTGGCCAGACGGGCCGGATTGCGGGTCCACACGTCGATGACGCCGGAGCCGACCTTGATCCGCTCGGTGCCGGCCGCGAACGCCGCCATCGGCACGACTGCGTCGCGCACCAGCCGGCTGTCGGCCTGCCAGACGGCGTCGAAGCCGGCCGCCTCGGCGCGCCGAGTCAGCTCGACGCCCTGACGGATGTCATGGGCGTCTTGCAGGTACAACGCCACCGGGTAGGTGGTTGGATCGGCCATCCGTGCATCCTGGCACGGCCCGGATGTCCGTTTCCGCCAAGACCCAGCCGGCGCCGTTCCCTACCGTCGGGACCATGGCTCCAAAGCTCTCCGTCATCGGGATCGTCGTCGCCGACATGACCGCCGCGCTGGCCTTCTACCGCCGCCTCGGACTGCCCGTGCCGGACGATGCCGACGCCGAGCCCCACGTCGAGGTCGAGCTCCCCGGGGGCCTCCGCCTCGCCTTCGACACCCAGGACACGATCCGCTCGTTCCAACCGGCGTGGACCCCGCCCTCGGGCGGCCCCGGCACCAGCCTGGCGTTCGCCTGCGACGACCCCGCCGGCGTCGACGCCGCCCACGACGAGCTGGTGGCCGCGGGACACCGCAGCCACCTGGCGCCGTTCGACGCGTTCTGGGGGCAGCGCTACGCGACCGTGCTCGATCCCGACGGCAACACCGTCGACCTGTTCGCCGCGCTCGCGCCGGCCTGATCCGACGGCCTCAGGCGGCGACGATGCCGAGGCCGGTGAGCGTCGTGCCGGTCAGCGAGCGGACGTCGTCGGCCAGGTGCGGTTGGTCCGAGAAGCCGCACTGCGCCGCCACGAGGGCCAGCGGCTCGCCGGCGCGGGCGAGGTCGAGGGCCCGACCGAGGCGCAGGATGCGACCGAGCACCTTGGGCCCGTACCCGAACGCGTCCTGGGCCCGACGCTGCAGCTGCCGGGCACTGAGCCCGATCGCCGGACCGATCGTGGCCACGCGGTCGCCGGCGGCGAGGCGCCGCACGACGTCGGCGATCAGCGGCTCGGCGGCGGCCGGGCCGCGTCCGTGGGCGAGGACGAGCTCCTCCACAGCCCGGATCGGCACCGGCGCCGCGCCGACCTCGTCCTCGAGGCGCCGGACCTCGTCCGCCGGCCACAGCTCGTCGAGGCGGATGCGGGTGTCGCGCACGGCGTGCGCCGGGACGCCCAGGACCGACGGCGCGACGCCGGACGGGAAGCGGATCCCCGTCGTCGGCATCCCGTCCGCGGCGGCCCACAGGAAGCCGGAAGTGTCGGGCCCGGCCACGACCAGGTGGCCGTCGAACCACATGATGTCCATGCACCCGTCGGGCAAGATGCGCGACGGCGCGCCGTCGGACGTCGCGGTCCACGCCGTCGCCCCGGCGACCCGTGACGCCCACTCCCGGTACATCGCGACCAGCTTGCCCGATCGCGGCGGCATTCAGAGACGGGCGAACAGGCGGGTGGCCTGCTCGGCGGCGTGCGCCCGGACCTCGGCGAGGTCGACGCGGGTCGGCAGGCCACCGGCGACGAGAACCTCGCCGTCGCCGGCCACGACGTCGACGGCCCGCATCCCGGGCGTGAACGCGACGTGCCACGGGGAGTCGGCGTGGTCGTAGGACCACGTGACCCGGTCGAGCTCGGCCTCGGGCACGAAGCGGTACCCATTCGCCAGCCACGACCAGGCGAGCTCGGGCGTCGCCGTCACGTCGTCGGCCCGATGGGCGACGAACGCCAACCGGAACTCCTCGAGCATGTCGGCGCCGATCCCGTCGGTGCCGAGCACGACGTCGTTCGCCCGGCGGGCCGGGCGGGCGTAGCCGACGGCGTTGTTCATGTTGCTGCGCGGGTTGTGGGCGATCGTGCCCGGCAGGTCACGATCGAGGCCGACGCAGTGCACGAGCAACCAGTCGTCGGTGGCGAGCGCCTCCAGGCGCTCACCGGCGGCGGCGTCCTCCGGACCCTCGGCGACGTGGATGTGGACGCCCACGCCGAGTTCGGCGGCCAGCCCGGCCGCGGCGGCCAGCGTGTCGTCGGAACACGTGAACGCGGCGTGCACGCCGACCATCCCCCGCCCGCCACCGCGCAGGTACCGCTCGTTCTCGGCCAGGCCCCGGGCCGCGCCCTGGGCGCCGTGACGGTCGGTCACGCCGTACGCCGCCACGACCCGCACGCCGACCTCTGCGCACGCCTCGGCGATCACGTCGAGGCTGCCCTCGATGGCATGGGGGCTCTCGTGGTGGTCGACGATCCCCGTGGTGCCGGCCACGAGCGCCTCGACGGCGCCGAGCCGGGCGCTCGCCCGGAGCATGTCGAGGTCGAGCGCGGTGTCGAGGCGCCACCAGACCTGTTCGAGGATCTCCCCGAACCGCGTCGGCGTCACCGGCGGCGCCGGCATCCCGCGGGCCAGCGTCGAGTAGAGGTGGTGGTGGCCACAGACGAGGCCAGGTGTCTCGGCGCTCACGACCCGACGGTACCCGCCCGGGCTCAGCGGATCCGGGCCGCTTCGTACGTCGCGATGGACTGCTCGGGCGTCACGGCCTCGACGATCTCACCGCGGTGCTCGGGCCATGACGCGACCGTTCCGACGATGTTCGCCGGAAGGTTGTCGCTAGTTCATTAGCGATGTATCGTTATCTGACATTCGAACACGGGTCGGACTCCGCCCCGGATCATCAGACGAAAGGAACCCACCAATGCGTGGACATCCACTGAGTGGACACTCCAAGATGCGGCACATGGCGCAACGCTTCGGACCCGACGGCCACGGCCCGGGCCGCCATCGGGCCCGCCGCGGCGCCATCCGCGGCAGCATCCTCTCCCTGCTCGCCGAGCGGCCCATGCACGGCTACGAGCTCATCACCGAGCTCGAGGAGCCGGACCGGCGGCCGCTGGCGGCCGAGCCCCGGCTCCGTGTATCCGACGCTCGCCCTCCTCGAAGACGAGGGCCTCGTGCAGTCGGTCGACGACGACGGTCGCAAATCCTTCGAGCTGACCGACGCCGGACGAACGTGGGTCGACGAGCACCCCGACGACGGCACCCCGCCGTGGGAGCGCACGGGCGTCGGCGGTCGGGGCGACATGCGCCGGCTGGCCGGGGAGATCTTCGGGCAGCTCCGCCAGCTCGGGCGCTTCGGCTCCCCGGCCCAGCAGGCGAAGGCCCAGGAGATCCTGGCCCGGACCCGCAGCGAGCTGTACGCCGTGCTGGCCGAGCCGCCGGCCCAGGCCGGCGACGGGTCCGGGGGCACCCCGGAGCCGCCGACCGCGGACTGACGGAGGCGCTCACCCGCGCCCTTCCGTTCGCTCGCTCGGCGCACCCGCCTGCGAGACTGCCGGCGTGGAGCTGGTCTCCGACCGGCGGTACCGCTTCACGGTGCCGCCGGACACCCTCTGGTCGACGCTCGCAGCGACGAACCACTACCGATCGTGGTGGCCGTGGCTGCGGGCGTTCGACGACGGCGGCGGGTTGACCGCCGGTGCCGACTGGCGCTGCACGATCCGTCCGCCGCTCCCCTACACCCTGCGCTTCAGGCTCCACCTCGACGACGTCGACCGGCCGCGGTTCGTCCTCGCCCACTTGACCGGCGACATCGCCGGCACCGCCCGGCTCGATGTCGACGTCGCGGCCGGGCGGCAGTGAGCTGCACCTCACATCGGCGCTGGCGCCGAGCAGCCGGGCGTTCGGCGTCCTCGCGACGTTGGCCAGGCCGCTCGTGCGCCGCGGCCACGACTGGGTGCTCGACACCGGCGCCGGCCAGTTCGCCGCCCACATCCCCGTGTAGGTCGGATCGCGTGCAGTCGCGCGGCGTCCGGCCGGCGACGAAGTCGATCGAGCGGGCGACCGTCGCGGCGACGAAGCGCTCGAGCTTCGGCGCGTCGAGGAACCGCGCCGCCGCCTGCAAGGGGCGCGGCGAACCCGACCTGGCGGCTTCGACGGCCGCGGCGCGGGTCGTCTTGATGCCGTGGGCGTGCACGATGAACGCCGTCGTGCGGTCGTCGAGCGCCTGGCGCTGCAACGCCTCGCCGGCAGCGGCCAGGTCGGTCGTGCCGAGGTCGACGTCGACGGCCTCGCCGACGGTCGTGTGCCACTCGTGGCGTCCGGTCCAGTGGGCCAGGAAGACGCACCACAGCACCAGGCGCACGGCGTCGGCGCGCCGCTCGAGGTCGCCGTCCCGAGCGTGCGAGGCGTGCCAGCGCGCGGCGTTGGCGTACGTCAATCCGTGGGTGATGTCGAGCCACCCGAAGTCGTCGTGGTAGTCGAACTCCCCCGCCGGGTCGTAGCGCAGCATGCGCTCGGACACCGCGTCGACGACGACGTCGAGCACGCCGTCGACGCCGGCGCCCTCGCGCAGCGCGGCGACAGCCGCGTGGAGCGGCACCGTGCGGTCGCGCCCCCCGCCGAGGATCGCGGCACGCAGGGCGCCTTCGTCGCGCCACGAGGGATCCGTGTCGCGAGCCGCCACGTCGACGAGGTCGAGGGCCCGGACCTGCTTCGTGAACGGGCGCATGTACGGCAACGTGTCCTCGCGGGTGCCGTACACGATCGTCGGCACGAGGTGGGGCAGGACGGTGTCGGCCCGCTCCCAGCCGAGGTCGTCGAGCAGCTGGAACGCCTTCTGGCTGTAGATGGCGCCATGGCCGTAGCTGAGCAGGTGGTCGCTGACGACGGCGGTGAACCACGGCTGCAGTTCGTCGGCCGTCCAGCCGGCGTGGATCGCGCCGCGCACCATGGCCTGCGCCGGCTCGAGCTGCTCGGCCTCGACGAGGCGGCGGAACATCGCCGCCGGCGTCGGTCCGAGGTCGTCGTTCGGAACGGGCAGTCGGTTGACCGGCCGGTCGCGCTCGACCTCGGCGATGCCGGCGATGCCCTGCACGATCGGGAGCGCCCGCTGGTCACCGTCGAACAGGTCGACCATCGCCAGGCAGTCGGTCGCCGACGCGATCGAGTGGCCCCATCCGAACTCGGCCCGCGGGGCGCCGTGGGCGACGGCCTCCCAGACCAGCTCGCCCGGGTCGGCATCGGCCCGCAGCAGCCGCACGACGTCGCGGGAGACCTGGCCGACGTAGTCGTGCTCGATGCCCCGGCGCAGGCTGGCCATGAGCGCCGGGCGGGCGGCCACGGGATCGGGATCGGCGATCGTGACGTCCAGCGGCACCGCCGGTGCGCGACGGTCACCGGGTGGGTGCGGACGTCCTCCTCGCCGAGCACGCACGCGCCGTCGTCGACCCGGAACTTCCAGTTGTGCCAGGCGCACGTCAGGACGTTGCCGTCGAGCGTGCCCTGGGTCAGCCCGTAGCCCTCGTGCGGGCAGGCGTGGTCGAGGGCGAACACGCCGTCGGACGTGCGGGCGACGCACAGCCGCTGGCCGTCGACGCGGACCATCCGCATCGACCCGACGGCGAGGTCGTCGACCCGGAGGTCGAGGGCATGGGTCGCGTGGTCGTCACCGTGGTCGTCCCGCTCATCCCGAGCGACGCTACGACCTCGACCTCGGTTGAGGTCAAGGCCGCCGACGCCAACTTGTGTAAGAAACCCGCGCGCCCGCAGCGCGGTCTCGTTACACAAGTTGGCGCGAGCGCTCGGGCCGGGGCGCGTCAGGCGGGTCTCATGGGGAGGGTGGTGCGCCACTCGCCGTCGAGGGCGTGCAGCGCGGCGGCGACGGCCGGCGCCGTGGGCACGAGACCGATCTCGCCGACGCCCTTGATGCCGTAGGGCGACTTCGGCTGCGGCACCTCGACCAGCTCGACCTCGATCTCGGGCACGTCCTTGGCCCGCAGGATGCCCAGCTGGCGCAGCGTCGAGAACTGCGGGAAGCCGGTCTCGGGGTCGGTCGGGAAGTCCTCGGTCAGCGCGTAGCCGAGGCCCATGTGCACGCTGCCCTCGATCTGGCCGGCGCACAGCTGCGGGTTGACCGCCTTGCCGACGTCGTGCACGGCCACGACCCGCTCGACCTTGCCGCTCTCGCGGTCGACGACCGCCAGTTGGGCGGCGTAGCCGAACGCGGCGTGGATCGTCGGTGTCGGGTTGTCCGGGTCGCCGAGCTTGGCCGTCCAGTCGACGACGTGCTCGGCGTGGTGGTCGACGTCGGGCCGGCACCCGTCGGCGAGCGGCGGCGGCGCACGCCTTCTGCACCGCGCCGGCCGCCATCAGCGTGCCCCGCGACCCCGTCGTCTGCCCGAACCCGAGCTGGCGCGTCGTGTCGACGATCACGTCGATCCGGGCCGGATCGATGCCGAGCTCCTGGGCCGCGACCTGCAGGGCCACGGTGTGGACGCCCTGGCCCATCTCGGTCCAGCCGTGGCGGACCTCGACCCGGCCGTCGTCGCTGCGGAAGCGCACGACGGCGCCGGAGACCTCTCGGAACCCGTTGCCGAGTCCCGAGTTCTTGATGCCGAGGCCGAGCCCGACCGCCTTGCCGGCCGCCGAGCGCGGCGTCGTAGGCGGGCTTGATGGCATCGAGGCACGCCTCGGCGCCCCCGGCCCCGTCGTCCATCACCTGGCCCGGCCCCCACAGCGCGCCGGGCCGGATCACGTTGCGCTTGCGGATCTCCCACCCGCTGATGCCGACGGCGTCGGCCAGCCGGTCGAGGACGCCGTCCATCGCGAACTGCGCCTGGTTGGCGCCGAAGCCGCGGAACGCGCCGCACACCAGGTTGTTCGTGCGCGCCGCCACGGCCTCCACGTCGACGGCGGGCACGTGGTACGGCCCGGTGGCGTGCCCGGCCGCCCGCTCGAGCACCTTCATCCCGACCGACGCGTAGGCACCGGAGTCGCCGACGGCGCGCACCCGCACCGACCGTCATCACGCCGTCGCGCGTCACAGCCGGCCCAGTACTCGAGGCGGATCGGGTGGCGCTTGGCGTGCACGCGGAAGCTCTCCTCGCGCGACAGCGTGCACTTCACGGGACGGTCGAGCAGCCACGCGGCGAGCGACGCGTGGGCCTGGTTGCTCATGTCCTCCTTGCCGCCGAAGGCGCCGCCGTTGGACACCAGCTCGACGATCACCCTGTCGCGATCCGAGCGCCGAGCACCCTGCAGATGTCGTCGCGGTCGTCCCACACGCCCTGGCCGCCGGAGTACACGTGCATCGTCCGCTCGCGACCGTCGCCGGACGGGACGGCCAGCGTCGACTCCGGCTCGAGGAAGGCGTGCTCGATGCGCTGGGTCTGGAACACCTCGTGGACGGTGTGGGCGCTGGCGGCCAGCGCGCCGTCGACGTCGCCACGGGCGTACACGCTGCGCGACAGCACGTTGTCGTCGGGTGCCCCACACGGCCAGGTCGGCGTCGGGCTCGATCGCCGCCAGCGGGTCGGTGACCGGCGTCAGCACCTCGTAGCCGACGTCGACCAGCTCCGCCGCGGCCCGTGCCTGCTGGCGGGTCTCGGCGACGACGATGGCCAGGACGTCGCCGGCGTACGACGTGCGACCGCCGACGGGGATCATCACCGGCCAGTCCTTGTGGATGATCCCGACGCGCAGCTCACCGGGGATGTCGGCCGCCGTGAACACCCCGACCACGCCCTCGGCGCCGGCCGCGGCCGACGTGTCGATCGACGGTGATCTCGGCGCGGGCGTGGGCGGTGAGGTGGAGCGCGGCGTGCAGCATGCCCGGGCACGCGGATGTCGTCGACGTAGCCCCGGTCGCCGAGCGCCAGCTGGCCGGCCTCGTACTTGGCGCCCGAGGCTCCGACGCCGGCGCCCAGCGCGGGCTGGAACGACTTGCCCTTGGCGACGGCCTCGATGGCGTCGAGGATCTTGACGTAGCCGGTGCACCGGCACAGGTGGGCGCCGAGGTGCGGGGCCATCCCGGCGCGGTCGAGGTCGGCGCCCTTCTTGTCGATCTGCGACTTGGCCCGCATCACGATGCCGGGGATGCAGAACCCGCACTGCAGGCCGCCGCAGGCCGCGAACGCGTCGGCGAAGCGCTGGCGTTCCTCGGCGTCGATCCCCTCGAGCGTGACGACCGACTTGCCGGCGACCTTGTCCAGGCCGAGGTTGCAGCTGACGACGGCCTTGCCGTCGACCATCACGGTGCAGCAGCCGCACTGCCCGGACGGCGAGCAGCCGTCCTTCGGCGACGTGACGTCGAGCTCCTCGCGCAGCGCGGCGAGCAGGTGGGGGTGGTCAGCGCGGACCGTCACCGGGGTGCCGTTGAGCGTGAACTCGGTCGCGCGCCGTCATGGCTTTACATTCTGTCAAACGAGCGTTTCCCGTGCATGAAGAAGGCCTGATGATCCTGCGCCGGCGGCTCGGACGCCGCTCAGGACGGGGGGACGGCGCCGCGCTGCGACGTGATCCTGGTGTACACCTCGGGCCGCCGGTAGCGGTCGAAGTCGAACACCGTGCCCTGGTAGCGGGCGCACCAGTCGAGGTCGCAGCGGGCGACGACGAGCTCGTCGGCGGTCGTCAGGGCCTGGGCGACGATCTGACCGGAGGGCGCGACGATCATCGACTGGGTCAGGGAGTCGACACCCTCCTCGATGCCGCCCTTGGCGACCCCGACCACCCAGGTGCCGTTCTGGTACGCCCCGGCCTGCATCACGAGGGCGTTGTGGAACCCCTGCAGGATGTCCTGGCTCGGGTCGGGCACGTAGTGGATCGGCGTGTTGTACCCGCACAGGATCAGCTCGACGGCCTGCAGTCCCATCACCCGATAGGACTCCGGCCAGCGCCGGTCGTTGCACGTCATCATCCCGACGTTGCCGCCGAACGCCCGCCAGACGCCGAACCCGTCCGGCCCGGGCTCGAAGAAGTACCGCTCGGCGTGCTGGAACGGCCGATCGGGCTCGTGGGTCTCGTGCCCCGGCAGGTGCACCTTGCGGTAGCGGGCGACGATCGACCCGTCGCGCTCGACGAGGACCTGGGTGTTGTAGCGGTGGCGCACACCGTTGGCGTCGGCCTCGGTGAGCTCGGCGTAGCCCAGCGCGAACCCGATCCCCAGTCGCTTCGCCTCGTCGAACAGCGGCTGGGTCTCGGGGCCCGGCATCGCCCGCTCGTAGTAGTGGTCGAACTCGGTCACGTCCTCCACGAACCAGCGGGGGAAGAACGTCGTCAGCGCCAGCTCGGGGAAGACCACCAGCTCGCAGCCGCGCTCGTGGCCCTCGTGGAGCAGGGCCAGCAACCGCTCCACGACCTCTTTGCGGGTGTCGGCCCGCTGGATCGGACCGAGCTGCGCGGCCCCGACCGTCACCGTCCTCATGCGCCCATCCTCACACGACGACGGGCACGCGATCCCGGCGAGGTGAGCTCGCGTCCTTGCCGGCCGCGTCCGCGGGTACCGTCGTCCCGCGTGCTGGACGTCGACGGACTCGTACGGACGTACGGGCCGGTGCGAGCCCTCGACAGCATGACGTTCGGCGTGCAGCCGGGCTCGGTGACCGGGTTCCTCGGCCCGAACGGGGCCGGCAAGACGACCACGATGCGCGCCGTGTTCGGGCTCACCGCCCTCGACGCCGGCGAGGTCCACTGGCAGGGCCGCCCGATCACCCAGGCCGACCGGCGCACCTTCGGCTACCTGCCCGAGGAGCGCGGCCTGTACCCGTCGATGAAGGTGCTCGAGCAGCTCCGCTACCTCGGCCAGCTCCGCGGTCTCAGTCGGGCCGACGCCGATCGCGAGGCCACGCGCTGGCTGGGCGAGCTCGGGCTCGCCGATCGAGCCGGCGACGAGCTCGAGGACCTGTCGCTGGGCAACCAGCAGCGCGTGCAGCTGATCAGCGCGCTGATCCACCGCCCGGACGTGCTGGTGCTCGACGAGCCGTTCTCCGGACTCGACCCCGTCGCCGTCGACGCCCTGTCCAAGGTGCTCGTCGGCGAGGCCCGGCGCGGCGCGACCGTGCTGTTCAGCTCCCACCAGCTCGACCTCGTCGAGGACCTCTGCGAGCGGGCGGTCGTCGTCGACCGCGGCCGCGTCGTCGCCGAGGGGACGATCGACGACCTCACCGCTGGCAGCGATCCCGTCCTCGAGATCGACGTGCCGTCCGATCCGGACGCGACGTGGACGGCGCAGCTCGACGGGTCGGTCGCGGTGATCGGCAACAGCGGCGGCAAGGTCCGCCTGACCCTCGCCGACGGCGCCGGCTCGACGACCGAACGGGCGCAGCGTGCTCTCGACGCCGCTCGCGCCGCCGGTCCCGTCAACCACTTCGCGTTCGAGCGCCGCAGCCTGGCCGAGGTCTTCCTGACGACCGTCGGCCGACCCGTCGACGACGAAGCGGCGGAGGCGGAGGCGAGCCGAGCCACTTCGTTCGCTCGCTCGAAGACTGCTCGGCTCACACATCGTGAACTGGCGGGACGGACCGACGGCGCTCGTCGCCCGACGCGAGATCCGCGAAGCGACGCGCGCCACCAGCTTCCGGGTGACGCTGATCATCAGCGCGGTCGCCCTCGCCGCGATCATCGTGATCGCCAACCTGGGTGGCAACGATGACGACCCCGAGCGGATCGTCGTCGCCGGCGGGGGCGCCGTGTCCGCTGCGTCGGTCGAGCAGCTCGGCGCCGCGGTGGGCATCGACGTGGCCGTGTCGACGGCCGCCGACGACGACGCCGCCGATGCCGCCGTCGAGGCCGGGGACGCCGACGTCGCCGTCTCGGCCGACGGCACACGGCTCACGACGAAGAACGAGCTCGACCTCACCGACGGCTCGACGCGGGCGACGCTCGTCAACGTCCTGCGGTCGGACCTGGCCCTGCAGACCGGCCTGCGCGACGCCGGTCTCGATGCCGACCAGGCCGCCGCGGTGCGCGACACCCCGCCACCGGTCGTCGAATCGCTGACGCCGACCGACAACGACGACGTCGACTCCGACCGCGTCGCGACGGCGACGATCACGAACATCCTGCTGTTCATCCTCCTGCAGACGTACGGGCAGTGGGTGGTCACCGCGGTGACCCGGGAGAAGGCGTCGCGCGTCGTCGAGGTGCTGCTCGCCGTCATCCGGCCGCGCCAGCTGCTCGTCGGCAAGGTCCTCGGCATCGGCACCGTCGCGCTGCTCCACGCCGCCGTGCTGATCGCCGTCGCACTGGTGACGACGCGCGTCATGGACGTCGACATCGCAACGGGCATCACGGTCGGCGACCTGCTGCTGGCGGGGGTGTGGTTCGTGCTGGGCTACTCGCTGTACTGCAGCGCGTACGCCGCCGCCGGCTCCCTGGTCTCACGGGTCGAAGACGCCCAGACGGTGGCCTTCCCGATCATGCTGCCGCTGCTCTTCGGCTACATCGTGTCCTTCTCGGTGGTCGGCGGCGCCAGCACGTTGCTGTGGGTGCTGGCGTTCTTCCCACCCACCGCGGTCGTCGCGATGCCGACGTTGTTCGCCGTCGGCGAGGCACCCTTGTGGGCAGTGCTGATCAGCATGGCGCTCACGGTCGTCGCGATCATCGGCGTGGCGATGCTGGCCGCACGCATCTACGAGCGCTCGGTGCTGCGCACCGGCAAGAAGCTGTCGTGGCGGGAGGCGTTCCGCAGCCCCCGTGAGATCGGCCCGACCCCGGTCACGGCCGACTGATCTCGTGGTCTGACGTCGTCGCGGCCGAGCTGCACGAGCGCGCGGTGGCCGCCGCCGACCACCCAGCCCAGACCCGGACGCACCGGCAGCGGTCGACGCCGGGGCAGCAGCTCACCGAGCACGTCGCCGTCGACGTCCGAGCAGCCCGCCATCAGCACGCCGGTGCGGCTGCGGCGGATGACGGTCGTCCAGTGCCCGTACGCGGCACGCAGCGCATCCGGCCGCCCGGCGCACGCGATGAGCAGGCCCGACCGCCGTTCGCCGGCGAGCCCGGCGAGCGCGCCGCCGACGTCGTCGACGCGCTCGGCATCGTCGACGACGAGCAGGCACGGATCGCCGCTCGGGATCGCCGCGAGCGCTTCGAGCACCTGCGGGAGGTCCCCCGCTCCCGACCAGGACGCGAGCGGCGAGCGCCGTGACGGCGCGACCACGAGCACCGTGCCGTCCGAGTGGGCGTCGCACCACGAGGTTGCGACGCGTACCAGTGCCGTGCTGCGACCACTGCGGGCCGGACCAGCCACCAGGACGTGCTCACCGTCGGGGACGGCCAGGCGGGCCGGGGCGAGCGTCTCGAAGTCGACGCCGAGGACGAGCTCCACGTCGCCGTCGGCCGCGCGGGCCCCCGCCGGCAGCCCGCGCCCCGAGACGTCGGCCGGCAGGACGCCGACCGGATCCGGGCGGTCGGGCCCGGTCGTCGACGCCGACAGGAGCTCGACCGGCAAGACGGCGACGTGCGCCTCCGAACGGGTCGACGCCACCACGAGCCGGCCGGCCACCGGGCCGGGGACGGCGGTCGCCCTCACGCCGCACGGGGCGGCGTCGGCGGGGTCGTCGAGGTGGAACACCCAGCGCTCGGCACACGACCCGAGCATCGCCGCCGGCACCGCGGCCGGCCGTTCGGCCGTCATCACCGTGGCGATGCCGACGCTGGAACCCTCGGTGACGATGCGCAGCAGGGACTCGTACGCGGTGCCGTCGAGCGGGTCGTCGATCGCCGCCCGGAGTGCCGGCAACCCGTCGACGGCGAGCACGACGGCCGGCCGGTCCGGACGGGCGTCGCCGGCCCGCCGCCGGTCGAGCTCGCCTTCCAGGCGGCGCAGCATGCGATCGAGCCGCTCCCGCTCGTGGGGCCGAACGACGCCCGCGCACGGTGGGGAAGCCGCCAGCGCGTCGAGGGCGTCGTCGCCGCGGGCGTCCACGACGTACGCGTGGACGTCGCCCGCCGACCGACCCACGCATGCGGCCACGACGGCCGAGGTCAGGGCCGTCGTCGTGCCACTCCGCCGAGACCCCACGATGAGCAGGTTGCCGCCGTCCGGGGACCAGCGCAGCGGTCGGCGGCGCTGCTCGCCGGGCACGTCGACGAGCCCGGCGGCTCCGACGGGCAGCGCGGCGATGGCCACCGCGTCGAGGCGCCCCGGCAGCGGCGGCAACCAGGGTCGGTGCGGCGAGGCGATGTCGCTGAGCGCGGCGGCCTGGCCGATCGCCCGCACGAGCACGGTCAACTCCGTGTCGGCAGCCGGACCGATCTCGGCGTCGTCGACGCCGAGGAGCCGCAACCCGTCGGCGGCGCTCGGGACGACCGGACCGGTGCTCCGGGCCGACTGGAACACGACGTGCTCGCCGGGTCCGAGCCGCAGCATGGTCCGGCCCGGTGTCCCCCGCGGGAAGCGCACCGGCCCGTCGTCACCCACGACGTCCCGGGCATCGGCGACGTCCTGCAGGCGCAGCGCGAGGCGCAGGTTGGTGTTGGCCCGGATGTCGTCGCTGACGACGCCGCCGGGGCGCTGGGTCGCCAGCACGAGGTGGACCCCGAGGCTGCGACCGCGCTGGGCGATCCCCACCAGCGCCGAGAGGAAGTCCGGCAGTTCGGCCGCCAGCGTGGCGAACTCGTCGATCACGACGACGAGCCGCGGCAACGCGCCACGGGCCCGATCGGTCAGGCCCCGGTACTCGGTGAGGTCGCCCACGCCGGCGCGCCGCAGGATCCGCTCACGCCGCCGGATCTCGGCGTCGAGGCTGACGAGTGCCCGTTCGGCCAGCCGGTCGTCCAGATCGGTGACGACCCCGACGGTGTGGGGCAGCTCGGCGCACGCGTCGAACGTGGCCCCACCCTTGTAGTCGACGAGGACGAACGTGAGGTGCTCCGGGCTGCAGCGGGCGGCGAGCGACACGACCAGCGTCCGCAGGAGCTCGCTCTTGCCGGACCCGGTCGTGCCGGCGACGAGCGCGTGCGGGCCGTCGCGGGAGAGATCGATCTCGACCACGCCGTCCGCGGTCAGGCCGACCGCCGCGGACGGAGACGGATCGGGTCCACCCGACCGCCATGCCGCCGCGATGGCGATGGCGTCGTCGATGGCACCCGTGCCGTGTCGGACGCACATCGCGCCGAGCGAGACCGAGGTGGCGAGGGCGTCGGCCGCGCCGCACGGGTCCTCCGGGTCGTGCAGGCCGGCAAGGCCCCGGGCGACGGCTCGGGCGTCGGGCGTCGCCAGCCCGGCGGCGTGCACCGGCTCGCCGCCGGGCGCAGCGGTCGTGTCAGGCAACCAGCGGGCGCGACCGATCGATCCGATGTCGAGGAGGCTGGTGCACATCGCCGGCGCGGAGTCGCCGTCGGCCACGGCGACGACGACGGCGACCGACGGCGCCGCCGCCACGAAGCGCCGCAGCGGCCCCGTGCGCTGGGCGAGCACGTCGGCGCGGTCGGTGACGACGACGACGTGGCGGGTGTCGCCGTCGTCGAGGCGGCCGAGGACGGCGGCGACCACGTCGGCGTCGTCGGCGTCGACGACCCGCGGCCGCTCGGCGCCCGCGGCGTGCGGGAGCCACCGGCACCAGTCCCAGGCATCGGCGTCGTCGGCGACGACGACCAGTCGCCAGTCGGCCGGGCCGACCCACGTCGCCAGCTGGACGACGATCGAGGTCACGACGGCGGTGGCCGCCGTGCCGGCGACGGCGACGGCCGCGCCCGGGCCGAGGTCGGCGCCCACGGCAGCGTCGTCGAAGCGCTCGGCGACGGCCACGATGCTGGCCAGCTCGGTGGGCACGTCGGGCGGCCGCCCGGGACCACCGGCGTCGAGGACGACCGCCCACTCGACCGGCCCCCAGCCCAGGGTCACGCGGAACGCGTCGTCGTGGTCGGCACGTCGGGCCCAGACGTCGGCCCGTACCGTCGTCGCGGCCACGATCGCCTCGGCCAGGCTCGGGCTGGTCGCCACGTGGTGGCGCCACCGCTCCTCGCGCTGCTCGCGCACCGCCGTGGTGAAGGCGGCGACGTCCCGGTCCCGTGTCGCCCCGGCACGGCGGCCATCGCGGAACGCCCCGATCCGGCCGGCCACGAACATCCCGACCGCGGCGAGCACGGCCATCGCACCGAACAGGAGGTAGATCGGCGAGCCCATCACGACGGCGATGGCCACCGACCCGGCGAGCGACGTCCCCGTCGCGATGAGCCCGATCGGGCTCGGTCGCAACGGCGAGGTCGTGTGCTCGGGCATCCGGATCGGGACCGGCTGCCAGCGCGACAGCGGCCGCGCCGTGCGGCGCAGCGTGCGACGCCAGGGATCGCCGGGCGTCGGACCGAGCACGGCGCCGCCCTGTGCCGGGCCCACGACGCGGCCGATGCGCAGCCGGCTGGCGCCGACGACGAGCGTGACGCCGTCGGGGACGGCGGCCGGCGTCGCCACGGGCTCGCCGGCGATCCGGGGAACGACCCGGCCGGTGAGCTGGACGTACGTCACGGCGCCGTCGGCGTCGACGTCGAGCAGGCCGTGGTGCGGCTCGAGGGCATCGTCGTCGAGCACGACCATCGCCGACGGCGACCGGCCGACGACGTGGCGGCCCGGCCCCAGGTGGATCGAGACGCCGGCCGCCGGGCCGGCCTCGGCGACCAGGGTGACGACCGGCCCCGGGGCGGCCGGCTCAGCCGCGGGCACCGGGGTGGTGAGCGGCCCCGGCCGGCCCGACCCGAGCTCGCGCGCGCCCAACGCCTGGAGCCGGCTGCCGTGGACGAGCCCGGCGACGGCGAGGGTCTCGTCGCGGGCGACCGGCCGGCCGTCGAGCGCGAGCGGCTGTCCCGGCTCCACGCCGAGCGCCGTGGCGAGGTCGCCGAGTCGGTCGTCCGGCGACCGAGGCGCCACGGTCACCCGGTGACCCGAGGGGTCCTCGATGTCGATGGTGGGCGTGGACGCGGTGGCCATGCCCTTCCTGGGGGTCGTGACGACCCGGAAAGGGAAAGCCGCACGTCGAACGGTCCGGATCGGCAGCGCCGACCGCCGGATGTGCGGTCGACCTGGGGCTGTGAGCGGTCAGAGCGGGCGGTGAACCTCGCCGGCGAGTGGGCCATCGCCGTCTGTGAACGCTGCTCGGCCGCGGTGAGCACGGCGGTGAGGGTGGCGGTGAGCGGTCGGCGTCACCGTCCACGCCATGACGTTCGACCAGTCCCCGACCAACTCCCCCTCCCCCAAGAGCTCCCCCTTCCCCGCGGCGCCGGGCACGCCGCTCGTGTCGGGCCGCCTCGACCGGGAGTGGGCCGCCATCCGCCGCCGTCCACGGGTCCTCGCCACCGTCCGATCGTGGGGCGTCACCGACCGGCCGTTCGACGACCTCGACGAGCTTCTGGCGCTCGCCGGCTACCGGGTGCCGCTGTCTGCAGCGACGAACGCCGTCCTCGTGCGGATCGTGGAGCGGGCGGCAACCGACGACCTCGCCGCCCGCATCGTGCTGCAACGGATCCTCCCGGGGCTTCTGGCAACGGTGCGTCGACGCTGTCCGCGGACCGACCGCGGTGGAGGGTTCGAGGAGCTGCTCGGCGCGGCGTGGCTGGCGATCCGCTCGGCCCGGACCGACCACGAGCCGGCGCAGATCGCCGCCAACATCGTCCGCGATGCCGGCTACCGCGCGTTCGTCGCGCCGGCCCGGCGCAAGTCGGCGACCGAGATCGTCGTCGATCCCCGGGTGCTCGACGATGCACCGAGCGTCGTGCGGATCAGTGCCGGCGAGGAGCTCGCCGCACTCCTGGCCGACGCCCGGGCCGAGGGCTTCCCGCCCGCCGACCTCGACCTCGTCCGGCGGCTGCTCGAGGTCGGCTCACCGGCCGCCGTCGCCCGCGAGCACGAGGTCACGACCCGGACCGTCCGCAACCGCCGCGACCGCATCGCCCTGAAGCTCCGCCGACTCGCGAGCGAGGCCGCGTAGCTGGCCTCCAACGCGGGCCACCGACGTTCGAACCATCGCGTCGACGGGTGCGGAGCCGGTCACCGCTTCGGCCCCCGTCCGCAGCGAGCGTGGATGGTCAGGTCGAGCGTCCGGCCGGCGGCCGGGCGGCGCCAGCCGCAGCGAGGCAGTCAGTAACGCGCCGGCCGCTTCTCCAAGAAGGCGGTGATGCCTTCCTGGGCGTCCGGGGTCGTCGCGGCGGCCGCCATCACCTGGACGGCGAGCTCGTAGGCCTTCGTCTGATCGAGGTCGACCTGGGCGTAGAACGTCCGCTTGCCCAGGGCCTTGGACCCCGTCGATCCGCGGGTGGCGCGGCGCATCAGGTCGTCGACCGCGTCGTCCAGCTCGACGTCGGGGACGGCCCGGTTGATCAGACCCCATTCGGCGGCGGTGGCGGCGTCGACGGTGTCACCGGTCAGCGCCATCTCCAGTGCCCGCTTGCGCCCGACGTTGCGGGCGACGGCGACGAGCGGCGTGTGGCAGAACAACCCACCCTTCCCGCCGGGGATGGCGAACCCGGCGGACTCGGCGGCGATCGCCAGGTCGCACGTCGCCACCAGCTGGCAGCCGGCGGCGGTCGCCAGTGCGTGGACCTTGGCACACACGGGCTGCGGCATGGCCTGCACGGTCCCCATCATGCGGGTGCACACGTCGAACACGTGGCGGGCCTCGTCGAAGCCGGCGCCAGCCATGTCGCCGAAGTTGTGTCCGGCCGAGAACACCGGACCGTTCGCCGCCAGCACGACGCCGGTGGCGTCGGTCGCCGCGATCGCCTCGAACGTCGCCGTCAGGTCCTCCATCACGTCGACGGCCAGGGCGTTGCGCTTCTCGGGCCGATCGAGCGTGACCGTGGTGATGTCGCCGTCGCGGGTGACCACGAGGTGCTCGGAGCGGGCGGCGTCCCAGCCCGGCCGTTCCCTCGCTGCGCTCACGGCTGCCAGTGTCGCGCGCCCAGCCGATGCCCCGGGCACGCGCTCCTGCGTACGCTCGGACCATGGGGGCAGGCGGCGCGTCGATCCGTTCCATCGCCGAGCAGCACTGGAACGGCGAGGGTGACCTCGTGCGCGCCCACCACCCGGTGACGCCGCTGCTCGGGCGGGCGGCCGAGGAGATCGCGCCCGGTGTGCTGACGATGATCTCCGTCGCGTCGGTGACCGCGATCGACACCGGCGACGGGTTGGCCATGCTCGACACAGGCGGGACGTTCGACATCGACGTCGTGTTCGACAACGTCCGGGCCTGGCGACCCGACGTGCCGGTGGCCAACGCCGTGTACAGCCACCACCACATCGACCACATCTTCGGCACCCGCCGCTTCGAGGCCGAGGCCACCGAGCGCGGCTGGCCGTCCCCGTCGTGCACGCCCACGAGGACGTGCCGGCGCACTTCCGCCGCTACGAGCGCACGAACGGTTGGAACGCGGCGATCAACCAGCGCCAGTTCGCGCTGCCCGGCGGCTCGTTCCCGTTCCCCGACTGGTTCCGGGATCCGGACGTCACCTATCGCGACCACCACACGTTCACGCAGGGTGGGCTGACGTTCGAACTGCACCATGCCCGCGGCGAGACGGACGACGCGACGTGGACGTATGTGCCTGAGCTGCGCGTCCTGCACCCCGGCGACCTGTTCATCTGGGCCGTACCGAACGCCGGCAACCCCCAGAAGGTCCAGCGCTTCGCCAGCGACTGGGCGGCGGCGCTGCGCGACATGGCATCGAGCGGCGCCGAGATCATGGTCTGCGGCCACGGCGTCCCGGTCTTCGGCGCGGATCGCATCCGCCGAGCCCTCGCCGACACCGCCGAGCTGCTCGACGCCGTCGAGGATCAGACGCTGGCGCTGATGAACCGCGGCGTCCCGCTCGACCGGGTGCTCCACGAGGTGCAGGTCCCCGAGCACCTCCGCGAGCTGCCGTACCTGCGTGCGGTGTACGACCACCCCCAGTTCCTCGTGCGCAACGTGTGGCGGCGCTACGGCGGGTGGTACGACGGCGAGCCCGACAACCTGCTGCCGGCCCCCCGCGCCGAGCAGGCACGGGAGTGGGTGACGCTCGCCGGCGGGCTCGACCGCGTCCTCGACCGGGCCCGGGAGCTCGCCGCGACCGACGACCCGGAGTCGCTGCGGCTGGCCTGCCACCTCGTCGAGTTCGCGGTGCTGACCGCTCCGGCGTCGACCGAGGCCCACCAGGTGCGGGCCGCGGTCTACGGCGCCCGCAGCGCCCAGCAGGAGTCGTCGATGGCCCGCAACATCCTCGCCCACGCCGCCCACGCCAGTCGCCAGGGGCGCCGCGACCTCGCCGGGGAGTACTGACCGCCAGCCGTCAGCGGTCGGGACGGGCGTCGAGCTCGGCCACCAGCGTCTTCGACGCAATGGTGCGGTAGCTCTCCTCGATCCAGTCGAGCAGCAGGTCCACGGGCACCGCGTCGCGGTCGACCGGCACCGTGACCCACCCGTGGCGGCCGAGCCCGTACGACGTCGGCGCCGCGCCGGGCGTGGCCAGCGCGTGGTCGGCCGACTCCGGCAGCTTCACCGAGATCTTGGCCGACTCCTCGGAACCGAGGAACACGAAGATCTTCTTCCCCACCTTGGCCACGGCATCGCCCTCCCACGGCGTGTCGCGGAAAGCACCGGGGAGGTCGAGCGCGAACGCCTCGAGCGTCTCGTGGATCGTCGCCACGTCCCCATCGTCCCACACCGCGCTCGTCTCACCGTGCCCTGGCCGCGCTCTTACGTGGGCCGTTCACGATCATGGCATGAAGCGCTCGAGCCGGATCATGCTGGGAGGGGCCGCTGCCGTCGGCGCCGGCCTCCTGATCACCGTCCCCCTCACCGTCGCCGCGCAGAGCGACGACGACTGGGTGACGAACACCCTCGACGGGCTGGTCAGCGACGGCACGCTGACCCAGGATCAGGCCGACGCCGTCGGGAGCGCTCTCGACTCGGCCCGCCCGGACGGCCCCGGACCGTGGATCGGGCATGGCCGCGGCGGTCCCGGCATGTTCGGCGGGCCGCTGCAACTGGACGCGGCGGCGACCGCGCTCGGCATCGAGGCGGACGAGCTGCTCGAGCAGCTGCGCAGCGGCGAGACGATCGCGGAGGTCGCGGCTGCGCAGGGCGTCGACGTCCAGACGGTGATCGACGCGATGGTCGCGTCGGTCAAGGAGCGCCTCGACGACGCCATCGCCGACGGCCGCCTCGACGCCAGCGAGGAGGCCGACCGCCTCGCCGACGTCACCGAGCGGATCACGACGTTCGTCAACGAGGGACTTCCCGAGCGCGGCGCGTGGCCCGCGGGCGACGGTGGCCGGCCCGGACCTTCGGGTGGCCCTCATCGGGATCGCGACGAGAAGCGGTCGACCGCCGACGGTTCGACGCCGGGCCCACCCGAGACCGACACACCTGTGACGCCGGACTCGACGCCGTCCACGACGCCCGAGCCGGTGCCGACGACGACCGGCGGCTGAGGTCGAGGCGATCCCGGATCAGAGCCAGCTCTTGCGCTTGAAGAGCGCGTAGAGGCTGGCCGAGCAGCCCAGCGCGACCGCTGTCGACGTCACCACCCCCCAGGTCTCGCCCGAGCCCGGGTACGGCACGTTCATGCCGTACCAACCGGTGACGAGCGTCGGGACGGCGATGATCGCCGCCCAGCTGGTCACCTTCTTCATGACCAGGTTCTGGCGGTAGTCGCGCAGCACGAGGTTGGCGTCGACGATGTGGTCCACGAGCTCGCGCAGCGAGTCGACCTCGGTGGAGGCGCGCGCCAGCTCACCGGCGACATCCCGGAGGTACGGCTCCGACGCGTCGTCGTAGCGCTCGAGGTCCTGGGCCACGACCGTCTCGAGCGCCTCGGCGAGCGGGCCGATGATGCGGTCGAACTGGTTCAGCGCCTTGCGCATCTCGAACCACACCCGGTGCTCGGTGGGCTCGATCGGGGACTCGCCGAACACCCGGTCGGCGGCCTCGTCGTAATAGGCCTCCAACTGGTCGATGGCGTCGAAGTAGCCGTCGGACACGACGGACAGCAGGGCGTAGAGGACGAAGCCCACGCCGCGTCCGCCCAGCTGCCGCTTGTGGTCCCAGCGTTCGTTGACCTGCTCGACGAGGTCGTTGCGCCCACGGTGGACGGTGACGATCCAGCGCTCGCCGATGAACGTGTCGATCTCCGTCGTCAGCAGTTCGGCCTTCTCGACGTCGAGCTCGATGGCGTGGCACACCAGGAACACGTGGTGCTCGAAGTGGACGTACTTGTCGCGCTGATGGGGGTCGAGGGCGTCCTCGACCGAGAGGTGGTGGAGCCCGAGCTCGGCGGCGAGCCGGCGGAGGTCGGTCGGGTCGGGGTCGTCCATGTCGATCCACACCAGCTCGCATTCCCGCGCCAGCGCGTCCGACACGGCATCGAGGTCGATGCCGGTGGACTCATCGGTGGTGGCGTCGCGCTCGTACATCCGCGTCGTGATCGAACCCATCCGATGGTGGAGGCTAGGGGGATGGAGATCTCGATCGTGTTGGGCGACATCGTCGACCAGGACGTCGACGCCGTGGTCAACGCCGCCAACAGCGGGCTGCTGGGCGGCGGAGGTGTCGATGGGGCGATCCTGCGGGCCGGCGGCGCCCCGCAGATGGCCGCCCGGCGCGAGCTGGTCGAGCGGATCGGATCGCTGCCGACCGGGCAGGCCGCAGCCACCGTGGCCGGGCGGATGCCGGCGCGCTGGGTCATCCATGTGGTCGGGCCGGTCCACAGCGCCCGCGAGGATCGCAGCCCTCTGCTGGCGTCGTGCTACCGCGAGGCGCTGCGCGTCGCCGACGAGCTCGGAGCCCGGTCGATGGCGTTCCCGGCCGTGTCGGCGGGCATCTACGGCTGGCCGATCGACGACGCCGCCGACGTCGCGGTTCGCACCGTGCGGGCGACACCGACGGCGGTCACCGACGTCCGGTTCGTCCTCTTCACCCCGGACGTCGAGGCCGAGTTCCGCCGCGCCTTGCGCGCCGCACCGGGTTGAGTCGCCGGCGGCGGCGGATCCGGGCACCGGGATGCGGTCGCGGTCGGTCACGATGGGGGGATGGACGCCGCGCCACCGGAACGGATCGAGCTGCCCGGCACGGGCGCCGCGCTCCGCCGCCACCGCCGGGAGGACCTCGACGCGCTGCACGCCGTGATCGAGGAGAACCGCGACCACGTCCGCCCCCACATGCCCTGGGCCGACCAGTCGCGCCAGGACACCTCTGACTTCATCGACCTCTCGATCCAGGAGTGGGACGACCGCACCGGGTTCGGATACCTCGTCGTCGGCACCGACGGCGACGGCGACGGCGACGAGGAGCGAGTGCTCGGTGGCTCCAAGATCCACCTCCGGGTCGGGCCGGGCGCGACCGAGATCGGCTACTGGCTGGCCCGGGCGGCGACCGGGCGGGGCATCGCGACGGCGATGTCCGCCGCGCTCACCGCGGCTTCGTTCGACCTCCCCGGTGTCGGTCGCGTCGAGATCCACTGCGACGAGGCCAACGTGCGCAGCGCGGCGATCCCCCGACGCCTCGGCTTCCGACTCGATCGCATCGAGAACAGCCCCCCGTCGGCGCCGGACGATCTCGGCCGGATGATGATCTGGACGACGACGGACCGCTAGCCAGCGGCCGCCGGGTCCGTGCGACCGGGGCCTAGCGTGGGCGACATGGCGGCCGAGCACGGCGTGGACCTGGGCAGCGACGAGGACCCGCCGCCGGTGTTCGGTCAGGCACCGCGCCACGAGCAGGTGACGTTCTGCCACGACCCCTCGACAGGGCTGCGGGCGATCGTGGCGATCTTCTCGACGGCGCTCGGCCCGGCCCTCGGCGGCACCCGCTTCCGGCCGTACCCGTCGGAGGAGGCGGCGCTGCACGACGTCCTCGACCTGTCCCGGGCGATGGCGTACAAGAACGCGCTGGCCGGCCTCGACCATGGCGGCGGCAAGGCCGTCGTGATCGGCGATCCGGCGACGGCCAAGACGCCACAGCTGCTGCGGGCCTACGGGCGGTTCGTCCAGGGCCTCGGCGGGCGCTACATCACCGCGTGCGACGTCGGCACCTACGTCGCCGACATGGACATCGTCGCCGAGTCGTGCGACTTCGTGACCGGGCGCAGCGAGGTCGCCGGCGGGGCCGGGGACTCCAGCGTGCTGACCGCCTATGGCGTGTTCCAAGGGATGCTCGCCGCCGCCGGTCACCGCTGGGGCGGCGAGCGCCTGGCCGGCCGGCGGGTCGGCGTCGCCGGCGTCGGCAAGGTCGGGCGTCACCTCGTGGACCTGCTGCTCGAGGCCGGCGCGTCCGTGGTCGTCACCGACGTCGACGCGGCCGCGGTCGGGCGGGTCGTGTCGGCGCACCCTGCCGTCGACACCGTGGACGACACCGATGCACTCGTCCGCGCCGACATCGACGTGTACGCACCGTGTGCGCTCGGCGGCGCCCTCGACGACGACGTCGTCGACGTGCTGCGGGCGACGATCGTGTGCGGCGGGGCCAACAACCAACTGGCCCACGACGGCATCGACGACGCACTGGCCAAGCGCGACATCCTCTACTGCCCGGACTACGTCGTGAACGCCGGCGGTGTCATCCAGGTCGCCGACGAGCGCCACGGGTTCTCGTTCGCGCGGGCCGAGGCGAAGACGGCCGGCATCCACGACACGGTGCTCGCCGTGCTCGAGTCGGCCGAGGCCGAGGGCGTGACCCCGAGCGAAGCCGCCGACCGCCTCGCCGAGCAGCGGATGGCGGCCGTCCCCCCGGACGCCCGGATCTGGACCGGTCGCTGACCGCGTCAGTGCATCCAGGCGACGAGCGTGTAGCGGTTACCGCCGCCCGCGCCGCCTCGTTCGCTCGCTCGGGGACTCGCTCGGCTCACCGCGCCTCCTCGTTCGCTCGCTCGGGGACTCGCTCGGCTCACCGCGCCGCCTCGTTCGCTCGCTCGGGGACTCGCTCGGCTCACCGCGCCGCCTCGTTCGCTCGCTCGGGGACTCGCTCGGCTCACAGGGGTCACCTCGTGGACGGTGGGGGCCGGGAAGGCGACGAAGCGGCCAGTGGTGGCGGGGATGTCGATCGGACGACGACCGGACGGCCAGATCCGCAGCACCCCGCCGTCGAACTCGCCGTCGTTGAGGAACGCGGTGATCGTGACCCGCCGTGGCCGCACCCGGATGCGCGAGTCGACGTCGGCGTGCGGCCGGAAGAAGTCGCCGGGGCGGTACCGGAGCAGGTTCGGACCCTCGAACGTTCGCAGCGGCCCGAACACCGCTCGGAGGCCGCGGCCGATGGCCAGGAGCCGCTCGGCGACGATCGCCTCGCAACTCGCCGGCACGGCGCACCACTGGGCCCGACGGAAGTCGGTGTCGACCTGGGCCCGCCCGTCGCGGGTGATCTCACCCCACTGCCAGACCGCCGAACGTTCGAGCTCGGCGACGACGGCGTAGCAGAGCGCCGGCGCCAGGAACCGGCCACCGACGTGTGTGACGGTCACAGCTGCCCCGCCTCCACGGACAGGCGGTCGTGCCACGCCAGCGCGGCCGGGACGAACGCCGCGCCGACCCGATCGACGACGAGGTGGCGTCGCAACGTGGCGCGGCCGGCGGCGAGGAGGCCGAGGTTGCGACGCAGGAGACGGCGGGCCAGTGCCGTCGCCGACGCGTCGCCGTCGGCGACGATCGCCAGTTCCAGCGCGACGACGTGGAGGACGGCGTAGAAGCCGTGGAGCACCGCCGGCATCGGCCGGCGGCGGCCACCGAGGATCGGGCTCGGATGGCACTCGCCCGGCGGGTTGGCGACGATCGCATCGGCGGACTCGAAGCGCACCCCGCAGGCCCGGAGCTTGTGGTGGGCCATCTCGTGGACGATCGCCTCGGCCACGCCGAGCGGTGAGTGGACGGTCGTCCACAGCGTGCCGAAGGCGTCGTCGTAGGAGTGCGATGCCGCCGCGAAGCGATCCCAGCCGAGGTCGTCGGCCAGCGTCGGGTCGAGCGCCGGGTGGACGACGTCGACCAGCCGGCGGGCCTGCCGCGACCCCAGCGGCCACCGGTCGACGAGCTGCGCCGCCCGGGCCAGGTTCGGGTGGGTCGGCGGGGCGTCACGGAACGCCCGGAAGTCGCGTCGGAAGTCGCCGCGGGCCGCATATGCGGGCGCGACGGCGAACCACATCGTCCCGTCCAGCGGCGTCGACGACCCGCTCGACGGTTCGCTCGGTGCAGAGCATCGGTCGGGCGGCCCGTGACCGCGGGGGGCGACGAGCTGGAGGATGCGATCGGTGTCGGACCCGTCGAGCTGCGGCTCGGCCACCCGGGCCCAGTCGACGTCGCGATCGCTCGGTCGGTCACGCACGGCGCCCTCCGCCGACCAGCTCGGACTGGTCGCGCACCCGGTCGACGACGTCCCGCAACGTGGGCTCATCGAGCCCCGCCCGCCGCAGCCTCGATTCGATGTGGAGGTGCACACGGTGGGCGACGTGGCAGCGACCCTCGGCCGGGTGGTCGACGGCCGCCGTGTGCGCCGGCCACCCGTCGCACGCCCCCTGGTACCGGCAGCCCGTGCAGCGCCGCCGGGTCACGTCCTCGCTGCGCAGCAGGGACGCCGCGTAGGCGTCGCTGGCGCGCACCTCGGCCATCGTCTGACGGGCGAGGTCGCCGAGCGCCAGCCGGTCGTCACCGGTCTCCGCGACCTGGAAGATGCGGCCGTCGGGACGCACCACGATCACGTCGTCACCCCATCGCCGACGGTCGTACGGGCGCGCCGCCGCCCCGAGCAGGTGGCGCACCACGTTCGTCGTCCACTCGTCGAGCGGGGCGACAGGCAGCGGCGCCGGATCCCGGAGGCGGTGGTCGAACAGCCGGCAGAGTGCGGCGACGAGATCGTCCTCGGAGGCCGCGAAGCGGTCCTCGTTGCGCCCGGGCGGTCCGGCGAACAGGGGCAGCACACGGAACGGGATGCGCCGTTCGGCCCAGAAGTCGTACACGTCGGTGACCATCGGGCAGGTGTGCTTGGCGAGCACCGTGATCGCCCCGCACGAGAGCCCGGCCCGGTGGACGCGCCCGATGTTCGCCATCACGCGGTCCTCGGTCGTCGCTCCGTTCGACGAGAGCCGCACGCCCCGCACGACGTCGAGCGAGACGCCGAAGCCGACGCGGTGGCGCCGCAGCAGCTCGATGGCCGCGTCGGAGATGGCGTAGAGGTTGGTCTGCATCGCCGCACCGACCTCGTCGGGCGGGATCCCGGCGGCCGCCACGGCCTCGGTCTTGAGCTCCAGCGTTCGCTCGAGGTAACCGATCGGCAGCGTCAGCGGCTCGCCCCCGTGCCAGATGATCCGGGTCTGCTGCGGCCGGCCGAGTCGCTGCGACCGGTGCACGTGCTCGTCGCACGCGGCGGCGAGGACCTTGGCCCACACGTCCAACGGCATGCGGCTGCGGTCGGCGAGACCATCCCACTGGTAGCAGTAGGCGCACCGCAGGTTGCAGAACGTCGACGCCTCGACGACCCATTCGATCATGGACCGGGACCCAGCGACCTCGTTCGCTCGCTCGAAGACTCGCTCGGCTCACCGGGCCACCTCGTTCGCTCGCTCGAAGACTCGCTCGGCTCACCGGGCCACCTCGTTCGCTCGCTCGAAGACTCGCTCGGCTCACCGGGCCACCTCGTTCGCTCGCTCGAAGACTCGCTCGGCTCACCGGGCCACCTCGTTCGCTCGCTCGAAGACTCGCTCGGCTCACCCTCGCCGGGCGCTCGGTCGGAGCCGTGGGCCACGGCTCAGCCGTCCGTCTCGACGGGTCGTTCCACGGGGCGCTCGAGGCCGATGTTGACGTTCCCGAAGCGGGCGTAGCCGCCGCCGGCGGTGGCCAGGTCGAGGTCGCCGCGCCGGACCGCTTCTCTGATCGCCTCGGCCAGGATCGCCTGCAGCCGGCGGGAGCCGACGTCGGCGACGGGCTCGTGGCCGTCGACCCCGATGTTGACGTTCCCGAAGCGGGCATAACCACCGTCGGGCGTCGCCAGGTCGAGGCCGCCCCGGCGGAGCGCGTCCTGGACCGCGATGGCGAGGACGGCGGCCAGGCGGTCCCCGCCGACGTCGGGCCGGATCCCGTCGGCGTCGATGCCGACGTTGACGTTCCCGAAGCGGGGATAGCCGCCGTCCGGCTTGTCGGCGACGAGGTCACCGAGCCCGGCGATCGCGTCACGCAGCGCGGCCACCACGCCGGGCGGCAGGGCCGGCGGGGGCGGCTCCTCGTCGCCGTAGCGGTCGAACACCTCGGTCGCCTCGACGGCCTCGTGGGCGTAACCGAGGTACGTCGACGCCTGGTGCACCGATGCGCCGACGGAGCCGCCCGTCAGGACGAGGTCGAGGCCGACCTCGACGGCCGGCCCGCCCGCCGATCCGCCGGCGAAGGACAGCACGACGGCCAGCAGCCGACCGATCACGCCGGGGACCGGTGTCGAGATCGACTGGTACAGCGGGAACACGGTGCGCTCACCGACGTCCAGCGCGCCGATCGGCTCGCCGTCGGCCGTCGAGAGCTGCAACATGGCGCTGGCGGGATCGTCGGCGACGAACCCGTCGTCGGCCAACGCGACCTTCAACGAGGCACCAGCCGGCACGGTGCCGCCGTAGATCCGGATCTGCAGCGTCGCCCGTTCGTAGCCGAGCACGTCGATGTGCTGGGCCACCGGGAGCTCGACCACGCCGTCGCGGAGCTGGCCGAGGTCGTAGCGCGTGCGGGGCAGCAGCCGGACGAGTGCCTGGGAACCAATGGACGGCATCGACAGCCTCCCTCGTGGGTCGTGCGCTCGCATCATGCCCCGGTCCGGCCGTCCCGTCCACGGTTTGGCCGGGCCGGGCGCGACACTGGCGACGTGTACTCCGACGCCGACGTCGAGGTCGCGCTCGGCGAGATCCGTCGGATCTGCCTCGGCCTGCCGGAGGTCACCGAGCGGTTGAGCCACGGCTCGCCGACGTTCTTCGTGCGGGCCAAGAAGACCTTCGTGATGTTCCTCGACGACCACCACGGTGACGATCGGTTGGCCATCTGGTGCGCGGCACCGCCCGGCGCCCAGGCCCAGCTCGTCGAGCAGGAGCCGCGGCGCTTCTTCCGTCCGCCCTACGTCGGCCACCGCGGTTGGCTCGGCGTGCGCCTCGACGTCGACCCGGACTGGGCCGAGATGGCGGAGATCTGTGCCGACGCGTACCGTCAGGTCGCCCCGAAGACCCTGCTCGCCGCGCTCGACGCCCGCATGGGCGGTTCGAGCCAGGAAGGACCCGACTGATGTTCCGTCACGTCGTGCTGATGCGCTGGACCCCCGAGACCACGACGGCGGACGTGAACGCCATCGCCGAGGGGCTGGGCGGCCTGCCGGCCGCCATCCCCGAGCTGCGTGACTTCCGCTTCGGACACGACGCCGGGATCAACGAGGGCAACTTCGACTTCGCCGTCGTCGCCGACTTCGCGTCCGCCGACGACTACCTCGTGTACCGCGACCACCCCCTGCACCAGGCGGTCATCGCCGAGCGCATCGCCGGCCACCTCGCCCAACGCGTCGCCGTCCAGCACGACCTCCCCTGACCGCGCCGACGGGACCGGGCCGATCAAGAGGGCGGCCGGCCGTGTCAGGGCGCCACGAGCCACCACACCGCGTACGGGGGCAGGCGGAGGTCACCCTGCTCGTCCACTCGCGGCCTGTCGCCCGTCAGCGCGTCGACGACGACGGCGGGCTCGAGCCCGACGTCGTAGAGCCGCCACGCCGGGAACGGGCGCTCCGTGTCGGTGACGTTGGCCAGCACGAGCATCGACCCGACCGGGTGGTGGCGCACGACGGCGAGCACCCCGGGGTCGCTCGGATCGAGCGGCTCGGATGCCACCGATGCGTCGAGCTGGACGAGCGCGGCCCGGACCCGCACCCGGTGGGCGATGCCCTCGAAGATCCGCCGCTCCACGCTGCCGTGGCGCTCGCGGCGGGCGGCGACGGTCCACGGCATCCGCGGTCGGTGCACCCAGCGGTTGTCGGCGGCGTGCGCCGGGTCGGCGGCCCAGTCGGGATCGTTGGGCAGGCCGAGCTCGTCGCCCATCCACAGCACCGGGACGCCACCCCAGCCGATCACGAGGGTCTGGGTGAGGAGGATCCGGGCGATCGCCAGATCGAGCTGGTCCCGGTCGCCCGACTCGAGCGCGGCGTCGAGACCGGCCAGGCTGGCCAGCATGCCGCTGATCCGCCGGTCGCCGGTCTGTTCGTTCTCCTGGAAGACGAGGCCGCGCGCCGGCGACTGCCAGAAGTCGCCCGAGTAGTAGTCGGACAGGAACCGGCGGTGGGCCGGGCCCGAGAGGCCGACGGCCGCGGCATCCTCGTCGTCGATCGCCCAACCGATGTCGTCGTGACAGCGCGCGTACGTGATCCACGCCGTGGTCGACGGGACCGCGTTGACGGCCCGTAGCACGCGCACCGAGAGACGGACGTCGCGCGTCGCCAGCATCGACCAGATCTGCACCATGAGGGTGTTGTGGTAGGCGAGGTCGCTGACCTTGCCGTGGTGCCGGCCCCGCCCGAGGTAGTGCACGACGTCCTGCGGGGCGACGATCGCCTCGGCCTTGAACACCACGGCCGGAGCCGCCGCCCGCGTCACCGCTCGCAACGCCTGGGTGATCGCGTGCACTTCGGGCTGGTTCTGGCTCGTCGTCCCGAGCCGCTTCCAGATGAAGGCGATGGCGTCGAGCCGCACGACCTCCACCCCGAGGTTGGCGAGGAACAGGATGATGTCGGCGAACTCGCAGATGACGTCCGGGTTGGTCCAGTCGAGATCCCACTGCCACGTGTTGAACGTCGTCCACACCCAGCCGCCCATGTCGCCGTCCCAGGTGAAGCTGCCGGGCGCGAAATCCGGGAAGACCTCGGGCATCGTCGCCTCGAAGGCGTCGGGCATCTCGCGGTCGGGGAAGACGATGAAGTAGTCGCGGTACCTCGGATCGCCGGCGCGCGCCGCGGTCGCCCATGCGTGCTCCCGGGCGACGTGGTTGAGGACGAGGTCGAGGCAGAGGCTGATGCCGGTCCGGCGCAGCGTCGACGCCAGTCGGCGCAGGTCCTCGACCGTGCCGAGGTCTGCGCGCACGGCCCGGTAGTCGGCGACCGCGTACCCGCCGTCGTTCGGGCCCCGGCGCGGCTGCAACAGCGGCATCAGGTGGAGGTAGGTGACGCCGAGCTCGACGAGGTAGGGCACGTGCGCCTCGACGCCGGCGAGGTCGTCGGCGAAGCGGTCGGCGTACGCGGCGTAGCCGAGCATCCGGGGGTGCTGGAACCAGCCCGGCTCGAGCAGCCGCTCCTGGTCGAGGCGGCGCAGCTCGACGTCGCGGGCGGCGAAGGCCCGGGCGGCGATCGCGACGAGCCGGCAGGCGACCGGACCGACGGCATCGGGCGCGAACACCGCTCCGAGCCCGTCGCGCAGGTCCGGCCACCAACGCGCCAGGCGCATCGCGAACTGCTCGACGTCACGGTCGTCGAGGCTCTTCAGCTCGATGGCGGCGGCCGCCAGCACGGCGTCGGGCAAGTCGTCGACCGCGTTCGGCATCAGCCCATCACCGTGCCGGACTTCGGGCCACCGACGTCGACGACCACACCGGACCCGACCGACGTCCCGTCGTCGAGCTCCGGGCCGAGGACGCGTCCGCCGGCCCGGCGCACGGCGGTCACCGCGGTGCGGAACCGGAAGTGGGCCCCGTGGTGCCGGGCGGCGTGGGCCAGGTTGCGCGCTGCGAGCATCGGATCGTCGATGTACCCCCTGTCGCCGTCGTAGAACGCAGTGATCGCGCCGCCGGCATCGTCGCCGAAGGCCGGGTCCCGCTCCAGATCCAGCGCGATCGCCGCGCCGATGACGCCGGCGCCGATCACGACGGCGGCGGCGCTCGTGTCGGCGGCGCGGCTGCTCACCGCGTGAGCATCACACGCCGAGCCGGTGCGAGGGCACCAGGCTCAGCGCAGGTCCCACTCCAGGGGCAACGATTCGAGGCTGTAGACACCGCCGCCGTGCTCTTCGAGAGCCGAACCTTCGACGACGCGGTAGTGCGGGATGCGGCGGTGCCACTCCTCGAGGGTGACGATCATCTCCTGGCGGGCGAGGTGCGACCCGAGGCAGCGGTGCGGGCCGGCCCCGAAACCGAGGTGGCGGACACCCTCACGGTCGAGGTCGACGTGCTTGGCGTCGTCGTAGTACCGCTCGTCGCGCCCGGCGAAGCCGAGCGGGAACGCCACCATGTCGCCGGCCTTCACCGGGCAGCCGTGGAACTCGATGTCGCGGGCGGCCTTGCGGGCCGTCTGCACGATCGGGTACGTGCGCATCAGTTCCTCGACCGCAGCGGGGATCACCGCGGGATCGTCGACGATCCGCTGGCGATCGGTGTCGTGGGTCGCGAGGTGCAAGAAGATGTAGCTCAAGTTGCCAGCGACCGTGTCGAGCCCGGCCATGAACAACAGGAGCATGCACGACAGCAAGTCCTGGTCGTCGATCGGCTGCCCATCCATCTTCCAGTCGAGCGCGAAGCTGATGATGTCGTTCTTCAAGTGGTCCGGGTGGGCCCGCTTGTCGTCGATCTGCTGCTGGAAGAAGGCCATCACATCGAGCATCGCCCGGTGGGCGATCGACCGGTCGGGGTCGGTGTCGTCGGTGCCGTGGAGGATCTGGTCCTCCCACCGCAGGAAGTCCCGCAGGCCCTCGACGGGCAGTCCCATGATCTGCAGGAAGATCGTGGTCGGGAAGACCTTCGCGAACCGGCCATAGAAATCGGTGCCGCCGTCGGCGATGAAGCCGTCGATGAGCTCGTTGGCGAACGCCCGCTGCTGCTCCTCCATGCTCCGCACCCGACCGGGCGAGAAGTACGACGCGAGCACGTGGCGCCACTTCGTGTGCTCCGGCGGGTCGAGCATGATCGGGATCCACTTGTACGGCGGGTCGGGCTCGTTGGGGACGATGACCCGGCTCGAGAACAGATCAGGGTGCTGCAGGCCTTCGAGGATGACATCGTGGTCGGTGAACACCCAGTACCCCTGGGCGTCGTCGGCCCAGAAGAACGGGCGGGCGCGGTCTTGGATCTCGTCCATCCGCTTCCAGTAGGCCAGCGGCTCCATGGCCTGGCCCCGGAACCGGTAGTGCTCGACGGGGCACCCCTCCGGCAGCACGCGATCCCCGATCGTGTTCGTCATCGCAGGTCGATCTCCTTCGACTCGCGGCGGCGGCTGCCGTCGCTCGAACCCCCTCCCGCCGACGGTACTGCAGCCCGGCGCTGACGCCAACCGCGGCGCAGGCCGAGAACCACGGCGGTGCCTGCGGCGTACGCGTATCAGGCCGTCCGAAGACGGATCACGATCGTGCGGACGAGGGGGTTCGATGGGCGGGCGGGACGGGCACGACGGGCCGGACGGGCCGGACGGGTCGGACGGATGGGGCGAGGCGGCGTCGGGCGGCGCCGCCGGCCCGGCCCGACCGCCGGGCCGCGACGTCTGGTTGCCGGGCCGCGGGTGGACGTTCGTCCGCGAGCTCTCCGGTCCTCCCGGCGCACCGACGGTCGTGCTCCTGCACGGGTGGACGGCGACGGCCGACCTCAACTGGTGGGCATCGTTCGAACCGCTCGCCGAACGGTTCCGGGTCGTCGCGCTCGACCACCGGGGGCACGGCCGGGGATTGCGTACGGATGCCCGGTTCCGGCTCGAGGACTGCGCCGACGACGTCGCTGCGCTGGTCGCCGTGCTCGGGCTCGAGCGTGTCGTCGTGGTCGGCTACTCGATGGGCGGACCGATCGCCCAGCTGCTGTGGCGCCGCCACCCCGACGTCGTCGACGGGATCGTGCTGTGCGCCACGAGCGCGACGTTCAGCGGCACGACGCGCGAGCGCGTGCTGTTCGGCGTCGCGGCCGGCACCAGTGCCGTGGCCGGCGCCGTGCCGCTCGGGCGGGCGGCGAGCGCGGCGCTGATCCGGTGGAACGGCTGGCGCCGGCGCCGCGGCCGCGCGTGGTGGGGCTTCGACGAGGTCGCCCGTCACGACTGGGAGCAGATCGTGGAGGCCGGGCGCGCCCTCGGCCGGTTCGACTCCCGGCGCTGGATCGGCACCGTCGACGCGCCGACCGCCGTGCTGATCACGGACCGCGACGATGTCGTGCCGGTGCACCGCCAGCTGGCGCTGGCCGACCGGCTGCCCTCGGCATCCGTCTGGCACATCCCCGGTGGCCACGCCGTGTGCACGCTGGCGCCTGACGACTTCGTGCCGTCGCTCGTCGCGGCGTGCGCCCACGTCGCGCGGCGGGCATCCAGGACGTTGGCGGCCGCCTGACGCAGCCGGGCGAGGCCACGCCGGCGCGGCCGTCGTGTGGGAGCCTGGCCCGATGGTCCGTGTCGCCTTCCTGGGCCTCGGCGCGATGGGCGCGCCGATGGCCGGTCACCTCGCCGCCGCCGGCCACGACGTCACCGTGTACAACCGCACGCGCTCGAAGGCCGACCTCTGGGTCCGCCGACACGACAACGCCAGCGCCGACCGCCCGGCGGATGCGGTCGCCGGAGCGGTCTACGTCATGACCTGTGTCGGCAACGACGACGACGTCCGCGACGTCGTGCACGGCCCCGACGGAGCGCTCGCCGGCATGCAGGTCGGGGCCACGCTCGTCGACCACACGACGACGTCGGCCGCCCTGGCCCGGGAGCTCGCCACGGCGTGCGCGGCGCAGGGCATCGGCTTCGTCGACGCCCCGGTGTCCGGCGGCCAGGCCGGCGCCGAGAACGGCCGGCTGACGGTCATGTGCGGATGCGACGATGCCGACGTCTTCGCCGCGGTCGCCTCGGTGGTCGATGCCTACGCGGTGAAGTGCGAGCTGTTGGGGCCGGCCGGTGCCGGCCAGCTCACGAAGATGGTCAACCAGATCTGCATCGGCGGGCTGATCCAGGCGCTCGCCGAGGCCGTCGACTTCGCCATCCGGTCCGGACTCGACACGACCCAGGTCTTCGACGTGATCGGCAAGGGTGCCGCCCAGAGCTGGTACATGGACAACCGGGCGGCCAGCATGGCCGCCGGCGAGTTCGACTTCGGCTTCGCCGTCGAGTGGATGCGCAAGGACCTCGGCATCTGCCTGGACGAGGCCGCCCGCATCGGTGCCCGGTTGCCGGTGACGGCTCTCGTCGATCAGCTCTACGCGCAGGTCGAGCAGCGCGGCGGCCGGCGCTGGGACCTCAGCAGCCTGGTCCAGGTCCTGCGCGATCCCTGACGACGCTCGGCCGGCACACGGGCGATCTTGTTCGCTCGCTCGAGGACTCGCTCGGCTCACGATGGGTGGAGCAGAACGCCGAGCTCCTTGACGAGGATGTCGAGGTCGGGAAGCTCGCCGGACAGGGCAGCCGTCACGCGGGACACCAGACCCCGGCCGCGTCCGGTGATCGAGACGAGGACAGCGCGGCCGTCCCCGTCGACACGACCTCGTGACCGACGTACGACGCCGGCGCTGACCATCCGGTCGACGAGCTTGGTGACGCCGCTGCGGGTCAGTCCCGTGACCTCGCACAGCGCGGACGGGCGGGCCGGTCCGTCGAGGTCGAGCAGGCACAAGACGCTCAGCGGCAGCACAGCGGCAACGTCGTCCCGGGCATCGGAGCCGGCGGCCGCACTGCGCAGGGCCCGGTCGAAGCGGACCATCAGGAGCACCAGCCGCTGCACGGTGTCGTCGGGTGCCGGCGCGGTCGATGCGGAGGCCGAGCGAGCTGCCGCGCTCATGGCGCCGACCCATGGATCGCACCGAGCCTGACGCCCACGGCTGTCACGTACCCAAGGGACAGGTGGTCCAACCATCGGGCCGGCAGTGCATCGGCAGCCTCGGCAAGGCGGTGGCGACGTCGAGGCTCAAGCGCGACACCGCGGCCCGGCCCGACGCCGTGAGCGCGACGACCGGCCCGGGTGCGACGAGGCCGGCCGCCTCAAGGGCGTCGAGCGCGCCACGAACGTCCCCGGGGGGCATGTCGGCGTCGGCGACCAGGTCCGTCCGCCGCTGCGGTCCGTACACGTGCAAGGCGCACACGACGAAGAGCGCGGCGTCGCCGGACAGCTGCGGATCGGGCGCCCACCGGGCGGCCGAGGTGCGCACGATCCGGCCGATCGCGGTCAGCAGCAGGAGCACGTGCTCGACCACCTCGGGGGGTACATCGGCCATCAGGAGGAGGTTACCGACGGGCCCGGAATCAGTGGTCGCCGGGCTCGTGCGGTGTAGTTTCCCCTGTCAACAACCGGCCCACGTCCGGCGGGATCTTGGCAACGAGGAGACCAGTGGAGGCCCCCCTGCACGCCCAACATGTTCCAGCGGCATCGATCTGGTTCCCCGAGGAGGACCGGGCCGAGATCCTGCGGATGATCGATGAGTCGCTCCGGACGGGTCGGTTGACGCTCGGGCCGGTGGGTGCCGCGCTCGAGGAGGAGTTCGCGGCGCGGCACGGCGCGGCGCACGCGGTCGCGGTGGCGTCGGGCACGAGTGCGCTGGAGATCGTGCTGCGCTCGATCGGGGTCGAGGGCGCCGAGGTCATCATCCCGGCCAACACGTTCCACGCCACGGCCGCGGCGGCGTTGGCGGCAGGCGCCACGTTGCGTTTCGCCGATTGCGATCCGGCCACGTTGGCGTTGGACCCGGCGGCGGCGGAGCGGTTGATCACCCCGCGCACCGCGGCGGTGGTGGTCGTGCACATCGGCGGGTTCGTGGCGCCGAGCGTGCTCGAGCTGCAGGCGATCTGCTCCAGTGCCGGCGTGGCGTTGGTGGAGGACGCCGCGCACGCCCACGGAGCGTCGCTGGACGGTCGCTCCGCGGGCAGGTTCGGCGTCGCCGGGACGTTCTCGTTCTATCCCACCAAGGTGATCGCCGGTGGGGAGGGGGGGATGATCGTCACCGACGATCAGCACTTCGTCGACGAGGCCCGGATCTACCGGGATCAGGGCAAGGCGTCGTTCCTGACCAACCTGCACACCCGGTTGGGGAGCAACTGGCGGATGAGCGAGCCGCACGCCGCGATCGTGTTGACGCAGCTGCGCCGGCTCGACGAGTTCGTCGCCAAGCGCACCGAGATCGCCCGTGGCTACGACGAGGACCTGCCCGAGCTCGGGTTCGTTCCGGTGGCGATCCCCTCTCGGTCGATCAGCAACCACTACAAGTACATCGCCTACCCACCGCCGGGCACCGACCGGGCCGTGTTGAAGAAGCGGCTCCGTGAGGAGTTCGACGTGTCGCTCTCGGGCGAGGTGTACGAGGTGCCGTTGCACCAGCAACCGGTCTTCGCTCCGTGGGCCAACGGCCCGCTCCCGGGCAGCGAGGAACTGTGTGCCCGGCACGTCTGCCTCCCAGTGTCGGCCGTCATGACCCCCGAGCAACGGACCCACGTCGTCAACGCCCTCCGCGCGGTGATGTCGTGAGCGAGCGTGTCGGCCAGGCCGCGTCGGTTGCGGCGATCGGTGCGAGCGAACAGGAGACGCTCGTGAGCGAGCGTGTCGGCCAGGCCGCGTCGGTTGCGGCGATCGGTGCGAGCGAACAGGAGACGCTCGTGAGCGAGCGTGTCGGCCAGGCCGCGTCGGTTGCGGCGATCGGTGCGAGCGAACAGGAGACGTCGTGACCGCCGACGGCGCGAACGGGAACGGTCACCACGCCGACCCGCCCGTCACCGTCACCGGGGGCTCCGGGTTCATCGGTGCCGCCGTGGTCGACGCCCTCGTCGAGGCCGGCCACGCCGTGCGCGTCGTCGACCAGCACCCGCCGCACCGCGACGACGTCGGGTGGCAGCCGGTCGACATCCTCGACCTGGACGGGCTGACGGCGTCGTTCGTCGGCAGTGGCCCCGTGTTCCACCTCGCGGCCATGGCTGACGTCAACGATGTCTTCGCCGCACCGGCCCGGGCCACCCAGCTCAACGTCGTCGGCACCGTCAACGTGCTCGAGGCCGCCCGTCGCGCCGGTGCCGGACGGATCATCCTCGCCAGCACGGTGTGGGTCTACGACGCGACCCGCGGTGAGCGGGTCGACGAGACGGCGGCGTTCGATCCCGACACCAACCGCCACCTCTACGTGAGCACGAAGATCGCGTCCGAGATGGCCTGCCGTGACTTCCTCAACCTGTACCAACGGCCGTTCACGGTGCTCCGCCTCGGCATCCCGTACGGCCCGCGGATGCGCGACGCCACGGTCCTGGCCTCGTTCTTCCGCCGCGCCCTCGACGGTGAGGCGCTGCGCATCGACGGCGACGGCCGCCAGGTCCGCAACTTCGTGTACGTCGAGGACCTCGCGGCCGCGTTCGTGCTGGCCATGCGGCCCGAGGCCGAGAACCTGACGATCAACCTGAACGGGCCGGAGCCAGTGTCGATCCGCCGGCTCGCCGAGCTGACCCAAGCCCTCGTGCCCGGCACGTACGTCGAGTTCGGCCCGTCCCGGCCCGGCGACCTCGCCCCTCGCGTCGTCGTCAGCGAGCGGGCCGGCAGCGTGCTCGGCTGGCACCCGGAGGTCGGCATCGACGAGGGCGTGCGGCGCACGTTCGACTGGTACGTGGGCGCCCGCTCGTCGGACCTCGCCCATGGCTGAGCCGGTGCGCCGCCGCATCGCCGTCGTCCCGGCGTACAACGAGGAGCCGACGGTCGCCGAGGTGCTGGCGCGGCTGTACCCGCTCGTGGACGAGCTCGTGATCGTCGACGACGGCTCGACCGACGGGACCCGCGCCGCGATCCAGGCGTGGCTCCCGGCCGGCGGCCACGCCCGGCTGCTGACGTTCGATCGCAACCAGGGCATGTCGGCCGCCTACTACCAGGCGTTCACCGACCTCCGCGAGCGGATGCGCACCGGGCAGCTGGCCCCCGACGACCTGGTGTTCACCGTCGACGCCGACGGCCAGCACGAGCTCGACGTCCTCGGCGAGCTGCACCGCCAGACCGTCGACGAAGGGCTCGACGCCCTGCTCGTGCAGCGTGACCTGTCGACCTACCCGCGCTACAAGCAGCTCGGCAACGGTCTGATGAGCTGGTGGGCGACGCGCTGGTCGGGCGGCGTGGTGCTCCATGACGTCGAGTCCGGGTACCGCGTGTTCCGCCTGGCCTCGCTCGCCGACGCCCTCGACTACTACCGCGGGTACAAGTACAGCGAGACCGTCGAGGTCGCGATCGTGCTGTGCCGTCTCGGTTACAAGGTGCGCAACGACGTGCTCGTGCCGGTCCCGGTGTTCCGGTCCCGCACCCGGACGAAGGACGTCGTGATCGACCTCGTGGCGATGCCGCTGGCGGCCCGACGGGTCTGGAAGCGTCAACGGGCCAAGGGCCCTGCGCCGGCGCTCGCCGCTCAGCACGAGTCGTCGTAGGCCGGACCGCCGACGAGCTCGGCGACCGTCACGGGGCGCAGCCCGCGCTCCTGCAAGCCGTCGAGGATGATCGGCAGCGCGGCCACGACGACGGAGCGATCGGCGTCCACGTGGCCGTCGAGGCCGTCGTGCAACAGGACGATGGAGCCCGGCTGCACGTCGCGCAGCACCCGCCGCGCGATGAGCTCCGGGTCGTCGGTCGCCCAGTCGCCCGCCGACACGTCCCATGTCACCATCTCGACGTCGCGGTCGTGGGCCTCGCGGATCATGAACGGCGTGCGCTGCCCGTGCGGCGGGCGGTACCAGTGGGGGCAGATCCCGAGCCGGCGCTGGAACGCGGCGACGCTGCGCTCGAGCTCGGGGTAGCGCGGGTCGAGCCAGCGCCACTGGTCGTGGTCGTAGGAGTGGCCGCCGAGCAGCATCCCGTCGTCGAGCAGGGCCTGGGCGATGTCGGGCCGCGCGTCGAGCGCCGACCCGACGAGGAAGAACGTGGCCTTCACGCCGTAGCGGTCGAGCACGTCGCGCACAGCCAGCGTGGCGGTCGCGTTCGGGCCGTCGTCGAACGTGATCGCCACCGTGTCGCGATCGCGCGGACCGTGCCAGACGACCGGGCCGAACCACGACAGCTGGGGGTCGTTGGCACCGGTCCACGCCACGAGCGCCAGCGACGTCACCAGCGCGCCGACCGGCACGAGCCAACCGTTCCGGCGACGGCGGCGATCGTCGCGCCGCTCCGCCGGTGCGAGCAGTGACGCAGCCGCGGCGACGACGGTCGTGAGCGCGGCGGCCGCGAGCGCCCACGAGGAGGAGACCGCGACCCTCGCGACGACGACGGTGGCCACGCCGGCCGCCGCACCTGCCAGCGCCCAGGGACGGCGGGCGGCGACGCCGGCGCCGGCCCCGGCCAGGACGGCCAGCACGATGGTGCTGACGCCCGGCGGGGTGGCGTCGAACAGCACGGCGGCGGCCGCGGCGACAGGCGGTCCGGCGAGCACCCAGCCCCGCCGGCGCGGGCGCGAGGCGCCCAGGGCGACGGTCGCGGCGAGCATCGCGGCGACGATCGCCACCCCCACCTGCCAGGCCGTCGGGGACGCCGGGAGGGCCCCGATCGACATCGCCAGCGCGCCCGCGCCGTAACCTGTTCCGACGCCGACGAGCCGCGCCTGCCCTCGGGCCACCGTGCTCCCTTCGACGGAGGATCTGATCGCGACAGTACTCAGCACCCCTCCGGCGGCTCCCGACGATCGGGCGCGGTCGTCGTGGACGCTCGGGTCTCGGGTGGCCGCCGCCGTCGTCGGTGCCGGGTGGGTCACGCTGCTCGGTGCGATCCTGCGCCAGCCCGTGTTCCTGACCACGGACATGGTCAGCAACCACGTCCACGTCTGGTTCCTCGCCGATCAGATCTGGCACGAGCACCGCATCCCCCTCCACATGCCGGTGCTGGCGTCCGGCGACGCCTACACGTTCCCGTACGCCGCGCCGGCATGGCTGGTCGGCGCGCTCGTGTGGCCCCTCGGCGGCGACCACGCCGTCACCGCGCTGTTCGTGGCCGGCGCCGTCGCCGTGCTCGTGGCCACGTTCTGGGCGCTACCGGCACTGCGACGCGGGTGGTGGGCGGTCGCCGTCCTGCTCGACCCGGTGCTGTTCACGTCGGTCATGCTCGGCCAGCTCCCGTTCCTGTGGGCCGCCGCGCTGTTCATGGGCGCGATCGGCATGTGGCGCCGCGAGCGGATGGTGGCGGCCACCGTGCTGGCAGCGATCTCGATGGTCACGCATCCGGCGGTGATGGTCCCGATCTCCCTGATCGCCGTGGCGTTCGCCCTCCCGGTCGAACGACGACGAGCGGGCCCGACCCGGCTGCTGGCGTGCTGGGCGATCGCGTTCGCCGTCACCGTCCCGGCGATGGTGCTCACGTTCGCGTCGCCGGTGGTGACCCAGACGTCACGGCTGGTGCAACTGGCCAGCCTCGTCACCACCGTGCTGGTGCGGGTACTCGTGCTCGCCGTCCCGATCGCGCTCGACGTGCTGGCCCGCTCGTCGTGGCCCGTCACGTCGCGGCGCGGCCTACCGATCGTGGTGTGCGGCGTGTTCGTGGTGCTCGGTGCGCTGATGTGGCACCCGTTCCAACTGGACGTCGGGTGGTCGGGGGTCACCCGCACGGCGATGCCTGACGAGCTGGCGTCGTTCGCGACGACCCCGCCGCTGCAGCCTGGGCGGGTCTACCGGATCCTGCCCGGCGCCGACCAGAAGTACGGCCACTACCTCGTCGTGCGCAACGGCGGGATCCTCGACAGCGAGCTGTTCCCGGAGAGCCTGCGCCGCGAGAGCTTCGACACCGTGGAGGACTACGGCCGCTTCCTGGCCGAGCGGCGGATCGAGTCGGTCGTCGTCACGCCGGGCTACGCCGGCCACTTCCGCTCCAACGAACCGGCTCGCCTCGAGGAGCTCGCTGCGTCGGTCGCGTGCGTCGACGGAATCCGCGTCGCCACCGGTCCGGCCGGCGCGACCTGGCAGCAGTACGACGTGACCCGCTGCTGACCGGGCGGGGGCCCCGGCGCGCAATCCGCGGGGACGTCGGCGGCGAACCATTGCCCGAGCAGGGCCACTCCTGAGCCCTGGGGAGGGAAGGGGACACCGTCATGTCCGAGCTTTCACGTCGCGCGCTGTTGAAGGCGTCAGCCGTCGGCGCCGCAGCCGTGGCCGTACCGATGACCGCGCTCAGCTCGTCGGGCGTCGCCGGGGCGGCAGCCCCCGAGCGCGAGCCCGAGGTCGACCCCGAGCGGCTCGCCGCGATCACCACATCGGGACCCGTCATGTTCTGCGTCCACGACGCCAGCCGGGGCGAGGTCTCGATCCTGCACGGGACGACCGAGGTCGTCGTGCACGACCGCCAACTCGTCGACCGCATCATCACAGCCGCCTCGCGGCGCAGCGCCTGAAGGGACCCGTCACCATGTCATCGCACCGCGAAGCGCCCGAGATCTCCAAGGATCCCGTCGCCGACTCCACCGACACCTACGCGTTCGTCAGCCCCGACCGTCCCGACACCGTCACCATCATCACGAACTACATCCCGCTCGAGGATCCCGCCGGTGGTCCGAACTTCTTCGAGTTCGGCGACGACGTCCTCTACGAGATCAACATCGACAACGACGGCGACGGCAAGGCCGACGTCCAGTACCAGTTCAGCTTCAAGACCATGGTCCGCAACCCGGACAGCTTCCTGTACAACACGGGGCCGATCGACTCGCTCGCCAGCCCGAACTTCAACCGGCCCCAGATCTACGACGTGACCGAGATCCGCGACGGAAGCAGCACGAAGATCGGCCGCAACCTCGCGTCGCCACCGTGCAACGTCGGGCTGCGCTCGACGCCGAACTACCCCGCGCTCGCCAACGCGGCGATCGCCGACCTGCGTGACGGCATCAAGGTCTTCGCCGGTCAGCGGCTCGACGGGTTCTTCGTCGATCTCGGCTCGATCTTCGACCTGGCGGCGCTGCGCCCGTTCCAGCACCTCCACCTCATCCCGACGCCGGCCGCGGCGGGCGTGAACGCGCTGCGTGCCGTCAACGTCCACAGCATCGCCGTGCAAGTGCCGATCGCGCCGGCTGACGGGCACACCGTCGGCCCCGGCCGATCCGGCCTCGGCCGACGCGGTCATCGGCGTCTGGGCGGCCGCCCATCGACGCAAGGCGAAGTACCGGGACGAGGACCAGATGTACGAGACCGGCCCGTTCACACAGGTCTCCCGCCTCGGCAACCCGCTGTTCAACGAGGTCATCGTGCCGATGGGCCGCAAGGACGAGTGGAACCGCAAGCGGCCGAGCAAGGACAGCACGTTCGCGAAGTACGTCGCCCAGCCGGAGCTGGCCAAGCTGCTGCCGGTCCTCTACCCGGGCGTGTTCCCGAACCTGGCCGCGTACACCGCCGACCGTGCCGACCTGCTGGCCATCCTGCTCACCGGCATCCCGGCGGGGATCGTCCCCGGGTTCCAGAACTTCACCGGGACGACGCAGGCCGACATGTTGCGGCTCAACGTGGCCATCCCGCCGAGCGCCAGCCCCAGCGCCAACGGCATCCTCGGCGGCGACCTCGCCGGGTTCCCGAACGGCCGGCGCGTGTTCGACGACGTCGTCACCATCGAGCTGCGCGCCGTCGCCGGCGCCACCATCCCGCTCGTCGACCCGACGTTCACGCCCGACGGTGCCGCCGGGCTCGTCAACGACGGCACGCAGATCCTCGGCGACGTGAGCTACCTCGCCACATTCCCGTACCTCGACCACCCGGTCAGCGGGTACGACGTCATGCCGCTCTCGACGCCGGCATGAGCGGTCACGACGCGCATGCCGGCGTCGACCACGGCACCGCGCACCCTGACCCCAGCCACGTGCCCGCCGATGGCACGAGCCACGCCGGAGCGCACCGCGCCGTCCGCGGCGGAGCCGCCGTACTCGACATCGGCGGCGACATCGGCGCCCTCGTGGTGCACACCGACGAACACGCCGCCGGCACCGAGCTGCACCTGCGCGCCGACGGCGACATCGGCCCCAGCATCCACACCGGAGTGTGGCGTCGACAGCAGGGCAACGGCTCGGTGACCGCCGCCCTCTTCTTGGCGTTGACCGAGGGCACCTGGTGGGTGCTCGACGACGACGGCGCCGACGTGCTGTCCGTCGACATCACGGGTGGGCAGCTGGCGACGGCCGACGTGCGCCCGGCGCAGGGCGACGCCGTGGGCGCGAGCTGACCGGGCGCGTCCGGAAGCCGGCGATGTACGGCACCCACGTCGCCGACGTCGCGAGCCGGACCGGACCACTGCTGCTCGTCGTGCGGGCTGCCGCCGACGCCGACGACGGTGCGGCCGGGGTCTGCAGCGCTGCATGCCGAGCGCCTGGGATGTTCTGTTCGCCGAGCACCTCACCCGCACCGGGCACCTCCGACGCGGCGTGGCCGGCGACGAGGCGCGCCACGTCCTGTGGACCCACAACAGCGTCGAGCGCCGGGCCTCCTGGCGCGCCAGCGCGGTTGGGCCGACGTCGGCTTCGGCGACTGGGTCGGTCGCGCAGAGTGAGTCGAGCGAGTCCCCGAGCGAGGCAACGAAGCGGTACGGGGCGGTACGGTGCGCCGCCGGGGCGCCGCGGGGCGCTCGCCGGGCGCGATGGCGACAGAACCTCCCCCTCCTGATCGGAGCACCATGAACACCTCACCAACGATCGGCGTCGGCATCGTCGGCCTCAGCGCCTCGGGCAGCTGGGCGTCGTGGGCCCACCTCCCGGCCCTGACCGCCGTCGAGGGCTTCGAGCTGCGAGCGGTGGCGAACAGCTCGGCCGCGTCCGCGCAGGCGGCGGCCGACGCCTACGGCGTGCCGGTCGCGTGCGGCAGCGTCGAGGAGCTCGCGGCGCGCGACGACATCGACCTCGTCGTCGTCTCGGTGAAGGCGCCGCGCCACCGCGAGCTGGTGCTGCCGGCGCTCGCCGCCGGCACGCCCGTGCTGTGCGAGTGGCCGCTGGCCAACGGCGTCGCCGAGGCGGCCGAGATGACCAAGGCGGCGGCGGACGTCCGTTCCTTCGTCGGCCTCCAGGGCCGCTCGGCCCCGGGGGTGCGCTACCTGCACGACCTCGTCGCCGACGGCTTCGTGGGCGAGGTGCTGTCGACCAGCCTCATCGCGTCCGGCGGCGCGTGGGGGACGCCGGTCAACGACCGCAGCGAGTACCTCCTCGACCGGTCGAACGGGGCCACGCTGCTCACGATCGTGTTCGGCCACCTCGTCGACTCGTTCGCCGAGATCCTCGGCGAGCCGGCCGATGTCTCGGTCACGACGGCGACCCGCCGGCTCACCATCCTCAACGTCGATTCCGGCCGCCAGGTCCCGATGACCGCCGAGGACCAGATCGCCGTGACCGGCACCCTGACCAGTGGGACGGTGGCGTCCGTGCACCTGCGCGGTGGGACCTCGCGCACCACCAACCTGCTGTGGGAGATCAATGGCACCGAGGGGGATCTGCAGATCACCGGCTCCGGGGGCAGCATCTCGGGGGCGTTGACCATCCGCGGCGCCCGGGGCGACGACGGGGTCGTGGAGCTCCCGGTCCCCGACCGCTATGACGACCACCCCGACCTCGCCGGCCAGCCCGCACACGCCGTCGCCCACGCCTACGACCGGATCCGCCGGGACCTCACCGAGGGCGAGCACGACGCCCCCGACTTCGCCGACGGCCTGCGACGCCACCAGCTGCTCGACCACGTCGAAGGAGCGGCCGCCGACGGCACCCGGCACCGTGTGAGCTGAGCGGAGGACACCTCGCACCCGAACCGCACTCTGCGGCCACGGCACCAGTTCCCTCGCCGCCGTCCGGCAGTCTGCGGATCTGGTGCGAACGGTCGCACGTCTCGGTCGCGGCGCCACCCGTGGGCGAGCCGGAAAGATGAGGAGCTTTCACGGTCCGAGCACGGAAAGAAGATGATGGTTCGGGTTGACACGCGCCACCCCCCATGCCAAGTTGAGTCGTCCATGGGGTGGTCCACGGGGTGGTCGCGAGACGAGGAGTGCGTCGAGCGTGGCGTTGGATGACCTCGTCCTGATGCCCCGGGCGACGTGACCGGCGCCGCGCTGCGCATCGGCATCGACGTCGGCGGGACGTTCACCGACGGCGTGCTGCTCGACGGGGCAAGATCGTGGTCGACCAAGACGCCGTCGACCCACGACGACGTCGCCGTCGGCATCGTCGAAGCCTGCCGCCTGCTGGCCGAGGAGCGCGGCGGGTCCCTGCACGACCTGCTGGCCGAGGTCTCGCACTTCGGGCTCGGCACGACCGTCGTCACCAACGTCATCACGGCGCGGACCGGGCTGCGGGTCGGGCTCCTCACGACCGGTGGGTTCGAGGAGATGGTCACGCGGATCCGTGGGGAGCTCGTCCAGTCCGACGGGTGGCTCGCCACGGCGCCGTCGTTGGTCCCGCCCGAGTGCATCGTCGGCATCGACGAGCGCATCGATTCGAGTGGCACCGTGCTCCGGCCGGTGGACGTCGCCGGCGCGGTGGAGGCGGCGCGCCTGCTGGTCGACGAGCGCGGCGCCGACGCGCTGGCGGTCTCGTTCCTGTGGTCGGTCCTGAACCCGTCGCACGAACACGCGGTCGCCGACGCGATCCGGGACGAGCTCCCCGGCGTCACCGTCACCAGCGGCGCCGATCTCCTCCCCGTGATCCGCGAGCACGAGCGGACGATGCTCGCCGTGCTCAACGCCTACGTCGGTCGATCGTTCGAGCGCATCGCCGGCCTGGCGTCGACGCTGCGCGACCTCGGGCTGCGCTCGCCGGTCCTGCTCGTGCACTCCAATGGCGGCTCGGTCTCGACCGAGGAGGCCCGCGTCCGTCCGATCTGGCTGGCCGAGTCGGGGCCGGCCGCCGGCGTCTCCGCGTCCGCGCTGCTGGCCGGCCAGGCCGGGCTCGACAACGTGCTCACGTGCGACATGGGCGGGACGTCGTTCGACATCTCCGACATCACCGCCGGCGAGCCGCACCGCGTGCGACGAGGCAACCTGATGGGGGTGTTCACGGCGCTGCCCCGCATCGACGTCGAGTCGATCGGCGCCGGAGGCGGCTCGGTCGCCTGGGCCGACCGCCGGCGCGTCCTGCGGGTCGGACCGCGATCGGCGGGATCCGAACCCGGTCCGGCTTGCTACGGCCGGGGCGGAGTCGACCCGACGGTGACCGACGCCCTCGTGACGCTCGGCTACATCGATCCCGAGCGGTTCCTCGGCGGCCGGATGCGCCTGCGGTCCGATCTCGCCGGTGCCGCGTGCGAGCGGCTCGGCGCCGACCTCGGCCTCGACGCCCGCGAGACGGCGTGGGGGATCCGAGCGGTCGCGCTCGCGGCCACCGCCAAGGCCGCCCGCGGACGGCTCGCCCTGCGCGGCCTCGGGCCGAGCGCCTACTCGCTGATGAGCTACGGCGGGTGCGGGTCGCTGTTCGCGGCCGAGATCGCACGGGCGATCGGCGCCCCACGCGTCCTCGTCCCTCGCGCCGCGTCCGTCCTGTCTGCGTTGGGCGCCGCGGCGTCCGAGGTGCGCCGCGAGCGACAGGTGCCGGTCCTCCACCCGGTCCCGTTGGCCACCCACGTGGCCGACAAGATCGGCGACGAGCTCACCGAACTCGTCGAGCAGGACCTCCTGGCCGACGGCGTGCCGGGCGGTGCATGGGACATCGACCTCGAAGCCGACGTCCGCTACGGGGGGCAGCGCTCCGAGCTGACGATCGCGCTGACCGGCGAGCGGCATCTCGATGCCGACGGCTTCGCCGAGGAGTTCCGCCGGGAGTACGTCACCAGGTACGGCGCAGGATCGGTGCCCCGGAACGCGGCACTCGAGGTGGTGGCGCTGCGCGCCGTCGGCACCAGCCGAACCTGGACGGAGCCGGGCCTGGGGCACCATGGCGTCGTCGACGAGCGCACCGAGGCCCCCCGCAGGACCCGCTCGATCGCGCTGCATCGCGTGGGCCCCGACGACGAGGTGCCCCTCTACGACGAGGCCGAGGGCCAGATGCCGGGCGGCCGGCTCCCGGGCCCGCTCCTGATCGTCCGGCGGGACACCACGGTCTGGGTCCCCGAGGGCACGCTCGTCGAGGCCCTCCCCGACAACACCCTGGAGATCGTGATCCCATGACCATCGCCGCCGACCGAGCGCCGACGATCGACCCGATCATGGCGGAGATCTTCCGCACCCGCCTGGAGGCGATCGGCCAGGAGTCCGGCGCGGCGATCGAGAAGACGGCGATCAGCCCGATCGTCACCGAGGCCAAGGACTACTCGATCTCGATCTTCTCGGGAGCCGGCGACCTCCTGCACGCAACCGGCGTCGCCCCATCGCACTTCGGCGCGGCGATGCACGCCGTCCGCGCCACGATGAGCCGCCACGGTCCGACCATCGCCGCCGGCGACGTGTTCGTCGCCAACGACCCCCACAGCGGCGGGGGGTTGCACCCGCAGGACATCGTCGTCCAGCAACCGGTGTTCGTCGGGGACGAGCTCGTCGCCTGGGTCGCCATCGCCGCCCACATGCTCGACATGGGTGGCATGGTGCCGGGCTCGTCGGCGACCAGGGCGACCGAGTGCTACCAGGAGGCGCTCCGCCTCCCGCCCGTGCGGTTGTTCCGCCAGCACGTCGAGGTCGAGGACATGTGGGCGGTGTTCCGCACGAACGTCCGCGCGTTCGAGCACATCGAGATGGACATGCGCAGTCTCGTCGCCGGCTGCCATGTCGCCCAGGAGAAGCTCCGGGAGCTCGCCACCGAGCTCGGCCTCGACACGTTCGTGTCGACCGCGCGTGGCGCTCGACGCGGCATCGGGAGCGGAGTTCCGCCGCCGCCTCGCGATGATCGAACCCGGCACCTACACCAGCACGGCGTGGGCCGAGGTCGACGACGAGCTGCACAAGGTGCCGTGCGCGCTGCACGTCGGGGTGGGCACGTTGACGTTCGACCTGCGCGACGCACCGCCGCAGATCCCGCACTTCGTCAACTCGAAGCCGTACATCGTGCGGGCCCGCATCGTCCCCGCCCTGCACGGCCTGCTGGCGCTCGACCTGCCACTCACGCAGTCGGTGTACGACGCGGTGCGCATCGAGACGGTCCCGGGCTCCATCGTCGACTCCCGCCCTCCAGCCCCCATCGGTGCCGCCCACATGGACTGCTGCCTGGCCGTCGTCGCGTCGGCGATCTACTGCGTCCAGCTGGCGCTGATCGCCTCGCCGGGGCTCACGGCGCCGATCACGGCCGCGCTCTATGACGCCCAGGGCACGACGCGCTGGTCGTTCACGAACGGCGATGGCAAGCTCACGTTGTTCACACTGCTCGACGGGGCGACCGGCGGCACCCCGGCCGGCGTCGACCGCGACGGACTCGACCTGAACCGCGACCTCGCCGGAGTGACGAGCCGGCTCGAGCTGGCCGACGTCGAGATCCTCGAGTCGATCTATCCGGTGCTGTTCCACCACCGCGAGTTCCGCAAGGGGCCGACCGGCGCCGGGCGCCATCGGGCCGGGGCCGGCTGCTCGACCATGTTCGAGGTCCGCGACGGCACGGTCCTGACCGGACAGATGACGGGGACACGCGGCTGGTTCCCGTCGTCGGGCACGGCCGGGGGCGGCCCGGGCGCCAAGACGTCGTTCCGGATCGAGCGTCCCGGCGGCGGCGAGGACCTCGGGATGCACGCATCGGACGTCACCGTCCGCGCCGGCGACCGCTTCGTCATCGACGCCCCGAGCGGTGGCGGGTTGGGCGATCCGCTCGACCGGGACCCGGTGAGCGTCCGCGAGGACGTGGCGACGCGGCGGATCGATCGCTCGGACGCCCGCGCCGTCTACGGGGTCGTCGTCGGGCCCGACGGCCGCGTCGACGACCAGGCGACCGATTCGACGCGCCAGGAGCTGTTGGTGAGCCGCCTGCAGCGGGCCCGATCAGCCCGGCGGCCGGTGGAATCGACGGACGTGCCGGCACCCGACGACGAGCCGCGCTACCTGTTCCCGGGCGTCGTCCAACGCGGCCCGCTCGCGGTGAGCGAGCGCAGCGGGGCGGTCCTCGCCGTCGCCCCCGACGACTGGACCGAGGGCTGCGCGGTGCTCGAGGAGCACTTCGCGAGCAACGGGCCCGTCGCGCTGGTCCTGCGTTCGTACCTCGATCCGGTCACCGGCCACGCCCTGCACGCCGAGCTCGTGCCCGAGGGCGAGGGGCGCTGCTTCGGGGCGGTTCCGGACCGCTGGCGCCACGCCGCCGCCTGACCGCCCGGCCTCGGGCGCGGCGGATCGTACCGTCGCTCCGTGGACGTCGCGGATCAGCGCGGCTCGGTCATCACGCTGTCGGCGAGGGCCTCGGCGCGTCGGGCGATCCGCTCCTCCGTCGATGCCCACCGCCACACGGCCAGCACCAGCAAGGGCAGCGTCGTGAACATCCCGGTGACCCACATCAGCGCGGCCGCCGCCCGCTGATCGTCGAGGGCCCGTGCCGCGCCGAGTCGGGTCTCGTACGTCGGCATGAGCGGCGCGGTGGCAGCCAGCAGGATCATCCCGAGCAGCGAACCGCCGGCGATCACGCCGAACACGCCGGCGATGCGGGCCGGGCCGGCCGATCGCCCGACTCCGAGGACAGCCGACCACATCGCCACCGCGCTGAGCAGGTAGGCGGCGTGCTCGGCTTCGTGCAGCCAGCGGTTGCCGAGCGCGTCGTCATAGATCGCCGTGAGGTGGGTGACGAAGAGGACCAGGACGAACAGGCCCGGGCCGACGAGCGGCCCGTACCGGTGCCACGCCGCGCCCACGCGGCGACCGACAGCCGTCGGTGGCAAGGCGCCAGCCAGCATCGCCGTGTGCACCGGACGGCCCAGCACGAGCAACGGCGCGGCCAGGATGATCACGATCAGGTGCTGCACCATGTGCCCGGTGAACGTCCGCTCGGCCAACCCCTCGACCCACGGTGACGAGGCCGCCACCACGCCGCCGACGCCGCCGATCCAGCACCACAGCGCCCGGCGCGACGGGTGGGGCACCCGCATCCACGCCCACCCGTAGACGCCGATGAGGGCGGCCGCCGACACGCCGATCGCCGCGTGGTCGACACCGGTGTGCGCGAGCGAGGGCGTCACTTGTCGGCATCCCGGACGAGCAGGGCGACCTGGGAGGCGATGATGGCCACGCCGGCGAGCGACATCCACGATCCGAGCACGACGCCCAGCGCCGCGGCTGTGATGCCGACGGCGAGGGCCAGCGGGCGGAGGCTGGCCGTCGGGTAGACGCCGACCACGCCGGCGGCGTCGGGGGCGTCGGAATCCACGAGGTCCTCCGGTCGTGGCAGCCGGTGGTGGCGGCGCCAGTCCCACCCCCACCCGGCGACGAGCCCGCCGACACCGGTCGCCATCAGCAGCAGCGAGGCCCCGGCCGGGTCGCCGCCGACCGCCCAGTAGAGGGCGCCGATGAGCGCGAAGTACAGCGTGACGCCGGCCCAGAGGATCGTCTCGAGCTTCACGTCCCACCCGACAGGTCGGGGGTGTCCACGCCCTCGGGGCCCTCGTCGCCGGCGCCGACGGCGACGCCGCTCGCCGCCCCCCCGTCGCCTGTCACGTCCTCGCCGCGAGCCCGCAGCGCGGCGGCGACGCCCTGGGCGGCGATGTCGTCGTGCTGGCTCCAGCGCAGGTCGAACACGGGGCGCTCGGAGCGGATCGGCGGCAGCCACGCGAAGTTGTGCTCCGGCGGCGGCGATGACGTGGCCCACTCCAGGGAGTTGGCCTCCCACGGGTCGGCTCCCGCCGTCGGCGCCGTGCGGAGCGACCGGACGACGTTGGCGGCGAACGGGATGAACGACAGGAACAGGATCACCGTCCCGACCGACGCCACCATGTTCCAGCGCTCGAAGCCGTCCTGCGGCTCGTAGTCGGCGACCCGTCGGGGCATGCCCTCCCGGCCGAGCAGGTGCATCACGAAGAACGTCATGTTGAACCCGGCGATCAGCAGCCAGAAGTGGATCGTGCCGAGCCGCTTGGACAGCATCCGTCCGGTCACCTTCGGCCACCAGAAGTAGATCGCCGCGAACAACGCGAACACGACGGTCCCGCCCATGACGTAGTGGAAGTGGGCGACGACGAAGTAGGTGTCCGACAGGTTGAAGTCGAGGGTCGGCGAGGCCAACATCACGCCGGTCAGGCCGCCGATCACGAACGTGACGAGGAAGCCGATCGAGAACAGCATCGGCGGCTCGAACGACAGCGAACCGCCCCACATCGTGCCGATCCAGTTGAAGACCTTGACCCCCGTGGGCACGGCGATCAGGAACGACGTGGCGGCGAAGAACGGCAGCACGACCTGACCGGTCACGAACATGTGGTGGGCCCACACCGACGTCGACAGCGCCGAGATCGCCAGCGTGGCCAGGACCAGTCCCTTGTAGCCGAAGATCGGCTTGCGCGCGAACACCGGGAAGATCTCGGTCACGACGCCGAAGAACGGCAGCGCGACGATGTAGACCTCCGGGTGGCCGAAGAACCAGAAGAGGTGCTGCCACAAGACCGGCGACCCCCCGGCCGCCGGGTCGAAGAAGTGGGTGCCGAACCGGCGGTCGGCCTCCAGCATGACGAGGGCACCGGTCAGCACGGGGAACGCGACCAGGATCATGAAGCTGGTCAGGAACAGGTTCCACGTCAGGATCGGCATGCGGAACATGGTCATGCCAGGCGCCCGCATCATCGTGATCGTCGTGATGATGTTGACGGCGCCGAGCGTGCCCGACGTGCCGGTCAGGATGATGGCGATGATCCACAGGTCGGCGCCGAGGCCCGGTGAGCCGGCCGGCCCCGACAGCGGCGGGTAGGCGAACCACCCGAAGCCGGCGGCACCGCCATCGGTGACGAAGCCGGCCAACATCGTGATGCCGCCGAACAGGTAGAGCCAGTAGGACAGCGCGTTCAGCCGGGGGAACGCCAGGTCGGGCGCCCCGATCTGCAACGGCACGAGGTAGTTGGCGAGGGCGAAGCCGAAAGGGACGGCGAACAGGTACACCATCACCGACCCATGGATCGTGAAGATGCTGTTGTACGTCTGCTCGTCGACGAGCTGCAGCCCCGGCTGGGCGAGCTCGGCGCGGATGAGCCCGGCCAGTGCGCCGCCGATGAGGAGGAACACGAGCGACGTGATCGCGTAGGCGATGCCGATCGCCTTGTGGTCCGTCGTCGTCAGCCAGCCGGTGAGGGTCCGCGGCAGTCCGCGATGGCGGCTGCCGACGTGGCTGGCGACGACCTCGTCGACCGACACGAGCCCCGCCTGCCGCGAGATGACCGTCATGCCCCCGTCCTCACAGCGCGGCCTCGTCCTGCAACCACTGCTGGAACTCCTCGGGCGTCACGATGCGCACCGAGAAGCGCATCTTGTGGTGGTCGAGGCCGCAGAACTCGGCGCACACCCCGGTGTCCTCGTAGAACCCCGTGTGGTCACCGACGTCGACCTGGAACGACTGGGTCTGGCCGGGGAACATGTCGCGCTTGAAGCGGAAGCCGGGGATCCAGAACGAGTGGATGACGTCGACCGACGTGAGGTCGAAGCGCACGGACGAACCGGTCGGCAGCACGAGCACCGGCGACTCGGCATTGTTGCCGGTCACCGTGACGCCGGCCTCGGGGTAGGCGAACTGGAACTGCCACTGGAAGCCGACGACGTCGACCACGACATCCACGTCCTGGGGCGGGTCGACCTCGTCGAGCGCGTTGACCGAGACGAACGTGACCGCGAACAGGCCGATGACGATGAGCAGCGGCACCGCCGTGTACGCCAGCTCGAGCGGGATGTGGACGCGCGTCTGCTTCGGCAGCTCGTCGCCCGGGCGGCGCCGGAAGCGCACGACGACGATGGCGACCAGCGCGACCACGAGCAGGCCGACGACGACCGCGATGATCAAGAAGCCGTCCCAGATGCGGTCGATGTCGGCGGCCTGCTCGGTCAGCGGCGGCGGGACCTGGCTGACGCTCACGGTCTCATCTCCCGTCTCGACCCCGCGCCGGGAGCGTCCACGAGCGCCGTCTCGACAGCCTCCTCGCCCTCCTCGGCCACCAGTTCGTCCTCGACGTCGTCGACGTCGCCCTCGAACGTGGAGTGGTAGCCGCCCGACGGGTCGCGGGTGATCCCGCCGGCCCGCTCGGTGCGGTCCGGGCCGCCCCGTCCCGAGATCGTGCGGCAGAGCCGAAGGGCGACGACGTAGACGATCGGCGGGGCGACGACGGCAGTGATCTGCAGGAACGTCGTGACGTGACCGATCGAGACGTCGAGCGTGGTGGCGATCACGTCCTGCGAGCCACCGAGGAACAGCACCGCGACGAACGCGATCGCCGCGCTCCCGGCGGCGGTGCGGTGCGGCGCGTCGCGGGGGCGGTCGAGGATGTGGTGGTCGCGGTCGTCCTTGGTCAGCCGGCGCTCCAGCCACGGCACCAGGAACAGTCCGGTGAAGATGATCCCCGGCACGAGCATCGCCGAGAACACGAGGTTGTTGATCGTGTAGCCGAAGGCCCGGATCTCCAGGGGCGGGAACAGCCGCAGGGATCCCTCGAGGAAGCCGATGTACCAGTCGGGTTGCGAGTACGACGTCGCCGCCGCCGTGCTGTAGGGGCCGTACAACCAGATCGCGTTGACGTGGAACAGGGCGCCGATCGCGGTGATGACGCCGGCGGTCACGAACAGCAGCCCGATCGACTTGATGGCGAAGCCGGGCCACACGCGCAGCCCGAGGACGTTGCGCTCGGTGCGGCGGGGGCCCGAGAACTGGGTGTGCATCTGGCGCCAGACGAGCGCGAGGTGCACGGACAGCACGAGGACGATCAACCCGGGGATCAGCAGGATGTGCACCGGGTAGAGCCGGCCGATGATGTCGGTGCCGGGCCACTCGCCACCGAAGATGAGGTAGGTCAGGCGCTCCCCGAGGAACGGGATGGCGAGGATGATCGCCTGGGTGATCCGCAGCCCGGTGCCCGACAGGAGGTCGTCGGGCAGGGAGTAGCCGGTGAAGCCGGCGGCCAGGGCGAGCAGGAGGAGGACCAGCCCGACGACCCAGTTCAGCTCGCGCGGTCGGCGGAACGCGCCGGTGAAGTACACCCGGGCCATGTGCAAGGCGATCGCACCGACGAAGACGAGCGCCGCCCAGTGGTGCATCTGGCGGATCAGCAGGCCGCCCTTGACGTCGAAGGAGATCCGCAGCACCGAGTCGTACGCCGCGGAGACCTCGACGCCCCGCAGCGGCCGGTACGACCCGTCGTAGATCAACGTCTGCTGCGAGCCCTCGAAGAACAACGTCAGGTAGGTGCCGGTGATCAGGAGGACGACGAAGCTGTAGAGGGCGAGCTCCCCCCACAGGAACGAGAAGTGGCTCGGGAACACCTTGTGCAGGACCTTGCCGACGAAGGAGCTCCCGCCGACCCGCCCGGTCACCGATCCGACGTACCGCTCGACCATCCCCCGCCGGTGCTGGCGCCGCTTCCCACCGTGCTCACCATGGTTCTGACTCGAGTTCGGGGCCACATCTGGCCCCGAACCGGAGTCAGAAACCACGGCGGCGGCCGGGTCTGGCGGGGCCGGGTCGGGGGCGGCGGTCACGTCTCGTTCCAAGCGATCGGGCCGACGGGGCGGTCGAAGTCGGCGACGGCGACGAGATAGCCGTGGGCGTCGACGGCGAGCGCCAGCTGGGGCAACGAGCGCGGTGCCGGACCGCCCGTCGGGCGGGCGCCGTCGGCGGGGTCGAAGATCGACTGGTGGCACGGGCACACCAGCTGGCGCAACGTGTCGGGCTGGCGGGTGTCGATGCCGAACAGCCCGACCGAGCACCCGGCGTGGCTGCAGATCTTGGAGTAGGCGACCCACCCGTCGAGGGCGCCACCGTCGATCGTGCGCTGCGTCAGCACGTCGGGGGGCATCCGCAGCAGGACGACCTGGCTGTCATCGACGCCGATGTGGCCCTCCGGGAACACCGTCACGAGCTGGTCGAACGTGGCGCCGACGGCCTCGATCGGCTCACCGCTCAGCGTGACCAGCCGGGCCCCGGGTGTCCACGACGTGCGGCCGCGCTCGCCACGTGGTTTGGGGCCGAGCGACCCGATCGGACCGACGAAGCCGATCACCATGCTGAGGAACGACCCGCCGAGGAGCCCGAGCAGCAACGGGCGGCGACCGAGCACCCGCTCGCTCGCCACGACCTCCGCCGCCAGCTCGGCCTCGGCCTCCGGTGTCAGCCGCAACGGTTCGCGCGCTTGCACGACGTGGTCGTCGATGTCGAGGTACTTCTCCCAGCAGACGAGCCCGACCCCGATCCCGACGAGGGCGGCGGCCAGGCCGAGGCCGAGGAGGTCGCCGGTGTTGTCCGTCCAGTAGCCGACGGCCGCCGCCAGCCCGCCGATGATCGCCACGACGAACGAGATCACCGCCGCCCGGTACGCCCGCTCGTTCACCGCCGCCACCCACGCCCCGGTCGCGGGAGGGCGTCCTCCTGGTCGAGCGCGGGCTCCTGGTCCGGGTCGGGATCGACCGGCCGGTCGCGGCCCTCGTGCGGCGTCCCGATCCAGCGGGTGAGCGCGACGAGCGGGAGCAGGGCGAGCAGCCACGCGGCGAGGCCCTCGGCGACCGGACCGGCCCCGCCGAACTCGTCGATCGCGGTCGAGTCGTCGGCCCGCAGCTGCTCGACGTAGCGGGCCACGCTGTCGATGTCCGACGGGCTGAACGACCCGAACACGGGCATCGCGCCCGGCCCGACGATGATCGCCTGGCCGATCTCGGTGGGCGTCGAGTCCTTGAGCGACGGGGCTTCGCGCCCGCCGCCGATCGCCGCCCCCGAGCCCGACGCCACGTGGCACGCCGCGCAGTTGAGCCGGTACAGCTCGCCACCGACGGCGAGTTCGCCGCGGGCCGGGTCGACGTCGGGGATCGCCGGCCCGTCGCCGAACCCACCGGCGAACGCGACGAGCGCCCGGATCTCGGTGTCGCTGTAGCGGACCGGCCCCCGCTTGGCCTGCATGTCGGGCACCGCCATGGGCATCCGCCCGGTGCGCAGCACGAAGTCGACGGCCGCCGGTCCCTCGTCCTGGAGCGTCGGGCCGCGGCTCTCCACGCCCTGCCCGTCGACGCCGTGGCAGCTGGCGCACTGCGTCGCGTACAGCTCGGCACCGAGCTCGGCCGCTGTCTGGCCCGGTGCCGCGGCGACCGGGCGGGCCGAACCACCGCTCGTCGGTGCGGCCAGGGACACCACCCCGACCACGGCGGCAGCCGCGGCCGGCAGCACGAACAGGACGTTCACTGGATGACCCAGATGGTGACGAACACGAAGATCCAGATCAGGTCCACGAGGTGCCAGAACAGCGACACCCCACCGGCCCACGAGGCCACCGCCTCCTGGCTGCGGCTGCGCACGGAACGGACGAACAGCAGGGCCATGGCGCACAGCCCCGCCGTGACGTGGGCGCCGTGCAGCCCGGTGAGGACCCAGTAGATCGAGCCGTACGTGTGGTCGTCGGCGCCGAAGTCGAGCGTCGTGTACTCGGTGAGCTGGTTGACGAGGAACGCCGCCCCGAGCGCGACCGTCACCAGCAGCCACCGTCGCATCGTCGGCTCGCCGCCCGGCCGCTCGCCGGCGCGGTCGGACGCCGCCAGGGTGAACGACGACGCGATGAGCACCAACGTGCCCGCCAGCGCCCGGGGCACGTCGAGCTCGACGCCCGGCGGCGGCCACGGTTGGTTGTTGGCCCGGAGCAGGAAGTACGCGGCGAAGAACGGCGCGAAGAGCATGACGTCCGATGCCAGGAACACGATGACGCCGAACTGCGCCGTGCTCCGCGCCGAGGCGGGGGCACCGCGCACCGGCGGCTCGGCGGACGTGGCGAGGTCCGTCACCGGCCCTGGTCTAGCGTGTGCTGCCAGCCGGTGAACGAAGAACGTGGACGCCGTACCCATCCAGGGCGACGTACAGACCCTCGGTCGCGATCGCGTCGCGGTCACGTTCGAACACCGCCCCGCTCAGGCGGTCCTGGAACGTCACCGTGCCGGCGCCCTCGCCGCCGGCGGGCAGCTGGACGAGCCCGTCGGCGCGCTCGTCGGAGAGGTTGACGACGATCACATCGTCCCCGCCCGGCCGTGCCCAGCGCCAGGCCACGAGCCGCTCGCAGGAGCGGTTGTCGGGCCACCCGTCGACGTCCAGCAACGACCACGTGCCCCGCCGCATGCCCGAGCCGACGGCGGCCAGCAACGTGTCGTACCAGGCGTGCAACCCGGCGTCGAGCGGCTCCTCGGGACGGCGGTCGAGGACGACCGGGACGCGGACGAGGCGCCCATCGGGCTGCCCATCGTGGAGCAGCGCCACACCGGGCAGCGTCAGCGCGACCACGGCAGCGGCCCGCGCCGCGGAACCGGGGAGCACCGACGCCAACCGTGGCTCGTCGTGGTTCTCGACGAACCGCAACGTGTGGGCCTGGTACGCGGTGTCGGCGCCGAGGTGGGCCCGCACGGTCGAAGCCGGGTGACGGTCGACGAGGCGGTCGTAGAGGCGCTTGTCGTAGCAGGCGTCGAAGCCCTGGTCGACGAGGACCGGCTCGAGGTCCCAGTAGGCCTCGGCCCAGAACGCGACGTCGGGCTCGGCCGCCCGCACCGCCTCGAACACGGTCGGCCAGTAGCCCCGGCCACCGTCCGGCTGCGGACCGCCCACCGCCCGCTCGCCCCACGTGCGCACGAAGACGTCGTCCAGCATGAGCATCGCCATGTCGCAGCGGATGGCGTCGCAGCGCCCGGCGATCGTCGTCACCACCTCGGCGGCCGCGGCGCGCAGCTCGACCGAGGAGGCATCGAGCTGCAGGACCTCGGGCCACGCCGGGAAGTACGGGTCCTTGCCACGCGCGATCACGGCGTCGCCGACGGCCAGGAACCCGTCGGGGTCGCGGACCAGGTCGTCGGCCGTCCCCCGCACGAACCGCTCCGGGTGGCTGTCCGCCCACGGGTGGTCGGGCGCGACGTGGTTCGGGACGAAGTCGAGCACGAGCCCGGCCCCGCGAGCGGCCAGCTCGCGGCGGGCGACGGCCAGCCCGTCATCACCACCGAGTCGGGTGTCGACGGTGTAGTTGCGGATGCAATAGGCCGAGCCGACGATGTCGTCATCGGTGAGGTCCGGGAGCGCGGCCGCCGCCGCCGCCCGCATCGCCGGGTGCTCGCGAGCGATCCGGGCCCCTTCCGGGCTGCGCTCCCACACCCCCATCAGCCACACGGCGTCGACCGCCGGTCCGGTCACGGCATCCCACTCGTGGGACGGCACATCGGCCAGCGTCACCGTTCGGCCGGCGCGCGCCGACACCTCGTGGAGCCAGACCCAGGTGTAGATCTCGTAGACGAGCGGGTTCGCGGGGAGCGTCACGATCGATGGTCTAGTTGATCCCGGGCGATGACCCGACCGGTCCGGAGTAACGTCCGCACGGTGCGAGGGAGCACCGGGAGGGGAGTCGAATGAACCGCAGGACCGGCCCACTCCGGGTGCTCGCCGCGTCGGTGGCGCTCGTCGTCCTCACCGCCACGTCCGGCGCCGCCCGCGCCCAGACCGCACCACCCGGGTTCACGCCCGGTGCCCCCGGCATCGGCGACCCCTACTACCCGCTCGACGGCAACGGTGGCTACGACGTGCGGCGGTACGCGCTCGACCTCGACTACGACCCGGTGAGCGGCGTCCTCACCGGGATGGCCACGATCACGGCCCGGGCCACGCAGGACCTGTCGGCGTTCAACCTCGACCTCCACGGGCTGACCGTCGGCGCCATCGAGGTCGCCGGTCGCGCCGCCGACGTGGAGCCGAGACGAGGACGAGCTGACCGTCGTGCCGGCCCGCGGCCTGCGCGACGGCTCGCTGTTCACGGTCGTCGTCCACTACGCCGGAGTGCCCGAGACCGTCCCGGACGGTCCCGGCTTCATCGCCACCGACGACGGCGCCTTCGTCGCCGGGCAGCCCGGCGGGGCATCGACGTGGTTCCCGGCCAACGACCACCCGATCGACAAGGCGGCGTTCCGCTTCGACGTCACGGTGCCCGACGGACTCGACGTCACCGCCAACGGCGTGTTGACCGGCCAGGCCGAGCGGGACGGGCGGACGACGTGGACGTGGAAGGCCAACGAGCCCATGGCCACCTACCTGGCGACGGTGGCGATCGGCGGCTACGACTCGACCTCGTACGAGGCCGACGGCATCTGGTTCTGGGACTCGATCGACACCGACCTCAGTGACCCGGTGATCGCCACGTCCCGCACCGGCGACCAGTTCGCCTTCTCCGGGGTCGCGGACATGACGTACAAGCGACTCGCCCGCACGATCGCCGTGCCCGCCGACGGCGCCGAGCTCTCGTTCTGGGTCGACCGGGCGACGGAGGAGGACTGGGACCACGTGTTCGTCGAGGCCCATACACCGGGCCAGGACGACTGGACGACGTTGCCCGACCTCAACGGCCACACCGACCAGGACACCGGCGAGTCCTGCCCGTTCTGGCTGGCGATCCACCCGTTCCTGGCCCACTACCAGTCAGTCGACGGCGGCGACGCGTGCGCCCCGACGGGTTCGACCGGTGACTGGTGGGCGGCCACCGGTGACAGCCATGGCTACGAGGAGTGGACGGTCGATCTGGCGGCCTGGACCGGTGGCACCGTCGAGGTGTCGATCAGCTACGTCAGCGACGACGTGGTCCAGGGCCCCGGCGTCGCCGTCGACGACATCGACGTCTCGACCGGCGAGGGCACCACCTCCTTCGAGGACGACGGCGACGCCGCCGACGGCTGGACGGCGCCCGGCGCGCCGGCCGGCAGCATCGCCAACGAGAACGACTGGACCGTCGGCGGCCCGATCCTGGCCGAACCGGGCACCACGCTCGGCGACATCGCCGCCGGATCACTGGCCCGCCAGCCCGAGATCATCGGCTTCCTGGCCGGTGTCTTCGGGCCGTACCCGTTCTCGGCCGCCGGCGGCATCGTCGTCGACGCGGCCGGTCTCGGCTTCGCCCTCGAGACCCAGACCCGGCCGATCTACTCGCCGGTCTTCTTCACCGATCCGCTGAGCGGTGACAACGTCGTCGTCCACGAGCTCGCCCACCAGTGGTACGGCGACAGCCTGGCCGTCGCCGAGTGGCGCGACATCTGGTTGAACGAGGGCTTCGCGACCTACGCCGAGTGGCTGTGGAACGAGCGCGAGGGCCTCGGCACCCCGGACGAGACGTTTGACATCCTGATGGGCGCGATCAACGCCGACAGCCCCTTCTGGGACCTCACGATCGGCGACCCGGGGCCCGACCTGCTCTTCGACGGCCGGGTGTACACCCGCGGGGCGATGACGCTCCACGCGCTGCGCCGGGCGGTCGGCGACGACGCGTTCTTCCGGGTCCTGCGACGCTGGGCCGATCTGCAGCGCGGCGGCAACGTGACGACCGGCGAGCTCGTCGCGCTGGCCGAGCGGATCTCCGGCCAGCAGCTCGACGAGCTGTTCGAGGCCTGGCTGTACACCCCCGAGAAGCCGAACGCGGGGACCGCCGCCCGAGCTGCGGCTGCGCCCGCCGCGACCACCGCGGCGACGCTGGCGTTGAAGGCGCTGACCGTCGAGTCGTGACGCTCAGGCCGGCTGATCGGGGTGCACGCCCCGGGCCTCGCGCGCCGTGCCGACGTCGGCCATCGACTCGTCGGTGACCCGTCGGTACGGCCGGGCGAGGGGGCGGTCCTCCTCCTCGAGCACGTTCTCCGCGGTGAGGTGGCCGAACAGCTGGATCAGCGGGGCCACCAGCCCCGTCCAGCCCGTCTGGTGCGAGGCACCGAGACCGGCCCCGTTGTCACCGTGGAAGTACTCGTAGAACAGGATGAGGTCGCGCCAGTGCGGGTCGTCCTGGAACGTCGTCGTGCCGCCGTACACCGGCCGCTTGCCGTCCCGGTCGCGCAGGAACGTCGACACGAGGCGCCGGGTGATCTCCTCGGCCACCTCGAACAAGGTCATCATCCGGCCCGAACCGGTGGGGCACTCGATCGTGAGGTCGTCGCCGTAGTACCGGTAGTGCTGCAGCAACGCCCGGATGATCAGGACGTTGACCGGGAACCACACCGGACCCCGCCAGTTCGAGTTGCCGCCGAACATGCCGGTGGTCGACTCGGCCGGCTCGTACTCGACGCGGTACGTGGTGCCCTGGACGACGCACTCGTACGGCTCCGTGAGGTGGATCCGCGAGATCGAGCGGATGCCGTGCGGGCCGAGGAAGCGGTCCTCGTCGAGCATCCGCCACAGGATCCGCCGGAGCTTGTCCTCGTTGACGAGCGAGAGCAGCCGGCGGCCGTTGTGGCCGGGCTTGAACGGGTCGGCGATGTTCTCGAGGAGGTCGCGGTTGCGGTCGAGGTAGCGGCGGATGTTGACGGTCAGATCGGCGTGCTCCTCGATCGTCTTGGCCGAGATGACCGTCGTCGCGCACAGCGGCAGCAGCCCGACCAGGGAGCGGACCTTCAGTCGCTCCCCCGTCCCGTCGGGGTGGCGAAGCACGTCGTAGAAGAAGCCGTCCTCCTCGTCCCACATCTCATCGGGGTGGAGGCCGACAGGGTCGACCGCCGCGGCGATCCAGAAGAAGTGCTCGACGAACTTGAGCACGAAGCCGTCGTAGGACGGGTCCTCCTCGGCGAGGGACAGCGCCAGCTCCAACATGTTCTGGCTGAACAAGGCCATCCAGCCGGTGCCGTCCGCCTGTTCCAGCCGGCCGCCGCCCGGCAGTGCAGCGCTGCGGTCGAACACGCCGATGTTGTCGAGGCCGAGGAAGCCTCCCTCGAACACGTTCTTGCCGCCGGGGTCCTTGCGGTTCACCCACCACGTGAAGTTGAGCAGGAGGCGCGTGAACGACTGCCGCAGGAACGGCAGATCGGTGTCGCCCATGCTGCCGGCGACGCTGTGCATGAACAGCGTGGCGAACGCGTGCACGGGCGGGTTGACGTCGCCGAAGTTCCACTCGTACGCCGGGATCTGACCGCTCGGGTGGAGGTAGACCTGGGACAGCATCAGGTCGAGCTGCGACTTGGCGAAGTCGGGATCGACCATCGCCAACGGGATGCAGTGGAACGCGAGGTCCCACGCCGCGTACCACGGGTACTCCCACGTGTCGGGCATCGAGATGACATCGTGGTTGAGCATGTGGAACCACGCCTCGTTGCGGGTGCCGCGGCGCAGCGGGTTGCGCAGCGGGTGGGCCTGGTGCTCCTGCAACCACACGTCCACGTCGAAGTAGTACGACTGCTTCGACCACAGCATGCCGGCGAGCGCCTGACGCATGACCGACGCGGCATCGGGTCCGACCGTGGCAGGCGTGATCGCGTCGTAGAACTCGTCGGCGTCGGCCCGGCGGGCGTCGACGATGCCCGCCGCGTCGGCGAACGGATCGGCGACCGGCTCGGACTCGACGAGCCGGATCCACGTCGTGACGGAGCCACCCGCCGGTACGTCGAGGCGCAGGTGGCCGGCGACCTTCGTCCCGACCCCGTCCGGGTTGACGGTGGCTGCGCCGTGCAGCACGTGATCGCCGATGCCGTCCTTCGGGTAGCGCGGTGACTCCTCGCTCCCCCACAGGCGGGCCGCGTTCGACTCGTTGTCGCAGAACAGCAGCTCGGCGGCCGGATCGACGTGGAGGTACCAGGGCCCGACGTCCGGATGCTCGACTCGGACCGTGCCGGCCCGGTCCTCGACCCGCGTCGCGGTCGGGCGTTCGGAGTGAGGCGGGAACGACCACGTGTTGCGGAACCACAGCGTCGGCAGGACGTGGATCGGCGCGTCCTGCGGTCCCCGGTTGTGCACCGTGATCCGGCCGACGAGGTCCCCCGGGCCGTCCTTGGCGTAGACGACCTCGACGTCGAAGTAGCGGTCGTCGTCGAACACACCGGTGTCGATCAGCTCGTACTCCATCTCGAAGCGCGAACGGGTCCGGTTCGTGGCCACCAGGTCGGCGTACGGGAACGCTTGCTGCGGGTACTTGTACAGCCACCGTTGGTAGCTGTGGGTCGGCAGGTTGTCGACGTAGAAGTAGTACTCCTTGACGTCCTCCCCGTGGTTGCCCTCGCTGTTGGTCAGCCCGAACAGGCGCTCCTTGAGGATCGGGTCGTGCTCGTTCCACAGCGCGATCGAGAAGCACATCCGCTGGTGCTCGTCGCTCAGCCCGGCGAGACCGTCCTCGCCCCAGCGATACGCCCGCGACCGGGCCTCGTCGTGGCTGAAGTACGACCACGCGTCGCCGTTGTCGCTGTAGTCCTCGCGGACCGTCCCCCATTGACGCTCGCTCAGGTACGGCCCGAGGAACCGCCAGGGCGCCCCCGTCCGTGCCTCGCGCAGCCGGTGCTCCTCGGCCGTCAGTTCCATCGGTGCGGAACGTAGTGGGCGCGAGGGACACGTGTGCTCTGGTCCCAGCACGTGGTCCGGCGGCACCCGGTCGCCGGTCGACCATGACTCGCCCTACCGTGGCCGGCGTGTCGACCACCCCCACCCGCAACCTGACGCTGGACGGCGTGTTCAACTTCCGCGACCTCGGCGGGTACGCCGCGGCGGACGGTCGCCGGGTGCGGTGGCGCACCGTGTTCCGCGCCGACGGCCTCAGCCGCCTCACCGCCGACGACGTCGAAGCGCTGCGGCCCCTCGGACTGCGGGCCGTCATCGACCTGCGGACCGACCGCGAGCTCGAGCAGCGGGGGCGGTTCCCGGTCGATGTGTACCCCGTCGTGTTCCACCACTTGTCCGTGCTCGACGTCACGTGGGACGCCGAAGCGGCGGCACGCCAGGGGCTCCCGGTCACCGAGTTCCTCCACCACGCGTACACCGAGATCCTGGCCGGCGGCGGCCCGCGCTTCGGTGTCGCGCTGAACCTGCTCGCCGAGGCCGAGCACCTGCCGGCCGTCTTCCACTGCGCCGGCGGCAAGGACCGCACCGGCCTGCTGGCCGCGCTCCTCCTTGGCCTGCTCGGCGTCGACGACGCGACGATCGTCGCCGACTACGCGCTGACGCAGGCCGCGATGCCGCGCGTCCTCGCCGCGATCGCCGCCGAGGACCCGGCGCTGGAGACTGCGATCGCCGAGATGCCGCCGTCGTTCCTCGCCGCCGACCCCGATGCCATGGCGCTGGTCCTCGCCGATCTGGCGCGTGACCACGGATCGGTGGCCGGTTACGTCGACTCGATCGGCGTCGGGCGCGACCGCGTCGAGCGCCTCCACGAGCTGCTGCTCACATCGGACTGACGCTTCCCGGGCGGGAGCGGCGAAGATGGGGGCATGTGCCGGAACATCACCATCCTGCGCGGGCTGGAGCCGGAGGCCACGGCCGAGGAGATCGAGGCCGCGGCCCGCCAGTACGTCCGCAAGGTCAGCGGCGTGCAGTCCGTCTCGGCGGCCCTGGAGGAGCCGTTCGAGCTGGCCGTCCGCCGCGTGACCGAGGCCACCGCCGAGCTGCTGCAGTCGCTGCCGCCGCGCCGCCAACCCCCGACGACGGTGCCGCCGCTGCGGCGCATCCGCCGCAGCGCCTGAACGTCACTCGGGCATGTCGGCGACCGGGAGCCCGGTCCGTCGGGTCCACACGGCGGCGACGACCCGCAGTGCGAGGATGCGTCCGAGCGACGCGCCGATCCCGACGACGCCCGCCCACATCAGCGCGTAGGGCCAGGACATCCGCTCGTCGCCCGGGTTGATGGGCACATCGCCACGGCGGCTGACCTTCTGGCGGGCCCCGTCGAGCGCCTTGCGGGCGAGCAGCCCGCCGAGGAGGCCGGCGGCCGTGCCGGCGCCCTTCCAGATCCACACCGGCTCGTTCCGCCGGGTGCGCTTGAGCGTCCGGATCCGCATCGAGAGGGGCTTGCTCATCCCCTGATCCTGCCCGATCGCGCCCGGTGCAGGCGCGATGCGGCGCACCGCTCGTCGGCTGGGGGCGTCAGGCGGCGGGGCGGAACGCCACGGCGGCCTCGGCGACCGCGTTCGACGTCAGCGCCGAGGCGATCGTGCCGAAGGCCCTGAGGCGGGCGATCGGTGGTTCATGGGCGTCGCCGCGGGCGTCGAGGAGGACCGGTGAGACGTGGCGGGCGCGGGCGGCGCGGATGACGTCGCGCACGGCGGCGTCATGGGCCGCGAAGTCGCCCGACTCGAGCTCGAAGGCCAGGTCAGACATGGTGGCGGCGGAGATCGGGGCGGTGGTGGCGGTGCTCATGGGTCCAGTATGCAGCCGCCCATGGTTCAGCACTAGCGATGATCCCTCATCAAGATCAACAGCTAGAGTGATGGTCATGCGCCAGCTCCGCGACCTCGAACTGCGCCACCTGATCGCCCTCGACGCGGTCGCCACCGAAGGGACGTTCGGCAGGGCGGCCACCCGGCTCGGCTACACCCAGTCGGCCGTCAGCCAGCAGATCGGCGCCCTCGAGAAGCTCGTCGGCGGCTCCCTGTTCGACCGCCCCGGCGGGCCCCGCCCGGTCGAGCTGACCCCGCTCGGCAAGCTCGTCCTCGGCCACGCCCGAGACATCATCACCCGCGTCGACGCCACCGGCGAGGCCGTCGAGCGGTTCCAGGCCGGCTCGGTCGGCCGCATCGACATCGGGACGTTCCAGAGCGTGTCCAACGTGCTGCTGCCGGCGATGGTGCGCCAGCTCCGCATCGAGCACCCCGACATCGACATCCGCCTGCTCGAGGAAGAGGACAACGACGCCGGCGCGCAAGCCGTCCTCGCCGGGGAGCTCGACCTCGCGTTCACGATCGGCCGCCCGGCCGGGAACCTCGAATCCCTGCTGCTGCTCGACGACCCGTTCGTGCTCGTCGCCCCTCGTGGCGAGCTCCCCGTCGGTCGGTACCCCACGGCGCTGCTCGACGACGCGTCCCTCGTCGGCTACCCGGCAAGCAGCTGCCAGGCCGACATCGAGAACGGCCTGCGGACCGTCGGGGCCACGCCGACGTTCGTGTTCCGCACGTACGACAACGGTGCCCAGATGGCGATGGTCCGCGCCGGGATGGGCTGGGCGGTGATGCCGCTCCTCGCCGTCGACACCCGCGATCACGAGCTCGACGTCCGCTTCCTCGATCCCGAGATGCCGCCCCGCCAGATCTGCCTGGTGTGGCGCAAGGACCGCACGCTGTCGCCGGTCGCCGCCCGCATGGTCGAGATCGCCGCCGAGGTCGCCAAGGACCTCCGTCAGCTGCCACTGTCGGCCTGACCGTGCGCTTCGTCGTCTACGGCGCCGGCGCCGTCGGTGGGGTCGTCGGCGGGCGCATGTTCCAGCACGGCCACGACGTCGTGCTCGTCGCCCGCGGCGCGCACGGCGCGGCGATCGCCGCGCGCGGCCTCACGGTCGAGTGGCCCGAGGGCTCGGTCACGCTGCCGGTCCCGGTCGTCGCCCATCCCTCCGATTTGACGTTCGCCGGCGACGATGTCGTGCTGGTCGCCGTCAAGAGCCAGGACACGCCCGGCGTCGCCGCCGCGCTCCTCGACCACGCCCCGCCCGGCACGCCGATCGTCTGCGTGCAGAACGGTGTGGCGAACGAACCGACGTTCCTGCGGTGGTTCGGTGACGTGCATGGCGTGACGGTGATGGCGCCGACCGAGCACCTCGAGCCCGGTGTGGTGCGGTCCAGCACCAGCGGGGCGATGGCCCTGCTCGACGTCGGCCGGTGGCCGGCGGGCCTCGACCGGCTCGACGAGGACGTCGCCACCGCGTTCGGGGCTTCTGGCTTCCAGTCGGTGCCCCGGCCGGACATCGCCCGGTGGAAGTTCACGAAGCTCCTCGCCAACCTCGGCAACGTCGTCGACGCGCTGTGCCCGGGCGGCGACGACGCCAGGGCGCTGCGGTCGCTGGCGCGCGACCGAGGGCGTTGCCGTGCTCGCGGCCGCCGGCATCGACCACGTCACCGAGGAGCAGGACCGCGCCCGGCGCGGCGATCTCCTGCGCCAGCCCGATGTGCCCGGGCGCTCCCGCAAGGGCTCCTCGACGTGGCAGAGCCTGGCCCGCGGCCTGCCGCTGGAGGTCGACCACCTCAACGGCGAGATCGTGCTGCTCGGTCGCCTCCATGGCGTGCCGACGCCCGTCAACGAGGTCCTGCAACGCGCCGCCCGGACCGCGACGGCCGAGCGCCACGCCCCCGGCAGCGTGCCGGCCGCCGCCCTCCTCGCTCGCGTCGCCGCCTGACCTCCGAGTGTCCCAGGCCATCGGAGTGTCGGCGGCCAGCACGGGTGCCCGCTGACGCTCCGTCGCGCCCGAACACTCGGATGCAGCCGCTGGTCACGACGCCGGGAGCTCGACGCGGGTGGTCTCGCCGGGGATCTCGGCGAAGCGGTGGCCGGCCCACTCGACCTTGGCGACCTCGATGCGGTCCCGGGTCGACGACACGAAGTTCCACCAGATGTAGCGACGCCCGACCGGCGCCCCGCCGAACATCACGACCCGGGCCGGGCCGTGGGCCAGGACGACGGCGTCACCAGGCGCGACGACGGCGAGATGCCGCGGGGGCACCCGCTCGCCTTCGACGTCGACGGCACCCTCGATCACGAGGACCGCCCGTTCCTCGTGTTCGGTCGGCATGGCCAGCCGCCCGCCCGCCGACAGGTCGACGTCGGCATGGAACAGCGGTGACGCCCCGGGGACCGGCGACGCGGCCCCGAACGCGGTGCCGACGAGCAGCAGCACCCGTACCCCGTCGGCGTCGACGACCGGCAGCGCGTCGAACGCGGCGTGCTGGAACGACGGCGCGTCCTCCTCGGCCTCGTCGGGCAGCGCGACCCACGTCTGCAGGCCGGCCAGCGACGTCGCCACCGTCCGGGCGTCGTCGGGCGAGCGCTCGGAGTGGGCGACGCCCGACCCGGCCGTCATCCAGTTCACGCCGCCGGGCTCGATCAACTGCGCGGCGCCCGTCGAGTCCCGGTGCACGAGCGCGCCGTCGAAGAGGTACGTGACGGTCGCCAGGCCCACGTGTGGGTGCGGCGGCACGTCGGCACCCTGCCCGGGCGCCAGGTCCTCGGGACCCATCAGGTCGGCGAAGATGAACGGCCCGACCATCCGCTGCTCGCGGAACGGGAGCAACCGGTCGACCGAGCTGGCGTGCGGCGCCGAGCCGATGCTGCGGCGTCGCGGCGAGATGACCCGCTCGATGGTCATGGTCGGCCCAACCAGGTCGTTCGCTCGCTCGAGGACTCGCTCGGCGCACTCCTCGAGTCCATCGTCGCCGCCCGTTCGATGAACCAGTCCAGTGCCGACGGGTCGGCCAGCGAGTCCCGGGATGCCGCAGCCCGGGCCGGCGTGCCCGTGAGGATCCGCTTCACGGGGACCTCCAGCTTCTTGCCCGACAGCGTCCGGGGCACGGCCGGGACGGCTTCGATGGCGTCGGGGAGGTGGCGCGGCGAGAGCTCGGTGCGCAGGGCGGCGCGGAGCCGGCCGACGAGATCGTGGTCGAGCGCCACGCCCGGCGCCGTGACGACGAAGAGCAGCAGCCGGCCGAGGCCACCCCCAGTCGTCCTCGAGGTGCACGACCAGGCTGTCGACGATCTCGTCGAACCCCTCGACGACAGCGTAGAAGTCGCTCGTGCCGAGGCGCACGCCGCCCCGGTTCAGCGTGGCGTCCGAGCGCCCGCTGACGACGCAGGCGCCGTCGTCGGTGAACGTGATCCAGTCACCGTGGCGCCACACGCCCGGGTACTCGGCGAAGTAGGCAGCTCGGTAGCGCGACGCCGTCGTCGTCGTCCCAGAAGCGCACCGGCATCGACGGCATCGGGGCGGTGACGACGAGCTCACCGGTCACGCCGGGCGGACACGGGCGGCCGTCGGGGTCGAAGGCCTCCACCGCGCAGCCGAGCAGGCGGCAGCTGATCTCGCCGGCCCGCACCGGCACGAGCGGCGACGACCCGAGGAACGCCGTGCACACGTCCGTGCCCCCGCTGATCGACGACACCGGCACGCCGAGCTGCTCGTCGACCCAGCGGAACCCGGCCGCCGGCAACGGTGCGCCGGTCGACCCGATCCAGCGCAGCGCACCAGGCGCGGGCGTGACACCGGCCTTGCGGCACGCCATCAGGAACGGGGCCGAGACCCCGAGGACGGTGGTCGACGTCTCAACGGCGACGTCCCAGAGCGCATCGAGCGACGGCCAGCCCGGGTCACCGTCGAACAGCACGATCGTCGCACCGACGAGGAGCCCCGACACGAGGTAGTTCCACATCATCCAACCAGTTGTCGTGAACCAGCAGAAGCGGTCGCCCGGACCGAGGTCCTGGTGCAGTCCGAGCACCTTGAGGTGCTCGACGGTGATCCCGCCGTGGCCGTGGACGATCGCCTTGGGAAGCCCGGTCGTGCCCGAGCTGAACAGCACGTACAGGGGGTGGTCGCTGGGCACCGACGTGAACGCCAGGGGGACGTCGCGCCGGGACACCAGCGCCGACCACGACGTGACGGGCACGGACGAGGTCGCTCGATCGGCGTGCGTGGGCCGGTCGTCGGGGTGCAGGTACGGCACGTGCACGACGTGGCGCAGGGACGGGAGGGAGTCGACGATGTCGGCCACCTCGTGGCCGCGCTCGACGTCCTTGGCGCCGTAGCGGTACCCGTCGACGGCCACCAGCACCGCCGGCTCGACCTGGGCGAAGCGGTCGATCACCGACCGGACACCGAACTCGGGCGCGCAGCTCGCCCACGTTGCGCCGATCGAGGCCGTGGCCAGGAACGCGACCAGCGTCTCGGTGATGTTCGGGGCGAACGCGACGACACGCTCGCCCGGCCGAACGCCGAGCCGGCGCAGGCCGTCCGCCGCGGCGGCGACGTCACCGGCCAGTTCGGCCCAGGTGCGCTGCTCGCTGCTGCGGGTCTGGCTGCGCGCGATGACGGCGACGTCGGCGGGTCGATCGAGGCCGGGGGCCAGCGTGTGCTCGGCGTAGTTCAACGCGCCGCCGGGGAACCACCGCACGTCGGGCATCGTCGTGCCCTCGGTGATCGCCGTCGGCTCGGCGTGCCACCGCACACCGCACCAGCGGGTGACGGCCGCCCAGAACCCGTCGCGGTCGGCGACCGACCACTCGTGGAGGGCGGCGTAGCCGGCCATGCCGTGATCGGTGGCGAAGCGGCCGGCCGACGTCGCCGACCAGACATCGCCCGGCGGCGACCACAGCACCTCGCCGCGCCCACCGACCACATCGTCCACGGCGGCCATCTTGCCCGGCCCGCGCTTGCCCCACTTCCCCCGAGCGACTAGTAAGGGTTGCCTTACATCAATTGGAAGGATTAGGTGTCACACCGTCTCATGCTCTCCATCATCGTGTCGTTCGCCGCCGAGCGGGCCCGGCGGCCATGAGGCGCGCCGCCGCCCTGCTCGTCGCGCTCGCGCTCGTCGCCACCGTGTGCGGCGGTGACGACGACACCGCGGCCAGCGCGACCGTGCCGGCCACGCGACCCGACACGACGGTCACCGCTCCCACGACGGAACCGGCGGCGCTCGAACGGATCATCCCGGTCAACGGCGATCTCGCCGAAGTCGTCTACGCGCTCGGCCTGGGCCAGCAGGTCGTGGCGACCGACATCTCGGCGACGTACCCACCGGAAGCCGACGCCACCCCGAAGATCGGGTACCAGCGGGCGCTCGTCGCCGAGACGATCCTGTCCTTCGAGCCCACCGTCGTGCTGGCCGATGACCTGGCCGGTCCGCGCGAGGTCCTCGAGCAACTGCGCTCGGCCGGCGTGCGGGTCGTCGAGGTCCCGAGCGTCACGACGTTCGACGGCATCGCCGAGAAGATCCACGCCGTGGCCGCGGCACTCGGTGTACCGGCGGAGGGCGAGGAGCTGGTGGCCACGCTCGACACCGAGCTCGCCACCGCCGGGCGGCGGGCCGCCGACGCCGTCGCAGCGGCGGGCCGGCCGAGGGTGTTGGCCCTCTACCTCCGGGGCGAGAACGTGCAGCTGACGTTCGGCGAGGGGAGCGGCATCGACGCCGTGATCGAAGCGGCCGGTGGCACCGACCTCGGCACCGAGATGGGCGTCGTGGACAACGCCGAGCTCTCGGTCGAATCCGTCGTCGCCGCAGCGCCCGACGTGTTGCTCGTCACGACGACGGGCCTCGAATCGGTCGGCGGCATCGACGGGCTGCTCGCCACCCCCGGTCTCGACCAGACCCCGGCGGCGGCCGACCGTCGCGTCGTCGCGTTCGAGGACCAGTACCTCTACGGCCTCGGTCCCCGCACCGGCCAGCTCGTCGGCGAGCTCGTCGACGCCATCCACCCCGAACCCTGAAGGAGCAGCCATGCGCCTGTCCCGACATCCCGCCCGGCCCCTCGTGCTCGCGCTCGTCGGCGCGCTCGCGCTCCTGGCCTGCGGGGGCAACGACGAAGACGACGCGTCGGCGACCAGCGACGACCGCCACCACGGGGACTGCCAGCTACACCCCGGGCGCCGATCCCGACGCCGACGCCGCGGCGCAGGTGTACACCATGGTCTTCGATTCCGAGACCGCGTTCGACACCAAGGCCCCGTACCTCACCGACGCCGACGCGCTGCGCTCGACCGTCGATGCCTACGGCGCCGCCGACGACCAGGTCGGCCACATCACGTTGGTGCCCGTCGACGTCGTCGTGACCGGCGACACCGCGGCCATCACGTACACCCTGCTGTTCGCCGGCGTGTCGCCCGGCTACCCGCCGCAGGACGGCACGATCGAGCGCGTCGGCGGCACGTGGACGGTCAGCCGCGACGAGTTCTGCGCGTTCATGGCCCTGGCTCGGGTCGGGTGCCCGGCATGACGACGGACCGATGACCGCCGCGCTCGAGAACCCCACCCGACGGGCGACGGCGACCAAGCAGGTGACGCTCGGCGGTGGCCTGGCGATCGCGTTCGGCCTGCTCGCCCTGGTCTCGCTGCTGAGCATCGCCGTCGGCGCCAAGGCGATCCCGCTCGGGACGGTGATCGACGCGCTCACCGGCTACGACCCGACGAGCAACGACCACCTCATCATCCGGACGCTGCGCATCCCCCGCACGATCGTCGGTCTGCTCGCCGGCGCCGCGCTCGGCGCCGGTGGGGCGATCATGCAGGGGCTGACCCGCAACCCGCTGGCCGATCCCGGGATCCTCGGCGTGAACAGCGGGGCGGCCCTGTTCGTCGTCATCGGCATCTACTGGTTCGACAACACCTCGCTGCTCGGGTACGTCTGGTTCGCCTTCGTCGGAGCCGCCGTCGCGTCGGTCGTCGTGTACATGCTCGGCTCGCTGGGGCGCGAAGGGGCCACACCGGTCAAGTTGGCGCTCGCCGGTGCCGCGTTGACCGCCCTGCTCGGCTCGATCACGACCGCGATCCTGCTCGTCGACGTCGACACGCTCGACCAGTTCCGGTTCTGGAACGTGGGCTCGCTGGCCGGCCGCACCAGCACGATCGCCGCCAACGTGGCGCCGTTCATCGGGATCGGGCTGATCCTCGCCATCGCGAGCGGTCCGATCCTCAACGGCCTGGCACTCGGTGACGACGTGGCCAAGAGCCTCGGGCAACGGATCGGGCTCTCCCGGCTGTACGGCGCGGTGTGCGTCGTGCTGCTGTGCGGTGCGGCGACCGCCGCCGCCGGCCCCATCGCGTTCGTCGGCCTCGCCGTGCCCCACGTCGCCCGGGCGATCACCGGGCCCGACTACCGCTGGATCCTGCCGTACTCGATCGTGATGGCGCCGATGCTGCTGCTCGGCGCCGACATCACGGGGCGGGTCGTCGCCCGTCCCGGCGAGGTCCAGGTCGGGATCATCACCGCGATCATCGGCGCCCCCATCTTCATCGGCCTCGTCCGCCGTCGCCGGCTCTCGGAGCTGTGACTCACCACGACGCCCCGGACCATCGCCGGACCCGGGTCACACCCGGCGCCCGGCCAGGCGTCGACCATGGTGCACCGCCACGCCGTGGCCCGCACCACGGTCGTCACCGTCGGCCTGACGGTCGCGATCTTCGTGGCGTTCTGCGTGTCGATCAGCGTCGGTGACTTCCCGATCCCGTTGCGCGACGTCATCCCGGCGGTCCTCGGCGTGGGCACCGACGACGCCGAGTTCATCGTCCGCACGCTGCGCCTGCCCCGAGCCCTCACCGCCGTGCTCGTCGGCGCCGGGTTCGGGATCTCCGGCGCCATCTTCCAGAGCCTCGCCCGCAACCCGCTGGCCAGCCCAGACATCATCGGGATCGACGCCGGTGCCAGCGCCGCTGCGGTGTTCTGCATCGTCGTCCTGAACACGACGGCCGGCGTGACCGCCGGCGGGGCGCTCGGCGGCGCGCTGCTCGACGGCGCTGTCGATCTACCTGCTCGCGTGGAAGCAGGGGGTCTCGCCGTACCGGCTCGTGCTCGTCGGCATCGGGATCGCCGCCCTGCTCGCCAGCGTCACCCAGTACCTCCTGACCCGGGCCGAGATCTTCGAGGCCCAGCGCGCCGTCGTGTGGCTCACCGGCAGCCTCAACGGGCGGGGCTGGGAGCACGTCCGCACGGTCGGCCTGGCCGACCTGGTGCTGGTCCCAGCGGTCGATCGCGCTCATCGGCCCGCTGCGCGTGCTGCAGCTCGGCGACGACGCGGCAAAGGGCCTCGGCGTGGCGGTCGAGCGCAGCCGGCTGGCGCTCGTCATCGTCGCCGTCGCGCTCGCCGCGCTCGCCACCGCCGCCGCCGGGCCGGTCGTGTTCGTGGCCTTCGTCTCGGCGCCGATCGCCCGGCGGCTGACCCATGCGCCGCTCGCCGTCGGCACGGCCGCCCTCGTCGGCGCGCTGGTCATGCTGCTGTCGGACCTCGTCGCCCGCCGGGCGTTCGCCCCGACCGAGCTCCCCGTCGGCGTCGTCACGGGTGTCGTCGGCGCGCCGTACCTGCTGTGGTTGCTGGCCCGCTCGAACCGTGTGGGCCGAGGAGGTTGAGGATGCAACGGTCACCCGCACCTGCCGACGTCGTCCGGCGACGCGGCCACGACCGACGAGCCCACGAACCGGAGGATCCCGTGACGCCCGCCGCCGACGACCTCGCCTTCGATCACGTGCCCCACGTGGCCCCGGACTCGCCGCCGACGACGACGCTGGCCGGGCGCGACCTGTCGCTCGCCTACGACGACCGGGTCATCGTCAACCGGCTCTCGGTCGACATCCCGCCCGGGAAGATCACGGTGATCGTCGGGCCGAACGCCTGCGGCAAGTCGACGTTGCTGCGGGCGCTGGCCCGGCTCCTCACCCCGAAGTCGGGCACCGTGCTGCTCGACGGCACGTCGATCCAGAAGCTGCCGACGCGCAGCCGTCGCCACCAAGCTCGGGATCCTCCCGCAGTCGCCCGTGGCCCCGGAGGGCATCACCGTCGCCGACCTCGTCGGCCGGGGCCGCTACCCGCACCAGGGCTGGTTCCGGCAGTGGACGTCGAACGATCGCACCGCCGTGGACGGGGCGATGGAGGCGACCGGGACGCTGGACCTCGCCGATCGACCCGTCGACGAGCTCTCCGGCGGCCAGCGCCAGCGGGTGTGGATCGCCATGACCCTGGCCCAGGGCACGGGGCTCATGCTGCTCGACGAGCCGACCACCTACCTCGACCTGTCGCACCAGGTCGACATCCTCGACCTCCTCGTCGACCTCAACCAGCGGGAGGGGCGCACGATCGTGCTCGTCCTCCACGACCTCAACCAGGCCTGCCGCTACGCCCACCACCTCATCGCCATGCGCGAGGGCGCCATCGTGGCCGAGGGCCCCCCGGCGCAGATCGTCACACCCGAGCTCGTCACCGACGTGTTCGGGCTGCCGTGCCGTGTCATCGACGATCCCGTGTCCCACACGCCGATGGTGGTGCCGATCGGCCGCCACCTCAACGTGTCCGACGAGCCGGCCCACGACCCGACCAGCGAACGGAGCGAACCGTGACGACCGAACCCGAGACCGATCCGGTGGCGGCGATCGCCGCGACGTACATCGAGCACATCAACGACGAGCACGGCGACTGGAGCGTCGTCGTCGGCGAGGTCGTTCGGCGGCGTCGGCGACGCCCGCGACGCGACCGTCGTCGCGCTCGGATCGCGAGGGCTTCGACCTCGACGTCGACGACGGCGCCGGGCACCGGCCGGTCCGGGTGACGTTCCCGTCGCCGGTCACCGACGGCCTGCAGCTCCAGGTGCTCGGCGTCGAGCTGGCCCGCGACGGCCGGCGGCTGATCGGCCAGGACGACCCTCACCCGCATGGAGCGGGAGTTCGCCGAGATCTCGACCATCCGCACGTTCGTCACGTCGGTCGTGCGGACCGAGACCGTCACCCGCGGCGTGCGCCAGATCACGTTCGGCGGTGGCGATCTGGCCACGTACCGCCCGCTCGGGCGCCGACGACTTCGTCTACGTGCTGGCCCCGCCGCCGGGACGCCGGGAGCTGACGATCGACCCGACGTTCACGTGGGAGCAGGTCGCCGCCATGGCGCCCGAGGACCAGCCGATCGGCGCCTACTACACGGTGCGCCGATGGCGGCCCGACGACCGCGAGATCGACGCGCTGTTCGTGCTCCACGGCGTCGACGAGCCGCGGTCGACGACGACGACCGGCGGGCGGGCGGCGCGGTGGGCCGCCGGCGCCGCGCCCGGCGATCCCGTCGCCCTCTGGGGGCCGCGGACGGGCTTCGCGCCGCCGCCCGACACCGACCGCTACCTCCTCGTCGCCGACGACACCGGGCTGCCGGCGGTCGCGGCGATCATCGAGTCGCTGCCGCCCGGCACCCCGATCCGCGTCGTCGCCGAGGTCGACGCCGAGGAGGACCGCCAACCGCTCCCCGAGCGCGACGGCGTCGAGGTCACGTGGGGCTACCGCCGCGGCGCCGCGCCCGGCACGACCACGTTCCTCCAGGATGCCGTGCGGACGATGGCCTGGCCCGACGGCACCGCCGTACGCCTGGGGTGGCGCCGAGAGCAAGGTCGTGACCGCCATCCGCAAGCACCTCCGCCACGAGCGCCGGCTGCCCCAGGCCGCCGTCTCGATGACCGGCTACTGGCGCCGCGACGGCGCCCTGCACTGAAGGGATCGCCCGACGTTCGCTCGACGGACTCCGCGCCGGACGCACGTCCATCCGGGTGTTCAGCGGCGGAGTGCCAGGTGGCACCGCCGGGTGGGCCTGCCGGCACTCGGTCGACCGCAGACACTCGGGTGGCTCAGCGGGGGCCGAGCGCGGCGGCGAGCCGGCTGGGCAGGCCGTGGCCGACGAGGCCGGCGAGCAGCGGACCGACGGCCAGCAGCGCGGCGAGGTCGACGCCCGTGTCGTAGCCGCTGTCGGCGAGCACGTGGACGAGGTCCTCGGTGGCCAGGTTGCCGCCGGCGGCCGGGGCGAACGGCGACCCGCCGAGGCCGCCCAGCGCGGTGTCGAAGCGGGTGACGCCGAGCTCGATCGCCGTCCAGGCGTTGAGCAGCGCCGTCGCTCGCGTGTCGTGGAGGTGGAGGCCGACGTCGGGCCCGGTGACGTCGAGCACGGCGCCGACCGAGCGCGGCGTGGCCACGCCGGTCGTGTCGGCCAGCGTCACCTGGTCGACACCGATCGCCATGGCGTCGGCGACGATCGCCAGGACGTCGTCGGGCGTGACGGCCTCACCGTCGAACGGCGAGCCGAACGCGAACGAGACCACCAGGTCGAGGACGGCGTCGGTGCGCGACGTCGCGGATCGACGCGACCTGGGCCATCGACTCGGCCGGCGTCATGTGCACGTTCTTCTCGCTGTACGCCGCCGACGCCGACACCGTGATCGTCAGGTGCTCGACGCCGGCCGCCGTGGCCAGCTCGGCACCGCGCCGGTTCGGCACGAGGGCCCACGCCGTCTGCCCGGCGACGAGCTCGGGCAGGATCGCGGCGACGACGGCGGCACCGTCGGCCATCGCCGGCACGGCCCTCGGCGACACGAACGACGCCACCTCGACATCGACCAGGCCGGCGGCCAGCAGGCGGCGCACGAGGTCGATGCGGGCCGCGGCGTCGACCGGCCGCTCCCCTTGCAGGCCGTCGCGGGCCGTGACGTCGCGGATCCCGATGTGCGGCGCCATCGTCGGCTCACACCGGCGGCACGCCGTGGCGGCGGTCGGCGAAGTGGCGGTCCTTGTGACGGGCCCGCTCGATGCGGGCGACCAGCTCGGCCCGCAGCTGCCCGGGCTCGACGATCGCGTCGATGACGAGCTCGGACGCCAAGCGCAGCAGATCCACGTCGGTCTCGTAGATCGCCCGTTGCTCGGCGACGAACTCGTCGCGCTCGGCCTGGTCGGCGATCGCCGCGATCTTGTTGGCGTACACCGCGTTGATCGCTGCCTCCGGGCCCATCACGGCGATCCGGGCCGTGGGGAGCGCGATCGTGGCCTCGGGCGCGAACGCCGGACCCGACATCGCGTAGAGCCCGGCGCCGTAGGCCTTGCGCACGATCACCGAGACCTTGGGCACGGTGGCCTCGCTGACCGCGGTGACCATCTTCGCCCCGTGACGGATGATCCCCTGGCGCTCGACGGCCGAGCCGATCATGAACCCCGGGACGTCGGCGAGGAACACCAGCGGGATGTTGAACGCGTCGCAGCACCAGATGAACCGGGCCGCCTTGTCTGCCGAGTCGACGAACAGCGTCCCGGCCAGGTGGGCCGAGTTGTTCGCGACGATGCCGACGGGTCGCCCGGCGAGGCGGCCGAGTCCGACGATCAGCTCCCGCGCGAACAGCGGCTTGACCTCGAAGAAGCTGTGCCGGTCGACGATGCCGTCGATCACCGTGTGCATGTCGAACGGCACCCGCTCGTCGGCCGGGATGGAATCGACGCCCAGCTCGACCTCCGGCGGCTCGGGCTCGTACGTCGGCGGCTCGTGCTTCCACGAGCGCGGGAAGTAGGTGAGGTACGCCCGGGCCTGCTCGATGGCGTCCTCGTCGTCGGCGGCGAGGTTGTCGGCACAGCCGGACTGCGAGACGTGCATGCGGGCGCCGCCCATCTCCTCGAGCGTCGTGATCTCGCCGACCACCATCTCGGCCATCCGCGGCGACCCCAGGTACATCGACGCGTTCCCGTCCACCATGAAGACGATGTCGCAGAACGACGGGATGTAGGCCCCGCCGGCCGCCGACGGGACCGAACAGGCAGCAGATCTGCGGCACCTGACCGGAGAGGCGGACCTGGTTGTAGAAGATCCGCCCGGCGCCGCGACGGCCGGGGAACAGCTGCACCTGGTCGGTCAGCCGAGCGCCGGCCGAGTCGACGAGCCAGACGATCGGGACCTGCTCGGCCAGTGCGGCTTCCGACGCCCGCACCATCTTCTCGACCGTCCGCGCGCCCCACGACCCGGCCTTGACCATCGGGTCGTTGGCGACGACGACCACCGGTACGGCGTCGATCGTGCCGTAGCCGGTGACGACGCCGTCCGCCGGCAGTCCGTCGGCCATCGCGTTGGCGAGGATGCCGTCTTCGACGAACGACCCGTCGTCGAGCAGCAGGTCGATGCGCTCCCGCGCCGTCAACTTGCCCTGGCCCCGGATCTTCTCGAGCGACCGGTCCTCGGGCGTCAGCGCCCGTCGGACGGCCTCGTCGATCCGCTCACGCATCGCCCGCCACGCTAGGCGAGCCGCGATGCCACCGGCGGTGCCGTCGCGCCTAGGGTCGGTGCCCGTCCCGAGCGCGACGGCCGGCACGGTGGCGGACCGCGCCGACCGCAGCTTCGACGGGACCGGGGGCGTGCGGGCGGCACGCCCACGGGTGGACCGTGGCGACCGGTCAGACCACGTCGTAGAGGTGGTGGTACGGGTCGTGGACGAAGTAGCGGGCGAACGAGGCGACCGTGAACCGGGCACCGTCGCTGCGCTCGCCCGGCCGCTCCCACTGATCGCCGTCGACGGCCCGGAACGCATCGGCGATCGTGCTCGCCGCGTCCATCAACTCCTCGGAGACGACGGCCGGGTCCTGGTCGCCGTAGCGCTCGGCGACGGCCGTCGCGTCCTGGTCCCAGTCGGCGAAGTGGGGATCGTCCTCGGTCAGCATCAACGTCAGCCGGTGGTCGTAGAGCCGGTGGACGTCGCGGACGTGGCAGGCGTACTCGATCGGCGACCACACGCCGGGCTCGGGGCGCCGGCGGGCCGCCGGGGCGGCGAGGACGAGCTGCCAGGCCGCGGCATTGGCCAGGATCATGTCCGGGATCGCCGCCAGGTCCAGCTCGCCGGCATGGAGGCCGCACTCCGGGCACGGTCGCTCGAGCACCCAGGTCCAGTCCTTGTCGTCGCCGGGCACGGCGTCGGGGAGCGCGGGGGCCATCGGCGAACGGTAGGCGGGGCCGGCGGGGCGATGGCACGTGGTTTCCCCGATGACGACGGCCCCGCCGATGCGCATGATGACGTTCGTCCTGAGCGATCACGAGGGACTCGGTGGGCGGCCGAACCGACCGGGATCGCTCAGGGACAAGACGAGTCGGCACCGCACGGGCGGTGTGAGCCGGGAGCCGAGTCCCGTCCGGCACGCCCGGAGGCCTGAACCGCCAACTTGTGAGCCCGTCAGCGAGGTTCGTACCAAGTGGCGCCGGGCCTCGTCGCCGGCCTCGACGGCCTGCCCGCCGGCCGTGCGACGACCTCGTCGGCTCGGGTGCGGTGACCGCCGTCATCACCCGCACCCCGATCCGGTGCGGTGACCGCTCGCGCGTGCGCGAGGGTCGGTGGCGGAGCGACGTCCCGGGACCGGGCGTCGAGTCGTCGAACCGAAGGCTGCCGGGCGACGGCAGACGACGTCGCACCGGTCGGCGCGCCGCTCGCCGCCGCCGGACTCCGTCGCAGCCGCTGCGTCGTCGTCACCGCCGCACACGGCGCCGGCGAGCAGGATCACGACGTGGGTCGGTCCGAACCCACGTGGATCACCGCCGCGCCGTCCACGCGATCCTCGGCGAGCGCGCGAAGCGCGTCGTCGGCGTGGTCGAAGTCGAACGGCGTGGTCTCGACGTGCAGGTGGGTGCGAGCGGCGAGGGCCAGGAGCTCCACGCCGTCGTCACGGGTGTTCGCCGTGACGCTGCGGACCTGGCGCTCCTGGAAGAGGTGGTCGGCGTAGCGCAGGCCCGGCACGTCGGTGAGGTAGATCCCGGCGATCGACAGCGTGCCGCCGCGGTCGAGGGCGGCCAGCGCCGCGGGCACGATCTCGCCAGCCGGCGCGAACAGGATGGCGGCATCGAGCGGCTCGGGCGGTGGGTCGTACGTGTCGCCGGCGGATGCGGCCCCCAAGGACACGGCCAACCGGCGGGCCGCTGGCGAGCGGGTCATGACGTGGACGGTTGCGCCGTCGGCCAGCGCGACCTGGGCGGCCAGGTGGGCCGACGCGCCGAACCCGTAGATGCCCAGCCGCCCGCCCGCCGGCAGCGCGGCCCGGCGCAGCGCACGGAAGCCGATGATGCCGGCGCACAGCAGCGGCGCCAGCTCGTCGTCGTCGTAGCCGTCCGGCAGCACGTACGCGTACCGCTCGTCGACGACCGCGTACTCGGCGTACCCGCCGTCGTCGTCCCACCCGGTGAACCGCGGCTCGAGGCAGAGGTTCTCGTCACCGCGCCTGCAGAACCGGCAGACGCCACACGTCAGCCGCAACCAGGCGATGCCGATGCGGTCACCCAGGGCGAACCGCCGGGCGCCCGCGCCGAGCTCGTCGACGACGCCGACGATCTCGTGGCCCGGCACGGTCGCCGCCCGGTGGGGCGGGAGATCGCCCTCGGCCAGGTGGAGGTCGGTGCGACAGACGCCGCACACGCTCACCGCGATCCGCACCTCGCCGGGCCCGGGGTGCGGGTCCAGCCGCTCCACCAGCACCAGCGGGCCGGCGGCCAGCGGCCCGGGATGCTCCACGACCCACGCCTTCATGCCGTCGCCCTCGCGCTGCGCGTCACCATCCGTGACCGTACGTCCACGCCGGCCCTGGACCAGCGCACCAGCGATGAGTTCGCGCCCGGCGCGGTGTCGGAACCTGCAGTCGAACTGGGATCGAAGGAGACGCGGATGACCCTGACGCCGGCTGCCGAGCTCGCGGCGACGAACACCGTCCACCACCCGAACGAATCCGACGAGTACCGCCAGGCCCGCCAGGAGCTGCTCATCGAGGAGATCGAGCTGCGCCGGCAGGCCGAGCGGGTCGCGGCGCGGCGTCGTGACCTCCCGCCCGGCGGTGAAGTGCCGCAGGACTACCACTTCACGGCCGAGGACGGCGCCGACGTGACGCTGGCCGAGCTGTTCGGCCGGCACGACGCACTGGTCGTCTACAGCTACATGTTCGGGCCCGAGCGCGAGGCGCCGTGCCCGATGTGCACGTCCCTGATGGGCGGCCTCGACCACAAGATCGCCGACATCCGCCAGCGCGTCGCCATCGCCTTCACGGCTCGATCGCCGATCGAGCGCCTCGTCGCAGCGAAGCGAGCGCGAGGGTGGTCGGCCCTCCCCGTGTACAGCGACGCCAGTGGCGAGTTCACGCGGGCCTACGTGTCGGCCGACGACGGCGACATGCCCGCGTACAACGTGTTCACCCGCCGGGACGGGGTGATCCGGCACTTCTGGAGCGAAGAGATCGGCGGCGACATGGCCGACCCCGGTCAGGACCCGCGCGGCGCCGTCGAGATGGACCCGCTGTGGCTCGTCCTCGACACCGTGCCCGACGGCCGCGGCACCGACTGGCACCCGAGCCTGGCCTACTGATCCGACCTCCGGATCCGGCCGCCGCGCCGTCCCAGTAGGCGGGTCGTGACACGGGCCCCGGATGTGATGTTCACCATAGGATCGACTCGATGTGCTCGCGCTCGAGATGGGGGTGGTGCGGTGTCGACTGACGTCGAATCCGAGGTTGCCGGCGGCCATGTGGATCAGGGACTGGTGCGATTCGACGGCGACGTGCCCGTCGACGCCGTACCGGAGCGGTACCGCCTCGGTCCCGCGTTCGTGCCCAAGGGCCGGTACCTCGATGCCGAGTTCCTCGAGCTCGAGATGGAGAAGCTGTTCTCGCACACGTGGCTGATGGCCTGCCGCGAGGAGGAGCTGCCCGGCGTCGGGAACTTCGTCGAGCACGTCATCGGTGATCGGTCGATCCTGATCGTGCGGGAGTCCCGCGACTCCATCCGCGCGTACCACAACGCATGCCGGCACCGGGGGACACGACTGGCGTCGGGCCGCGGGCGGGTCGGGTCGCTGATCTGCCCGTTCCACGGCTGGCGGTGGAACCTCGACGGCTCGGTCCGCCTCGTCCTCGACGACGAGGAGTTCACGCCCCGCTCGGAGGACGATCTCGGCCTCCAGACGGTGCGTTGCGAGGCCTGGGGCGGGTTCGTGTTCGTCAACATGGACCCGGACGCCCAGCCGCTCCTCGAGTACCTGGATCCGATCCCGACGATCTTCGCCCCGTTCCAGCTCGAGCACATGCGCTACAAGTTCCTCAAGACGGTCACGCTGCCGTGCAACTGGAAGACATCGCTGGACGGGTTCCTGGAGGCGTACCACCTGCCCGGGACCCACCCGCAGTTCTTCCGGCTCGACAAGTCGAACAAGAACCTGATCTCGATGACCGAGCTCGAGCAGCGCATCTGGTCGCCGTCCACGGTGTACGAGCGGCACGCCAACTACGCCAGCGTGGGGATGAAGAAGGACTTCTACCGGGCCAGGAAGGACCCGGCGCGGATGTACAGGGACACGACCGAGGATGCCAGGGCCATGGTCGCGCTCGGCGTGGAGTACCTCTTCGAGGACATGAAGGCGCTCGAGACCGAGCGCAGCGTGCGGGCCGCGCAGCAGCTCAGGACGGCCGAGGTCCCCGAGGGCCTGACCGCCGGCCAGTACCAGCTCGAGCTCTACCGCGAGCTGTCGATCGCCGAGGGCTACGACTGGCCGGTGATCACCCCCGAGCAGTGGGCGGCCGCCGGGACGGCGTGGAACGTCTTCCCGAACTCGATCCTGCTGCCGAACCAGGGATCGGTGATCTGGTACCGGGCGCGGCCGAACGGCGACGATCCGGACAGTTGCATCTTCGAGCTGGGCTGCATCGAGCAGATCCCCATCGCCGAGTACGACACGCCGCGCGACTTCGAGCCGCAGTTCTTCGACGACTTCCACGAGGCCGACCTGGGCGTCATCTGGGAGCAGGACCTCGACAACGCCGAGAACGTGACCGTCGGCATGCACTCACCGAGTTTCGACGGCCACCGCCTGAGCACGGAACAGGAGATGGCCATCTACAACCATCACCGCGTCGCCGACCGCTACCTCTGGACCGACTGACCGGTCGGCTGCGCTCGATCTGGGCGCGCTCCCTGCCGAGGGCCGTCGGGTCTCGCGCCCAATCGGCGCAGGGCACGTTTCGCGCCCAGATCGTGGTGGCTCCGGGCCCGGAGACCCGGTGCGGTCAGGCGCCGATGTCGCGAGACGGCCGTGCCGCCACGTGGCGCCCGGCCCGGAAGCCCATCGTGACGCTCGGACCGATGCAGGAACCGCCGCCCGGGTAGGTGTGGCCGAGCACCGAGGCGGAGGTGTTGCCCGCCGCGTACAGCCCATCGACGATCGGCGGTGCGATGGCCGAGCACCCGCGCGTCGGCGTCGATCCGGCACCCACCATTGGTGCCGATCGTGCCGGGCCACTGCTGGATGGCGCCGAAGGGAGGACCGAGGATCGGCTTGAGGTTCACGGTGTCCGGCCCGGTGAGCACGTTGGTCTGCGTGGGGTCGCCCCAGTCGGGGTCCTCGCCCTTCTCGGCGTACTCGTTGTAGCGGGTCACCGTCTCCTCGAGCGTCTGGGGATCGACCCCCATCTTCTCGGCGAGCTCGCGGACCGAGCTCGGCCAACACCACCCAGTCGGGGGCGGCTTCACCATCCGGTCCGACCAGGTTGAGCTCGATGCCCGGCTTGGCCCCCATGATGCCCGCTCTCCAGGTGCTTGGCACCGAAGACGGCCCAACCGGGTCCCTTGTTGGAGTACCCGGGGTTGCGCTGGTCGAAGGACGCCGAAGGGATGGGAGAAGTCGTTGTACGTGTACCCGCCGTGCATGAACCGGCGGCCCTGCTGGTTGACGATGATCGAGCCGGCACCCAGGCCCATCATCATCTGCGGCAGCGGGTTGCCGTCGCGACCCTTCTCCCACGGGTCGTACATGACGCCGTAGCTGAAGAAGCCGGTCATGCCGCCCATCTTGGCGCCGACCTCCATCGCCATCTGATGGCCGTCGCCGGTGTTCGTCCACGGCGAGAGCGGCTTCACCTCGTACCCGATGAATGCCTTCACCATCTCGGCGTTCCACTCGAACCCGCCGCACGCCAACACGACGCCCTTGCGGGCGCCGATCCGGCGCTCACCGCTCTCCCCGCCGACCACGACACCGACCACGGCCCGGTTGTCGTCGGTGACCAGCTCGAGGGCCGGGGTCGACGGGCTGCACGTCGACCCCGCGATCCAGGAGCGCCTTGAGCAGGGGGGCGATCAGTCCGCCGCCCTTGCCCCGCCACCCCTCGCGCTCACGCTGGGCGAGCTCCTCGGGGCTCGACGTCACCCCGGCGTTGCTCGGGGAAGCTGACCTCCACCGGCGGCACCCATGGGCCCTTGTTGATGAGCTTGGCCCACTCGCCGAGCTCGGCGCCTGCCGGGTACGGCCTTCGCGGACAACCGTCCGGGGGAACGGCTTGCACCCCGGGATGCGATCGAGGATGACCGAGTAGTAGTCGTTCAAGGTGAGGTGGGGCTCCGAGCGGTAGCCCGTGTTGCGCTTCGAGGTAGTCGAGCGCCTCCGGCGCCGTGTCGACGTACACCTCGATCAAGCGACGGTGTCGGACTCCCGCCCGTCGGCGAGGCGGCGGACGTACTACGATCGCTTCCTCGCGGGAGTCCTGGTCCGTGATGTGGTGGTTGTTGGGGATCCACATGTCACCCCCCGACACCGCCGTCGTCCCGCCGATGAACTCGGCCTTCTCGACGACGACGACGCTCGGCCCCACCGTCGCTCGGCCAGCAACGCCGCCGTCAGCGCGCCGCCGCCGCTCCCGACCACGACGACATCGACGACCTCGTCCCATTGACCACTGTGATTCGCAGGCACCGACAGCCCCCTCAGTTCCGTTGACCGGCAGCTCATTCTTAACACGACGATTCGCCCCTGCCCCGAGGGGCGTGTACCGCTCACCGGGCCGCGACGAGGGTGTTGTGGAAGGCGCTGATGGCCCACCGCTCGCCGAGGTCGGTGATGGTCAGGGTGAAGCGGGCGTGCGTGGTCCCCTGCAGCGGGCCGTGGGGCGCCTCGAGGGTGGCAGCGACGACTCCGACGACGCACCCGGGAGCGATCTCCCGGGCCCGCTCGAGCTCGTAGTCGACCGTGCTCCCGGCGTAGATCGAGTCGAAGATCGCTTGATGGCCGGCGGCGATGGCAGCCCGGCCGACGTGGTGCACGCCGCGGATGTCGACGAAGTCGCTGTCATCGGCGAACGCCGCGCCGAAGGCGGAGCCGTCGGCCCGGTTCCACGTCCGCTCCAGGTGGGCGACGAGACCGCTCGCCACGTCGGTGGGATCTGTCGAGAGGTCGATCGCGGCCGTCGTCGCGGTCGTGTTCGTGGTGGTGGTCATCGTCGTGTCCCGTCGCCCGTCGCCGGCACTCACGCCGGGTACCCCGCGGCCTGGGCGCCACCGGCGCGCACGAGGCGCAGGCCGGTCGTGAGCAGGAAGGCGAGCCAGATCCCGAAGCCGACCAGCCCGAGGCCGAACAGCCCGCCGAGCTCGCCAGCGGCGATGCCCGGGCCCGCGGCGCAGGCGAGGGCGAGCAGTGCTGACCCCGACCGGGGCCAGCCACTCGAACGTGCGGGGCGTGATGCCGGCGGCGACGCCGGCTCGTCCCAGGCCGAGGAGCGCGACCGCGATGAACAGCTGGAGGACCGTGAACACGCTGTTGTGGAGGGTCCAGAGCGCGGCGACCGCGCCGTGGTCGGGAGCCGCGCCGTCGGCGATGACCGAGATGGCCTGCTCGCTGGCGACGACGACAGCGAACAGGGCCAGCACGCCCGCGGCGCCGGCGTAGCCGGCGTAAGCCGCGGCCGGCCGGGCACCCGCCGTGAGCCGCCGCATCACCCCGCCGAGGAACGTCGCCAGGCTGATGCCGCTGAGCACGAACGTGGCCACGAGCACGAACGTGAGGCTGCGGGTGTCGGCGGCGTGCCTCAGCACCTCATCGGTCGGTGCGCCGTTCGTCGGGGCCGAGCTCCCGCGGATGACGTTCTGAAGGATCACGATGGCGGTGAACGCCAGCGCGCCGACCCCGGCGAGGCGCGCCGAGGACGCCGGGCGCGGCGCATCGGCGGTCCCAGCCGGCGGCGGTGTCGAGGTGATCTGGGGTGTCGTGAGCATGGCGTCCTCTCGTTTCGCTTGATACAGTGTCAGATGACTTGAACGACTATAAGCTGAGTTGGACAGATGTCAAGTGGTAGAAACCCGGGGATGGCCGAGAAGCCGCCGACCCTGCGGGCCCGTCACGCGGAGCGCACGCGCGAGGAGATCCTCGGCGCAGCGCGCCGGCTCTTCGCCGAGCGGGGCTACAGCCGCACGACCGTGCGCGACATCGCCGATGCGGCCGGGGTGTCGTCGCAGACCGTGTACGACAGCATCGGATCGAAGCAGGCCATCGTGGCCCGCCTCAACGATCTGATCGATGTCGAGGCCGACATCGCCGGCATCGTCGGCGCCGGCGTCCGCTCCGGTGATCCCGACGAGGTACGTCGCCGTGCAAGCCAAGGTCGTCCGCTCGATCCTGGAGCACTGCGGCCACATCGTCCGCGCCTCGTTTGGGCACCGCGGCCGAACGAGCTGGCGCTCGTCCTGGCCGAGGGGCACCGCCGCCACGTCGAGGGGGGCCCGCCGGCCCGTCGGACTGCTGCAGGAGCTCGACGCACTCGATCCGTCGGTCACCACCGAACGAGCCGTCGACACGCTCAGCGCCACCACCGACGCCAGCTTCGCGCTGCTCCTGCAGGATGCCTACGGCTGGTCACTCGACGCCATCGAGGCCTGGATCACCGCCACCAACCGGTCCCTGCTCCTCGGCCGCCGTTGACCGAGCCACTTCGTTCGCCCGCCCAGGGACTCGCTCGGCTCACCGTGACGTGAGGGCCACCCCGTAGCGTGGCGTGCGTGGCACGACGACCGACCGGGCACCAGGTCCCCCCCGGCGACGAGGGCGGCACCCCGCCGGGTCCGCCCGGCGGACCGGTGCCAGCCGAGCCGTCGCACGCCGAGCGGTGCCGCACCCTGGTCGCCGGAGCGACCAGGGGCGCGCTCTCCACCATCGCCGCGGAACCGCCCGGGTTCCCGTACGGCTCCGTGACGAGCTACGGGCTCGACGATCGTGGCAACCCGTTGCTGTTCGTCAGCCTGATGGCCGAGCACACCCAGAACGCGCTGCGTGACCCGCGAGCCAGCCTGCTCGTGACCGAGCCCGTGCCTGACGGGACCGATCCATTGGCCAGCGGACGGGTCACGTTGCTGGGTCTGCTGGCGGCGGTGGCCGACGAGGAGCGCCCCACGGCGCGCGACCGGTACCTCGCAGCGAACCCGTCGTCGGCCTACTACATCGACTTCGGTGACTTCGCGTTCTACCGGCTCGACGTGCAGCGCATCCGGTACGTCGGCGGCTACGGACGGATGAGCTGGGTCGACCCGGCCGGCTACCGCGTGGCGGAACCGGATCCACTCGCCGGCATCGCGGCAGGGATCATCGAGCACATGAACGCTGACCACGCCGAGGCGCAGGTGCTGCTGTGCCGACACCTACTGGGCCGCACGGACACCACGGCGGCCACGATGTCGGGCGTCGACCGGTACGGGTTCGAGATGATCGCCGTCGCCCCATCGGGTCGGGCGGCCGTGCGCATCGCCTTCCCGGCCGAGTGCGCCACCGGCACCGACGTGCGCCGGGCGATGGTCGCCATGGTGGACGACGCCCAGGCGGCCGAGCCGGCGCCCGGGCTTGGGTGAGTCGAGCGGGTCCCCGAGCGAGCGACCGGGGAGCTCGGCCGCCGCTCAGGCGAAGCGTGGACTCGCGCTGGCGCAGCACGGCGCAGAGCGACTGGTTGTACGGCGCCTCGAGTCCGAGCCGGCGGCTGAGCTCGACGACCGCGCCGTTGATCGCGTCGATCTCGGCCCGTCGGCCGGCGACGTGATCGAGGCGCATCGACGGGCTGGCATCCGTGATGGTGGACGGCGAACTCCGTCACGTACCGGACCGGGTCGTCGAAGGAGAACTCGACGCCGTCGGCGATCCCGGCGCGATGGGCCTCGAGCATGCAGCCGATCGCGACCGCCCACGTCTCCTCGTTCGACATCAGCTCGCCGATGCTCACGTCGAAGACGGCGCACGGCGCGGTCGAGCGTGACGTTGCAGAGGAACTTCTCCCAGATCATGCCGTGGACGTCGGCGTACGCCTTGACGTTGAACCCGGCATCGCGCCACACCTGCTCCAGTCGCAGCACGCGGTCGTGTCAGGCCACCGTGCATCTCGCCGATGCGGATCAGGCGCATGCCGGTGTGGTGCACGAGCCCGGGCGCGGGGATCGAGGAGCCGAACCCTTCGGCGATGCCGAGCACGATGTGTCGCTCCGGCACGCTGCCGGGCGACCCGTTCGCCCGCACCGAGCCCGTTCTGGAACGCCATCACGATGTCGTCGGGACGAAGCAGCGGCGCGATGGGGGCGGCCACCGACGTCCACGTCCTGGGCCTTCGTCGCGATCACCCACACGTCGCACGCTCCGGCCGCCTCGGGCCCGCTGCCGACGGAGAGGTTGTCGACGACGTAGCTGCCGCTGGCGCCGGAGATCGCCAACCCGTCGCGGGCGATGGCGTCGATGTGCTCCTGCCAGATGTCGATCGCCCAGACGTCGTGCCCGGCCTTGCCGAGCAGGCTGGCGTAGACGGAGCCCATCGCCCCGGTTCCGACGATTGCAATCCTCATGTCGACTCCTGCGGGCCTCGGTGGGTGCCGATGTCCGGGCTCCGGCGGTTCGCCGGTCGACGCGCACACGACGATAGAGGCGAGGGACGTCCGTTCGGCCCATCGGCGCATACCGAACAGTGGGACGTGGAGGTGAACGTCGGAGCCGCGGCGCGAGCGAGGATGCTGGCGCGACTGTCGAGCGTCGAGACGACGCAGCACGGCGACGAGCACGAGACGGACACGACAGAAGGGGATCCACGCGATGACCAACCACCGATTCGACGGCCGTGTCGCCGTCGTCACCGGCGCCGCCCGCGGCATCGGACGTAGCTACGCCTTGCTGCTCGGGAGCCTCGGCGCGAGCGTGGTCGTCAACGACCTCGGCGGCACGACGGCCGGCACCGGCCACGACCCCGGAGCCGGCCCGGGCCGTCGTCGCCGAGATCGTCGATGCCGGTGGAACCGCCGTCGCCGACGACCACGACATCTCGTCGGCGGAGGGCGGGCAGGCCGTCATCGACGCGGCGATCCGCGAGTTCGGACGCGTCGACGCCGTGGTCAACAACGCCGGCAACGTGCTGTGGGGTGGACCAGCCGAGGTGGACACCGCGAGCCTGCAGAAGACGCTGGACGTCCACGTGCACGGTTCGTTCAACACGACGCGTGCCGCGTGGCCGCACATGGTCGAGCAGAACTACGGCCGCATCGTGATGACCGGGTCGACGGGGATGTTCGGCCTGCCCGACAACCTGTCCTACGCGATCGCCAAGGCCGGCACCATCGGGATGGTGCGCAGCCTGAACATGGCCAAGGGCGACATGGACATCACGATCAACGTGATCTGTCCGAACGCGATGACCCGACTGGGTGCGGCACCCGGGACCAGCCTCGACACCGGCGGGCCGCGCCCCGCACCGGTCGGCATGGAGCCCGAGCACGTCGCGCCGATGGTCGCGTTCCTCGCCCACGAGGCGTGCCCGGTCAGCGGCGAGGTCTTCGTCGCCGGCGCCGGTCGCTTCGGTCGCATCTTCATCGCCGGCAACGAGGGGTACGTGCACGGGATCGCCGAGACGGCCACGGTCGACGACGTCGCCGCGCATTGGGACGAGATCAACGACGAGCGCGGGTACTACGTCCCGACCAGCCTGTTCGATTGGGCCGGTCGGTTCATGTCGCACCGGTGAGCGCTGCCCCGGGGCCACCGGGTGGTCACGCCTCCAGGGTGGGACGAGGCGGGAACCAGGCCGAGACGGCGAACGCGACGACCACGGCGACGATGACGACCGGCATGGTCGCGAGTCCGTCCGCGCCGAGCAGCAACGTCGCCAGGAGCACCGAGGTCAAGGGCAGTCGCAACATCACCGCACTCATGGCGCCGATGCCCATCGCGACTGCCGGGACCAGGCTCATGCCGGGGAGATCGGCCATCGCGACACCTGCCGCGCCGCCGATGAACATGGCCGGGAACACCGGGCCGCCGCGGAAGCTGCTCAGCGAGATGCTGTATCCGAGGGCCTTGCAGGCGATCAGCAGCAACAACGTGCCGACGGTGTACGTGGCGTGCTGGTCGATCAGGCCGGGCAGGGCGGATTGGCCGGAGAACAGCACGTCCGACGGACCTTTGTCGCTGAGCTCGCCGTAGAGGATCGCCAGCAGCGCGATCGCCAGGCCGGCGACCGGCGTGAGGAGCACCAGCCGGCGCTCGACGTGGGGGCGCAGCGCGAGCGCCAGCACGCGGATCGCGCACCCGAGTACCGCCGCACCGACCCCGATCGCCAGCGCCCACCCGAACTGGGCGCCGTTGGGGTGATCGAACGGCGGCAGGTTGGGCACGGACAGCGAGATCGTGCCGACGCCGTTCGCCGCGTCGAACCCGATGAACACGAGCGCGCCGACGCCGGCGGCGAGCAGCCCGGGGAGCAGCATCAGGGTCGCCATCATCCCGCCCAGCCCGATCACCTCCATGAAGAGGAACGCGCCGAGCAACGGGGAACCGAGGAGCGCGGACACGGCCGCGAAGCTCCCGGCACCGCCGACGACCGCCAGCGCCTCGGCGGTGGCATCCCGCTTGACCAGCCTGACGACGAGCGCAGCCAGTCCACCCCCCAACGCGATCAGCGGGGCCTCCGGGCCGATCACGGCGCCCAGACCGAGCGACACGAGTGCGGCGAGGAAGACGCCGGGCAGCTCGATCGGGGCCGGCGGCGCGCTCGGCGTGGAACCCGTCTGCCGGCGAGTGCCCGCCACGGCCGGGCAGGGACCGGATGATGAGCCCCACGAGGATCCCGGCCACGACCAGCGGCAGGATCGGCCACCACGTCGGCGGCGCGTCGAACCCGAGGCCTTCGGGGAGATCGGTGAAGACCCACCCCTGCACGAGGTCGACGAACGACAGGAAGGCGAACGCGGCGGCGGCGATCGGCACCCCGATGATCGCGGCGAGCACGAGCAGGACGACGTACCTGCGGCTGCGCAGCATCGCATAGGGATCAGTCGCCATGGTGCGGTTCGTTCTCCTGGGTCGCTGCGGTCGTCATCGAGGCTGGTCGCTCCCACGAGCCAACCCGCCGGCCGTCTGGTCCGCATCCCCCCGACCGGATGAACGATGTGCCCGGCCGCCGACCGATCGGACGGCCCGACGTTACCGCTGCCACCTGATCGGGGTCGTGACCACCACCGACGCGTCGCGCCGGGTGACCGGATGTCGCGGACCCGGGCCCGAGCGGCGAGAGTTGGGGCATGCTGCCGTGGGACGCGCCGGTGGTCGATGTGCGACCGCGGTTCGCGAGCGAACGTCGGCGGCTGGTGCGACGGCTCGCCGCCTTGCCGCCGGAGGCGTGGATCGCACCCACGGCGCTGCCGGGCTGGACGGTGAAGGACATCGCGCTCCATCTGCTCGACGACGACTTCGGCCGCCTGGCGCGCAGCCGTGACGACGACCGTTCCGGGCTCATCGAGGTCGACGGCGTCGACTCCCTGGTTCGTGAGCTGAATGCCAAGAACCAGCGCTGGGTGGACGGGGCCCAGGGCCTCAGCCGCCGCCTCGTCGCCGAGCTGTTGGCGTGGACCGGTGCGCAGCTCGACGACTGGTTCCGTGGTGTCGACCTGCTGGCGGCGGCGAGGGTGGAGTGGGCCGGTGACGGCCCACTGCCGATGTGGCTGGATCTCGCCCGTGAGCTCACCGAGCGCTGGGTGCACCACCAGCAGATCCTCGATGCGCTCGGCGAGCGCGACCCGCATCACGACGCCGATGCCGACGCCGTGCTGGCGACGTTCGTGTGGGCCTTTCCCCACCAGTACCGGGTCGCGGCCGCGGTCGGCACCTGTGTCGAGTTGCACCTGGGTGCCGCGGCGTGGACGCTCACGCGTCGCGACACTGCATGGGAGCTCGAAGCGGGGCGCCCAGCAGATCCTGCAGCGCGCGTCGTGCTCACCACCGATCAGGCATGGCGCACGCTGACGGGCGGCGCGGCGGGCCCCGCACCGATCGAACGCGCCGGCCCCGATCACCTCGTCACGCCGCTCCTGGACGTGCGCGCGGTCCTCGTCTGATGACCGGCAGGCGGCCACGTTGCCGCCGGTCAGAAATCGCGTGTGGCAGTGTCGATCCGGCATCGCCCTCGTTCGACGTAGGGGTGAGAAGGTTCCGAACGGGATCTGCGACAGAGGAGACAACCGTGAAGTACATGCTGATCATGCGCGCCACCGACGAGGCCTACGCCGAGTTCGCGAACGTCGGACTTCGAGCAGATGCTCGAGACCATGGGCCGGTTCAACGAGGAGATGATCTCGGCCGGTGTCCTCGTCGCCGCCGAGGGCCTCGACGACGCCGCCGAGGGCGTCGTCGTCGACTACTCGTCGCAGCCGCCGGTCGTCACCGACGGGCCGTACGGCGAGACCAAGGAGCTGTTCGGCGGCTACTGGATCCTCGACGTCGCCTCGAAGGAGGAGGCCGTCGAGTGGGCGAAGCGGGCGCCGATGGCCGGCCCCGGCCTGAAGACCGAGATCCGGCGCGTCCCCACGATCGACGAGTTCCCCCAGGACAACGAGTGGATCAAGAAGGAGCGGGCCTGGCGGGAGGCCACCGGCCAGTTGTGAGCGACGCGCGGTGCGGCTGTCGCTGCGGTCTGGCGGATCGAGTCGGCGAGGATCGTCGGCGCGCTCGCCCGGTCCACCGGCGACTTCGCGCTCGCCGAGGACGTCGCCCAGGAGGCCCTGGCCGAGGCCCTCGTGACCTGGCCACGCGACGGCGTGCCCCGCAACCCGGCGGCGTGGCTCATGACGGTCGGTCGGCGGCGGGCGATCGACGCGTTCCGGCGCCGTGCCGCGCTCGACGACCGGTATGCCGCCGTCGCCCACGACCTGGGCGACGGTGGCGCCGCGTCGGGCCGGCCATCGGCGCCCGCCGAGGCCGACGATGTCCTGAGCGATCCCGACCGGATCGACGACGACGTGCTGGCCCTGGTGTTCATCGCCTGCCACCCCCTGCTGTCGCCGGACGCGCGGGTGGCGCTCACGCTGCGGGTCGTCGGCGGCCTGACGAGCGACGAGATCGCCCGGGCCTTCCTGGTGCCGACCGCCACCGTGCAGGCCCGCATCACCCGGGCCAAGAAGACCCTGTCGGCGGCCCAGGTGCCGTTCGAGGTCCCGACGGCCCAGGAGCGCCGGGAGCGGCTGGGCTCGGTGCTCAGCGTGGTCTACGTCATCTTCACCGAGGGCTCGACGGCGACGTCGGGTGACGATTTGATCCGACCCGACCTGGCCCGCGAAGCGGTCCGGCTGGCGCGGGTCATCGCCCGGTTGATGCCCGACGAGCCGGAGGTCCTCGGCCTCCTCGCGCTGCTCGAGCTGACCGCAGCACGGTTCCCGGCCCGCATCGGGCCCGACGGCGACCCTGTGCTGCTCGAGGACCAGGACCGCCGGCGCTGGGACCGGGCGGCGATCCGCCGCGGCCGGGCCGCCCTCGCCCGAGCGGGACGGGTCGGTCGTGGCCTGGGTGCCTACGGGCTGCAGGCAGCGATCGCCGAGTGCCACGCCGTCGCGCCGTCCGTCCGGGAGACGGACTGGAGCCGGATCGTCGTCCTCTACGAGGCGCTCGGCCGGCTCGCGCCGTCCTCGGTCGTCGAGCTGAACCGGGCGGTCGCCGTCTCCATGGCCGAGGGACCAGCGGCCGGCCTCCGCTTCGTGGACGACCTCGCCGACGACGAACGGCTCGCCGGGTCCCACCTGCTGCCGAGCGTGCGCGGGGAGCTGCTGACCCGGCTCGGCCGCACGGAGGAGGCGCGCGCCGAGCTGACGCTCGCCGTCGAGCGCTGCGCGAACGCCCGGGAGCGAGCGGTGCTGGAACGCAAGCTCCGCGCGCTCATCTGACCGAGCCCGCTCGATTCACCCCGTCGATCAGTGCGGCGACGCCTTTCGGCCGGCGACGTCGGTCCACGTGCTCACTTCAGGGCCATCGGTGTGAGGGGGGATCCGACCGCTCCCGTGACGCTGAGGCCGACGCCGGAGAACAGGCACTCCCAGACGCCGTCGGCCTCGCAGTCGTCGGCGAGGTCCTCGAGGTTGAACATCTCGCCGAGCGTGAGCCCCATGTCGCGGATCACGACCTGGTGGAACGGGATGGTCGCACCCTCGATCGGGGACGGGTACACCTCGACGGCCCAGTTGTCCATGGCCAGCGCGGCGATCTCCTTGTCGTAGAACCACTGCGCGGCGTCGAGGAACGGGCCGGACTCGGGCCCGTTGAAGTTGTCGCGATCTCCCTCGAGGAAGTACTTGTACTGCCCGGTCCGCAGCAGCAAGATGTCGCCGGACTCGACTCGCACGCCTTGGCGCTCCTCGGCCGCCGACAGGTCCTCGCTCGTGATCTCGTAGGAGAACGGGAGCCGGTCGACGCCCTTCAACCGGGCGATGTCGAGCAGCACGCCACGCGAGATCAGGTGCTTGAGCGTCTTGGGGAACGAGTTGCGGGCCGCGCCGACGAAGTTGTTGACCGCGGCGGCGGGCACGCCGTTGTAGAAGAACCCGTCGTAGCCGACGTGGGCGAGGCCGTCCCATTGCGTCGCCGCCTGCAACCCCATGATGACCATGTCGTCGGCTGAGATGAGCCCGTCGGCCGAGCGGGCCGTGTCTGATGGCAGCAACGTCATGACGTGGACGGGGTTGATGCGCCATCCGCCGGCGACCCACGGCCCGTTCTTGTCGAACGGCATGCCGAGGTCGATGACCTTGCCCGTCTTCACCAGCTGGGCGGCCGCGATCCGCTTCTCCGGTGTCACGAAGTTGAGGGTGCCGATCTCGTCGTCGGCACCCCACCGGCCCCAGTTGCTGAGCCGCTTGCCCAGCTCGTGGTGCGGCCAGGTCGTGGTCTCGTCGCTCATGTCTTCCCCTCCGGACATTGCTCGTTCACGGTCACCGCTCCCCGAGCGGTCGTCGGCGCGATCGTCGCGTTGTGGAACTCTGGTGTCACAAGTGACGTCGGCGTATCAATCTAGTGCAGCGGCCGGGATGGGTCAACACGCGCACGGGGCTACTTAGGCGTGGGCCCTGATCCGATCCTCCGGCCCCGTCATGTGCTCGCTCTGCCAGCCGTCCCGCATCGCCGTCTCCATGACCTCGAACATCTTCAGGCGACCGGCCGAGTTGGAGAGGTAGCGGCGGGGTACGGGTGCTCGGCACGTGCAGGAAGGCGGAGACCGAGGTGTTGAGCGTGTCACGGAGATGGCCGGGACGATCTGCACCCCGCTCGACCCCGTGCCGACGAGAGCCACCCGCCGGCCTGCGCAGTTCACCGGCGTGCTCGGCCACCGGCCCGTGTGGTATGCCGGGCCCGCGAACGAGTCCCGGCCCTCGATCGCGGGGAGGTACGGCACCGAGAGCGTGCCCGTGGCCGGCACGAAGTGCTGCGCGTCGACCTGGACGCCGTCGTCGGTCGTCACGGTCCATCGGGCGTGGCGCTCGTCCCACACGGCCGACGTCACGGTCGCGTCGAAGCGGATGTGGCGGCGGAGGTCGAACCGGTCCACGACGTGGTTCATGTAGCGCTCGATCTCGGGCTGGCCCGCGAAGTGCTCGCTCCACTCCCACTCCACGTCGACGGATTCCACCGACTCCCCTGTCTCGCTCGCGTGTTCGGGACGCGGCACGGCGACGCCGCCGCGCGATGCCACCGGGCGGCCCGGAGCACGCGGCGACGGCACGCCCGCCGCCTGGCATCAGGCGTTGGTCAGCTCGGCCTTCGGGTCGACCGGGGCGAACTTGCGCGACGTGTCGAAGCCGCAGATCGCCGCCAGGGTGCCGCCGAGCATCTTCGCCCGGTCCTCGTCGGGCACGCCGACGAACTGCTCCTCGATGACCGCCTGGCTGCCCAGGAACGTGCCCTCCGCGTGCGGGTAGTCGTTGCCCCAGTAGATCGTGTCGACACCGGTGACATGGCGACACTGCACGGCCACCGGGTCGTCGGCGAACTGCACGCGGATGTTGCGCTTGACGTACTCGCTGGGCTTCATCGGCAACGGCCAGCGATCGTTGATCGTGAAGAGCTGTCCGAAGAGGTCCTGCTCCTCGAGCGGCTTGCCGTCCTGCCAGTACCCGATCCACCAGTCCGGGTCCTGACCGGTGCCGGTGCGCCACGCCTTGTCCATCATCCCCATGTAGTTCGCCAGCCACCCGGCGTTGAACTCGATCATGTTCCAGATCAGGTCCGGGTGCCGCTCACAGGCGCCGGAGCTGACGAGATCGGCGATGATCCGCATCGGGCTGGCGGCGCTGGTGTTGCCGCCACCCATCGTGCGGGCCGAGAACGCCCGGTGGTCGAGCTCCTTCTGCTTGCCCATCTTCATCGCGGTGAGGATGCCCTTGACCTGGTCGCCGGTCTTGGACGAGTCGGCCTTGGAGTCGACACCGCCGGACGCGACGTGGAAGAAGATCGGCATGCCGTTGGCTTCGGCGGCCGCCCACAGCGGCTCGTACTCGGGCGCGCTGTACGGCAGCGGCTGCGGATGCTCCGGCAACATCGAGCGCGCGCAGCCCGAGCTGCGCGGCCCGCTCGATCTCCCGCACCGCGTCGGCGACGTCGGTCGTCGGGATCGCCGCCGTCAGGCGCATCCGGTCCTCGTAGGCCAGGTACGTCTCGGCGAGCCAGTCGTTGTACACCCGGGCGTGCGCCATGGCGAGCTCGTGGTTGTCGGTGTACGTCGCGAACAGCGCGAAGTTGGAGAACATCACGGTCGCGTCGATGCCGTCCCGGTCCATGTCACGCAGGATCCCCTGCGGATCCCAATCGGGCGTCGGTCCCGTGTTCTGGCGGTACCGGGACACCGTCCACCCCTCGTAGCCCGGCGTGTGCACCGTGCGGAACACGGTGTGGCCGCCGGGCACGAGCGGCTCGTCGAGCTCGAACTCCGTCTGCCGCAGCGCCTGATCGCGCAGGTGCTTCGGCATGCGCTCCGTGAACAGATCGACCGGCTCGACGACGTGGCTGTCGCCGGACACGATGAACTCCTTGGCCATGGGCCCCCCTGGGTCGTTCCGAGCTCCTGACCCATTGTCCTGAGACTCGAGTGTCACAAGTGACTCTTGAGTGTCAAGAGTAAGCAGAACCCGCCGTCATCGTCAACTACAAGGTGGACGGAGCCGGTCGTCGCGGCGCGATCGCGCCGGTGTGGCGGTCACCGGACCGATGCCGGCGAAAACGCGGACCGGCCCCGACGACGCTGTCGGGGCCGGTCAACCTGCGCTCGAGATGCAGGAGCCTCGAGGGAAGGACGGTCGGGGTCAGCTGGCGAGCTTCCCGATGTAGCGGTAGTTGGAGAACGCCTGGTACTGGCCGGGGACCTCTTCGACGTTGACGAGTTGGTCGGTGGCCAGGATGGCGCTGGTGTTCTGCCCGAAGATCAGCATCCAGCCCTCCTCGGCGGCGTCGAGCAGGATCCCCTTGTAGATCTCGTCGCGCTCGTCGTCGCTCAACGCCGGATCATCCGCCGTCGTCATCTGGGCGCCGAGATCGGCCAGCGCCGAGTCGGGCGCCGCCCAGATCGACGAGCCCCGCATCAAGATCTCCGTGATCGCCCCGAACGCCGTCGACGGACCGGTGCTGATGATCGTCAACGCATCGACCGTGCCCCCCAACCAGGCCTCGAACAGCCCACCGAACTGCAACGGCACCAACTCGACGGTGATCCCCACCGCCGCCGCCTGGGCCTGGAACAGCTGAGCGAACTCCTGGTACGGGGTACCCGGGAAGAACGACAACGTGAACGACTTGGCGTCGTCGGGCACGTCGGCGAGGATCTCCTGGGCCTTCTCCGGGTCGTAGTTGGTGATCTCGTCGATCTCCTCGATGTACAACCGGTGACCCTCCGGGAACAACTGGTTGTTCATCGTGTTACCACCGTTGAACACGGCATTCAGGGCCTCGCGGTCCACCGCATACCCCAACGCCTCACGCACCGCCGGATCGACCCGATCCTGCATCCACACCCCATAACTCGAGTACGTGTCGATCTGGTTGGCCTGCAAGTCATCGTTGTCCTCGGCATGGCGCACCGCCTCCACCGCCGTGTTGCCGCTCCCCGTCGCCATGTCGAACTGACCGGCCTCCACCGCGTTCTGGGCCTGGATCGTCTCCGTCGCCGCGATCTCCAGCCGCGCCGCCTGACCAGCGGCCGGATCCCAATGCTCACCCGCCCGCTCATAGGCCGTGGCGGCATCACCCGGCGTCCACTCCACCAACTCATACGGACCCGACCCCACCCCATGCGGCGCCGACGACTTCAACGTCTCCGGATCGAAGAACGCCGGATTGATGATCGTCCCCGCGAACCCACCCAACACCCACGGCAACGTCGCCCCCGTGTCCGGCGCCATGTTCAACCGCACCGTGTAGTCATCCACCACATCCACCGACTCGACACTGGCCAACTGCGCCGCATAGGCGCTCGTCTCCATCGTCTTCACCCGCTCCAAGTTCGCCTTCACCGCCGCCGCATCCACCGGCGACCCGTCATGGAACACCGCATCATCACGCAACGTGAACACCCACGCCCCGTCGGTCAACTCCCACTCGGTCACCAACTGACCCGACACCACACCATTGCGATCCACCCGGAACAAGTTGTCGTACATCAACAAGTAATACGCCGCGTTCGGGCTCGACCCCCGAGCATGCGGATCAGCACCCGTCAAGATGTTCGTCAACGCCATCTTGATCGTCGCCTCCCGATCCACCCCCTCCGTCACCCACGTCGTCTCCGGCACCGACCCCCCAGCCGCACTCCCCGACACCTCCGTCGTGCCACCCGCCGCCGTATCCGCCGACGCCGTATCCGCCGACGCCGTCGTCTCCGCCGTCACCGTCTCCGCCGACGCCACCGTCCCCGCCGACGCCACCGGCTCCAGTCCCACCGCCGGCATCGTCGTCGTCATCACCCCCACACGCCGCCAACAGGCCAACCACGACCAACATCGCGGCGAATCGCCTCGTACGCGTCTTCATGACTCCCCCATTTCGCTCCCCTTGCCCGGTTCCGGGTCCCGATTCCCCAACCGTGGACCCTTCGTCGATGATCGTACGGCAACCGAGGGGACTTGGCCCGCCGCCGTCCCATTCGACGGAACTGCGGCCGAGGTCGTCGTGCCGTCGCCCGAGGCGCATCCGACGTGACACCCCGATCGTGAGGGCCGGGCGGACGGTCCGCCGTAGCTGGCGGGTTGCCGGGGCAACGCCCGCCCGCGACCCGTGCCGTCACGAGGTCGCAGCGCCCTCCAGGGCCACGTTGGGCTCGAGCACGTTGTCACCCGGGTCGCCCAGGATGCCGAGGTGTTGCGCTGACGTGTGGGCCGCGATCGCCGCCGGCACGTCGGCGCGGGCGCCGTAGACCGCGGCCACGTACCGCCCGAGGGGGATCGCAGTGGCCGCCAAGACGACGATGTGCTTCATGCGGGGCGCTCCGTGTCGACGTTGACGCCGGGGGCCCAGACGGTCGCCACCTGATCGGCGATCGCCACTGCGACCAGCCGCTGCTCCAGAGACACCCCGACGCCGGGCGTCGGCACGAGCAGGAACCGTCCGATGTGCTGGCCGTGGGCGAGCACCGGGAGCTCGAGGCCCTCCGCCGGCAACTCGAACCCGGTGCGCCCGTCGTTGTTGCGCCGGAACGTCCGATCGGTGACACCCTCGATGCTGCCGGTGCGCCCGATGCGCGGCAGGACGCGGTCGTCACCTGTCGGGAGGGCCTCGAAGCGACACCCGTCGAGGGACAGGAGATCGACCAGCTCGCGCTCGGCGATGGCGATCACGTCGGCCGCGTCACGGCCGGAGACCGATGCCTCGGCGACCCGGTGGATCCGCTGGATCTCGTGTCCCGCCGAGCCGGCGCGCGCCTTGGCGACGCGGCCGGCGGTGGCGATCGTGCCCACGAGCACGCCGGCCACCAACAGCAGCAGCGTCGTCTCGACGTCGTCGCGGGAGTTGATCGCCAGCGACAGGTACGGCTCGGTGTGGAAGAAGTCGAACGACACGACCGCGGCGAGCGCGGTGACGACGCCGGCGGCTCGGCCGCCGAGCATCGCGACCGCTACGACGACGATCATCAGCACGAGCGCGGCGTTCGTCGAATCGAAGATCGGGCGCATCGTGGCCAGCACCGCGCCGACAGCGACACTGGCCGGCACACCGACGATCAACCCGATCGGTGAGGCCCGTCGTGTCGATGTCGGTGCGAGGTCCTTCGTCCGGGAGCACACCACGATCGAACCCGGCCCCGACGACCGCCTCAACGGGCTCTACGTGTTCTTAATGCCGACCGGGGCGATCTCGCCGGTCCCTTGACACCACGCCGTCACGGACGAGCGGTCGTCGCTCGGCGGGCTCGCTCGGCTCAGCCTTGCGCAGGCAGCGGACGTCTGCTAACCACTCGCGCAGCGCGGTGCGTACCGCAGACACCGTCTCGGGATGGGGGCAATCGCGATGCCGAGCGACGACGACTCTGCCGGCGCCGGGCCGCACGCGCCTACCGGCGCCGCGAGGTACGCCGGCAGCCGTGTCCATCGTGTCGAGGATGCTCGGCTCCTGACCGGCCGCGGCACCTACGTGGACGACGTCCAGCTGCCGGGCATGCTCGCACGCCTGCTTCGTCCGCAGCCCCTATCCACGGCGCGGATCACGACGGTCGACACGTCCGCGGCCACCGCGCTGGCCGGCGTCCACGCCGTCTTCGTCGCCGGCGACCTCAACCCCGGCGTGCGCGAGCAGTGGCACACCATGTACGGACCGAGCAGTCCCGAAACTCCACGCCCGCCGCTGGCCGACACCATGGTGAGGTACGTGGGCGACCCGGTCGCGTTGGTCGTGGCGGACAACCGCTACCTCGGCGAGGATGCGGCGGAGCTCGTCGTGGTCGACTACGAGCCGTTGCCGCCCGTGGTCGACTACACCACCGCCGAGACGTCGAGCGAGCTGGTGCACGAGGCACACGGGAGCAACCTCATCGGCTCGATCCCGGGCCGTCCGGTGGCCGATCTCGAGGAGATCTTCGCGTCCGTGGCCCACGTCGTCGAGGAGACGATCTACCAACAAGGACAATCGGCCGCGCCCCTCGAGACCCGCGGGCTCATCGTCCAGGACCGCAACGGCGAGATCACGATCTGGTCGGCGACCCAGGGCCCGCACGAGGTGCGGGCGTTCTGTGGCCGCCTCCTCGGCGTGCCCGAGCACCGCGTGCGGGTGATCACGCGCGACACCGGCGGCGGGTTCGGGCAGAAGGTCCTGCTGCAGCGCGAAGAGATGGCCGTGATGCTCGCCGCCCAGCGGTGCCCGGGCCCCCTGAAGTGGATCGAGGACCGCCGCGAGAACCTGCTGTCGGCCGGCAAGTCACGCCACGAGCACGGTCACGTGCGCATGGCGTTCGACGCCGACGGGCTGATCCGAGCGGCTCACATCGACTACGTCGAGGACGACGGCGCGTACCCGACACCGTGGCCGGTGGGGGTGACCGGCGCCGTCGGCGCGGCGTTCCCCGGCCCCTACCGCGTGCCGCACGCCGGGTTCGTCACGCGGGCGATCTACACCAACACCGCCGGCCGCACCGCGTATCGAGCGCCCTGGATGTTCGAGTCGGTGGCTCGCGAGGTGCTGCTCGACACGGCGGCCCGACAGATCGGGATCGACCCGATCGAGCTGCGCCGGCGCAACCTCCTGCGGGCGGACGACCTGCCCTACACCAACCCGAACGGCATGACGTTCACGCACGTGACGCCACTCGAGAACTTCGACCGCGCCATCGAAGCGCTCGGCCTCGAGGCGTTCCGCGAGGAGCAGGCCGACGGTCGCCGGCGCGGCAGGTTCCTCGGTGTGGGCACCTGCAGCTTCATCGAGCCGACGACACCGGGCCAGGGTGTGTTCGCCACCGAGGCCGCGACGATCCGCGTCGAGCCGTCGGGCCGCGTGAACGTGTACCTGGCGGGCGGCTCGACCGGCAACAGCCTGGAGACCACCGCCGTCCAGCTGACCGCCGACGCGCTCGGCGTCGACATCGACGACGTCGCCACGATCCAGGGCGACACCGCCGTGACCGGGTACGGCGCCGGGACCGGGGGCAGCCGCAGTGGTTCGATGATCGCCGGCGCCGTGCACGAGACGGCCACGGTGCTCCGCGAGCGGATCATCGCCATCGCCGCCCACCGCCTCGAGGCCGACGCCGCCGACATCGAGCTGGCGCACGGGAAGGCCTTCGTCCGTGGCACACCGTCGCTCGACGTGTCGCTGGCCGAGATCGCCCAGCTGGCGTACTTCGCGCCGGGCTCGCTCCCGCCGGGCGTCCCGCCCGGGCTCGAGCACAGCGGGCGGTACCAGGCGGCCACCGCGGTCAACTGGGCGAACGCGTCCCACGTCTGCACGTGTGAGGTCGACGTCGAGACGGGCACCGTCACGCTGCTGCGGTTCATCGTCAGCGAGAACTGCGGCGCGATGATCAACCCCAACATCGTCGAGGGCCAGATCGCCGGAGGAACCGCCCAGGGCATCGCCGGCGCGCTGTACGAGGACCTCGCGTACGACGACGACGGGAACCCGATCGCGTCGACCTTGCTCGACTACGTGATGCCCACCGCGGCCGACGTTCCGGCCATCGAGTTCGCGCACTACGACACGCCGGGTCCGGGACCGGGCGGCTACAAGGGCATCGGGGAAGGTGGCGTGCTCGGCGCCGCCCCGGCGACGATCAACGCCGTCGCGGACGCCCTGTCGCCGTTCGGCGTGCGCCTGACCCGCCTCCCGCTGAGCCCCGCCACGATCGTGGCGGCGCTCGACGCGGCGGCGCGCCCGTGACGTGATCGCGGCGTCCCGTCCAGGCGAGACGTCGTGCGCCGAACGGTGAGCGCAACTCCCTGGGATCGCTCAGGCGATCACGGACAAGGCCTGCTTCGGGCAGGCGCGAACCGCGGCTTCGACCTGCTCGCGCAGCTCCTCGGGAGGGTGCTCGTCGAGCACGTACAACAAGTCGTCGTCGCGCACCTCGAACACCTGGGGCAGGATCGACATGCAGATGGCATGGCTCTCGCACTGGTCGTAGTCGACGACGATCCGCATCAGCCCATCATCCTCCTGCGGTCGTGCTGCTCGACGACCGATCCGTCACCGGGTCGAACTCGATGTGGAGCGCTTCCATCGCCCGCAACATCCACGTCGGTTCGTAGTCGTAACGACGCGCCGACGGCGAGCCGTGGTGCTCCTCGGAGAGGCGGATGTTGCGCGTGCGCTGGAGGATGCGCTCGATGCTGATGCGGCCCTCGGCACGGGCGAGCGGTGCTCCGGGGCACGAGTGGATCCCGCGACCGAACGCGAGGTGCTCCTTCGCGTTCGGCCGATCGGCCTTGAACTCGTCCGGCGACTCGAACCGGCGGGGATCGTGGTTCGCCGCGTTGAGCAGCAGCATCACCGGTGTGCCGGCGGCGATGTCGACACTGGACACGTTCATCCCCCGTCGGGCCAGGCGGAAGTCGGTCTTCGTCGGCGACTCGATGCGCAGGGTCTCCTCGATGAAGTTCGGGATGCCGGCCGGGTCGGCGCGCAGGTCGTCTTGCAACGAGGGGTTCTCGGCGAGGAAGCGCATCGCCTGCGCCAGCATGCGCGCCGACGTCTCCTGACCCGCGGCGAACAGGAACGTCGCGGTGCGCACGACTGCGGCCAGGTCGGGCGTCGTACCGTCCGGGTACTTCGCCGACGCCAAGCCGGACATGACGTCGTCGCGTGGCTCCCGACGGCGCTCCTCGATGTACGTGCCGAACCACTCGTCGAGCCATTCGAGCGAGTTGACGCCGGCCTGGTCGCCAGGACCGTTCAGGTCACCCGTCGTGGCGTGGTTGAGACCGAAGCCGTCGTGGAACTGGGCGTGGTCGTCCTCGGGCACCCCGAGCAGATCGACGATCACCATCGTGGCGAGCGGCTTGGCGTACTCGCCGATGAACTCGCAACGACCCGCCGGGACGATGCGATCGAGCTGCTGGTCGGCCAGGCGGCGGATGTAGTCCTCGTTCTCCCGGAGCCGCCGCGGCGTGATCAATCGCATGAGCAACGCCCGCTCCCGGGTGTGATCGGGCGGGTCCATCGTCACCATGTGCTGGTTCATCGGCAGCAGGTGCCGGTAGCCGTCGATGATGTCGCTCACGTCATCGCCTTCGAGCGGCACCGGGAGGTTGTGGAACGGCCCCACGACCGTGAGGCAGGCCGAGAACGTCTCGGGGTGACGGAAGATCTCGAGCGCCTCGTCGTACCCGGTCACGGCGACGACTCCGTGGTGGCCGGTCGGCCGGATCGGGCACGTGGACCGCAGGTGGTCCAGGTACGGGTACGGGTCCTGGGCGATCGAATCGTCGGTGAACCAGTCGGCTACGTCGTAGTCAGTCACGTCACTCCCATCTCGAGGGCTTACTCTGGCCGTCGTGGTCACCGCGCGCCGGTTCGGCTCCGAGACGGCGGCGTCGCGAGCTGTGCTGTTGGACACGGCGGCGCAGCTGATGGTGAGGGACGGTTACCCCGCCGTCACGTCGCGTCGGGTCGCCGCCGAGGCGGGCATGAAGCCGGCGCTCGTGCACTACTACTTCCGCACGATGGACGACCTGTTCGTCGCGATGCTCCGCCGCCTCGCCGACCAGGGACTCTCCGTACAGGAGAAGGCACTGGCGTCGTCGCAGCCGCTGTGGGCGCTCTGGGACCTGAGCCGCAGTCACGAGGGCACGGCCCTGACGATGGAGCTCGTTGCCCTGGCGAACCACCGCAAGGCCATCCGGGCCGAGATGGCGGACGTCGTGGCGCGATTCAAGGTCGCCGAGCTCCGGGTCATCACCGAGGCCCTCGAACGCCACGGCATCGCGCCTGCGGATCTCCCTCCCGGTGTGGCGGCGATGCTGATGTCCAGCGTCGCCCGCTTCCTTGCGTCGGAGGCGTCGCTCGGGATGTTCGACGGCCACAAGGAGACCGTCGCGTTCGTCGAACGGTACATCGCGATGCTCGAGGGCGAGCGCAGCGGCTGACCGACCACTACCGGTGGTTGAGGGAACCAGCATCGACCGGGACCACCGTGCCGGTCACGTAGCGGGACTCGTCCGACACCAGCCATGCGACGGCGTCGGAGATGTCCGACGGTTCGACCATGTCGACGGGCATCGCGTTCGACATGGCGCGGGCGAGGTTGGGGTTGAACTCGAACAATGCCTCGATGTCGAGGTTCTGCGCCATCGGCGTCCGGCACGCCGTCGGCGCGATGCAGTTGACCCGGATGAAGTGCGGGCCGAGGTAGTTCGCCCAGCACCGCATCAAGCCGACCACCGCCGTCTTCGATGCCGTGTAGCCGAGGAGGCCAGTCTCGTTGGTGCCCACTCCGAGCAGACCGGCCGTCGAGCTCGTGATGACGATGGAGCCACCCCCGCCGGCATCGATCATCTGCGGGATGGCGATCCGGACGGTGTTCCACACGCCGGTCAGGTTCACCGCGATCACGTCGTTCCAGTCCTGGTCGGACGAGTTGGGGCCACCGACCCCGATGCCGGCGTTCGCCAGGACGATCTGCACCGGACCGAGCTCGGCGACGCCCTCTTCGAAGGCGGCTCGCAACGAGTCGACGTCGCGGACGTCGGCCTGCCGTGCGACGATCCGCCGGCCTTCGGCTTCCACCTCCTTCACGGTCTGCTCGAGGTCGGCAGGCGTCGACATCGCGTAGGACACCGACGAGATCTGCTGGCAGATGTCGATGGCGATGATGTCGGCACCTTCTTGGGCCAGGCGCACCGCATGGCTGCGGCCCTGGCCCCGCGCCGCCCCGCTGATGAACGCGACCTTCCCATCCAGCTTTCCCACAACTTCTCCCCTTCTTGGTTGAGACAACGTTCGATCGAATTCGTACCAGGCCCCGCCGAGGGTGCCGTCGCCGATCTCAGGCCGGGTCGAACTCGATGTGCAGCGCACGGAGGCCGTGCAGGACCCACGTCGGTTCGTACTCGTAGCGCCGGGAGTCGGCAGGCCCGTGGTGCTCCTCGGAGACTCGGATGTTGCGCATCCGGTTGAGGATCGCTTCGAAGCTGATGCGGCCCTCGGCGCGCGCGAGCGGCCCGCCGGGGCACGAGTGGATGCCGCGCCCGAAGGCGATGTGCTCCTTGGCGTTCGGGCGATCGGCCCGGAACTCGTCGGGGTCCTCGAACCGTCGTGGATCGCGGTTCGCCGCACCGAGCAACAGCACGACCGGCGTCCCCGGGGCGATGTCGACACCGCCGACCGTGGTCGCCCGACGGGCGAGCCGCGAGTCGGCCTTCGTTGGGCTCTCCGATGCGCAGCGCCTCCTCGACGAAGTTGGGGATGAGCTCCGTGTGCTCGCGGAGCTCGTCTTGGAGCTCGACGGACTCGGCGAGGTGCTTCAGCCCGACCGCGAGCAGCCGGGCGGTGGTCTCCTGGCCGGCCCCGAACAGGAACGTCGCCGTCCGGACCACCGCCGAGATGGGTGGTGTCGAACCGTCGGGGTACTTCGCGAGCGCCAGATCCGTCAGCACGTCGTGACGCGGTTCGCGCCGGCGTGCCTCGAGGTACTCGGCGAACCAGTCGTCGAGCCACTTGCTGCCCTGGAGCTCGTAGTCGCCTCCGCCTCCGCCGAGCGAGATCGAGGAGGGACGGTCGCTGCGCAGTCCGAAGCCCACGCGGAACGTCTCGTGGTCGTCCTCGGGCACCCCGAGGACATCGGCGATCGCGAGCATCGAGAACGGCTGGGCATAGGACGTGATGAACTCACAGCTCCCGGCACCGACGATGCTGTCCAGCTGGTCGTCGGCGAGGCGCCACATGAACTCCTCGTTCTCCTTCAGCCGTCTCGGCGTGATGACCCGCATCAACAACGCCCGTTCCCGGGTGTGATCGGGCGGGTCCATCGTGACCATGTCCTCGTTGCCGGGGAAGAGGTGACGGCACTCGGCGATGGTGTCGCTGACGTCGTCGCCGGTGAGCGGGCGGGTGATCGGGAGGAACGGCCCCGAGGTCGTGTTGCACGCCGAGAAGACGTCGTGGTCACGGAAGACCTCGTTGGCTTCGTCGTACCCGGTCACGGCCACGATCCCGCCGTACTGGTCGACGTGCTGCACGGGGCACTTCGAGCGCAGGTGCTCGTAGTACGGATACGGATCGTTCACCAGCTCGCGATCCGTGAAGAAGTCGACCGAATCGAAGTCCTGCATTGGCGAACCCCCTCGAGTGCCACGCCAATCCCTGTGCGCGACCGCCCCCTGCTGGGCAGGAGGTTAGCAGCGGACGCCGACGGGCCGCAAGGCGGCGGCGGGCGGCGGCGATCACGCCGCCCTCCGCGGGTCGTCCGGTGATGACGGACGCTCAGTGCCAGTCGCTGATCTGGACGTCGTCCGGTGAGGGGGAACCGGTCCCGGTCTCCACCAGGGCCTTGAGGCTGAGGAGGTACACCGCCCACTTGGTGCTGCAGTGGGCGAGGAACTCGACGGGTTCGGCCCAGCCCTCGTGGGTGAAGCGCACGATGGTGAAGCCGTCGCTGCGGGACAGGCGCCAGTCGATGGTGGTGCCGATCCACTCAGGTGGTCCGTCGGTGACCCGCCACCTGACCAGCTCACCCGGCGTGAGGTCGATCACCTCCATGTCGAAGCCGCCCGGCAGGAACCGGAACTCGATCTTGCCGCCGAGGCCGGGATCGCCCGTCGTGTCGGTGGTCCACCACCCCGACAGGCCGTCGATGGTGGTGAGGGCGGCGTAGACGTCGTCGGTGGACGGCGACGCGACGCCGATGCGGTGATGGATGTCGGTCATGTCGTGTTCCTCGCTGACTGTTGGGGTGGCTGTTGCTGCTGCTGCTTGCGGCGTTGGATCTCTTCGGCGATGCGTGCGATGCGCCGGAGCCGGCCGTCCCAGGTGGAGCCGACCTCGGCCAGCTGCTCGGCAGCCCTCGCGAGTTGGGCGTCGTCGACGCGGTAGCGCCGCTCACGACCGGCGGCGACGCCGTGGACGAGGCCCGCTCGGTCGAGCACCACCAGGTGCTTGGCAACGGCTTGACGGGTGACCGGCAACTGCTCGCTGAGCGAGGTCGCCGTCCCCGTGCCGTCGACCAACATGAGGTCGAGCATCCGTCGCCGGGTCGGGTCGCCCACGGCCGACCAGAGCCCGTCGTCGATGGTGGCCGTCACGACGCCACCCCGACGGTGGGTGCATAGGAGGCGAGCCGCGGCAGGAAGTGGTCCCAGCCCTCGACGTGCTCCCGGTACTGCTGCTCGAGCACGGCGACCTCCCAGCCCTTCTCGCGGAAGCCGGTCTCGGTCATCCGCAGCAGCGTTCCCTCGCCCCGGGCGAACAGCTCGAACGTCACGAGCAGCGAGTTGCCCTCGCGCCCGTCCTCGCCCTGGGGGTAGACCCACCGGAACGAGAACAACCTCGGCGGTTCGGCGTCGACGACGGTGATCTGGGGAACATGGGCCTCCCCCGACGACCGGTCGCCGAACACGAGCTCGCCGACCGCGCCAGGGGTCGGCTCGAGCACGGCCTCGTCGGGCCACCACTCCTTCAGGTGCTCGGGGCTGGTGATGACCTCGAACACGGTCGCCGGCGAGGCGTCGATCTCGATCTCGCGCTCGATCTTCCCGTAGTCCATCGGATGTCCTCTCACACGCAACTGTCGGTTGCGTGTCAGTGTGCCTCATGGGCAACCGAAACGCAACCATCAATTGCGCGTCGTCTTCGTCGCTCGTTGCGCGTGGTCGAGGCGCAGATCCCATTTCTTCAAGACGCCGGTCGGCGCCGCCCGTACGGTGGGACGAGTCGAGCGAGTCCCCGAGCGTGGCTCGGTGATCGCGAAGGAGGCACGGATGGAACACGAGCCCGACCGCGTGTCGGTCGTCCTCGCGCCAGGCGAAGGGCGGCGATACGACATGGGACGCATCCAGGCGGTGTTCAAGGCCGACGGCCCCGAGACCGCCGGCGGCTACTCCATCTCGGAGTGGTGGCTCGAGCCCGACACCACCGGCCCCGGTGCCCACCGCCATCCCGAGGACGACACGTTCTACGTGCTCGCCGGGACGATGAGCGTGCTCGTCGGCGACCAGTGGATCGACGCCCCGCAGGGCTCGTTCGTCCTCGTGCCCGGCGGGACGCTCCACGACTTCGAGAACCGGGGCGCGACCCGCGCCGGCGTCCTGAACCTCTCCCACCCCGGCAACTTCGAACAGCACATGGCCGGCATCGTCGAGTGGTTCCGCGACCACCCCCCAGGCCCCGCCCGCACCGAATCCTCTTGACCGGGACGGTCACCCGGCCGAGCGGGGCGGCCACAGGCGGGTCGCAGCTGGCGCGGGCCCGCCCGGGACGACGGCGACATCAGTGCCAACTCAGTGACCCGTGCGCACGATGCCGGCATGCAGCCTGAGCGGAGCACAGGACGGGCCACCGTGATCGTGCGCCGCGGCCGACGTGCCGGTTGGTGGGTGGTCGGTCGGTCGCGGCGCGGTCGTCGCGTGATGTGGACGTGGTGGCCGGTCGAACGCCTCGCCGAACTCGTCGCCGCCGCGTTCGCCCGGGTGTTCGATGCCCAGCGCCTCGCCGGCTGACCCGCACGAGTAGTGGCGTGCTCGAGCTCGATGCGAGATGCTGGCGGTGATGAGCGACCCCGGTTTCGTGGGCCGTCGCTCGTTCGAGCGACGGGCGTGGAGGGATGCGTTCGTCGAGCTGTCGGCCGCCGATCACAGTTCGCCGTTGGGCGTCGACGATCTCGAGCGCTTGGCCGTGGCCGCGTACCTCGCCGGTGAGGACGAGGCATGGGCGGCGGCGTGCGAGCGGGCCCATCACGAGTGCCTGCGCCAGGCGGACGGGCGGCGGGCGGCCCGGTGCGCGTTCTGGCTCGGCTTCGGCTTGCTCCAGCGCGGTGAGATGGCACCAGCGGGCGGCTGGTTGGCGCGCGCGCAGCACCTGGTGGACGAGCGTGACGACGAGTGCGCGGAGCGTGGCTTGCTGCTGCTTCCCGTGGCCCTGGGGCACCTGATGGCCGGCGAGACCGACAACGCACTCGCCGAGTTCACCGACGCTCTGGCGATCGGTGTCCGCTTCGGCGACGCGGAGCTGACCGCGTTCGGGCGGCTCGGCCGGGGACAGGCACTCGTGCTCGGCGGGGAACGGGCGCGCGGTGTCGCGGAGCTCGACGAGGTGATGGTGGCGGTGACGGCGGGCGAGGTGTCGCCGATCGTCGCCGGGGTCGTCTACTGCGCGGTGATCGAGATGTGCCACTACGTCTTCGACGTGCGCCGGGCTCAGGAGTGGACGGCGGCGCTGAGCCGCTGGTGCGAGGCGCAGCCGGAGCTCGTGCCCTATCGGGGGCAGTGCCTGGTGCATCGGGCCGAGATCCTGCAGCTCCATGGGGCTTGGCCCGAGGCGATGGACGAGGCCGAGCGGGCGTTCCAGCACCTCTCCCGTCCGCCCGTCCACCCTGCGGTCGGCGATGCGCTGTACCGCCTGGCCGAGCTGCTGCGATTGCGGGGCGAGTACGAACGGGCCGAGACGGCGTACCGCGAGGCCAGCGCGCATGGGCGCGACCCGCAGCCGGGTCTGGCCCGGCTCAGGATGGCGCAGGGTCGCACCGCTGTCGCCGTCGCTGCCATCCGTCGCGCCGTCGACGAGGCCCCCGACCGTGTCCGCCGTGCCCAGGTGCTGGCGGACTACGTCGAGCTCGTCCTGGCCGTCGACGACATCGCCGCGGCGCGCGCCGCCGCAGAGGACCTCGTGGCGCTGGGCGCCGACTTCGACGCGCCGATGCTCCGGGCAGCAGCCGCACACGCGACGGCGCTGGTCCTCCTCGCCGACGGCGAGCCGCGCGCCGCCCTGGGGGCACTGCGTCCTGCGTGGGCGATCTGGCGCGACCTGGGGGCGCCGTACGAAGCGGCGCGCGTCCGCGTCGCCATCGCGATCGCGTGCCGAGAGCTCGGCGACGACGAGGGCGCATCGCTGGAGCTCGATGCGGCCGCCGGCGCCTTCCGCACGTTGGGTGCGGTGGTCGACCTGGCCTCCGTGGAGCGGCTCGCCGGCCGCGCGCCTTCGTCAGGTGAAGCTGGTGCGTTGAGCGCTCGCGAGCTGTGCGTCCTGCGGTTGGTCGCCACCGGGATGACGAACCGCGCCGTCGCCACCGAGCTGGGGATCAGCGACAAGACCGTGGCCCGTCACGTCGCCAACATCTTCACGAAGCTCGGTGTCTCGTCCCGCTCGGGGGCAACTGCCTACGCGTACGAGCACGGTCTCGTGCACCCGTCCTACACACAATGACCCACCGCGCTCGGGCGACGATTTGGATCGTTCGTCCGATGCGCCGCGTGCGACTCCTTCCGTACCGTCCATCCCATGACCGACCTGACGGTTCCGACCGATCGAGCGACGCTCCAGCGTCGCGAGGAGTGTGAACGGCTCAGCCGGCGGTTCGCCGACCTGTTCGACGGTCTCGACGGCGGCGAGGACGTGCTCGCGCCGGACGTGTTCTGCGACCTCAACATGCCCGTCTGGCGGTTCCAGCTGCAAGGCCGCGACGCGTGGGTCGCGCAGATGCGCGCGCTCGCTCGCGGCCCGCTGCGGATCGAGGTGCTGCGCACCGTGGCCACCGACCGCGGGTTCGTCGCCGAGCACGAGGAGCAGCAGGAGGTCGACGGCGAGGTGCTCACGGCACGACGGCTGTGGCTGTGCGAGACGGTGGGAGGGCGCATCGTCGAGGTCGTCGGCTTCTGCACCGGCGAGTGGGATGCGGAGTTGCGGGCCCGGCACGCCACCGAGGCCCCGATGTTGCGTCCGTGGAGCTGGGGCAGCGGATGGCCCACGTGAGGGCACCGACCGCCGCCGCCGTGCGGCGGCGGATGCTGCGGGACATCGACGTGCGCGAGCGGCGGCTCGACGTCGGCGGCGTCGCGACGAGCGTGCTCGACGGTGGTCACGGGCCATCCCTCGTCCTCCTCCACGGCGGGATCGAGTGCGGTGGCGCCATGTGGGCGCCCGTCGTCACCGGCCTGGCCGAGCACCACCGCCTCGTGATCCCCGACGTTCCGGGACTCGGCGAGTCGGCACCGGCCGACCGCCTCGACCAGCGCACGTTCGACACGTGGTTCGCCGAGTTGCTCCGCCTGACCTGCCCGCGGCCACCGACCGTCGTCGCCCACTCGCTGCTCGGCAGCCTGGCCATCCGCTTCGCGGCGCGCCACGGCCATGCGCTCGGTCGTCTGGTCGTCTACGCCGCCCCTGGCGTCGGTCCGTACCGGATGCCGCTCGGTCTGCGGATCGTCGCCGTGCGCTTCGCCCTCCGTCCGACGGCGCGCAATGCCGAGCGCTTCGACCGCTTCGCCCTCTTCGACCTCGAGGCCACCCGCAACCGGAACGCGGACTGGTTCGCGGCCTTCGCCGCGTACACCATCGCCCAGGCCAAGGTGCGCCACATCAAGGCCACGATGGGCCAGCTGATCAAGTCCGGCACCGAGCAGGTGCCCCAGAGCGAGCTGCGATCGATCGGCGTGCCCGTCGACCTGCTGTGGGGTCGCCACGACCGGATGGTCTCCGTCGCGCTCGGCGAGGAAGCAGGCGTCCGTCTCGGCTGGCCCCTGCACGTGGTCGAGGGCGCCGCCCACGCGCCCCACATCGAGCAACCCGAGTCATTCGTGGCGACGCTGCTCGACGCCATCCACACGACGTCCGTCGAGAGGAGCCCCTGATGACCACCAGCACCACCACCACGATCGGCGGCCGATCGGTCGGCCCGGCCGCCGGCACGGTCATCCAAGCGGTGCGTGACCTGCTGCCCGCGATCGCCGCGCGCGGCGACGAGATCGAACGGGGACGGCGGCTGCCCCTCGACCTCGTGGCCCAGCTGCGTGACGCCGGATGCTTCCGGATGCTCGTACCACGTCGGTTCGGCGGCGCCGAGCTCGAGCTCGCCGACTACGCGGCGGTCGTGCGCGAGCTGGCGCGTGCCGACGGTTCGGTGGCGTGGACGGTGGTGATCGGCAGCGCGGCCCCGGCGATCCTCGGCAAGCTGCCCGCACCGGCGTTCGCCGACGTCTACTCGGGCGGCCCCGACGTGGTGGTGGCAGGGGCCTTCAACCCGACCGGCGTGGCGACGCCGGTCGACGGCGGGTTCCGGGCCACCGGGCGCTGGTCGTTCGCCAGCGGCTGCCAGCACGCCGACTGGTTCGTCGCCCACTGCTTCGTCGACGACGGCCGAACGCCCCCGATCCGCATGATGGTGGTCCCGGCCTCGGACGTGCAGATCCACGACACGTGGACGGTGTCGGGGTTGTGCGGGACGGGCAGCCACGACTTCACCATCGACGACGAGTTCGTCCCGGCCGGGCACACGTTCGCCGTGTTCGAGGAGGGTGGCGTCGAGGGACCGCTCGGGCTCATCCCCGAGCTGTCGTTGTCGTCGTTGGCGTTCGCCGACGTCGCGCTCGGCATCGCCGAGGGCGCGCTCGCCGAGATCACGACGCTCGCCACCGCCAAGGTCCCGATGTTCGCCGACGCCGCGCTGGCGACCAACCCTCTGTTCCGCAACCAGCTCGGGGCCGCCGACGCCCACCTCGGTGCGGCCAGGGCACTGCTCGACGCCACCGTCGCATCGAGCTGGGCGACCGCCGTGGCCGGACATGGCCCGACCCTCGTCCAGCGGGCCAGGATCCGCGCCGCAGCCACGTGGGTCACGACAGCCGCCGCCGCCGTGGTCGACACCGCATACACCGCCGGTGGCGGTGGCGCTCTCTACTCCAGCAGCCCACTGCAGCGCCGGCTGCGCGACGTGCACGCCATCACGCAGCACTTCGCCGTCAAGCAGGACACGTTCACCCTCGCCGGGGCCGTGCTCGCCGGCCAGGACGTCGACGTCACCTTCCTCTGATGGCCGGGTGCTGCGGCGCCGGCGCCGGCGCCGGCGCCGGTCCAGGTGAGGGCGTCAGCGGATCTCCACCCCATCTCCGCACCAGGTCGTTCGCTCGCTCGAGGACTCGCTCGGCTCACCGCACCACGTCGTTCGCTGCGGGTCGCGGAATATCGGGCGGCGTGCGCCGGGTGGCGGGTCCTACCGTTCGCCGGTGCCAGCGCAGCCCGGTTTCGTCGATGCGCTGCTGGTCGCACCGGCCGGTGTGGCGTTGCTGGCTGCGCTGGAGGGCGAGGTTCGCAGCGATGTGCCGGGTTGGCGGATGCCGACGGATCGGGACTCGGGAGCGGTCGCCGCGGCGGCCGACATGGTCTCGGCCCGGTCGTTCGGCTCCTTGCTGGCGCTGGCCGTCGACGTGGCCGTGGTCCGGGTGGGGCCGTGGATCTCGACCGCGGCCGACGAGCTGTCCACTGCCCATCGTCACGCCGAGCAGCGGGCGCCGATCGCCCAGGCGATCGCCGACCGGTTCGGGGACGAGCTCCACGCGACGCTCGATGCCGGCGGCCAGCAGTGGTGGCACAGCGGCCGGACCGACGCCTACTTCATGGCGCGCCGGTTCCGCGACTTCGACCGCGTCTACGGGGCGGGCCAGTTCACCGAGGCCGGCCTGTGGACGGTCAGCGATCCGCCCGCCGAGGTGCACGCCTCCCTGATCAGCGCGTGGGAGCTCGATCCGGGGCCGGTCAGCCGGTGGCACCTGCCGGTCCGACCGGGGGCCCGCGTGCTCGACATCCACTGCCCGCAGGACTGGGTTCGGCTCGTCGAGGCCCACCCCGCGAGGGGCCGGACCTACTGGGACTGGGAGCTGCCTGGCCCCAACCAGCATCCGAACCGGCTCCGGGCGTTGCTGGCGACCCCCGGTCAGCGGGCGGCGCGCACCGCGATCCGACAGCAGCTCGTGCCGGACTGGGCATCCGTCGCCGCCGACCACGACGGCGTCCACCTCTCGTGGGCCGGCTTCCTCACCAGCGAGGGCTGCGTCAGTGATCTCGGCGGCGGCGACGTGACCATGCTGCGTTACTGGTTCAGCGAACGCACGCTCTGGCTCGCCGACGCCTTCGAGGAACCCGTCGCAGTCGCCGCTCCCGACGTGGAGACCGACGGCACCGCCATCACCGTGTGCGACGCACGCACCGACGACGAGCGCCGACGACTCGACCGAGCCATCCTCACCGCGCAGCTCGGCCGCTGAGCTCGTCTCGATGAGACTGTCGACATGGGAGCGACGGTCCGCCGGGTCCGCGCCGACGAGGGCGGTGTGTTGAGGATGATCCGCCTCGCCGCGCTCCTGGACGCACCGTCGGCGTTCGGTTCGAGCCACGCCGCAGAGGTCGACCGTCCCGACGATCACTGGGCATCTCGCGCCACGCTCGGCGCCGACGGCACGACCAGCGCCACCTTCTTCGCGATCGTCGACCGGTCGGCCGTCGGGATCGTGGGCGGGTGGCGGCCCGATCCCCTCGGATCGTCGGTCGAGCTCGTCTCGATGTGGGTCTCGCCGGCCCGACGACGGACGGGCATCGCGGCCGCCTTGGTGGAAGCGGTCGTGAGCTGGGCGAGCGCGACCGGCGCCACGACCGTCGAGCTGTGGGTGACGCGAGGCAACGTCGCCGCCATCGGTCTCTACGAGGCCGCCGGCTTCCGTCCGACCGGGGAGCACCAGCCGCTGCCGTCCGACCCGTGCCAGGACGAGCTCCGCATGCGACGCGCCGTCAGCTGACCGCCCGCCCGGGCCGCTCGACGGCCGCTGACCGACCTGCTGAGGTCGACCGTCCTGCACACGAGCGTCTCGTGCTGGTCCCGCTCGCGTCGACGCGGCCGCGATGGTCGCGGTGGTGGCTGACGAGCGGATGTACGAGTTCACCGGTGGCCGTGCACCGCGTCGAACTGGCCGAGCGCTACGCCCGGCTGGCGAGCCGCTCGGCTGATGGCTCGGCGTGGTGGCTCAACTGGATCGTCCGCCTCGGCGACGGTTCGGTCCCGGGGTGATGCAGGCGTCGGTGGCGGCCGACGGTGGGACGGCGGACGTCGCGTGGGAGGTCGGCGTCGAGTGGCAGAGCCGAGGCATCCTCGGCACGTCGCCTCCAACGGGTCGCCCACCGAGCCGGGTTGCGACGCACGCCGCGAGATCGAGGACGGCGAGGTCGTCTGGATGCTGCCGGCTCCGTAGCCGCTCAATCGTCGAAGTGTCCAATCGAGCTCGTCGAGCCGTTCGAGCACCACGGACCAGGGAACGTCGCCCGCCGTCCTGGGTGGCGACCGCAAACGCGGCGCAGGACCGCAGCGAGCACGCTCAGAGCCCGCGACGCGGCTCGGTCGGCCAGGTCGCGATGGTCTCGTAGCGTGCGCCGTCGGGGTGGAGGCGGCTCCGGACGAGGGCGATCTCGGTGACGTCGAAGGCACCGTCGACCAACGTGCCGAGCACGTCCGGCAGCGTCGCTCGCCGGTGGATGCGAGCCAGCGTGAGGTGCGCGGTGAAGCGCTTGCGCGGCGGCTCGCCGAGATCGGCCGTCGCTGTCACCACCGCTGACGCGAGCTCGTCGAGTCCGGCGATCGGCACCACCAGCGCCCGCTCGGCGAGCACGTCGACGGCCGGACCGAGCCGCGCGAGGGCCGCCGGGAAGGTGACCCGGTCGAGTGCCGCGCCGACCGTCGCCGGGTCGGCCTCGCCGAGGAAGCGCAGGGTGATGTGCCAGCGGTCGGGGTGCACGAAGCGGACGCCGCGGCGGTCCTTGCGCCCGAGCGCCCGCAGCGGCTCGAGCACCTCGTCGGGCGGCCACACGGCGACGAACAGACGGACCACAGGTCCAGTCAACCTCGGGTGGCGACGGTGCCGCGACGACCGCGGCGGCCGTCAGGATCCGCGAGCACGACAGCGGTGATGATCGCGATGAGGACCAGCGTCGCGGCCGTGGCGAACCCGAGCATCGCCCACCCGAACCGGCGCGGCGACAGTGGCGGCCGGACGTCGAGGTCGGCCGGCGGCGCCGGCGCGATCGCCGGTGCCCATCGAGGATCGGGCGAAGCTGTGGAACTCGTGCAGGGGGGCGTCGAACACGACCCGCCGGCGCCACGCTCGCGTGTAGGTGAGGCGCCCGTCGGCGAGACGCATCGTCCCCGATCGCAGGCCGAACGTGACCGGGAGCAGGACGAGGTCGACGGGCGCCTCGAGCTCGGTGGAGACGGTTCGCATGCGGCAGGTGTGCGCCCTGGCGCTGGAGCGGCGCGTGCGGCCAGCTTGTGAACGGCTGGGATTCCCGACGACGACGTGCTCTCCGGGACCCGGCGGTCGAGCACGGCGAGGTCGCGGCCGGCGGGGGCGTGTCAGTCGGCGCTCGGGATGGCGAGCGGATCGGCTCCGGCGACGGTCTCGACGACGATTCCGCCGTCGAGCTCGGAGTCGGTGACCAGCCGTGGGGTCGAGGTCATCGCCGCAGTCGAGCGGATGGCGCGGCCTCGCTCGCTCAGCGACGGACGTCGGTGAGCGCGTGGTCGAGGATCGTGATGCCGAGGTCGAGCTCGGCATTGGTGATGGTCAGCGGTGGGGCGATGCGGAACACGCCGCCCATTCCGGGCAGCGCGGTGATGTTCATCGACAGGCCGAGCTCGAAGCATCGCCGCGTGATCGCCGCGCCGAGCTCGGGGGCCGGCTTCTTCGAGTCCCGGTCGGCGACGATCTCCATCCCGACGAGCAGGCCTCGCCCGCGCACGTCGCCGATGCAATCGTGCCGGTCGCTCAACTCGGCGAGGCCGGCTCGCAGCCGGGCCCCGGCCACTTCGGCCCGCTCTGCGAGGCGGTCGCGGACCACGATCTCGACGACCTTGGCGCCGACGGCCGCCGGCAGTGGGTCGGACACATGGGTCGTGTAGAAGAGGAACCCGCGGTCGTGCGCCTGCTCCTCGAGCTCGTCGGTGGTCAGGACGGCGGCCAGCGGCAGGCCGGCGCCGAGCGTCTTCGACAGCGTCAGGATGTCGGGGACGACACCATCACGCTCGCAGGCGAGCATCGTGCCGGTACGTCCGATGCCGGTCTGGGCCTCGTCGAGCACGAGCAGCATGCCGCGGTCGCGACAGCGCGGCCTGGAGGGCGGCGAGGTAGCCACGGGGGAGTTCGAGGACGCCGCCCGAGGAGAGCACCGGCTCGGCGATGAACGCGGCCAGCGCCCCGCTGCTCTGCCGGTCGACGAGGTCGAACGCGTCGTCGAGCTCGGCGAGCCAGTCGAGCCGGCCGTCGGCGGTGACGAAGCGGGGCCGATACGCGTTCGGCGCGAACACCGCCATCGACCCGACGGGTGCCGGACCGTGGCCGCGACGACCGGCCGAGTACGTCGCCCCGCCGGCGACACCGGTCATGCCGTGCCAGCTCTGGGCGAACCCGACGACCTCCCACCCGCCGGTGACGACCTTGGCCAGCTTCAGAGCCGCCTCGTTGGATTCCGCCCCGGTCGTCAGGAGCAGCACCTTCGACAGGCCGGGCGCCAACCCACCGAGGATCTCGGCGAGGTCGATCACCGGCCGCGAGAGCATCCCTGAGAAGAGGTGGTCGAGGCGGCCGATCATCTCCGTCACGACCGCCACGATCTCGGGGTGCGAGTGCCCCAGGATCGCGCTCATCTGGCCGCTGGTGAAGTCCAGCACCTGCCGCCCCGCTGCGTCCTCGACGAACGCGCCGGCCGCCCGCTCGGCCACGAACGGGGACCACGTCGCCCCGTACCGGACGAGGTGGCGCTCGGCACGTCGGAGATCCGCGTCGTCGGACACCCGCCCCATTCTTGCCGTCGAGCCACCCACGCCGCCTCGTCGGCGACGCACGCCGTCGTGCACCGCCGGCTCGTGTCACGAATGCGTCAGGAGCCAGTCCCGCAGCGTCGCGTTGAAGTCGTCGGGCGCTTCGAGGTTGCACACGTGGCCCACCCCGCCGAGGGTGACCAGCGTGGAGTCCGACAGTGCGGCGTGCAAGTGGTCGGCCACCGCGCGCGGCGCTCGAACATCGCGATCTCCGTGGATCAGCAGCGTCGGTGCCGCGACGCCGGCCAGCAACGGGCGCAGGTCCTCCGCCGATGCCTGCGCCATCGCGCGGAAGCCTCGAGGATGGAAACCTCGCATGCTGTCACCGAACGCGGCCACAACCGCCGGCGACGGAGTCGACGCGAACATCGTCGGCAACAGCGCGTCGACGAACTCTGCGCCGCTCATCTCGGACAGCCTCAGCGCCTGGGCGAGGCGGTCCTCGGCGGCGGCCGCCGGCAGCGACCCGCGCCAGCCGGCGTAGCCCGAGACCACGACCACGCTCCGCGGGATCGCCGGATGGCGGTGCGCGAATGCCAGGGCCAGTGCGCCTCCGAACGACAACCCGACGATGTGAGGATGGTCGAGCTCGAGCGCGTCGACGAACCCGGCGAGGCAGTCGGCGTAGCCCGCGATGCCGAACGACTCGGCTGGGTCGGCCGAGCCGCCCGCACCAGGCGCGTCCCACGCGACCACGCAGAACTCGTCGGCCAAGGCCTCCAGCTGCGGGCGCCACGTCACGGACCCGTCACCGACGTACCCGTGCAACAGCACGACGGCAGGCCCCCGTCCCAGCCGCCGGAACGCGACACGCAATCCATCCACGACCACGGCGTCCATCCGGTGCCACCGTACGACCGCCCCCAACCGGCGGTCGCCGCTTTCATCGACCGCAGCCTTCTGCTCGCCGGTGGTCGTGGTCAGTCGAGCAAGAGGCGTACGAGGACGTCGGTGAGCCAGTCCTGGAAGCGCTCGAGCGGCCAGCCGGCGTCTCGGACGAGCCGGAGGTACGCGTCAGGTGTGAGCATCCAGAGGGTGTCGGTGAGGGTGTCTTCGTCGTAGCGGACGCGGGTCGTCTTGCCGCTGAGTGCGACGGTGAACTCGTTGAGGCCGTCGCGTCGCTGCTGCTGAAAGCGGTCCCAGACGTCGCCGGCTTCGGCGTCGACGGACGCAGCGGTCTCGAGCAGCGCGCAGCAGCGGCGCGGAGCGCTGGTTGATCCGGCACATGTTGCGGGCGGCCAGCTGCACCGAACGAACCGCGTCGGGCTCCTCGATGGCCTCTCGCCACCACGGCCGCTGGGCGATCGGAACCGACGCGTCGTCGCCGGCCAGGGCGTGATCGACGACGATGCGCAGAATGGTCGCCTTCGGTCCGACCGCGGTGAAGATCGCGACTGGAAGATCGTGCACCGTCACGCGGACCCCGCTGGGATCACCAACTGCCGGCGAAGTGCTCCAACGCCTCGCATCCGCTCCCGACGGCGCGAGGTAGGTCGCCGGGGCGAGATCTCATCCCAACCGAACGGAGCGACGATGAACCCCTGTGAGCGCCGTCGGAGATCCGGCCGAGCGGGTGGCCGACGCGGCGAGAGATCTCTCGGCGATGCGGTGGGCGCTGCTGCTCGACGGCCCGCTCCTGCTGCTCGTTCCAGCGGTCCTGTTCGTGGGCGCCGTCGCCGGAGCACGGCAGTCGCGGACCGCAGCGGTGGGCGACCGTCACGCCCTCGTCGGGACCCTAACCGCGCGGTACCGCCATGGGCGGCGGTCGCGGGTGGGGGCGTTCCCGATCGTCGGATTCGTCTTCTCGCCGGCTGGCGCAGTGCGGGCGGCGGCCGGCTGCGGTGCATGTGCGCGGACACTGCTCCCAGTGGCCGTCGATCCCCGCCAGCCGACGCCTCCGCACCGGTCACGCCCGCGCGCCTGAGCCGGCGGTCCGACGAATGAGCGAACGGCACGAGCGATGTGACGGCCAGGACAGGCCGAAGGTCCCGCCCGGCCCGGTCTCGAGCCGGCCCGGCGCCTACGACCTGCTGATCCGGGCGAACGACGGGTTCACGCGGCGCCTCCTGCTCGTTCGGCCCGATCAGTGGTCCGCTCCCAGCCCCTGCGCGGCGTGGGACGTCCGGGCCCTGGTCAACCATGTCGTCGGCGCGAACCGCCGCTACACGATGCTGCTCCGCGGCGCCACCGCGGACGAGGTCGACGCCACCCGCACGGCCGATCACCTGGGCGACGACCCGGTTGCGTCATTCGTCGCGACTGCGGCCACGTTGAACCGAGCCATCCGACATCCGCGTGCCATGGTCCGCACCGCCCACCACCCCGCGGGCGAGCGCACCGGCAACCAGCTGCTCGCGATGCGGCTGCTCGACGTCACCGTGCACACGTGGGACCTGGCCCGGTCCATCGGCGCAGACGAGTCGCTCGACATCGACGCGGTCAGCTTCGCGCTCACGCTGCACGACACGTTCGAGACGAACCGCGAGCAGGGCGCCTTCGCCCCGCCGCCCGCGGAGCCGCCTGCCGAGCGCTCGGCCCAAGCCCGTCTGCTCCACCTGCTGGGGCGCAGGGGGTGTGGCGGGCCGGAGCGCAAGCTCTGAGCCGCCGGCTCGCTCAGGCGCGTGGGTCGCCTTGCACCGACCTCGTCGTGAAGCCCCACGGCGTGTCGATGCTGGTGGCCGGATCGGTGATGATGGTGTCCTCGCTCCGCGACGCGATCTTCACGCCCTGCGCCTCGAGGTGCTTCGCGACGCGGTCGAGGTCCACCACCTTCCAGGTCATCGCGTGGTACTTGTCGGCCGGCAACTTCTCGGCGAGGGCGGCCGCGGCCGGCGTCCCCGCGTCGGGCACGCCGAAGTGGAACACCGCGTCGGCGAGGTGGACGTACGGGCCGGTGATGGCGCGGGCCTCGTCGCGGCCTTCGTGGATGACCGTGCCACCGAGTGCATCGACCAACAGCTTGGTCGCACGCTCCGGCTGTTCGGTCAGGATCACATGGTGCGAGCAGCGCTCGATGCCGAGCGGATCGTCGTCCGAGACCGGCGGCAGCACCCAGTCCGGCTTGCTACGCGGGTCGACCGGCAAGGGGAACCACGGGAGGAACTGGTAGCGCAGGCCGCGCTCGTCCGGGTCGGTGAAGAACATCTTCATCCCGCCGCCACCACCCTGGCTGACGTCGGGCGGCGTGTCGCCGGTCGCCGGTTCGCCGAACTGCGACATGATGAGGATCCCGTTGCGCTTCAAGGCCGTGAACGTCTCGTTGATGTCGTCGACGTACCAACCGATGTTCTGCAACACCGTGTGGTCCACATCTGCCATCTTCTGCTCGCCCTGCATGATGTATCGGGTCGGCTGCACGGTGTCGATCAGCACGTCGGCGATCATGCAAACTCGCGAGTAGTGGTCCGGCAAGTCCGGCGGCAGCGGCGGGTCGTTCTTCGGCATCGTCATCATCTTTTCGGACGTGCGGCCGAACACCCGTCGGAAGAAATCCTCCTGGTCGTCCAGCGACAGAACGTGAAATGTCGGATGGAACGCCATCTTGACCACTTGCTTGGACCCAGTGCTGGACATCGGATGTCTCCTCGACTCGCCATGATGCGTGGTTCGTTCGCCTCATCCCCCGGGCGCCACGTCGCGCCGAACGTATACCTCCGCCGCGCACGGAGCAAGCCGCGCAGCGGGCTGGGCAGATATGACTCGCTTGCTATCCCTCGCTGCATGTCCTTGGTGAGACATTGCGCTCGCCCGACCCGTCGTTCGTCGAGAAGCTCGTCGATTGGACCGATCGTGGGTGTTCCTGAGCTGCGGAGATCTGGCTGGACACGCGTCGCCGCTCTGTCGGCAGCGAGTCAAGCGATGTCGTCGGCGATCTCTTGTCCGGTGGTGCGGATGGCGAGGTAGTCAGTCCTCGCGATGGCCTCGTCACGCGGTATATCGAGGACGTCGCGCGGGCCGATGCGCTCGCGATTCGGGATCAGCGCGCTCGGTCGCAGCTACTGGCCCCGTGGACGGCACGTCGATGGCAATGTCGTCGAGGGAGGGAGCATGACCACGAAGCGATCGTGGTCCGTCTTCGTCCTTTCGGGGCCCCGAGACGTGGGGAGGGCGATCGTCGAGCGCGGTTGTCGTGTGCTTCGGGTTCGTGCCGCGCGGGCTACGCATCTCTACGAGATCATCGGGCGGTCTCCATGACCGCAGCACGGGCGTGGAGTTGGATGGAGCCGTGAGCTCAACGCTGTGCGACCTGTTCGATCTGGACGTGCCGGTCGTGCTGGCGCCGTTCGGTCCGTGGGACCAAGTCGACCTCGCTGCCGCAGTCTGTCAGGCCGGTGGGCTCGGCAGCCTCGGCACCGCCGTGCGCTCAGTGGACGAGTTGCAAGCGCAGTGGCGACGGTTGCGTGATCTCACGGACCGGCCGTTCGCGATCAACCACACGGGTCGACCGTTCAACCGGGAGGCGTTCGACGCCACCCTGGAGCTCGCCCCGGGGGCCATCTCGTTCCACATGGGGGTCGCCGAGCCGCTGATCAGAGCCGCTCACGACCACGGGATCCCATGGCTGCAGACCGTCGGTGACGTGGAGTCCGCCCGGGTGGCGATCGAGGCCGGCGCGGATGTGCTCGTCGCGCAGGGCACCGAAGCGGGAGGCAACGCCGGCTGGGTGACCACGATGGTCTTGGTCCCGGCTGTCGTGGACGTCGCCGGTGACGTTCCCGTCGTGGCTGCTGGCGGCATCGCCGACGGCCGCGGCATGGCCGCTGCGCTGGCGCTCGGCGCCCAGGGTGTCAGCCTGGGCACCCGATTCCTGGCCTCGACCGAGATGACCATCGACCCGGCGTGGAAGCGGCGCATCGTCGCCTCCCACGCCCTCGACGCGGTCAAGGTGCCCCACGCCGAACGAGTGATGCCGCCGTTCACCATCGACCAGACCGGCATCCCGTTCGCGCCACGAGCGCTGCGCACCGCGCTCATCGACCAGCTCGAAGCCGATCCCGACAGCGTTGACCCGGCCACGCTCGGCCCGCAACTCCTCGCCGCCGTGCGCGCCGGGCACGGTGAGGACCTCCTTCCGTTCAGTGGGCAATCCGTCGAGCTGATCCACGACATCGCTCCCGCGGCCGAGATCGTGCAGCGACTCGTCGCCCAGACCCGGCATGCGCTCGAGTGTGCCGGCGGTCGGATCCCCACCAACACCGGCAACCAGCGCTGACGTGCCGCCCAGGGGCTCGCACCAAGAACCAATGGATTCAGAGTCCTCGGGCGGTCAATCCGGTCCGATCCCTCATGACCCTGCTCGCCCTGCTCGGAACCGCAATGCCAACCAACGGCGACTGCTCAATCCTGCTCAGGCCGACCCGTTCCGACCCGTGCGCTAAGACGCGACTCGCGAGTATTCCGTTGGACGGGATGGCTCGCGCCAGCCATTGAGTTGAGGCCGTATCATCCAGATGCGGGAACAACCCGCAGGCGGCACGGGGAGAGGGGAACTCCATGCGGAGCAGCATGCGGGTCGTTGCGGCGGCCCTACTCGTTGGCGGACTTGCCGTCGCATGTGGAGACGACGACGAGGAGAGTGTGGCGCCCGCGACTGGCAGTACCGCCGCTCCGACCACCGGGGACGCCACCGCTCCGACCACTGGAGACGCCACCGCTCCGACCACTGGAGACGCCACCGCTCCGACCACTGGAGACGCCACCGCTCCAACTACGGTGTCGGGCGTCGGCAACCAGGCGTGCATCGGCAGTGATCTGGTGACCGACGGCATCGATCGTGAAGCGACCATCAAGTACGCGATCTTTGGACCGCTTGTGACCGCCGATCCACATGCGGTTGGGGCGCGGCCCAGTGCGCCATATCACAACCTCATGTATGACCGGCTCTTCTGGCTGAGTCGAAGTGGCGAACTTTGCCCGTACTTGGTATCCGAGTGGGAGTTCGTCGACAGCAGTCTTGTCCTGACCTTGCGGGATGACGCAACGTTCCACGATGGCTCGCCTGTTGATGCCAACGCGGTGAAGGCCAACCTCGACCGGGTGCGGACGATGGAGACGAGCGCCTATAAAGCTCAATTGAGGAATGTCGAGTCGGTCGACGTCCTTGACGACTACGTCGTCCGCCTGAACCTGCTTCCGAACACCGGCAATGGAATCCCATACTCGCTGGCGGACTTTGCTGGGATGATTGTCAATCCGAAGTACATGGATCCGGAGGCGCTGAAGACTTCGGCTCCCGAGGCGGTCGGCTCCGGACCTTATCGAGTCGCATCATGGACTCCTGGCGAGGCGAACACCGTGTTGGAGCGGGCTGGCACGCATTGGGATCCGGCCGCCGGCCAAGCAGCACGCATCGAGTTTTACACGCTGCCCGATCCAGTACAGACGATGAATGCGATCACGACCGGCGAAATGGACTTCACCCTGCTGGGTGGTTCGTCGGCGGCAAGGGCTGTCGAACAGGTGGAGACGGACGACAACCTTCAAGCGGGTGACTTGATGGATACGTTCGGCAGCACGGGAGTCTGGTTGCAGGAACGAGCTGATCCGATCGTGCGCGAAGCGATGACTTATGCTCTCGATCGCGAACCGCTAGCCGACGTGTATGAGGGCGGTGCGGCGCTGAACAATCAGTTCTATCCTGAAGGCCATCCGTTGCACAGCAGCGAGATCGACGACCTGACGCCCTATGACCCCGATCGCGCCCGAGAGCTGATCGCGAGCGCGCCCGAGGGATCGACGTCGGTCAGCATGGCGTACACCGAGTCGGGTGATACGCGACGGCTTGCCGAGTTGATCCAGGCGCAGATGTTGGCTGTCGGCATCGACATCCAATTGGAGCCGAACACAGCGAACTCGATCTCCGAAGCATGGTTCGGCGGTCAGGTTGACACAATGCTGCAGGGTTCCGCAGCCACGCCGTACCCAGCGAACCTGATTGATGTGATGCTGTTCCGCGGGGGTAACGTCTGGGCAGCCCCGGACTCGGCGCTTGAGAGCCTCAACGCGGAACTCAGTCGAGCGGACGATCCTGCCCTCAGCGACGAAGAGCGGAACGACATCTATCTCGGAGTTCTCAAACGGGCCGCCGAGGAACGCTGGATGGTCGTCTTCAACCAAGGCAGGAACGCATCGATTGCGTCGGCAGACCTCGTCAACGTGGCACCTGAGCTCCCGTTCCAATACCAATCATTGCCGGACATCAGATACATCGGGCGCCAGGCCGGGTAAGGCCGATCGCGTGCGGCAATCAGGGGCGAGCGGCCTCGAAGCCACTTGTGCACGTGAGGCGTCTTTGGCCCAGTGCCGTGTTGAGAAGCGCTACCAGGAGCACGCTTGCCAATTCCTGGTCCAGATGCCTCCGCAGGGCTGCTGCTCATTGGAGTGTTCGGCGATGTGCCGAGCACACACACCGGACGGAAGGTTGTGCAACAGCCACCCGATTCGAGGCGGCCGACCTGTGCAGTCAGCACGCCGACGACGACCTGCGAGCTGCTCGGGACGACGGACAAAGTGGCCGGCAGTGACCGACGCGAACCGTCGGGCCGCTGTCCCGGCCGAGCTGCAGCGCCAACTCGTCGAGGCTGCCGCTGCCGATCCGCTACCAGGCGCGACTGGCGAGTAGCACGACGGTTACGGAAGTCCTGGTAGATGACGTGCCCCCCCAGGGGCTCGAACCCTGAACCAATGGATTAAAAGTCCACTGCTCTTCCATTGAGCTAGAGGGGCGTGGGCCCGAGCGTAGGCCCGTCGACCCGCTCAGGAGCTCGGGCCGGGCGGCGGCGACAGGCAGGTGCGCAGCTCGGCGAGGCGCTCGAGGTCGACGCGGAACCAAGCCCACTTGCCGCGTTGCTCGCGACGCACGAGGCCGGCCCGCACGAGCTGGGCCAGGTGGTGGCTCACCGTCGGCTGCGAACGCCGGAGTGGGCCGGACAGGTCGCACGCGCAGACCTCGCCCGACGGCGCAGCGGCGATCATCGACAGCACCCGCAGCCGGGCCGGGTCGGCGAGCGCCTTGAGGACGTCGGCCAGCTCACCGGCCTCCTCCTCGGAGAGGGCCGCCTCGAGCACGGGCGGGCAGCAGATCCCGCCGTTCGGACCTTCAGCCGTCACGGTCCAAGGTTGGCAGATCGGGCCGACCGCCGTCGTCCCGGCGCTCACCTATCCTCGGCGCTGATGTCTGCCGGACCCGCCCGTGCCGAGCGGTCGGCGCTGTGCGACCTGTTCCTCGAGGTCGGCCCCGACGCGCCGACGCTGAGTGGCGCCTGGACCACCCGCGACCTCGCCGCCCACCTCGTGATCCGCGAGCGCCGCCCGGACGCCGCGCTCGGCATCGTCAGCCGGTTCTTCGCCGCCCACGAGGAGCGGGTCCGCACGGCCGAGGCGGAGCGCCCGTACACCGAGATCGTCGACCGGGTGCGCAACGGCCCGCCGATCTGGAACCCGATGCACATCGGCGTGATCGACACCCTGGCCAACAGCGTGGAGTTCTTCGTCCACCACGAGGACGTCCGGCGGGCCCGGCCGGCATGGGACGTGCGGTCGCTCGACCCTGAGCTCGACGACGCCCTTGCCGGCATGGTCAAGCGCGGCGCATCACTGCTCACCCGGAAGTGCCCGGTCGGGTTGGTCGTGGCCGCCGACGGCCGCCCCGACGTCACGGTCCGCGCGAAGGAGCCGCACGTGACGATCCGCGGCCCGATCGGCGAGTGCGTGCTGTACCTCTACGGTCGCAAGGATGTCGCTCGGGTCGAGCTCGACGGGCCGGCCGACGCCGTCGCCGCCGTCGGCGCGGCGAGCTTCGGGTTCTGACGTCGCTCGAGCGGGCAGAGATCGACGGGCGCCGATAGGTTGCCGCGCGTGGCTGGATCGATCCTCGGGACCCGCGTCGTGCGCACCGAAGACCCGGCGCTGCTGACCGGGTCGGCGCGCTACATGGACGACATCGACGTACCGGGGAAGCTCCACGCGGCGTTCGCCCGTTCCGAGCTCGCTCACGCCCGGCTGGAGGACGTCCACATCGAGGACGCCCTCGCGGTCCCCGGGGTCGTGGCGGTGTACACGGCCGCCGACCTCGGTGTCGCACCGCACCACGGCTTCGCGCCGGTGCACCCCGACTTCCTGCGCCCGCCGCTCGCCGACGGCGTCGTGCGCTTCGTCGGCGAGGCGATCGCAATGGTCGTCGCCGAGACTCCCATCGCAGCGGCCGACGGCGCCGCGGCGATCTGGACGGAGTACGACCCGCTGCCGGCGGTGGTCGACCCGGAGCTGGCGCTCGCCCCCGACGCTCCGCTCGTCTTCCCCGATCACGGCTCGAACCAGGCCGTGACGAGCACCGACCCAGCCATCGACCTCGAGGCGATCAGCGACATCGTGGTGCGCGGCCGCTACGTGAACCAGCGGATGGCCGTCGTCCCGATGGAGACCAACGGCTGCATCGCGATCCCCGAATCCGACGGTCGGATGACGTTCTACGCGTCGACGCAGATGCCCCACGCCGTGCGCAACCAACTGGCCGCTGCCATCGCCGTCGAGCCCGCCGTGCTGCACGTGATCGCCCCCCAGGTGGGCGGCGGCTTCGGCGGCAAGGCCGGCGTGTCCCACGAGTACTCGGCGGTGGCCGCCGCCGCCCGCCACCTCGACCGACCGGTCGGCTGGTCCCCGACCCGCAGCGAGGACCTGGTGTCGCTGCCTCACAGCCGGGGCCAGATCCAGTACGCCGAGGTCGGATGCCGTCGCGACGGCACGTTCACCGGTCTGCGCGTCCACCTCGTCGGCGACGCCGGCGCCTACCCGGGCATCGGAGCCCTCCTGCCCGCCGGCACGCGTCGGATGTCGCAGGGGACGTACCGGTTCCCGGCCATCCAGTTCGACCTGGCCGTCGCGACCACCAACACCACGCCGATGGGCGCGTATCGCGGTGCCGGCCGTCCCGAAGCCACGGCACTGCTGGAGCGACTCGTCGACCACGCCGCCCTCGAACTGGGCATCGATCCGATCGAGCTGCGCAAGCGCAACTTCCTCGCCGACAGCAGCTTCCCGTTCACGACGCTCACCGGCGTCACGTACGACACGGGCAGCTACGAGACACCGCTCGACGCCGCCCGCGCCGCCATCGGCTACGACGATCTGCGCGCCGAGCAGGCGGCGCGTCGCGCCCGGGGCGACCGCCGGGCGCTCGGCATCGGCGTCGCCGCCTACGTCGAGGTGACCGCCGGCGGCGGCGCCAGCGAGTTCGGCGCCCTCGAGGTCCACGACGACGGGTCGGCGACCGTGCGGGCGGGCACGTCGGCGCACGGCCAGGGTCACCAGACCGCGTACGCGATGATCGTCAACGACCAGACCGGCATCCCGATCGACCGCATCCGTCTCGTCGACGGCGACACCGACCTGATCCCGTCCGGCGGCGGCACCGGCGGTTCCCGCTCGCTGCAGCTCGGTGGATCGGCGGTCCACCGGGCGACCGAGGCGGTCGTCGAGCGGGCCAAGGCGCTGGCCGCCCACCTCCTCGAGGCTGACGCCGCCGACATCGTCGTCGACACCGAGGCCGGCACCATCGGCGTCGCCGGCGTCCCGGCCGGGGCGCTGACGTGGGCCGAGCTCGCCCGCCGGGCCCACGAGGCACCACCCGGGCTGCTCGGCGACGTCGAGGCGCCGCCGGTACTTGCCGCCGACGCCATCTTCGACCAGGGCACGGCGACGTTCCCGTTCGGCGCCCACATCGCCGTCGTCGAGGTGGACCTCGACACCGGCGAGCCGCGGGTGCTGCGCCACGTCGCCGTCGACGACTGCGGCACCGTCCTCAACCCGTTGCTCGTCGAGGGCCAGCAGCACGGCGGTGTCGTCGCCGGCATCGGTCAGGCCCTCTACGAGGAGGTGCGCCACGACGACCAGGGCAACCCGCTGACGGCCAACCTGGCCGACTACGCGATCCCGACGGCGGCCGAGCTGCCGGCGCTGGAGGTCTCCTCGACCCAGACCCCGACGCCGCTCAACCCGCTGGGGGCGAAGGGCATCGGTGAGGCGGCGACGATCGGCTCGACGCCGGCCGTCCAGAACGCCGTGATCGACGCCCTCGCCCACCTCGGCGTGCGCCACATCGACCTGCCGTGCACGTCCGAGCGGGTGTGGCGCACGATCGAAGCGGCGACCAGCGGCACGCTCCCCGATCCGTGGCGGGACCCGCCGGCCGTCTTCGAGAGCCTGCACGCCGGGTCCGACATCGACGACGAGCAGCTCGACGCCGCCGAGGGCATCTGACGACACCGTCGCCGCTGCGCTCGACCCGGCGCCGCCGTGTGGGCGAGAGTGGCGCCATGCCCACCGAATCGTCCGAGCCCGACTCCGAGCTGGTGGTCGTGGAGGAGCACGGCGACGTCACGCTCCTGCGGCTCAACCGGCCGGCGGCCCGCAACGCGATGAACGCGCCGCTGGCCCAGGCGACGATCGACGCCGTGGCGGATGCCCAGCGCGCGAAGGTGATCGTGCTGACGGGCGCCGACCCCGCGTTCTGCGCCGGCCTCGACCTGCGGGCCCTCGGCGTGGACACGCTGGCCGGGCTGCCCAACTTCACGGCGTCGGTGCACCGCTCGAACGTGCCGGTGATCGCCGCCGTCAACGGGCCGGCCGTCACGGGCGGGTTCGAGCTGGCGCTGGCCTGCGACTTCATCGTGGCGTCGGAGCGCGCCCGGTTCGCCGACACCCACCTGCGCGTCGGCGTGTACCCGGGCCCCGTGCTCGTCGACCTGCCGCGGCGCATCGGAACGGCGAAGGCGCGCGAGATGTCCCTGACCGGCAACTTCGTCGACGCCGACACGGCGTTGCGGATCGGCCTCGCCAACCATGTCGTGCCCCACGAGGAGCTCGTGCCCTACGCCCTCGAGCTCGCCGCCGCCATCGCCGAGCAGGACCGATCGATGGTCAGCGCGATGCGCGAGGACTGGGCGGCCACGGACCGTCTGCCGTTCGCCGCCGCCCACGCCGCGCACCAGCGCTTCGCCGAGGAGCACGGCTACCGCGACGGCACCGCCGAGGCGCTGGCCAGCCACGGCAACGACGTCATCGACCGCGCCCACCGCCAGCTCGGGTGAGCCGGCGCCCGGCGGCTGCAGAGGACGGCCGCCAGGTGCGGCATTATCGGTGGATGCCGTACGAGCACATCCTCTTCGAGATCGAGGACCCGGTCGCGGTCATCACGCTGAACCGGCCCGACAAGCTGAACGCCTGGACGTCGCAGATGGCCCGCGAGGTCCGCGACGCCGTGGGCGTCGCCGAGCGGGACCCCCACGTCGTCGGCATCGTCCTCACCGGCGCCGGCAAGGGGTTCTGCGCCGGCGCCGACATGAACGACCTGTCAGGGCTGTCCGGCGCCGACGGCGGCGCCGGCGCCTCCTCGGACTCCGACGCCGTCCCGTTCGGGGACGACCTCGGCCCGACGCCCGGCGACCCCACGTGGAGCGACGAGCTGCGCGGCACCTACACGTTCCTGATGTCGGTGCCGAAGCCGATCATCTGCGCCATCAACGGCGCGGTGGCAGGGATGGGCGTGCCGATCGCCTTGGCCTGCGACATCCGGATCATGAACGAGTCGGCGGTGATGACGACGTCGTTCGCCCACCGCGGCCTGATCGCCGAATGGGGCATCTCGTGGTTGCTCAGCCGCCTCGTCGGCCCGGCCCACGCGCTCGACCTGCTCTTCACGGCCCGCAAGGTCAAGGGTGAGGAAGCCGCCCGGATCGGGCTCGTGAACCGCGCCGTCCCGGCCGAGGAGACGCTCAGCGCGGCCGTCGAGTACGTCCAGGAGCTGGCCGCCATGTCGTCGCCGACGTCGCTGGCGATCATGAAGCGCCAGGTCTACGTCGACCTCCATCGCGGCTTGGGCGAGGCCGAGCGCGACGCCATCGAGCTGATGAAGCTGAGCTTCGACCGCGGGGACTTCGCCGAGGGCGTGTCGTCCTTCCTCGAGCGCCGGCCGCCCGACTTCCCCCGTTACGTCCGCCAGTAGGCGGCGCTCCGCCATCGATCGGCGCGGTGGCAGGCTGGCGGCATGCACCGCTGGGACGAGGCCACCGACCTGCTGGCCCACGCCGTCATCGGGTACGCCATCGAGCGGCTCAAGACGTCGAAGGACCCGACGTGGGGGGCCCGGCCGGCCGAGCAGCTGGCCGTCGCGCTCGACGGCGTGATCTCGCCCGACGGCGTCGGCGGCCACCAGGCGCTGGCGCTGTTCCGCGACGTGCTGATGCACGCCTGCCGCCCGATGGACTCGCCGCTCCACCTCGCCTACGTCGCCACCGCGCCGACACCGGCGGCCAACATGTTCGACCTCGTGGTCAGCGCCTCCAGCATCTTCGGTGGGCTGTGGGAGGGGGGCGCCGGTGCCATCGCGGCCGAGAACCAGACGCTGGCGTGGCTGGCCGCGTTGGCCGGGTTCCCGGAGGGGGCCGGCGGGTGCTTCGTCACCGGCGGTTCGGCGGCCAACCTGTCGGCACTCGTGACGGCCCGCCACCACGCTCGCGACCGGCACGGGTCGCCGGCCGGCGGGCGCTGGTGCTTCGCGACGACCGAGGAGACGCACGCATCGGTGCACGCCGCGGCGCGCGTGATGGACGTCGACGTCCTGCTCGTGCCCCCTGACGAGCTCGGGCGGATGACCGGCGTCGCGCTGCGCGACACGATCGGCGACGCGGGGTCCGACGGCCTCTTCGCCGTCGTCGCCAACTTCGGCACGACGAACGTCGGCGCCGTGGACGAGCTCGACGCGATCGCCGACGTCTGCGCCGACCTCGACCTGTGGCTGCACATCGATGCCGCCTACGGCGGCGCGGCGCTCTGCGCGCCGTCCACCGATCGGCTCCGGCACGGCTTCGAGCGCGCCGACAGCTTCGGCATCGACCCCCACAAGTGGCTGTTCGCACCGTACGACTGCGCCGCGCTCGTCTACCGGGACCCGGCGCTGGCGTCGGCCGCGCACGCCCAGCACGGGACCTACCTCGACATGGTCAGTCGCGACGAGTGGAACCCGAGCGACTTCGCCTTCCACCTGTCGCGCCGGGCCCGCGGCCTGCCCCTGTGGTTCAGCCTGGCGACGTACGGCACCGACGCGTACGCCGAGGCCGTCGAGACGACGCTCGCCGTCGCCCGTCGCTTCGCCGACGAGGTCGATCGCCGCGACGGGTTCACGCTGCTGATGGCACCGCAGCTCTCGGTCGTGCTGTTCGCCGTCGACGGGTGGGACGAGGCGCGCTACTCGGCCTGGAGCCGGTCGCGCGCCCGCGCCGGCGTTGCCCTCGTCGTGCCCACGTGGTGGCACGGCGAGTGTTGCTACCGGGTGTGCATCGTCAACCCGCAGACGACCGACGAGATGCTGTCGTCGGTCCTCGACGACATGGCCGCCTACGGCACGGTCAGCGCGTCACCCTGACGGCGTCTCGGGTTCTCTGTGAGTTCTGGGGCCACTTCTGGCCCCAGAACGGCGTCAGAACCGGAGCCGCGGCCTCACGTCGCCTCAAAGGTGGAGGTGAGGCGGGGGCGGCCGGCCGAGGCGTCGTCGGTGACCCGCACCGCGCCGTCGGCGACGAGCTTGACCAGGTGGGCGAGGACCGATCGCCCGGCCGGCTTGTGCAGCGCCTCGTCGACGTCGGCGTAGAGCACGGCCACGATCGCCGGCACATGGTGGAGCCCCGTGCGCACGGCGTCCAGCACCTGGCGCTCGCGGGCCACGCGGTGCGCGACCAGCGCGTCGACGTAGCGCTGCGGCTCACTGATCGACGGCCCGTGGGTGGGCCAGTACGTGCGGTCCATCGGGCGCCCGGCGACCTTGCGCAACGACTCGATGTAGGCGGCCATGTCGCCGTCCGGCGGCGACACGACGGTCGTCGACCACCCCATCACGTGGTCGCCCGGGAACAGCACGGCCTGCTCCCGGAACGCGAAGCACATGTGGTTCGACGTGTGCCCCGGCGTGTGGACGCCGCTGATCGTCCACCCCGGGCCGCTCGCCGCGACCTCACCGTCGGCGACGCGCACGTCGGGCTCGAACGCGTCGTCGATCGCCTCCTCGACCCTGACGCCGTCGCCGATCTCCTCGTCCAGTTCGATGGCATCGGCCGGGTCGGTCGGCGCGTGCGGGCCGAACGCGTACATCGGCACGCCGGTCTCGTCGCGCAACCAGGCGGCCAACGGTGAGTGGTCGCTGTGGCAGTGCGTCACGAGGATCGCCGCCACCCGCTCACCGACCAGCGCGGCGGCCAGGGCGTCACGATGGGAGTCGAGCAGCGGGCCCGGGTCGACGACGGCGACGTCGCCGTCCCCGACGATGTACGTGCCGGTGCCGCGGTACGTGAACTTCGACGGGTTCTCGGCGATCACCCGCCGCAGCATGGGCGCCACGACGTCGACGCGCCCGTAGACGACGCCGTCGAGCGGCCGGAACTCGGGCGCCGGAGCGCTCACGGATCGCCGACCAGCGCCCGCACCGCACCCACCCGCTCCCCGCGTCCGAGGATCGGCACGACCACCGCGTCGGACGCCAGGTCGACCCCGAGGGACCGCAACGCCGCGACGACGACCGGCGCGGTCGCCCGCTTGGCGCCGTCGGCGACCTTCACTGCGACGGCCCGACCGTCGTCGAGGGCGACGACGAACACCCCCTCGGCGCCATCCTTCGCCACCAGGCCGGGCACCATCCGCATCAGGTGCGTGACGTCGCGCTCGGGGCCGGCGACCATCTCCGGGAACGCCGTCATCGCCCGGTAGGTGACATGTCCCTGCACGGCGAGGTGGCGCAGCGCCCGGGCCAGCCCGGACAGCGCCAACACGGGTGCCGGCGCACCACACCCGTCGATGCCGACGTGGGACACCGGACCGGCGAGCTGGCCCAGGTCCTCGAGGATGAGCCGCTGGACCGGGTGGTCGGGGTCGACGTAGCCGGCCGTCGGCCACCCGTTGAGGACGGACGTCGCCAGCATCCCTGCGTGCTTGCCGCTGCAGTTCTGCAGGAGGGGCGACGGCGCGCGCCCGGCCCTGACGGCCGCCGTCGCCTCGTCCCGGTCCAGCGGGAGCGCCGGCGTGTTCTCGAGGTCGGCGACGTCGAGCCCGGCGCCGGCGAGGATGGCCTCGACCGCCGCCAGCTGCTCGGGACGGCCGTCGTGGCTGGCGCAGACGACGGCCAGGAGGCGATCCTCCACGTCGAGTCCGGCGCCGACCATCGCCGCCGCCTGCAGCGGCTTGATGGCCGATCGCACGTAGACCTCGACGTCGGGGTCACCGGCGCTCCAGGCCACCGAGCCGTCACCGGCCAGGGCGACGACGGCGCCGTGGTGGAGGCTCTCGTCTCGTCCGCTGCGCGTCGTCGCGGCGATCGGCACGAACGACGTCGCGTCGCCGGCGCCGCTCCGCGCGCTCACCGTTGGGCCTTGCGGATCTTCGCCAGCCGCTTCCAGACCTGCGGGTGGCGGACCTCGACGAGATCGCTCTTGATGACTTGGTGGCGGTCGCCCCACTCGCTGATCAACGCCTGGCCCATCGCGGCCGCCGGCAGCGCGAGCACGGCACCGACCGCGCCCAGCACGGCCGCGCCACCCAGGGCGGCACCGAACGCCACCGCCGGGTGCAGCTCCATCGTGCGGGCGGTGATGCGGGGCGAGAACAGGTAGTTCTCCACCTGCTGGTACACGATGATGGCGATCAGCACGATCGCCGCCTTGAGCGGCGAATCGAGGAACGTCAGGACCACCGGCAGCACCCCGGCGAGGTACGTGCCGACGACGGGCAGGAACTGGCTGACGACGCCGACCCACAGCGCCAGCGCGACGGGTGCCGCGGTGCCGAGGGATTGGAACACGATCCAGTGGAAGATCGTCGAGAGCAGGGCCAGCAACGCCCGCGAGTAGAGGTACCCACCCGTCTTGTCGCCGGCCAGCTCCCACGCCCGCAGGACGCGCTCCTGGCGCGCCGGGGTCAGTCGACTGCAGATGGCGCGGCGCATCTTCGGTCCGTCGGCGACGAGGTAGAACGTGAACAGCAGCACCGAGAACAGCTGCAGCAGCACGCCGAGGGCGGCGACGGACAGGTTGATCGCGTTGCTGCGTTGGTCCTCGATGAACTCCTGGACGGCGCCGTCGGGATCGTTGAAGTCGGCGATGATCTCGTCGGCGTTCAGGTCGGTGCCGAACGTGTCGTTGATCGTGTCGACGGTGTCGGTGATGTAGTCCTCGGAGTTCTCCAGCAGGTCGGCGACCTGCGAGCCGACGAGCGCGCCGATGGCGGCCACGAACACGACGAACAGCGCCAGGACCCCGAAGAGGATCAGCCCGGTGGCCGACCCTCGCCGCCATCCCCGCCGGGCGAGCCGGTTGACGCCCGGTTCGATGGCCAACGACAGGAACACCGAGATGGCGAGGAGGATGAAGAGCCCGCTCAGCTTCTCCCAGAAGAAGCGGACCGCGATCGCGCCCAGGAACCCGGACCAGAACACGATCGACGGCGGGGACGACCCAGCGGGGCAGCCGTCGCTCGTCGGACGAGGCGTCGGCCGGCAGCACGACCTCCTCGGCCTCGACCGTGGTGCCCGGCGGGGCCTCGGCGACGGCGTCGACCACCTGCTCGGTGAACGGTTCCTCGTTCGGCGCGCCACCGTCGCCCTGCTCGAGGTCGGGGTCGGTGGACACGTGCGGAGCGTATCCAGGAGGCCCAGCCCTCAGCGGGGTGCTCGGCCGGCGCCGTCCTCCCGCTGGGTGGGTCGAGGGAGTCCCCGAGCGAGCGAACGAGGCGGCTCGACCTCGGTGTCCAGCCCCGCCGCGCCGGCCCGGCGCAGCGCCGACGCCAGGTCGCCACGCGACGTCGTCGCGACGACGTCGAGCTCGAGCCACGACGCCATCGAGCGGAGCTCCTCGAGCAGGTCGGCGGCCACCGCGAGGTCGTCCGACCGCCCGCCGCCGCCTACGCCGGGCTCGAGGTACGCGCCCTGGACCCGCAGGACACCGGCGGCCCGATCGGCCTTGAGGTCGACCCGGCCGGCGAGGCGGTCGCCGAGCAGGAACGGCAGCACGTAGTACCCGTAGACCCGTTTCGGCTCGGGCACGTAGATCTCGATCCGGTAGTGGAAGTCGAACAGCCGCTCGTTGCGCGCCCTGTTCCACACGAGCGAGTCGAACGGGCTGAGCAGGGCGCGGGCGGCGAGCCGCCGGGGGACGGTCGCGCCCGGGTGGACGTAGGCCGGCCGCGTCCACCCCTCGACGTGCGCCGCCAGGAGCCGGCCGTCGGCGACGAGCGCCGCGACCAGCGGCTTGCACGGTGCGTTCCTCTGGCGGTGGTAGTCGGCGAGGTCCTCGAGGGTGGCGACACCCAGCGAGCGGGCGGCCAGCAGCAGCAGCTCGGTGCGGGCCTCGGCCTCGGTCGGCGTCGGCCCATCGAGCGCCGCCGCCGGCAGGACCCGGTCGGCGAGGTCGTACAGCCGGGCGAAGTCGCTGCGCCGCCGGATGGCCGCCAGGTCGCCGTGGTGGAACAGGTGCTCGAGGGCGATCTTGCCGTCGTCCCAGTCCCACCACGACCGCTTCGGCCCGACCCGCTCCTGCAGGTCGGCGGCGCTGATCGGCCCGTCGCGGCGGACGCGCTCGAGGACCTCGCCGAGGAGGTCGGGACGCCGCGTGGCGAGCGCCCTGACGCCTCCCCAGCCGTGGTCCTCGGCCATCCGCCACCGGAACAACCGGTGCTGCGCGGCCGGGACGATCGCCGCCATGTGGGCCCAGTACTCGAACAGCTCTCCGTCGGCGAGGGCATCGGGCAGCAGCTGTCGGGGGTGCGACCCGAGCCGGGCGAACAGCGGCAGCTCCTGGCTGCGCACGAGGACGTTCACCGAGTCGATCTGGATGACGTTGACGCGCTCGAAGACCTTGCGCAGGTGGCGGCGATCGACGCGGCCGGTCGGACGGCGGTCGGCGAGGCCCTGAGCCCCGATCGCCATCGCCCGGGCCTCGGCGGCCGAAAGCTGCACGGCGGTGGCGGTCCGGCGCGCCATCGTCAGCCCGACCTTCCTGTTCGTTCGCTCGGGGCGCGCCGCGCGCGGTGTCGTTCGCAGAACGCGACGGCGGCCTCGAGCGCAGCGCTCAGACCGTCGGCCACAGGTTCACCGTCGCATGGATGCCGCCGTCGGCGGCGATCACCTCACCGGTGATCGCCCGGGACGCATCGGACGCGAGGAAGACGACGGCGTCGGCGATCTCCTCGACGCTCGACACCCGCCGCGTCGGGATCACGCCGAGCACGGCAGCGGTCACGCCGGGCTCGTCCAGGTCGGCGCGCCAGAGGTCGGTCTCGACGACCCCCGGCGCGACGCTGTTGGCCCGGATCCCGCGCGGGCCGTACTCCATCGCCAGGGCTCGGGTCATGCCGTCGAGCGCCGCCTTGCTCGCTGCGTACAGCGCCCGACGGGGAGCGCCGCGCAAGCCGACGACCGAGCTGATGGACACGATCGAGCCGGCGCCGGCGTCGATCATCCCCGGCAGCACCGACGCCGTCGCCAGCAGCGCCGAGCGCACGTTGGTGTTCCACACCAGGTCCATGTCCTCGGCGGTGAGCGTCTCGGTGTCCTTGCGCAGGCCGATGCCGGCGTTGTTGACGAGCACGTCGGCGCGTCCGCCGAAGTCCTCGAGCGCGGCAGCGACGGCGGTGCCCGGGCCGTACGCCGTCGAGAGGTCGGCCGGGATCACCAGCGGGTCGTTGCGCAGGCCGGCAGCGGTGATGACGAGCTCGTCGGCCGAGCGGGCGACCAGCGCGACTCGGGCGCCGGCGGCATCGAGGGCGGCGGCCACCGCAGCGCCGATGCCACGACCGGCGCCCGTGACGATGGCCGTCCGCCCGTCGAGCGCGCCCTGCCCCATGGTTCGCTCGCTCGACGACTCGCTCGGCTCACGCATGCCGGTGCGTCGAGCAGCGCTTCAGTCGCCGACGGCGATCGTGACCGAGTTGATCACGACGTCCTCGTGGGGCCGGTCGCCGCCGCCGGTGCGCACCGACTGCATCGACTCGAGGACGTCGAGGCCCTTGACGATCTGGCCGAAGAGGCTGTACTGCGGCGGCAGCCGGACGCCGTCGGCCCCCGAGATCAGGAAGAACTGGCTGCCGTTGGTGTTGGGGCCGGCGTTGGCCATCGCCACCGAGCCGATCTGGTACTCGCCGGGCTTGGGCAGCTCGTCCTCGAAGCGGTACCCGGGGCCCCCACGTCCCGTCCCCGTCGGGTCGCCGCCCTGGCACATGAACCCGCGGATGATGCGGTGGAAGATGACGCCGTCGTAGTAGTGGTTGAGCGCCAGGAACACGAAGTTGTTGACCGTCTTGGGCGCCTTGATGGCGTCGAGGGCGATGACGATCTCCCCGAGTGACGTGTCGAGCGTCGCCGTGTAGCGCTTGTCGGGATCGATGCCCATCTCCGGCGGGGACCCGAACTGCTGTTGCGTGGGGGACGAACCGTCGAAGGCGGGGAACTCAGAAGCCATGGCGCCGGACCCTAACGCGACACCCCCGCTCGTCCCGCTCCCCAGATGGGCGGGCGCGACTGGTCTCAGTTGCGCAGGTTGTAGTCGGTGATCAGCTGGTCGGACTGCACGGCGGCATCCGTCAGGGCCTGCTGCACCGGGCCCCCGCCGAAGATCGCCGCCACGGCCGCCGCGGTGACGGCGCGCACCTCGCGCAGCGGGCCGAGCACCGGACCGACGGACGCCAGGTCGTCCTCGCCCGCGACCAACTGGTCGTAGGCGACCTTGAACCGGGGGTCGGTGGCGTACGTCGTCAGGAGCGGCTCGAGCTCGAGGGCGTCGTTGCGGATCGGCACGTACCCGGTCGCCGACGCCCACGTCGCCTGGGTCTGGGCCGACGTGAGGAACTTGATGAAGTCCCACACCGCCGCCGCCTGGGCGTCGCCCTTGTCGGCCACGACGTACACCGACCCGCCGCCGACGATCGCCGACGGGGTCGGGCTCGGCCCGGGCATCGGCCCGATGCCGAGGTCGTTCCTCGACACGCCGGGGATGAGCCCGCCGTCGAGGACGTTCAGCACCGTCCCGAGCCCCGCCGACGTGGCGATCGCCATCGCCGCCGGCTGGTCGGGGTCGGCCAACTTGAGCAGGGCGTCCTGGCCGCCGGGGTTGGGACCGACCGAGACGGCCAGACCGTCGGTGATCATCGACTGCACCTCGGTCATCAGGGCCACGCCAGTCGGTCCGTCGTAGAGGACGCGTGTCGCCGGGGCGAGGCGCCCGTTGCCGTTGTCGGCGTAGAGCTCTCCGGCCCGGGCGAACCACTGCTCGATGAACCACCCGCCCCCGCTGTCGACGCCGTAGTCGAGGGCGATCCCCACGCCGACCGCTCCGGAATCGACGAGCTGTTGGGACACCTGGCGCAGTTCCTCGAGCGTCACCGGCGGGTCCTCCGGATCGAGGCCGGCCTCGCGGAACGCGACCTTGTTGAAGTACAGCACCGGGTCGCTCACGTTGAACGGCATCGACCACTGCACGCCCTCGGTCCGGTACGACAGCAATGCCCGCGGCAGGAACGGGGCGGTGTCGAACTCGTCGGCCTCCATGCACGCGCCCACCGGGATCACCGACCCCGAGTCGGCGATCTGCTGGACCATGTACTCGGGCAGCAGCACCATCTGGGGCCGGCTGTCCTGGCTGCTCTGGACGAACTTGTCGATCGTCTGCGCGTAGCCGCCTTGGTTCTCGAGCGTCACACGCACCTTGGACTGGCTGGCGTTGTACTGGGAGACGAGATCGATCAGCGTGTCGTCGAGGATGCCGGTCAGGCCGTGCCAGAACGTGATGTCCACCGTGCCGCCGGCGGTGTCGAGGGCGTCGACCGGGCACGGTGGCAACGACGCCAGCGGCGTGGTGGTCGTCGTCGCGATCGGCGGCTCGGTCGTGGCCGGCAACGTCTCGCCCGGCGCCGCCGTCACCACGGGCGGCGGCGCCGTCGTGGTGGTCGCCGGCGGGGGATCGTTGCCGGCCTGCAGGATCGAGTCCCCCGACCCGCATGCGGCAACGGAGGCACACGCGGCGACGACCCCGGCGAGCAGGACCCGACGTGTCATCCCTTGACGCCGCCCGCGGTGAGTCCGCGCACCAGTTGGCGCTGGAAGGTCAGCATCACGACGATGATCGGCAGGAACGCGATGATCACACCGGCCATCAGGACGTTCGGCTTGTCGAGGGCCGAATCGCTGAGGAACTTCAGCCCGCTCGGCAGCGTGTTCATGTCCTGCTCGGTGGTGATCAGGTTCGGCCACAGGTACTGGTTCCACGACGACAGGAATGCCAGGGCAGCCATCGCCCCGATGGTCGGCCGGACCAGCGGCACGGCCACGTGACGCAGGAACCCCAGGTGGCCGACGCCGTCGATCGCCGCCGCGTCACGGAGGTCGCGCGGCAGCTGCATGAACACCTGGCGGATCAGGAACGTCCCGAACGCCGTGGCCAGGAACGGCGCCGTGAGGCCCTGGAACGAGTTGAGCCAGCCGAGCGAGTCCATCGTCTCGCGGTTCACGACCAGCGTCGCCTCGAGCGGGATCAGCATGGTGGCGAGGAAGCCGACGAACAGCACGTTGCGGCCGGGGAACTCGAGGATGGCGAACGCGTACCCCGACAGGACCGCGGTCACGACCTGGGCGACGGTGACGATCACGGCCACGACGATCGAGTTGATCATGTAGCGCCCCATGTGCCCCTCGGTCCACGCCTCCTGCAGGACGCTGAGCGTGAACCCGTCGGGGACGAGCGGGTTGACGAGCACCTTGTTGCCGGGCTTCAGGGCGGCCACGGCCGTCGTGTACATCGGGAACAGGATGATCATCGAGACGGCGATCAGCAGCGCGTAGCGGGCGACGCGCCGCCAACCGGTGGGCGAGTCGAAGGTGGTGATGTCGTCGACGGTCACGGCACGGCCTATGCGTAGTGGACCCGGCGGCCGATGCCGACGAGCTGCAGGACGGACAACAGGAGCAGCACGAAGAACAAGAGCACGGCGACGGCCGACTGCAGGCCGAGGTTGCCGTTGATGATGGAGTTGGTGCCGTACGTCAGGTAGGTGATCGTCGTGGTCGACGCCTGTGGCTGCGGGCCACCACCCGTCAGCAGGTCGATCTGGCCGTAGGCCTGGAACGCATTGGTGGTCAGGACGATCAGCACGAAGAGCAGCTGCGGGCCGAGCAGCGGCACGGTGATGCTCCAGAAGCGGCGTACGCCACCGGCGCCGTCGACCGCGGCCGCCTCCTGCAGGTCGCGGGGGATGCCCTGCAGCCCGGCGGTGATGAGCAGGAACGTGAAGCCGAGGTTGGCCCAGATCGTCGTCACCGCGACGGCCGGGAGGGCGGTGTCGGCGTCGCGGAGCAAGCCTGGCGACTTGATCACTGGGAAAAGGTCGGCGATCCACTCGACGTTGGCGATGGCGCCGATGTCGGGCTGCAGGAGGAACAACCACATCAGGCTGGCCACGGCGATGCCGGTGGCGATCGTCGAGGAGAAGATGAAGCGGTAGATCGCCAGGCCGCGCAGGTACTTGTCGGCCAGTGCGGCGAGCCCGACGCCGAGCACGAGCCCGGCCGGCACCGTCAGCAGCGCGAACTTGAACGTCACCCAGACGGCGTGCTGGAACTGCTCGCTGCGGGCCACGTCGACGTACTGGTCCCACCCGTTGGAGACGCACTCGTCGCCCTGGGCGTTGCAGCGGGTCTGGCCCAGCCACACGGCCCGGCCGAGCGGATAGACCAAGAACGCCGAGAGGATGAGGATCGACGGCGCCAGCATCCATGCCGCCGTCGGCAGGTCGCGCCAACGGGAGCGGTTCGGGCGGCCGGACGTCACCCTCGCGAATGTAGGCGACCGGGCCCTCGCGCCGGCGTGGCACCTCGGCCAGGACCGTCGCGTCGAGCGCGCGGTAGCGTCTCGGCGGTGGATCCCGAGGCGGCGTCAGCCGAACCCGTGGCGGCCGACGAGGTGGTGACGGCGATGCCCGACCTCGATGCGATCGCCGCCGACCTCGCCGAGGTCGAGGAGGCCCTGGCCGCCCTCGACGACGGCAGCTACTGGCCCGACGAGGACGCGCCCTCCCCGCCGGAGACCACCGAGCCGGGATCGTCGTGAAGCCCCGCCGTGCCGTCGCGGTCGCAGCCGGCGGCATCGGCATCGGGGCGCTGGTCGCGACGGCCGGCCGCAAGATCAGCCGGGTGATGTCGTCGCGGTCGCGCCGGATGTGGAAGATGACGGCCCGCAACAGCGTCCGCTTCGCCGGGACGCGAGCCCGGCGACTGCTCACGCCGGCCGAGCGTCGCGCCGAGCTCGACGAGCAGTTCGCGATCCGCACCGCCGAGGACGTCGCCAAGGAGCTCGGCGAGATGAAGGGCGTCCTGATGAAGGTCGGCCAGTTGGTGAGCTTCATCGCCGAGGGCCTCCCCGACGACGCCCAAGCCGCCCTCGCCATGCTGCAGGCCGACGCCGCGCCGATGGCGCCGTCGCTCGCCGCCGAGGTCGTGCGCGAGCAGCTGGGCGACGAACCCGAGCGGGTCTTCCGTCGGTGGGACGACCTGCCGGTGGCGGCCGCGAGCATCGGCCAGGTCCACCGGGCCGAGACGACCGACGGTCGCGAGGTCGCCGTCAAGGTGCAGTTCCCCGGGGTCCGCGAAGCCATCGAGGAGGACCTCGACGGCGCCGAGGTCATGTACACCGTGTTCTCGGCGATGGCCCTGAACGGGCTCGACGCCCGCGGCCTCGTCGACGAGCTGCGGGCGCGCATGCGCGAGGAGCTCGACTACCGCCTCGAGGCCCGCAACATCGCCGAGTTCGCCGCCCACTTCGCCGGTCACCCGTGGGTCCGCATCCCGACCCTGGTGCCCGAGCTGTCCCACGAGCGGGTGCTGACGACGGAGTGGATCGACGGGATGTCGTGGCAGCAGTTCGTCGACACCGCACCCCCCGAGACCAAGCAGCGCGTCGGCGAGGTGATCTGGCGGTTCGGGCAGCACTCGATCCAGCGCCTCGGCGCCTTCAACGGTGACCCGCATCCCGGCAACTACCGCTTCCACCACGACGGCAGCGTGACGTTCCTCGACTTCGGGCTCGTCAAGCGGTGGGATCCCGGCGAGTGGGAGCGCCTCGAGCCGAGCCTGGACGCCATCGTCGTGCACCGCGATCCCGAGCGCCTGGTGACGGCGATGGAGAAGTCCGGCTTCCTCGCCGGTGGCCACGGCCTCGAACCGCAGGCCGTCTTCGACTACGTGTCGGCGCCCTACCGGCCCTACCTCGCCGACGAGTTCACGTTCACCCGCGACTGGATGCGCGACACGCTCGGGCGGATCTTCGACATCAACGGCCCGCACGCCGCCGTGATCGCCAAGCTGAACATGCCGCCGTCGTTCGTGATCCTCGACCGCGTCGTCTGGGGCGTGAGCGCGATCCTCGGCAAGCTCGAGGTGTCGGGACCGTGGCGGGCGATGCTCCTCGAGTACCGCACGGACGGCCCACCGGCCACCGCACTCGGCGCCGACGAAGCCGCCTGGCGCGTCAGCGCGACCTAGCACGGCGCATCAGGTTCTGACTCCGTTCCGGGGCCAGAAGTGGCCCCGGAACTCACACAGAAGCTCGCGCCGGCCCGGCGGCGTCCGAGAAGAGCGGCACGACCTCGGCGGCGAGCCGCTCCATCTGGACCTCGACGTCGTGCAGCGGGTTGAGCAGGATCAGCTCGGCGCCGGCGGCCGCGACGTCGCGCAGACCGGCGGCGACGGCGGCCGGCGGCCCGCTGACCGCCACGTGGGTCAGATCGGGCAGGCCGAAGTAGTCGTACAAGCCGTGCAGCGACGACGACATCGCGGCGCGGGCCCGGTCGGCGTCGTCGTCGACGGTGATGTAGACGCGCTTGGCGATGCGGAACGAGGCCGGATCGCGTCCAGTGGCGGCGAGCCGGTCCCGGACGACCGCGACCTGGGCGGCGAACTGGGCCGTCGACTGCGATCCAGCGCCGAAGAACCCGTCCGCCGACGCGACGGCGTGCGCCAGCGCGGCGGGGTGGCTGCCGCCGAACCACACCGGCGGAGCGGGCTGCTGGACCGGCTTCGGCTCCATCGCCGCGTCCTGCAGCTGGACGAATCGTCCGGCCAGGTCGACGCGCTCCTCGGTCCACAAGCGCCGCATCACGTCGAGGCCCTCGTTGAACCGGGCGATGAACGTCGACGGATCGACGCCGAACGCTCCGAACGCCCGGAAGCCGCCACCGCCCGCCAACCCGATCTCCAGGCGCCCGGCCGAGAGCTGGTCGAGCGAGCCCAGGCTCTTGGCCAGGTGCACCGGGCTGTGCAGCGAACTGATCAGCACTGCGCAGCCGAGCCGGATGCGCTCGCTGCAGGCGGCGGCGAACGCCAGCACGTCGAGCGGCGCGAGGACGGGCAGGTCGCCGAGCACCTGCTCGTGCGTCCACGCGGCTGTCGAAGCCGAGCGCATCGGCGCGGACGACGAAGCGCCGCAGGGCGTTCGGATCGAAGCGTCCGGCCTCGACGGTCTGCGGCAGGGCGATGGCGAAGCTGGTCATGGACGGTCCTCCAGGCAGGTGCTCATGCCGAGATGTACTCGCGCCGGGCCCACGATCCATCGGTCGGCGGCCGAGTCGGCATGCTGGGGCGATGGACCAGCCAGCGGTCGCCTTCGAGAACGAGCTCGAGCCGCACCGTCGCGAGCTGCGGCGGTTCTGCTACCGCATGTTGGGCTCGGTGCACGACGCCGACGACGCGGTGCAGGAGACGATCGTGCGGGCGTGGCAGGCACGCGACCGGTACGACGCCGGTCGGGCCTCGATCCGGACCTGGCTCCACCGGATCGCCACCAACGTCTGCATCACGGCGGCGAACCGTCGGGGCCGCCGCGCCCTGCCGGCCGACCTCGGCGCGCCGAGCCGCGATCCGTCCGGACCGCTCGTCCCGTCGACCGAGGTGGCGTGGCTCGAGCCGTTCCCGGACGTGTGGTCGCCGCCGCCCGGTGACCCGGCCGACGTCGTCGCGCGGCGCGAAGACGTCCGCCTGGCGGTGGTCGCTGCGATGCAGCACCTCCCGGCCCGCCAGCGCGCCGCCGTCATCCTCCGCGAAGCGCTGGCGATGTCGAGTGCCGAGATCGCCGACGTGCTCGCCACCTCGCCGGCGGCGATCGACAGCGCGCTGCAACGGGCGCGCGCCACGCTCGCCTCGACCACCGACGAGCCCGCCGAGCTCGACCCCGGGGACCCTCGACGTGCCGAGCTCGTCGCTGCCTACGTCGACGCGTTCCAGCGCGCGGACGTCGCCGCCATCGAGCGGCTCGTGACGCTGGACGTCCATCTGGAGATGCCGCCGATGCCGGCCTGGTTCGCCGGTCGGGCCGACTACGGCGCGTTCATGGCCGCCGTGTACGAACGGCGCGGTCGACGGTGGCAGGCCGTCCCGACCGGCGCCAACGGCCAGGAGGCACTGATCGCGTACGTCCCCGATGACACCGGCGCACCGGCGCTGCACTCACTCCAGGTCCTGACGTGCCGCCCCGACGGGATCGCCCGCAACGTCGTGTTCTACGACGCCCGGCTCCTCGCCCGGCTCGGGTTGCCCAGGCGACCCGACTGACGCCGCCTCCGCATCACAGCAGCTGCCAGGATCGGCGGCCGTGATCGACACGACGCTCTCGTCGCTCGTCGTGATCCTGATCGTCGTCGCCGCCGCCCCGGTCGTCGGCGACCTGCTGGAGCGGTGGGTCCGCGTCCCCGGCGTCGTCATCGAGATCACTGCCGGGATCCTGATCGGACCGGTGCTGCACTGGGCCAACGACGACGACATCATCAACTTCCTCAGCGAGCTCGGCCTGGCGACGCTGATGTTCCTGGCCGGGCTGGAGATCGACGTGCACCGCGTGAGCGGGCGTCCCCTCGAGCGCGCCGTGACGTCGTGGTTGGTCTCGCTCGCGCTCGGCATCGCACTGGCCACCGCCATCGTCGGTCTCGACGGCCCCCGCTCCGCGCTCGTCGTCGGCTTGGCGATCACCACCACCGCCCTCGGCACCCTGTTGCCGATCCTGCGCGACGGCGGCGAGCTGCGCACCGCCTTCGGCACCGACGTGCTCGCCGGCGCGGCCGTCGGCGAGCTCGGGCCGCTGATCGCCATCGCCGTGCTGCTGTCGACGGACAACCCGGCGCGGACCGTCGGCGTGCTGATCGGGTTCGTCGCCATCACGCTGGGCGCCGCCGCGCTGGCCGCCCGGCCGCGCGGCGAGCGGCTCGGTCACATCCTCGACGCCACGTTGACGACGAGCGGCCAGTTCGCCGTGCGCCTCGTGATGCTGTTCATCGCCGCCATGGTGTGGGTGGCCGACGAGCTCGGGCTCGACGTCCTGCTCGGTGCGTTCGCCGCCGGGATGATCTTCCGGCTGTTCTCCGCCGGGGCCAGCGAGCGCGAGGCCGAGCTCGTCGAGGCCAAGCTCGACGGTCTCGGGTTCGGGTTCTTCGTGCCGATCTTCTTCGTCGTCAGCGGGATTCGCTTCGACCTCGCGTCGATCGAGGACAACCCTGTCATCCTGCTGGCCATCCCCGCGTTCCTGCTCGCGTTCGTCGTCGTCCGCGGTGGGCCGGCGATGGTCCTCTACTCGCGATCGCTCGTCGATCGCGTCTCGCTCGGACTGTACCTCGCGACCGAGCTGCCCCTCGTGGTGGTGATCACCGGCATCGGCGTCCAGACCGGCCGGCTGCGCTCAGCGACGGCGGCGGCACTCGTCGGCGCGGCGATGTTGTCCGTCCTGACGCTGCCGATGCTGGCGGGACGGCTCCGACGGGGGACGGTGTCGTCCGACGTCAGGGGAGCCCGCCCGTGAGCGGGATCGTCACGCCGTTCAAGTGCGGCGAGGCCGGCGACGCGAGGAAGGCGATCGCCCAGGCGACGTCTTCGGGCGGCCCGCCGGCGACCGTCGAGGCGTCGATGCCCATCACGTCCATCGAGCGGTAGAAGCCCGCGGTCTTGATGACACCGAGGGCCAGGCCGTTGACGCGGATGTTGCGCCGGTGCAGCGCGGCGGCCATGACCGTCGTCATGTTGTTGAGCCCGGCCTTGGCCATGCCGTAGGGCGCCGAGTGCTCGACGGCGCGCACGCTGGCCATCGACGAGATGTTGACGATGCCACCACCGCCGTGGGCGGCGAGGAGGTCGCGCGCCGCCATGCTCAGCACCCACGGGCCGCGCAGGTTGAGCGCCAGCATGGCGTCGAAGTCGCGCAGCTCGGTCTCGTCGAACGGCTTCGCCCGGCTGCCGCCCGCGTTGTTGACGAGGACGTCGAGACGGCCCAGCGCGTTCCCGGTGACGGTGATCGCAGCCTCGCAGGCGACCGGGTCCTTGACGTCGGTGACGATCGGGACGGCCCGGGCGCCGTGGGCCTCGACCTCCGCCGCCAGCACCCGCAGCTTTTCGTCGTTGCGCCCGACGAGCGCGAGGTCGGCTCCGAGCTCGGCGAACAGCAGCGACGTGACCCGTCCGATGCCGCCGGTGGCCCCGGTGACGAGCACGACCTTCCCGGAGAAGTCGAACATCGTCGAGGCAGCGGACGTCGGCATGGCCGACCCAATCTGCCACGCCGGCACCTCCGCCCCTGGCGTCCAGCGACGGTTCTCCACCGATCGATGTCGCGCTCAGCAGGAGCTCTCTCGATGGAGAACCGCCGGGAGCCAGGCCTCGAGGCGCTCCCAGACGATGTCGGCGCTCTTGGCCAGCAGGTGGCCGTCGCCGGGGAGCCGCACGACCTCGCCGGCCCCGGCGATCGCCCGCACCATGTCGCTCGCCTCGGGCGGGAGGATCTCGTCGCGCTCACCGTGGAACAGCAGCAGCGGCTTGCCGTGCAGTCCGCCGGCGACCTCGCAACCGGCCGACTGGGTGGCGAACGTGACGACGCCGGCGACGAGCGGGTCGAGCCCGACGCCGACGCGGACGGCCACCGCGCCGCCGAAGCTGTGGCCACCGACGACGATCCGCTCGGCACCCGCCCCGTTCACGAGCTGGACGGCGGCCGCCACGTCGAGGCTGCAGGCGTCGAGGTCGTTCGGCAACCGGTACCCCACGCGCAGGACCGGCACGCCACGTGCGGCCCACGCCACGCCCAGGCGGTGGTAGAGGCCCTCGGCCGGACCGAGCAACCCACCCATCCCGGGTGACGCCGTCGGAGGGGATGACGCGGGTCTGCTCCGGCGTGACCGGGATCTCGTCGAGCAGGCGGACCCCGCCGCCGAGCGGGCACGACCACCGGTCCACGCGGTTGCGCTGCGGCCCGGCACCCATCCACACGAACAGCGCCTCCCCGCCGTCACCGAGCGCGTTCTCCGGCCCGTCGTTCGGTCCGGCGATGTAGCCGTCCAGCGACATCGACAGCTCCACCATCACCAACCCGCGGCGCGGGTCATCGAGCGAGCGATCCGACGCCGGCCACGGTCCGTACCATTGCGCGATCGCCGTCCACTCGTTCGACCACGCCGCCATCCCCACCGACCGCCCGGAGGAGATGATCGTCTTCTACCGGGCCCTCGGATTCTCCGTCGTCGGTGACGAGGCTTGGCGGGCGGGGCGCCGCGGCAGCTTCTCGCTCGTCCTCGGCGACACCAAGATCAACGTCCACGGCCCGGCGATGTGGCACGACCCGGCGTTCACGCTGCGCGGCCCGACGGCGGTGCCGGGCTGCGGCGACTTCTGCTTCGTGTGGGACGGTGATGCCGTCGGCGCCGTCGAGCTGCTGACGTCGATCGGGGCGGAGATCGTCGAGGGACCGGTCGACCGGCTCGGTGGTCGGGCCGCGAGCACCATCACGGGCACGAGCGTCTACACGCGCGACCCCGACGGCAACCTCGTGGAGCTGATCTCCTACCCGACCTGAGCGGCCCCGGCCGTTGGCGCGTCCGATGGCACGAGCCGCGTCCGACGTGGCGTCTCGCTCAGCGGTCGCACGCACGGTGCCCGCCATCCGAGGCCGCTGACCTTGCTCGCCGGCGGCCAGTGGCCGTCCCGGCTGTAGGCCCACCACTCGAACGGGTTGAGGTAGTACGCGGACGTCTCGACGACGTCGGCGAGGCGCTCCCGCCGCCGGCGCAGCGCCCAGACAGCGGCGCCGACGACGGCACCGGCGACCATCCACCCGCCGTAGAGCACGGGGTACAGCGGCCCGAGCCAGCGGCCCTGCCACACGTGCACGTCCTCGTGGTCGGTCACCAGTCGCCGGCGGCGCGCCGACGTGCGACCAGTGGGTCCGGCCCCGTTCACGGTGTTGCCGATGGTGATCAGGAAGCCTCGCCGCATGACGAGGCCCCGTTCGTAGACGTGGCGGTCGGCGCGCCGGCTGAGTGCGCCGACGTAGCCGCCGCGCCTCGGCTGCATGGCGGCGACGGCGTGGGCGACGAGGGCGGCCGCAGTCATCGGAAGCGCCCACGAGCTGTCGAGCACGAACGCCGCGACGCCTTGCGGACGGCGCCAGCTGTACGTACCCCGCCAGCCACCGATGGCGCCGTTGGCGGCGCCGATCGCGGCGGCCGGCCACCCGAAGCCGACGAACGACCCGGCCGCGTACGCGACACCGGCGCCGGCGGCGGTCCCGGCGACGGTCTCGAGGAACGCCCCGAGGATCCGCCGCTCGGCGCCGGGCATCAGTTCTGGCGGAGCTTGGCGAGCAGCCGCAGGATCTCGAGGTACAACCAGACGATGGTCACGAGCAGCCCGACGGCGGCGACCCACTCGTAGTCCTTCGACAGGCCGGCCTTCGCGCCCCGATCGATGAAGTCGAAGTCGAGGGCCAGGTTCATCGCCGCGATCACGCACACCAGGACGCTGAAGCCGATGCCGATGGCCGACGCGTCGTTGATGAACGGCACGCTGCCACCGAACAGCGAGATCACGAACGAGACGAGGTACAGCACCATGATCCCGAGCGTGGCGAACACGACGGTGCGCCGGAACTTGTCGGTGACCTTGATGATCTTGGTGTTGTAGAGCAGCAGCATGACGGCGAACACGGCGATCGTCGCGCCGGCGGCCTGCACGACGATGCCGTTCCACTGCTCCTCGAAGACGCGGGAGATGGCGCCGACGAAGAAGCCTTCGGCGATGGCGTAGACGGGCCCGAGGACCTTGGCCCACTTCGGCCGGAAGTAGAGGGTGATGACGCAGGCGAAGCCGACGATGACACCCACGAACGCGAGCCCGGGGAAGCTGACCTCGAGCTCGCCGGTCTGCGGGTTGGTCGTCGCCGGGGACGTGTTCATCCAGCCCACGGTCGCGCTGGCCAGCAGCAGCACGAAGAGCACGGCGGTGGCCGTGATCGAGCCGCGGACAGTCATCACGCCGGAGCGCCACGGGCTCACCGGCCCGTCGCTGATCGGGGCGGCGGTCGGTTGCCCGGGTGCCGGCCACACCTGCCCACCCGGGCTCGGCGCCTGGGGCGCGGCCCAGCCGGACTTGGCCTCCTCGAACTGCTTGTCGTTGAGGATGGGGTTGGGCACCAGTGGTCTCCCTTCGAACCTGGGCGCACATCGCGCCGCTGCGAAAAATGTACCGTCCGGCACGGTTGGCGATGGCGGACGAGTCCTGCCTCTTACCTGGTCCTCACCATCGTCGCGCCTGTTCGCACCGACCGCCACCCCTCCTCCGGCGCGTGCGACCGGTCACCGAGCCCAAGGCCACCCATCGCCGGCGTCGATGAACAATCGCACGAACATCTCGAATCGCGATGCCGATGCACCGTGTGAACAGGAGTGTTCCGGGTTGGTGGTCTTGACCACGTCGGTATCGTGAGCACATTCCCCGCCTCGGCAGCGGTGGATCATCGCCCGACGAACCGCCCGATCCGGACGGTAGCAAAGGAGCCGCCGTGGCCAAGGATCGCGTTGAACGCGATGACGAAGACCTCGTACGCCTCTATCTCACGGATATCGGGCAGTACACCTTGCTCACCAAGGATGACGAGGTCCGACTCGCCAAGGCGATCGAGGCAGGCAAAGAGGCGATCGAAGGGCTGGACGCCGGGGGCAAGGACGTCACCGCGGCCCGCAAGCGCGAGCTGCGCCGCACGGCCCGCCAGGGCGAAGAGGCCGAGCGGCAGTTCGTGCAGTCGAACCTGCGGCTGGTGGTGTCGATCGCCAAGAAGTACCAGGCGTCCGGCCTGCCCCTGCTCGACCTCATCCAGGAGGGCAACCTCGGCCTGATGCACGCCGTCGAGAAGTTCGACTGGCGGAAGGGGTTCAAGTTCTCGACGTACGCCACGTGGTGGATCCGCCAGGCCATCACCCGCGGCATCGCCAACACCGGTCGCACGATCCGCCTGCCCGTCCACGCCGGCGACACGCTGGCCCGGCTGCAGAAGGCGCGCTCCCGCCTCGAGCTGAAGTACGGGCGGCCGGCCACGCTGTCCGAGCTCGCCCGCGAGGTCGAGATGCCGGAGGACAAGGTGACCGAGGCCCTGCGCTTCGCGGCCGAGCCGCTGTCCTTGTCCGAGCCGCTGCGCGAGGACGGCGACGCCGAGCTGGGCGACGTCGTCGAGGACCGCTCGGCCGAGAGCCCGTTCGAGGTCGCGGCGACCGCGCTGCTGCCCGACGAGATCGCCCGGCTGCTCGCCCCGCTCGACGAGCGCGAGCGCGAGATCCTCAAGCTCCGCTTCGGCCTCGACCGCGGCGAGCCGCGGACGCTCGAGGAGGTCGGTGAGCACTTCAACCTCACCCGTGAGCGGATCCGCCAGATCGAGGCCCGGGCGATGAGCAAGCTGCGCCACCCATCGAGCGACACCGGCGCGCGCGACCTGCTCGCAGTCTGAGCTCGGAACCTCCGGCCGGCGCCCCCGCCGGACGCGCGACCATCCACGCGTGATCGAGATCCGCGCCACGCGCCCCGGCGAGCTGCGGGCGGCTGCCGCCGTCACGTCGAGCGCGCTGCTCCACGCACCCGACGACGACGACACCTGGGCCAAGCGGCTCGAGAGCTGGCAGGCGAGCGACTCCGTCTCGGCGTGGGACGGCGCGCGGTGCGTCGGCCACGCCGCGTCGTACCCGGTCGAGACCGTGGTCCCGGGCGGCGCCCGCGTGGCGACCGCCGCGGTGTCGCGGGTCGGCGTCCGCACGACCCACCGCCGACGGGGCGTCGCCGCCGACCTGCTCGGCACGTTGCTCGCGGACGCCCGCCGGCGCGGTCAGGTGCTGGCCAGCCTCCGGGCCTCGGAGGCGACCATCTACCACCGCTTCGGGTTCGGCGTCGCCGGCGAGGCGCTCGAGGTGGTCGTCGATCCGGCGGCGGCCCGTCCCGTCGCCGGCGCCGCCACCGGCGGCTCGTTCCGCGTGCTGCCGCCCGACGAGCTGCTCACGACGGTGCCGCCGCTCTACGACCGGATCGCTGCGAGGCCGGGACGGATCAGCCGGCCCGACTGGATGTGGCGCAGCTACCTGGAGAACGCCCTGTCCGACGGCGGCGACGCCGAGCTCGTCGTCGTGCACACCGGTGCCGACGGTACCGATGACGGCTACGTGCACTACGGCACGAGCTGGAAGGTCGCCGCCGGCACCGTGCCGGAAGCCCGCGGCGCGGTCAGCGACCTGATCGGCGCCACGCCGGCGGTCGAGATGGCGCTCTGGCAGTACCTCTGCGACGTCGACCTCGTCAGCACCTGGACGGCCGAGGAGCGACCGGTGGACGACCTCATCCGGTTCGCAGCGCGCGACCGGCGGGCCTACCGCGTGGCGCTGCTGTACGACGAGCAATGGCTGCGCCTCCTCGACGTCGACGCCGCGCTCGCGGCCCGGTCCTACAGCGACGCCGCGAACGGTGCCGTCACGGTCGCGGTGCGCGACGACCGGTTCCCGGAGAACGAGGGCGCCTACCGCGTCGAGCCGAAGGGCGCCTCCCGGGTCGAGGTCGATCCCGCCACCGCCGACCTGGCCGTCGACGTGGCCACGCTCGCGGCCGCTTACCTCGGCGGTGTGCGGTGGACGACGCTCGCCGCCGCCGGCGCCGTCGATGTCCGGGCGACTGGCGTGACCGGACCTCTCGCCGTCCTGACACTCGCCGACGCGCTGTTCGCGACGCCCGACGCGCCGTTCTGCGGCAGCTTCTTCTGACGGTCGCTCCCGACGCGCCTCCAGCAGATCTCCACGCCCGCTCCCAGCACCGCCGACCACCGGAGCGGATGCTGGAACGATGAACGCCACCAGCGCACCCGCCCTCACACGGCGGCGCGGCGCCCACCGCAACGAGCAGACCGCCGACCGCATCCTCGACCTGTTGTCCGCCCACGACATCCCGGCCGTCGTCGACCTGTTCACCGAGGACGGTCACGTCATGGCCCCGTTCTCCCCGCCTCCGCTGCTGCCCGGCGCCGATGGTCGGGCCCAGATCCGAGCCGTGTTCGCGGCGGTCTTCGCCGGCTACGGACGGGCTCAGTTCCTCGACCGCCGGATCACGGCAACCGAGGATCCCGACGTGGTCGTCGCCCGCTGGCGCACCGACATCGAGGTGCTCGCCTCGGGCCGCACCCACGCCGCCGAGGTGATCGCCCTGTTCGAGTTCCGCCACGGCCTGATCACGCGCCTCACGGAGTGCTTCAACCCCGATGTGCTGCGCGCCGCCGGCGCACTGCCCTGAGGCTCGATCGGCGCCGCACCGTCACTACCGTGCCGGCATGCGACTCGGCGTGCACCTGCCGCAGTACGGCCGAGCAGCCTCACCGGCCGCCATCCGGGCCGTCGCCGTCCGCGCCGAGGAGCTCGGCCTCGCCGACGTCTGGGTCAGCGACCACGTCCTCCAACCGGCCGCGCAGACGTACCCGTCGCCCTACCTCTTCGAGCCGCTGCTGACGCTCGGCTGGGCCGCTGCGGCGACCACCACGATCGGCATCGGCACGTCGGTGCTCGTCGTCCCCCAGTACCACCCGCTGCAGCTGGCCAACAGCCTGGCCAGCCTCGACCGATTGAGCGGCGGACGGCTCTCGGTCGTTGCCGGCGTCGGGTGGTCGGCCGCCGAGTTCGCTGCGCTCGACCAGCGCTTCGACACCCGTGGCGCGCGCATGGACGAGGCGATCGACATCATGCGGCTGGTGTGGACCGACGACCCGGCGACGTTCCGCGGCCGGCACTACGAGTTCGAGGACGTCCGCGTCCTCCCCCAGCCGACGTCGACCATCCCGATCCTGATCGGCGGCTCGAGCGCCGCGGCGTTCGAGCGCGCCGCGAGGCGGGGTGACGGCTACCAGGGCATCGGCACCGCGCCGGAGGCGCTCGCCCCGATCGTCGCGAGGATGCGCGAGCGCCGTCCCGGCTCGGACTTCGTGGTCTCCTACCGCACCGGCTGGGACCCCCAGGGCATGGACCCGGGCCTGATCCGCGACGAGGTCGCGGCGTATGCGGCCGCCGGCGTCGAGCACGTCGTCTCGGCGCCGTGGCGGACGTCGGCCGAGGACTGGATCCGCTCGATGGAGCTGCTCGTCGACATCGTCGGCCCCGAACCGCCGGTCCGGCGCCCTTGATCGACCTGCGATGATGGACGCGGGAGGCCGACGTCGGCGAGCAACGTCGCTCGCTCGAGCCGATCGGCCCACCCGGAGGTCGGAGCATGGAGACCCGGTTCGAGAACTCGAAGCTGAAGCCCGACACGGGCCACCCGGACGGGCGGTCGTCGAGCAACTGGTTCCGCGTCGTCGGGAGCAAGCTCAAGCCGGACAGCGGTCACCCGGACGGGCGCTCCTCGAGCAACTGGTTCCGCATCGTCGGTGACAAGGTCAAGCCCGACGTCGGGCACCCCGACGGCAAGTCGACGTGCACGTGGTTCCGCATCGAGGGCGATCGGTTGAAGCCCGACAGTGGACATCCCGACGGCCGTTCGACGAACAACTGGTTCCGCATCGTCTGAGCCCGCCCGGCGGTGCGCCGGACGCCGCCGTCAGTCCGCCGGGAACACCACCGTCACGTCGATCGCCTCCGAGCCGCGCACCAGCGAAACCGCCAGCTCGGCGCCGGGCTGCAGGCTGCCGAGCACGGCGAACAGGTCGTCGGGCGCCGTCAGCTCGCGGTCGCCGGCCCGCACGAGCAGGTCGCCCTCACGGATGCCGGCGACGGCCGCCGGCGAGCCCTCGACGACACCGCGCACGAGCAAGCCGTCGCGGTCGTCGAGGCCGACGGAGCGCCGCAGTCGCCGGGCCACGTCGGCCGGTGCCAGCGCGACCCCCAGTCGCAGGCGCTCGAACCGCCGACCATCGGCCATCGCCGCGACCGCGCCGCGCAGCGCCTGGTCGGCGGCGCGGGCGAGGTAGAAGCCGTGCTCGAGGCGGTGCGTGTTGATGCCGACGACGTGGCCCCCGGGGTCCAGCACCGGCGCGCCCGAGGATCCCGGTCCGCACGGGATGGCGTGCTCGATGGCACCGACGATCGGATGCCCGCGAGGGCCGCGGAACCCGGTCTCGGTCGCGGTGACCTGGCCCCACGTCGCTCGGCGGTGGTGGTGGCCGGCGGTGACGGCGACGACCACGTCGCCGTGCGAGACCTCGGCGCGGTCGGACCAGGCGAGCGGGGCGACGTCGCCGGTGTCGACGTCGAGGACCACGAGGTCGCCGTCGACATCGCTGCCGACGACGGCGCCCTGGGCGCGGCGCCCGTCGGCGAACGTGATCTCCGTCGTCTGGTCGCGCAAGTTGTGGGCGTTGGTCACGACCCGGTCCGGGGCGACCACGAAGCCGGTGCCCCGACCGTGGCGGCCGACGGCGACGACCGACGGACCGGCCGCCTGCGCTGCCGACCGGACGAGTGTGGCGAGCTCTTCGGTGACGGACATGACCGCTCCTCCCGACCGCCGACGTCGGCGTCGACGAGTCACTATCGAATTGCTAGTCACTCTAGACTGGTCTCGTGCCCTCGGACAACCGATCCCCGGCCGACGCACGTGCCGAGTCCCTCGACGTCGCCGCCCGCAGCATCGGCGATCGATGGAGCCTGCGCGTCGTCGGCGCCCTGCTCGACGGCGCCAGGACGTTCGGCGAGCTCGCCGAGGACGTGGACGGCATCGCGCCGACGATCCTCACCAGCCGCCTCAAGGCGCTGCAGCGACTGTCGCTCGTCACGGCGACGCCGTACGAGCGGCGTCCGCTGCGGATGCGCTACGCCCTGACCGAACCGGGACAGCGCCTGGCCAGCGCCATCGCGTCACTCGCCGACTGGGGTGCACGCCGGGAGGGCAGTGGGCCGGTCCGCGTCCACGACGCGTGTGGCACGGCCGTCGAGCTGCGCCCGTGGTGCCCGACGTGTGAGCGCACCGTCGACGATGCCCACTCGAGCGATCTGGTCTGGTGCTGACCTGCCCCCCGGTCACCCGCTGGGGACGTAGCCGACCCATTCGAGCCAGGCATCGGGCGCTCGCTCACTAGGGTCCGAGCCATGAAGCGCATCCTGCTGTTGCTCGCGTTCGTCGGCCTCGCCACCCTCGCTGTCCGTCAGCTGAAGTCGTCTTCGTGACCGCGGAGCGCTTGGCGCTCCTCTGCACCGACACCGTCGCCGACCGCCTGGCCGACCGGATCGCGCGGGCCGCGCCCGACCTCGACGTCGTCGCGCTCAGTGGCGACGACCTCGTCCCGGCGGACGTCCTGGCCCGGATCGACGCCGCGTTCTTCTCGGCCGACTCGTTCCCCGGACGCGCCAAGCGGTTCATGGGCGCGGCGATCCGGGCGCCGCGCCTGCGCTGGTTGCACACGTTCTCGGCCGGCACCGACGACCCGGTCTTCGCCACGCTGCGCGAACGCGGCGTGCGCCTGACATCGTCGTCGGGCGCGGCGGCCGGCCCGATCGGACGCACCGTGATGCTCTACCTGCTGGCGCTGAGCCGTGGCCTGCCGCGGTTGCTCGCCGACCAGGCCGCCCACCGCTGGGATCCCCGCTCGTTCGACGACCTGCCGGGCCGCTCGATCGGCGTGCTCGGGATGGGGCCGATCGGCCGCGAGATCATCCGGCTGGCGCAGACGTTCGGCATGCGGCCGATCGGCATGCGGCGCACGGTCACAGGTGACGAGCCGTGCGAGACGTGGTCGATCGACCGCGTCGCCGAGCTGGCGTCGGGGGTGGACGTGCTCGCCGTCGCCCTGCCGCTCACGGAAGACACCAAAGGGATCGTCTCGGCGGACGTCATCGCCGCGATGCGGCCGGGGAGCGTGTTCGTGAACGTGGGTCGCGGCGAGCTGGTGGACGAGCCGGCCCTGACGTCGGCCCTGGCGTCCGGGCAGCTCGGGGGCGCCGGGCTGGACGTCTTCGTCGCCGAGCCGCTGCCGACCGACAGTCCGCTCTGGGACCTCCCGAACGTGATCGTGACGCCCCACAGCTCCGGCCAGACGGTGAGCTCGGGCTGGGAGGCGGCGGAGATCTGGCTCGACAACCTCGGACGCTACGCCCGCGGCGCGCCGCTGCTCAACGAGCGCTGAGCACTTCTGTCCGTTGCGATCGTCCCGTTCGTGACGATCGCGACGGACAGTTGCGGTCGCCGTTGCCGCCCGTCGCGGACCTCGCTACCGTCGCCGCTCCGACATCCCCCGGGACGCAGATCGCCCGCCGCCACCGGATCGAACCGGTCGCCAGGGCCCTCCCCGGGAGGTTCCCGTGCCCATCACCGTCTGCTGGGCCGCCAAGGGCGGCAGCGGCACCACCGTCGTCAGCGCCACGATGGCGCTGGCCTGCCCGACCGACGCCCTGCTCGTCGACCTCGACGGCGAGCTGCCGGCGGTGCTCGGCCTGCCCGAGCCGGCCGGTCAGGGTCTGTCCGACTGGTTGACGTCCGACGCGCCGCCGGGCGCGCTCGGCGACCTCGTCGTCGACGTCGACCGCACGACCCGGCTGATCCCACGCGGCTCGACACCGGTCGACCGGCGTTGCTCCCGCTGGCCCGAGCTCGTCGACTGGCTGGCGACGCGACCATTCCCGGTCGTCGATGCCGGCAGCGCGCCACCGCCGACAGCTTTCGACGGCGAGCACGTCCGGAGCCTGCTGGTCACGCGGGCCTGCTACCTCGCGCTGCGACGGGCCGTCGCGATCGGTCGCCGGCCCGACGGGGTCGTCCTCGTCGCCGAGCCCGGCCGTTCCCTGGGCCGCGCCGAGGTCGAATGCTCCATCGGCGCGCCGGTGGTCGCCACCGTCAGCATCGACCCGGCGATCGCCCGCGCCGTCGATGCCGGGCTCCTCACGACCCGACTGCCCCGCGTCCTCGCTCGCGAGCTGCGAGGTGCGGCATGAGCACCGGCGCAACGGCGATCGCTGGGTCACCGCATCGGTCCTCGAGCACAGGTCCGGCGACCCACCACGGTGGCGCGCGGTGAGCGTCCACGATGTGGACGCCCGGCTGGTCGACGAGCTGTGCCGGGTCGCCGCCGACGACCCGGGCGACGTCGGCGCCGTCGTGCGCACCCACCTCCGACGGGTCGCACCGCTCGTCGGCGGCGCCGCCGGCGAGCGGCTGGTGCGTGCCGCCGTGGCCCGCCTCGACGGCCTCGGCGCGCTCGACGCGCTGCTCACCGACCAGACCGTCGACGAGGTGCTCGTCAACCCGGGCGGCGACATCTGGGTCGAACGCGCCGGCGCCCTGCACCTGGCCGGCCGACTCACCTCCGGCGATCTCGGCATCGTCATCGAGCGGATCCTCAGCCCGCTCGGCCGCCGCCTGGACCGCTCCTCGCCCCTCGTCGACGCCCGGCTCCCCGACGGATCACGGGTGTGCGCGGTGATCCCTCCCGTCGCCCCCGACGGCGCGTGCCTGTCGGTCCGGCGCTTCCGCGACCGGTCGCTGCCGCTCGACGCCTTCGCCGGCGCGGCGGTCAGCGCCGTGCTCGACGTGGTGCTCGCCGGACGGTGCAACGTCATCGTGAGCGGTGCGACGTCGTCGGGGAAGACGTCGCTGCTCAACACCGTGCTCGGCCGCCTCCCTCCGAACGAGCGCATCGTCACGATCGAGGACACGGCCGAGCTGCTGCCGTCCGCCGACCACGTCGTGCGGCTCGAGGCCCGGCCGGCCACGCCCGACGGACCAGCCGCGATCGCCCTCGACCACCTGGTGCGCACCGCCTTGCGGTTGCGCCCGGATCGCCTCGTCGTCGGCGAGGTCCGCGGCGCCGAGGTCTTGGCGCTCGTGCAAGCCCTGAACACCGGCCACGACGGGTCGTGGTCGACGTGCCACGCCAACAGCGCGCTCGACGCGCTGCACCGACTGGAGACGCTCGTCATCCAGTCGGCGTCGTCGTGGCCGCTCGCGGCGGTGCGCCAGCACCTCCGCCGGTCGATCGACGTGGTCGTCCACCTGGCCCGCCGCGACGACGGATCGCGAGTCGTCGTGGAGGTCGGCGAGGTCGCGCTCGACGCCGAGGGGCTCGCGCTCCGTCCGGTGGTCGACGGCGACCGTGTCGTCGGCCGGATCGGTCGGGTGCGGCGATGACGCCGACGCTGGCCCTCACGCTCACCGCCACCTGCGCCGCCCTCACCGTGCTGGTCGTCGCCGCTCGCGGCCGCCAGTTCCTCGCGCCGTGCCGCGCGATCACGGCGCGGTCGACGCTGACGGGCCGCCCGACGCGTCGACGGCGCCGCCGGCGCACCCGCCGGCCCGGCGACGTCGAGGTCGCCCGCTGGTGCGAGCGGGTGGCGGCCGCATTGCGCTCCGGCCGCTCGCTGTCGGTCGCGGTCGACGAGGCGGACGCGGCGACGCCGGTCGACCAACGCCCGTTCCCCGGCGTCGCGCACGCCACCCGCCGCGGCCGCCCGCTGGCCGACGCCGTTCGGTCGACGCCGGACGGACCAGGGAGCCCGGTCGGCCTGCTGGCACCGGTGCTCGTCGCGACCGCCGAGCTCGGTGGTCCAGCGACGTCGATCGACCGGGTCGCGTCCACGCTCCTCGGGCGGGCCGCGGAGCGCGACGAGCGGCGCACGGCCAGCGCCCAGGCCCGGCTCTCGGCGCGGGTCCTCACGATCCTGCCGCTGGCCGTGCTGGCCGTGCTGGCCGCGACCGAGCCGGCGATCCGGTCCGCGCTCCTGACACCGGCCGGGCTGATCTGCGTCACGGCCGGGCTGGCCGCCAACGGGCTCGGGGCGTGGTGGATGCACCGGCTGATCGGCGGCGCCCGGTGACCCCCGGCGTCGTCGCCGTCCTGGCTGGCGGCTCGCTGGTCGCCGTCGTGCTCCTGCTCGCCGTCCCAGCCCGACCGCGCCGGGCGCGGCCCCACCCGACGCGCGACACGGCGCTCGTCGAATATGGCTCCGGCCGCCGACCTCGCCGCCGCGTGGTCGTCGGCTCGCTGGCCGTGGTGGCCGCAGTGACGACGATGGTCGCCGGCGCCATCGTCGCGCTCTGCGCCGGGGCGATCACCGCGTGCGCCGTCGTCTCGCGGCGGCGGTCGGCGCAGCAGCGCCGGCGACGGGAGATCGAGGGGGCGATGCCCGACGCCGTCGAGCTGCTCGTGCTGTGCGTCCATGCCGGCTGGTCGCCGCACCAGGCGATCGCCGAGCTGGCGATCCGCGCCCCGCCAGCGGTGCGCGAGGCGTTCGCGGACGTGGAGCGCCACGTGCACCGGGGACGATCGCTCGCCGATGCCCTCGGGTCGCTCGGGGAGCGACTGGGCCCGGCCGGGGCCGAGGTGGCCGCCGCCGTGGCCGGCGCCGACCGTGACGGGTTGCCGCTGGCGCCGGTGCTCGACCGGCTGGCCATCGAGGCTCGGACCGCCCGTCGGCGGGTCGGCGACGCGGAGGCCCGCCGGCTGCCGGTCCGCCTGACGTTCCCGCTGGTCTGCTGCACGCTCCCGTCGTTCGTCCTCCTCACCATCGCGCCGGCGTTGCTCGGCGCCCTCTCGACGCTGCGTTCCGATGCGCCGTGACCGCGTCCCGTCGTCCCCAGTCCGACCCACCGACCACCACCGTCGACGAGGAGCTGCCCATGAACCCCTTTGGTGTCCTGTTCGCCCGCCTGCACGTCGCGCTGCTCGTGCTGCTCGACCCCGGCGTCCCCCGCCGCATCCGCGACGACCGGGGACAGGCGACCACCGAGTACGCCCTCGTGCTGCTCGCCGCGGCGCTCGTCGCCCTCCTCGTCGTCGGGTGGGCGACCGCGGGAGGGGGCGCGGCGAAGGTCGGCCGACTCTTCGACCGCGTCATCGACTCGGTCATCGACAAGGTCTGACGGTGGGGCGTGCGTTCGCTCCGCATCCGCGCCCGGGCCGGCGGCGATGACGGACAAGCCGCGGTCGAGCTGGCGCTGGCCCTGCCCGTGGTGGTGGTGCTGCTGCTCGGGATGCTCCAGGTGGCGCTCGTCGGTCGCGACCAGCTGGCCGTGGAGCTCGCGGCACGCGAGGCGGCCCGCGCCGCCGCGGTGTCCGCCGACCCGGCGGGTGCGGCACGGGCAGCGGCTGGCCGGGTCACGACGTTGCGGCCGCTCACCGTGACCGTGCGGGTCGGCGGCGACACCGTGACCGTGACCGTCGGCCACGCCGAGCGCGACCGACGTCGCCCTGATCGGCCGCATGATCGGCGACGTCGACCTGCGGGCGACGGCCACGATGGCCCTGGAGCCACCCTGACGTCGACCGCCGGCGAGCGAACGGTGGCGCGGCGTCAGGCCGGGCCGGCGAAGCCGCTGCCGCCGAGCTCGGCGGCAGCGCCCTTGCCGACGGCCGGGGCGCTGTCGTCCTTGTAGCGGGCCAGCTCGGCGCGCCCGACGACCTGCCAGTGGACCTCGTCGGGGCCGTCGGCCAGGCGCAGGGTGCGCTGCGCGGCGTACATGCCGGCCAGCGGCGTCCACTGCGAGACGCCGGTGGCCCCGTGGATCTGGATCGCGTCGTCGATGATCTGGCACACGCGGATCGGCACCATCGCCTTCACCGCGCTGACCCAGACCCGGGCCTCGGCGTTGCCCATCACGTCCATCGCCTTGGCCGCCCGCAGCACCATCAACCGCATCGCCTCGATCTCGATGCGGGCCTTGGCGATCAGCTCGATGTTCTTGCCCAGCTGCGCGATCGGGCGCCCGAACGCCTCCCGGTTCAAGCCGCGTCGCACCATCAGGTCGAGCGCCTTCTCGGCCGCCCCGATCGAGCGCATGCAGTGGTGGATCCGGCCCGGGCCGAGCCGGACCTGGGAGATCTCGAAGCCCCGACCCTCGCCCAGCAGGATGTTCTCCTTCGGTACCCGCACGTCGCGGAACCGCAGGTGCATGTGGCCGTGCGGGGCCTCGTCCTCGCCGAACACGTGCATCGGACCGAGGATCTCCAGCCCCGGTGCGTCCATCGGCACGAGGATCTGCGACTGACGTCGGTGTGGCGGCCCGTCGGGGCTCGTCTGCACCATCGCGATCAGCACTTGGCAGCGCGGATCACCGGCGCCCGAGATGTAGTACTTCTCGCCGTTGATCAGCCACTCGTCGCCGTCCAGCACGGCCCGGCAGGCGATGTTCTTGGCGTCCGACGACGCCACGTCGGGCTCGGTCATCGCGTACGCCGAGCGGATCTCCCCCGCCAGCAGCGGCTTCAGCCAGCGCTCCTTCTGCTCGGGCGTGCCGACCCGCTCGAGCACCTCCATGTTCCCGGTGTCGGGCGCCGAGCAGTTCAACGCCTCCGACGCGATCGGGTTCTTGCCCAGCTCCTGGGCGATGTACGCGTAGTCCAGGTTCGACAGCCCTTCGCCGGTCTCGGCGTTGGGCAGGAAGAAGTTCCACAACCCGTTGGCCTTGGCCTTCGACTTCACGCCGTCGAGCAGCTCCAACTGCCCCTCGCCGAACCCCCAGTGGTCGGCGCGACCCTGCCCCAACCGGAAGAACTCGGCCGTGACGGGCTCGACCTCGTTCTCGATGAACGCCTTCACCGCCTCGTACAGCGGCACGGCGTGCTCGGACATCGAGAGGTTGAGGGCATCGTCGGTGGCGACACCTGAGTGCAGTCCTGGTGCGGGCATGGTCGGCCTCCGGTGCTGACGTTCGGGCGGTGGCCATCCAGCTTGCCCTGCCCTGCCGCCCCGTGGCGATCCGTCCGATCGGCGCCACCCGCTCGTCGCTCGCTGCCGCGCCCGGCCGACCGCCTGGGCGCGCCGTCCAGCCGACGTTGACGATGTGGAGCACCTGGCCGAGGCCGTCTTGACCTCTGATGACCTCGGCGAGCTGGCCGACCACCTGGTCGGCCACTTCGTGGACCAGGCCCGCCGGTCGGGCGCGTCGTGGACCGAGATCGGCACCAGCATCGAGGTGTCCAAACAGGCCGCCCAGCAACGCTTCGTCGCCCGGCCCGGCCCGGTCGGTCCCGGCGACGGGCGCTTCAGCCGGTTCACCTTCCGGGCCCGGGCCGTGGTCAGCCGGGCCGAGGCCGACGCGCGCCGCCGGTTACGACGCCGTGCTGCCGGCGCACGCGGTCATGGCGCTCGTCGCCGATCCCGACGGCGTGGCCGGTCAGGCGATCGTGGCCCAGGGCGTCGACCTGGTCGCGGTCCAGGCGGCGGCGGCCGCCACGCTGCCGCCGCGCCTCGCCGACGTGCCGGCGAACGTTCCGTTCGCCGGCGATTCGAAGCGCTTGCTCGAGCTGACCATGCGCGAAGCGTTGCAGCTCGGGCACAACTACATCGGGACCGAGCACATCCTGCTCGGCCTGCTCGCCGAGCCGACGAGCAGCGGCGCCGAGATCCTGCGGGCCGCCGGCATCGACGCCCAGTCGGTCCGGCCGTGGGTGACGGCCGAGCTGGCCAAGATCGCCTGGGGCAAGGGCCTCTAGGGTCGCCGGCGTGCTCTACCACCTGACATCGGTGAGCGACTGGGCATCGGCCCAGGGCTCGGGCCGCTACACGGTCAGCACGCGTGGTCGGTCGCTCGCCCAGGAGGGCTACATCCACTGCTCGTTCGCCGAGCAGGTCGCCGCCACGGCGGCCCGCTTCTACGGCGACCTCGACGAGGTCGTGCTGCTGTCGATCGACGAGTCGGCGCTCTCGAGCCCGGTCGTCGTCGAGGACCTCGTCGGCGGGGGCGAGCGCTTCCCGCACGTCTATGGCCCGATCGAGGTCGGTGCCGTCGTCGAGGCGAGGACCGTCGACCCCAATGCGATCGTGATCTGAGCGGTCACCCGTCGGCGTCGGCCGACGCCGATTCCTCGGCATCGGGCGGGCGGCGGCCGCCCCGGCGGCGGTCGGCGGTCTTCGTCTGGGCCCGCTGCTCGGCCTCCAGCGCCACCTCCTCGGCGACGAGCCGCTCGAGGCTGGCCCAGCGCTCGGGGTCGAGCGCTCCGTCCTCGATCGCTGCCCGGACCGCGCAGCCGGGCTCCTGGTCGTGCTTGCAATCACGGAACCGGCAGTGGTCCATCAGCTCGAACACGTCGGCGAACGCCCGCTCGATGCCCTCGCCCGACAGCCACAGGCTGAGGGCCCTGATGCCGGGCGTGTCGATCAGCCACCCGCCCCCGGGGAGGGCCAGGAGCTCGGCGGCGACGGTCGTGTGACGACCCCGCTGGTCACCCGTACGGACCTCGGTGGTCGCCTGGACGTCGGCACCGAGCAGCGCGTTCACGAGCGTCGACTTGCCCGCTCCACTGGCCCCCAGGAAGGCCAGGGTGCGGTGGCCGGCGGCGAACGCCCGCAGCGGCTCGACGCCGGTGACCCGCCGCCCGCTGGTGACCAGCACGGGCACACCGAACGCGACCTCGACGAGCTCGCGCCGGGCCGGCTCGGGATCCTCGACGAGGTCGGACTTCGTGAGCACGACGACCGGGTCGGCGCCGCTGTCGAACGCCAGTACGAGCTCACGCTCCAACCGCCGCTGGTTCGGCGGGTTGCCGAACGAGTGGGTGAGGAACACGACGTCGATGTTGGCGGCCAACGTGTCGGCCTCGGCCCGGGCCCCCTCGAACGACGCCCGGCGCACGAACGCCGACCGCCGCGGCAGCACGAGTTCGACGCGCTCGCCGTCGTCGGACGGCACGACCCAGTCGCCGACGGCGACGTCGGCGCCGATGTTGCGAACGCGGCGCACCTGAGCCGGATCGCTCGGGTCGGGGCCGCCCAGCACCGTGCTCCACCCGCGGTCGAGCCGCGACACCCGCCCCGGCGCGCCAGGAGCGCCGAGGGCGCGCCAGGACGCGCCGAGGTCGTCGTCCCACCCGAGGGCCTGCAGCCGCTGTTCGTCCATCCGGGTCAGCCTGTCATCGCACGGTGTCCACGAGTCCCCAGGCGAGCGCGGTGGCGGCGTCGATCGTGGCGCCGCTGAGGGCGAGCGCTGCCGTGCGATGGCGACCGATCCGTCGCGGGATGCTCGCCGTGCCACCGGCGCCGGGCACGAGCCCGAGCGCGACCTCGGGGAGGGCGATCGCGACGTCGTCGTCGGCGACGACGTGGCCGGCGAACGCGGCGACCTCGATGCCGCCGCCCATGCACGCCCCGTGCAGGTGCACGTGCAACCGATCGGCGAGCCGGTGGGCGAGGCGGGCCGGACTGCGCACGAGCCGGGTGACGTGCGCCGTCGCAGGATCGGGGAACGATCCGAACTCACCGAGGTCGCCGCCGCTGCAGAACGACGGCCCGTTGCCGGACAACCGCACGATCGAGATGGAGGCGTCGGCGAGTCCGAGCGTCAACGCCTCGGCGAGCGCGTCGCGGATCACCGCCGACAGCGCGTTGTGGCGATGCGGACGGTTCAGGACGATGCGCAGCTCGTCGCCGGCCCGCTCGACGAGCACGGGGGGCGCCGGGTCAGGGGCCAGGTCCGTCGGCCCACGCGCCGCACGCCAGGCGGCGAACTCGGGCCCGCCCTGCAGCGCGGAGTAGACGGCCGACTCGGCGGCCAACCCGTCCTCGACGGTACGACGATCGGCGCCCCGCAGCAGCACGGCCAGCGACGTGGCGGCGACCGGGTGGCGCCGTGACGACGCCACCAGCAGGTCGAGCATGGGGTCGTCCGGGCCCAGCACCGTGTCGTAGGGCGTCGGGTCGAGGACCTCGAGGTCGTCGCCCTCCGCGACCCCGACCACGACCACAGGCACCGATCCGGGATCCCAGCCGTGTGGCACGGCACCGACGCCGGCGTCGACGACGATGACCGGATCGTCGCCGAGCACGGTCGCGGGATCGCCGCTCACCTCGGAGAGCAGCTCGACGAGCTCGACCGGTCGCACCGACAGCACGGGGGTCAACATAGGAGCGCCGGCCGCCTCCTCCGTCCCTACGCTCGCCCGGCGATGGACGCGACGCGCGAGCCCTTGCACGACCGCCTCTTCGGTGGCGTGCCGGCGACCGGCGACGACGCCCGCTGGGCGGCGTGCGGGGCGATGGCGCTCACCGGTCACCCCGACGGACCGCCCCTCGCAGCACCGCCCGGGCTGATGCCCTTCCTGCGGGCCGCCGGCGACGAGCTCGACATCGACGCCGCGCCCCTCTTGGCCGAGCGGGCGGCCATCGCCGGAACCGCACGTGGCGGACGGCGCAGCTGCGGCGGTGGGACCCGGTTGGTCCCGTGCCGGGACGGCTGGATCGCGGTGTCGCTGGCGCGGCCCGACGACATCGATCTCCTGCCGGCCTGGCTCGGCACCGACGACCTCGACGCCGGCACGCGAGAAGGGGCGGCCGCCGGACTCGCCGCCCGCGGCGCCGAGCTCGGCCTGCCGTGCGCCCGCCTGGGTGAGGTCACGACCGACCGGCCGGCGTTCACGGCGACGCGCCTCGCCGCCGGCCGGGGGCGAGAAGTGAGCGGGGCGCTCGTCGTCGACCTGTCGTCGCTCTGGGCCGGACCGCTGTGCGGGCACCTGCTCGGTGCCCGGGGCGCTCGCGTCGTCAAGGTGGAGAGCACCCGACGGCCCGACGGCGCCGCGGCGTGGCCCGCCAGCGTTCTTCGACCTGCTGCACGGCGATCAGGAGTCGGTCGCGCTCGACTTCGCCGACCCCGGCGACGCGGCCCGGCTCGCCGCGCTCGTCGCCGCCGCCGACGTCGTGATCGAGGCGTCGCGTCCCCGGGCCCTCGCCCAGCTCGGCATCGACGCGGCGGCGGTCGCCGCCGCGTCGGCCTCGGTGTGGGTCTCGATCACCGGCTACGGCCGCGGCGGTCCGGCCGGACGGCGTGTCGCGTTCGGCGACGACGCGGCCGTCGCCGGCGGCCTCGTCGCTGGCACGACCGCCGACCCGGTCTTCTGCGCCGACGCGGTGGCCGATCCACTCTCGGGCCTCGCCGCCGCCGCGGCCGTCGTCGATCGGCTGGCCGCCGGTGGGGGGTGGCTCGTCGACGTGGCCATGGCCGGCGTGGCCGCGTGGTGCGCCCGTCTCCCGCCCCCGTCACCGTCGGCCTGGTCGGGCGACGTCGCCGTCGGCCGCGCCCGGTCGGCGACGACGACGGCGCCCGCGCTCGGCGCCGACACCCGTGCCGTGCTCGCCGAGCTCGGCATCCCGTGACGATCGCGACCGGCCGCGGGCTGTGACCGATGTCCCGCCACGACGGGGGATAACCCCCGTGACTCCCGACGCAACGGTGTCGTAGCGTTACCGACCATGTTGGCCTCCATCGCCCGAACCTGCGTCCGGCACAAGTGGCTCACCATGGGGGCCTGGCTGGCCCTGCTGGTCGTGATCAACATCGCGGCGAGCAGCGTCGGGCCGGACTACAAGACGGACTTCACGCTGCCCGACAGTGAGACGAAGGACGTCCAGCAGCTGCTCGAGGCGAACAACCCGAACGCCGCTGGAACCGAGGCGACGATCGTCGTCAAGGCCGACGTCCCCGGCGGCGTCGAGAACCCCGAGGTCCGGCAGGTGCTGATGGCGATCTCCGATTTCGCCGCCAGCCAGGACGGCGTCACGGTCACGACGCCGTACGACAACCCGTCGCAGATCAGCCAGGACGGCACCATCGCGTTCACCCAGCTCGAGGTGCGCGACCGCAAGTTCGAGGACGTCATCGACCTCGGCACGGAGATCGAGGACTTCGCCGAAGCGCAACCCACCGTCGACGGTCTCGAGATCGAGTACGGCGGCGACATGTTCTCCGAGTTCGAGCTGCCGGAGAGCGAGATCTATGGCGTCCTCGCCGCGGTGGTCATCTTGATCCTGGCGTTCGGTTCGGTCCTCGCGATGGGGGTCCCGATCGGCATCGCGCTGTTCGGCCTGGGCATCGCCTCGGCGATCGTGGCGCTCCTGAGCCACACCATCTCGATGCCCGACTTCACCCAGGCGATGATCGCGATGATCGGTCTCGGCGTCGGCATCGATTACGCGCTCTTCATCGTGACCCGATTCCGGGAGGGCCTCAAGCTCGGGCTCTCCACCGAGGAGTCGATCGTGGAGGCGATCGACACCAGCGGCCGTGCGGTGCTGTTCGCCGGGATCACCGTGGTCATCTCGCTCCTCGGGTTGACGCTCATCGGGCTCGGCTTCGTCACCGGTGTCGCGATCGCGTCGGCGATCGCCGTGCTGTTGATGATCGTCGGCTCGCTGACCCTGCTGCCCGCGCTGCTCGGCTGGATCGGTCCGCGGATCGAGAACACGACCCGGGCCGCGCTGATCGCCGTCGCCATCGCCGTCGTCGGCGCATTCGTCGGCGCCGTCACCGGCCAGGGCGCGATCTTCATCGGCGGCTTCGTGCTGGCGATCGTGTTCTTCGGCATCAGCTTCGCCGTCAAGTCCCTGCGCACGCTCATCCCGCATCGCGCCGAGGGAGCCAGGGAGAAGAAGGTGTGGTACCGGTGGAGCCGGCTCATCCAGCACCGCCCGGTGCCGAGCCTGATCGCCTCGGTCACCGTGCTCGTCGTGCTGGCCATCCCGCTGCTGTCGATCCGCCTCGGTTTCGGCGACTACGGGAACTACCCCGAGGACGCGACGGTCCGCAAGGCCTACGACCTCCTCGCCGACGGGTTCGGGCCGGGCTACAACGGCCGCCTGATCGTCACCGTCGAGGGCCAGGCGGCGACCGACGAGGCCGCGCTGGGGCAGTTCGCCCAGACGCTCACCGACACCGACGACGTCGCGTTCGCCACCCCGGTCCCGGTCAACGAGGACCTGGCGATGGTGATCGTCTACCCGGAGAGCTCGCCGCAGGACTCCGCCACGACGACGCTCGTGAACACCCTTCGCGACGACGTGATCCCGGGCACCGGGCTCGACGCCAAGGTCGGCGGGTTCACGGCGGCATCGGTGGACTTCTCGACGTACCTCGGCTCGCGGATGCCGCTGCTGCTCGGCGTCGTGCTCCTGCTCAGCTTCCTGCTCCTGATGGCCGTGTTCCGCAGCATCCTGGTCCCGCTGAAGGCGGTGATCATGAACCTGCTGTCGATCGGCGCCGCCTACGGCGTCCTGGTCGCCATCTTCCAGTGGGGATGGGGCATGAACCTCATCGGCGTCGACAAGTCCGGCCCGATCGAGGCGTGGGTGCCGATGTTCCTCTTCGCCATCGTGTTCGGCCTCTCGATGGACTACGAGGTCTTCCTCCTGTCCCGGATCAAGGAGGAGTACGACCGCACGAAGAACAACGCGACCGCCGTGGCCGACGGCCTCGCCGCGACAGCCCGGGTCATCACCGCCGCCGCACTGATCATGTTCTGCGTGTTCGGGGCGTTCGTCCTGGGCGACGAACGTGCGCTCAAGCTCTTCGGGCTCGGTCTCGCCGTGGCCGTGCTCATCGACGCCACGATCGTGCGCATGGTCCTGGTGCCGGCGACGATGGAGCTCCTTGGCGACAAGAACTGGTGGATCCCGAAGTGGCTCGACCGGATCCTGCCGAACATCGAGGTCGAGGGCAAGCACCACACCGCCCCCGTCCCGGCGTCCGAGCTGGATGAGGGCGCCGGAGACGGGCGTCCCAAGGAGCCCGAGCTCGTCTGACGCCGGTCACATCGCCGAGTCGAGCTCCCCGGACGCCGCCAGCACGATCAGGAGCACGACGACGGCGAGCGTGATCGCCAACGACACGATGCCGATCACGAGGCCGGCGATGGCGAAGCCCTTCCCCGTCGACCAGCCGTTGGACGCGTTGATCTGCCGGATGGCGATGGCGCCGAACACGACGGCCAGGATCGACCCGATCCCGTAGATCCACAGGATGCTGCAGACGAACGAGGCGATGGCCATGCCGTTCGTGGATGGTGTCCGCACCGCGACGGTGCCACCGCCGTACGGCCGGCTCGGCCCGGGGCCGTAGACGTACGGAGGGGGCGCGGTCGTCGACGCCGGCGGTGGCGGCACCGGGGGTGACCAGGGCCTCGGCGCCACCGGCGGACGGTCCGGTTCGTCTGACATCGCGCCCATGATGCCCGACGCCCGGGACTCCTCGAGCCGGCTTCGCGGTGCGAAACGTCGCGGCGGGCGACATGATGCCTTGACACCGCCCACCTCCATCCCCTAAGCGATCACACCTATGGCCAAGCCGTTGGTCGTCGTCGAATCCCCGGCGAAGGCCAAGACCATCTCGAAGTTCCTCGGCGACGACTTCGTGGTGCGCGCCTCGGTGGGCCACGTCGCCGACCTGCCCTCGAAGGGTCTGGCGGTCGACGTCGACAACGGGTTCAAGCCGACCTACGAGCTGACCGAGCGCGGCCGCCAGGTCGTCAAGGACCTCCGCCAGGACCTCAAGAACGCCAGCGAGCTGTACCTCGCGACGGACGAGGACCGCGAGGGCGAGGCCATCAGCTGGCACCTCCTGGAGCAGCTGAAGCCGAAGGTGCCCGTCAAGCGGATGGTCTTCCACGAGATCACGGCGTCGGCGATCGACCACGCCGTCAACAACCCGCGGGGCATCGACTACGGGCTCGTCGACGCCGCCGAGACGCGGCGGATCCTCGATCGCCTCTACGGCTACGAGGTCTCGCCGGTCCTGTGGCGTCGGGTCAACCGGGGCCTCTCGGCGGGGCGGGTGCAGAGCCCGTCGATCCGCCTCATCGTCGAGCGCGAGCGCGAGCGCATCGCGTTCGTGTCCGCCGGCTACTGGGACATCGAGCTGACGACGGCCACGGCGCCGGCGTTCAGCGCCGACCTCGTCGCCGTCGACGGGGCGAGAGTGGCCTCGGGCCGGGACTTCGACGCCGCCGGCCGTCCCGCCGACGGTGTCGTCGTCCTCGATGAGCATCGCGCCCGCGGCCTCGTCGACGGACTCGACGGCGCCGACTTCCGAGTCCGGTCCGTCGAGGAGAAGCCGTACCGTTCCCGCCCGCAGGCCCCGTTCATGACGAGCACGCTCCAGCAGGACGGCGGACGCAAGCTGCGGTTGTCGTCGTCGCAGGTCATGCGCGTCGCCCAAGGCCTCTACGAGCGGGGCTTCATCACGTACATGCGCACCGACAACGTGACGCTGTCCGACGAGGCGATGGCGGCAGTCCGGGGGGCCGTGGCGAGCGAGTACGGCCAGCGGTTCCTGTCGCCGCAGCCAAAGCAGTATGCCTCGAAGGTCAAGAACGCGGAGGAGGCCCACGAGGCGATCCGTCCGACGACGCCGCTGCGCTCTCCCGCCCAGGTGGCGGCGGAGCTGAACAGCCAGGAGCTGTCGCTCTACCGGTTGATCTGGCAGCGAACGTTGGCCTCCCAGATGGCCGACGCCGTCGGGACCACTGTCACGGTGCGGCTCGGTGCCGGCGCAACCGACGGCACCGACGCCGAGTTCTCTGCGGCGGGCACCACGATCACGTTCCCCGGCTACCGACAGGTCTACGTCGAGGCCACCGACGATGGCGACGACGACGGCCAGCGCGAGGCGCTGATGCCGCCGCTCGCCGTCGGCGACGCGGTGGCGGTCGCCGGACTCGAGCCGCGCGGCCACACCACGGCACCGCCGGCCCGCTTCACCGAGGCCTCGCTGATCAAGCGCCTCGAGGAGCTCGGGATCGGCCGCCCGTCGACGTGGGCGTCGATCATCCAGACCGTGCAGGACCGCGGGTACGTGTGGAAGAAGGGACAGGCCCTCGTCCCCACGTGGACCGCGTTCGCGGTCGTCAACCTCCTCGAGCAGCACTTCGACGACCTCGTCGACTACGACTTCACGGCCCGCATCGAGACCGACCTCGACGCGATCGCCGCCGGCGACCGCCAGAAGGACCAGTGGCTGCAGTCGTTCTACTTCGGCGACGAGGTGCTGCCCGGGCTCAAGCGCCTCGTCGAGGAGAACCTCGACGAGATCGATGCCGCGGCGATCAACACGTTCCTGATCGGTGTCGACGCCGACGGCCACGAGGTCGTCGTCAAGCCAGGCCGGTACGGCCCGTACGTCAAGCGGGGCGACGACACGGCGAGCGTGCCTGACGACCTGATGCCCGACGAGCTGACGCTGGACAAGGCGCTGGCGTTGCTGGCGGCGCCGAAGTCCGACGAGCCCATCGGCGAGCTCGACGGGCTGCCGGTGTTCGCCAAGAACGGCCGCTACGGCCCGTACGTCCAATGGGGCACACCCGATACGCCGCCGCCCGGTCTCGACAAGCCGAAGATGTCGAGCCTGTTCAAGACGATGGTCCTCGAGCGGATCACGATGGACGAGGCCGAGGCCCTGCTGACCCTCCCCCGGACACTCGGCGTCGACCCGACCGACGACGTGCCGATCGTGGCCGCCAACGGCCGCTACGGCCCGTACGTGCAGAAGGACCGCGACTACCGCAACCTCGACGACGAGGAGCGGTTGTTCACCGTGACGCTCGACGAAGCGCTGCAGATCTTCGCCCAGCCCAAGGTCTACCGCCGCGGCGGCCAGAACATGGCTGCCAAGGGTCCGCTGCGCGAGCTCGGCACCGACCCGGTCAGCCAACGCCCGGTGGTGGCGAAGGACGGCAAGTTCGGCGTCTACGTCACCGACGGCGAGACGAACGCCTCGATCGGCCGCGGCGACCGCATCGAGGACATGCTGCCGGAGCGGGCGTACGAGCTGCTCGCCGTGCGCCGGGAGACCGTCGCCGCCAAGGGCGGCCCGACGAAGCGGGCCGCCCGCAAGGCCCCGGCCAAGAAGGCACCGGCCAAGAAGTCACCGACACGGAAGGCGGCGGCCAAGAAGCGCTCCTGACCATCCGTGTGCCTCGGTGCACCCGAGTGATCCGCCGACGGACGTCGCCCGGCGAACCACTCCGATGAGCGAATCACTCGGGTGCGACAGGCCCGGCGTAGCGTGGCCCGGGTGAGCGGGCTGCCGTTGTACGTGGCGCTGGAGGGCGCCGAGGGGTGCGGCAAGAGCACCCAGGCCCGGCTCCTGGCGTCCGCGCTGGGCGCCGTGCTGACCCGCGAGACCGGCGGGACAGGTGTCGGCGAGCGGCTCCGGTCGATCCTCCACGACAACGAGGTCACCGATCTCGACGACCGCGCCGAAGCCCTCATCGCCGCCGCCGACCGGGCCCAGCACATCGCCCGCGTGGTCCGACCGGCGCTCGAGCGGGGCCAACCCGTCGTCAGCGACCGCAGTGTGTACTCGACGCTCGCGTACCAGGGCTATGGCCGAGGTCTCGACCTCGAAGAGCTGCGCCGCATCAACGACTGGGCCGTCGCCGGGTGCTGGCCGAGCCGGGTCGTCCTGCTCGACGTCCCGGCGTCCGTGGCGGCGGCGCGATTGCACGACCGCGACCTCGACCGCTTCGAGCGCGCCGGCGACGCTGTTCCACCAGCGTCGTGCGGTTCGGGTTCCACGCGATGGCGGCCGCCGACCCGTCGCGATGGAGCGTCGTCGACGCCTCCGGCGACGTCGAGGTCGTCGCCGCCCGCGTCCGCGCCGCGATCGGCGAACGGGTCGCGCCGTGACCGAACCACCTCGTTCGCCGGGACGAGGACTCGCTCCTCACACCGTGACGGCGACCGACGTCTGGAGCCGTGTCATCGGCCAGGCCCGGGCGGTGGGTCACCTCCGGCGGGCCGCCGCCGTCGGTCCGGTCCACGCCTACCTGTTCGTCGGACCGTCGGGCTCGACGAAGCACGAGGCGGCCCGGGCCTTCGCGGCGGCGATCCTCACCGGTGATGCCGATCCTGCTGGCCGCGACGCCCGACTCGCCGCCGAGGGTGCCCACCCCGACGTGCACGAGATCGAACGGGTCGGGGCCCGGATCCTGACGCCCCAGGCCGAGGAGATCATCCGCATCGCGTCCCGCTCGCCGGTCGAGGGGGCCCGCAAGGTGCTGATCCTCCACGAGTTCCACCTGGTCACGCCGGAGGTCGCGGCGTGGTTGCTGAAGAGCATCGAGGAGCCACCGGCGTCGACCACGTTCATCGTGCTCGCCGACTTCGTCCCTCCCGATCTCGTCACGATCGCGTCGCGCTGCGTGCGCGTCGAGTTCCGGACCATCCCCGACGACGTCCTCGCCGCCCAGCTCGTCGCGGAGGGCGTCGAGCCGGCCACCGCGGCCGGCGTCGCCGCGGCCGCCGGCGGCGACCTGTCGCGGGCTCGGGTCCTCGCCGGCGACCCCTCATTGGTCGAGCGCCGCCTTGCGTTCGCCGACCTCCCCCGGCGGCTCGACGGCACCGGAGCAGCCGTCATGCGGGCCGTCGACGACCTCCTGGCCCAGATCGACGCGGCCGCAGCCCCGCTCGCCGAGCGTCAATCCGCCGAGGTCGCCGAGCTCGACGCCCGACGCGAGCAGTTCGGTGAGCGCTGGAGCGGCCGCAAGACGCTCGAGGACCGCCACCGCCGCGAGCTGCGCCGGCACCGCGTCGACGAGCTGCGCAGCGGACTCGGCGTCCTCGCCGGTGCCTATCGGGACCTCCTCGTCGCCGGCGATCACCCGCGGTCCGACCGTCTGGTGCAGGCCGTCACGAGGATCCACGACGCGGTCGAGGCGCTCGAACGCAACCCGAACGAACCATTGCTGCTGCAGTCACTGCTCTGGTCGTTGCCGGTGACGTCAGGTCGCTGATTCGGCCGGCGCCGCGACCTCGGCCGGTGCGTCCGGCTCGACCAGGTCGTCGCCGCGGAGCCGACCGACCTGGTCCAGCGCGGCGAGCGCGATGACCGACAGGGCGATCGAGTAGATCGCGCCGCCGGCGCCGTACAGCTCGAAGCCGAGCAGGCCGACGACGATCGGGATCGTCGGGCCGACGCGCACGGTCCGGGGGTCGACGTGGGGCCGCACGACGACGGCCTCGACGGTCTGCAGGGCCAGCACGACGACGAGCACAACCACCCCGTCCCGCCATCCCTCGAGCCCGAACGCCAGGAGCAGGGCCGGGATGCTGCCGACGAACACGCCGATCAGCGGCAGGATCGTGAACAGCCCGGTCGCGAAGCCGAGCGTGCTGGCCGCCGGCAGCCCGAGGCGCCAGCACAGCAGGCCGACGACGAGGCCGTTCACCACCGACTGGCCGAGCGCGATCAGCAGGTATCGGCGACCCGTGGTCGCGGCGTGCTGCCCGACGCTGCGGATGGCGTGCCGGCGGTCCTCCGGGAACTGCTCGACCAGCCCGTCGAAGTAGCGACGGCCGTAGGCCAGCAGGAACAGCATGAGGATGCCGGTCACGATGTACGTCGGCGCCGTCTCCGCGACCTGTGACACGGCGCCCTGGCGAACCCGGGAGTCGAGGTCCTCGACGAACGACTGCACGCGGTCGGCGAGCTCGAGCTCGCCCAGCCAGTCGTACTGGTCCTCGAGGCCCTGGGCGGCCTCGGGCGCGCGCTGCTTGAGCTCGTCGACCGAGCTCAGCATGTCGTTGGCGAGACTGATGGTGAGCGTGCCGACGACCGCGAGCACGCCGAGCAGCACCACGATGACGGCCAACCAGCGCGGGAGGGCCCGATCGACGTAGTCGACGAGCGGATCGATCAGGAGCGCCACGACGCTGCACGCCACGACCCAGCCGAACGTCCGGTGGGCGGCCTCGAAGCCGCCGCGCAGCACGTCGGCGGTCACGACGGCGCCGACGAGGAGGAACGCCGATCCCGGCGTCAGCCCGGCCCGCCAGATCCGGTGCGTGCGGGCCGGCGCGTCGTGACCCGGGATCGGCCACGTCGGCCACCGTAGCCCTGGTCCCCACCGTCCTCCTGGGACCTCCTGGACGACGTCCCCGATCCGGCCGGGCCGGCGTGCCATCATCGGCCCCGTGCCGCCGGCAGCGCCCAGCGAGGAGGGCTCGGCCCTGCGGATCGATCCGGAGCTGGCGGCCGGCGCCCGGCTGCGACTGCGCCTCGACTTCCGCACGTTCGCCTACCTCGTGCTGGCGATCCTCACCGCGCTGGCGCTGATCGCCGTCTTCCGGAACACGACGACGATGCTGACGCGGATCGGGATCGGCGTCCTGATCGCGCTGGCGCTCGACCCCGTCGTCGACTCGATCGAACGGCGCTGGCACCTCAAACGGGGCATCGCCGTCGCCATCGTCGGGCTGGCCATCCTGGGCGTGGCCACGCTCCTCGTGCTCGTCCTCGGCCCTCGCGCCGTCGCCGAGGCCCGCCAGTTCTCCGACCAGCTCCCCGAGACGATCGACCAGCTCGAGGAGCTGCCCCTGGTCGGTGGGTACATCAGGGACAACGACGTCGCCGACAAGGTCCAGGAGTGGGTGCGCCGGCTGCCCGAGGAGTTCGACGACGAGCGGGTCGCCGAGATCGCCAGCGCCCTCGTCAGCGGCATCGCCAGTGTGGCCATCGTCGCCGTCGTCGCCATCGCCGCGCTCGTCGACGGTCAGGACCTCCTCGGACGGCTGCGGCGGCTGCTGCCACCGCAGCGCCGGACCCAGGCCGACGAGGTGGGCGGGGTGGTCTACCGGACGCTCGGTCGCTACTTCGGCGGTTCGATCACCGTGGCGGTGCTGATGGGCTCTGGGTGTTGACGCTGGGCCTGATCCTCGGCGTACCCCTCGTGCCGCTGGCCGCGCTGTGGGCGATGCTGACCGATCTGATCCCGCAGGTCGGAGGCTTCCTGGGCGGAGCGTTCTTCGTGTTGCTGGCGACCACGCAGGGGGTGGCGACCGGGCTGATCGCCGCCGCCGGCTTCATCCTCTACATGAACCTGGAGAACCACATCGTCCAACCGGCGATCGTCGGACGCTCGGTCGACCTGACGCCGCCGACGACGATGGTCGCGGCGTTCGTCGGCGGGGCGGTGATGGGCATCCCCGGCGCACTCGTCGCCACCCCGTTCGTCGGTGCCGCCAAGGCGATCTACCTGGAGGCGCGGGGCGGGCGAAGCCCGACGACAGCGGCAGCGGAGGCATCCTCGGGCGGTTGAAGGGGATCTTCCGACGGAAGAGCGGCTGAACGGGGAGCGTCGCTACACTGCGACACCCGCAACGCCCAGATAGCTCAGTCGGTAGAGCAACGCACTCGTAATGCGTAGGTCGTGGGTTCGATTCCCACTCTGGGCTCTCCGAGCTGTGGTCAGCGGGGTGCCGGGTGATCGTCGACCCTCGCGCGTCGTGGGACGACTGCCGCACTTGGTGGGTACGACCCGGCCATGACCGGATCAGCGCCGGCCGGCGGCTTCGAGGAGTTCCTGGAACGTCGACGTGACGTCGGCTCGGCCTCTGTGAACGGTGACGCCGCGCGACGCGAAGCCATCGGCGCCGATGCCCGCGAAGACCCGCCAGGGCAGCGCCACGTAGGGCGCGGCGAAGCGTGCCCTGCGGCCGTCGGCGGTCAGGCGTGACGGCCGGGGGCGGGTGGTCGCCGACATCCGGTCCAGCTCCCTGGTCGTCAACCGAGGTCACGGACGAGGGCGAGCGCAGCCCGCGCGTCCAGTTCGGCGCCGGAGGTGAACGCGGCCTCGTACGTCGCCGGGGTGTTGCGCTCCGCCACGAGCGCGACCACCTCGGCTTCCCGGCGTCTCGTCAATGGCCACGCGGTCAGACCGGCCCGCCGGCGCAGCCCGTGAGCGGCGCCGAGCACGGTCGCGGCCCGGCGAGGATCGTCCTCGGCCAGGGCCAGCTGGGCCGCGGTGACGAGTGCGAACGTCAGGGTGAGCGTGCTCAGGTGGGTGGCGTCGATGGCGTCGACCGAACGACCGAGGAGCGTGCGAGCCTCGTCCACTTCGCCAGCACTCACGGCGAGCGACGCGAGTTGGGTCCGTGCGCTCGCCTCGAGCCAGTTGTTGCCGTACCGCGAGCCGAGGTCGTCGACACGCTCCAGGTGGAGGCGTGCGCTGTCGGTGCGGCCGAGCGTCATCTCGAGCATGCCGACGGTCAGCTCGGCGAAGGCGACGAACGGCTCGTCGCGCCGGCGGAAGCCGGCGAGCGCCGCGGATGCCGCCGTCAGCGCGCCGTCGAAGTCGTCGCGGATCGGTCGCGTCCAGGCGACGGCCAACTGCAGCGCGCTCTCCAGGTGGGGGTCGTCGACCGCTCCGTCGAACCGCTCGATGGCGTCGATCGCGGCGAGCGCGCTGGCGTCGTCGCCGACCTCGACCGCCGTGACCGCCCACGTGAAGAGCACTTCGGCCCAGGCGTGATCGTCGAGCGTGTCCACCCGCGGTCGCAGCTCGTCGACCCAGGCCCGACCCTCGGTCATCCGGTCGCGCATCTGCCAGAACAACCAGAGCACGCGGAACATGTGCGGGAGCGGCGAGATGTCGTGGGCGAAGCACCAGCGGATCGCCACCCGCAGGTTCTCCTCCTCGACGCCCAGCCGCTCGGCCCACTCGACCTGCCGTTCGGCCGGCCAACTGACGTCGGTGACGAGCTCGGCGAAGTACTCGGCGTGTCGGCGTGCGACATCGGCACCGTGGTCGCCCGCGGCCAGCCGCTCGGCGGCGAGCTCCCGCACCGTCGCGAGCATGCGGAAGCGCACGGCGTCGTCGGTGGCGACGACGGTGACGAGGCTGTGCCCGGCGAGCGAGTCCAGCAGGTCCAGCGTCTCGTCCTCGGTTCGAGCAGCGACGCGGGTGGCCGCTTCGATCGTCCACCCGTCGGAGAACACCGACAGCGCCTCCACGAGCTCGCGCTCGCGGTCTTCGAGGAGCCCGAAGCTCCACTCGACGGTCGCCCGTAGGGTTCGTTGGCGCTCGGGGAGGTCGACGGGTCCCGTGCCCAGCGCGTCGAGGACGCGTTCGAGCCGGGCCAGCAGCGCCGCCGGCGCGAGCACCCGCGTCCGGGCCGCGGCGAGCTCGATCGCCAGCGGGAGCCCGTCGAGGCGCCGGCAGATCTCCACGACAGCGACGACGTTCGCCTCGTCGAGCGTGAAGTCGTGGTGCACCGCCCGCGCCCGGTCCACGAAGAGGCGCACGGCCGGGAGCCCGGCGACCTCCCCGAGCGGTGGCGACTCGGCGAACGGCGGCGGCATCGAGCGCGTCAACGGGATGCTCACGCTCGGCGCGGAGGCGCAGCACGGTGCGGCTGGTGGCGAGGATCGTGACGTCGGGGCACGCGGCGAGCAGCTGATCGAGCTCGGTCGCTGCTCCGGTCACCTGCTCCAGGTTGTCCAGGACCAGCAGCGTCGGGGGCGGCCCGAAGTGCTCGATCAACGTGTCGAGCGCCGAGCGTGTGCCCTCGATCGGTGCGCCGACTGCGGCGGCAACCCGCGGGAGCACCAGCGCCGGGTCGGTGATCGAAGCGAGCGACACGAAGACGGCCCGACGCCCCGCCGACTCGAATGCGGCGCCGACCGCGATCGCCAGTCGTGTCTTGCCGATCCCGCCTGGTCCGGTCAGCGTGACCAACCGGACGTCGCCGGACTCCAGCAGCGCCGACAGCTCGGCGATGTCGCTCTCGCGACCGAACAGCGACGTCGATGGCGTCGGCAACGTTCGACGTGGCGGGTGGCCACCGGTGGTCGCTGACGGCGCCGACGGCGCGGCGCCCGAGCCCGGCGACGCGAACCGCTCGCTCAGGAGCAAGGCCAGGTCGTCACGCACGAGCCGGCCGAGCTCGCGTGCGCTGCGAAACGACCGGTAGGAGTCGACGCCCGCGGACTGGAGGTCGGCGATCATCGCGGCCAACCGGGGCTCCTGCTCCGGGGCCGGCGACTTCAGGTACAGCAACCGCGGCATCCCATCGGACAGCCGGAACTCGTCCTCGAGCCCCGAGATGTCCATCCCGGGTCCGATCCAGCCGTAGCGCTGCCAGTACAGGCCGACGAACACGTCCGACTGCGCCAGGTAGGCGCGGTAGAGCTCGCGCGGCGGATGCGGTCGGGCTCCGAGCTCGAACATCACCGGCGTCAACCGGAGCGCCGAGACCGCCCTCGCCACGGCCGCCCGCTCCGGGGCGAGCTCGGCCAACGTCGAGCTGACGAAGACACGGAGCCGTTGGTCGGGTGTCCGGATCGGAGCGTCACCATCGTGGTCAGTCGTCATCATGGTCCTCGGTCCTACGAGATCCGACGTCGTGCGGCGACGGACGGCAGGCGCTACACCGAGTCGACGGCCGACTGGATGAGGGCCGTCACCTCGTTCTGGTGCGAGATCATCACGACGTGGCTCGAGTCCACCACGACGGTCGTCGCGCCCATCCGCCGCGCGAACTGCCCCTCGGCGTCCGGCGGGATGACCTCGTCGCGCTGGGCGACGGCGAACCGCCGTACGAGTGCCCAGCGACGACGGTCGGCTCGGCGTCCAAGCTCAGCACGTGGCGCAACTTGGCGACGTTGTCCGCCAACGACGTGTGCGAGAACTGGGACGCGATCACGTCGTGACCGGCCGACTGCAGGCGACAGACGACCGCCGCCCACGACGAGCCGTCCGCCCACGCACCGTGCACCAACGCGATCCTCATGACCGGTCCTCTCCTTTGCCACCGGACCTCGGTGGACCTCCGGACTCTTGCACGGTGCTGGCTCGCCTGCGCGATCCCGCCGCATGGGGCTCGACCTCGATCCGGCGGACGACCCCGTCGGGACCGACCCGCCGCCGTCCGCCCTCATCCGGACACGTCGACGAGCGCGAGCACGGCGCGGGTGGCATCCGCGACCCGCGTCGCAGCCTCGAGCGGCGGCATCGCGTGCAGCTCGTCGTTGTTCACCTCGACGCCGATCGGCGGGTTGCCGCCGCCGTCGCGCACCGTCCGCAGTGTGGCGACGAGGTCGATCGCTCCCGTGCCGGGCACGAGACGGCCGTGCTGGCGCTCGGCCCACTGGTCGCTCCACGGCTGCGCCGCGGCGTCGCTCACGTGCAGCATGCGGACGCTCGACGCGTGGCGCGCGAGCTGAGCCGGTCCGTCCGGCGGCCCGCGGTGGTAGTGGAAGACGTCGACGAGGATCCCGCCGTTCGGCCGAGCTGCACCGTCGACCACCGTGGCCGTCGTCGCGACGTCCTTCATCATCGACCCGTGGAAGAACTCGATGTGGGCCGACATGCCGTGCCCCGCGAGCTCGTCGCACACATCGGCGAACGACTCTGACATCAACGGCCACTCGCGCTCGACGCCGGAGATGTCGACGACGTTCAGGGCACGGGCATCGACGGCCAGGGCGAGGTCGATCACCTCGGCCCTCGGGACCATACGGCCGGCGAACTGCGGCGGCAGGCGGTAGTCGGGGTCGTCGATCCAGTCCATCAGGGCATCGAGATCGGCGACCTGCACACCGCAGTCATCGATCACCCGCTTCACCGCATCGAGCGAGCCGAGGCGTTGAGTCGCGTCGACGATCTGCCGCGGTCGCAGCGACACGCCGGCGAACCCGGCGTCCGCGGCCGCCTTGACGTGGTCCTCGAGAGTCGGTGAGCCGAGCGTCGCAGGGCACAGGACGAGATCCCCGAACCCCAGTCGACCGTCGTCCGTCATCGCACCCCCGGGAGGTGCCGCGCGTCGTGGCGCGTTCCGGAGCGGCGGGCCATTCCGACCAGCGTCGCAGGTCCCACGCGCCGTGGACGACCCGTGCCGTGCAACGCCGCGCCTACCCTGTGACGGCCGGGGGTGGTGAGCCGAGCGAGTCCTCGGGCGAGCGAACGACGTGGCTCGGCAGCGTGGCGAGCCAGTCGTAGACGCGGCCCTCCCACACCCGCTGCCCGAGGCCGCGCAGCGGCCACCGGCGCCGTCGGCGGCGTGCAGCTCGAGGAGGCGGGGCGCGATCCTGATCGCGTCGCGCGAGGACCTGCCGCCGCCCCGTCGTAGCCGGCGTCGGCGAAGAAGGCGACGCGCTCGAAGCCCATCCCCACGCCACCGCGTTCGTGCCTCTCCGTGACCCTGGCCACGACGGCGCAGGCCACGCGCCCGTTCCGGTCCGGCTCGGGGTCGCCGGGAGGCCAGAATCCGGACCGAGACGAGCACGGAGGTCCCATGGTCACGACGGTCGGTCCCGACAACCTGATGGACGTCGCCCGCGACGTCAACACCACGATCCTCGACCCGGCGGACATCCTGCTGACCGACCAGGTCGGGATCGTGACCGGCGGCGGCGGAGGCATCGGTCAGGGCATCGCGCTCGGCCTGGCCAGGTTCGGTGCCGACGTCGTCGTGATCGACGTCGAGCCCGACCGTTGCGCCACCACGCAGGCTGCCGTCGAGGCACTCGGCCGTCGGGCCGTCGGCATCGCCTGTGACGTGATGGACACCGCCGCGCTGACGTCGGCGATCGCGCAGGCCCAGGAGACGTTCGGGCGGCTCGACATCCTCGTGAACAACGCCGGCGGCGTGCGCGGTGGGCCGTTCCTCACCCAACCCGAGACGAGCGTGCGCCGCCACGTCGAGATCAACCTGTTCAGCATGCTGTTCGCCACCCAGGCGGCGGCCGGCCTGATGATCGAGGGCGGCCGGGGCGGCACGATCGTCAACGTCGCCAGCATCGAGGCGCTCCGGGCGGCGCCGAACTTCGCCGTCTACGCGGCGTGCAAGGCGGGCATGTCGAGCTTCACCAAGACGATGGCCCTCGAGCTCGCCGAGCACGGGATCCGGGTCAACTGCATCGCCCCCGACCACACGATCACGCCGGGCAACCGCGGGAACCGCCAGGGCCCGGTCGAACCGGCGACGTGGGCCGATTCCGACAGCGACGAGTGGGCCCGGGTCGTGCCCCTCGGCCGCGAGGGCGTCGTCGCCGAGTGCGCCAGCACCGCGGTGTGGCTCTGCTCGGCGATGTCCAACTACGTCACCGGGATCACGGTCAGCGTCGATGGTGGCACGTGGGCGTCGAGCGGCTGGTTGCGCAAGCCCGAGGGTGGCTGGACCTACAACCCAGGTTCCGCGTTCTGACCCGCCGACGTTCGCACGAGCGCTCGCTCCAGCGGGTCCCGGTCACGGCTCGCCGTCGAGCGGGCCGCTGACGTCGAGGCCCTGGGCCCGCATCTCGGCCTCGACCTCGTCGATCTCCCGCTCGAGCTGGATCAGGCGGTCGAAGATCGCGGCGAGCTCGAGGTGGACGTCGGCGGAGGGCATGGACCTTCCATCGGCACGTCCGCCGTCGCGCAACAGCAGAAACTGGTACTTGCGCCGCCGTAATTACACTGCTGTACTTCAGTGACCCAACATCGTGTGTCTCCTCGAGCCCTCCCGCCCCAGATCTTGCGCCCCAGAACATGCGGCAGGGTCGCCCGGGAGCGATCGAGCCCCGACAGGAAGACAGCCCTCATGACCGTGCTCGACGACCGCACCGCCAGCGCCGACAGCATCGACCCGTCAGGTGATCTCGCCAGCCCGATGCGGGTGCGCAAGCGCAACGGCTCGCTGGAACCGGTCGACGTCAACAAGATCGTCCGAGCCGTCGGGCGCTGCGCCCGCGGCCTCGACGGGGTCGACCCGCTGCGCGTCGCCACCCGGACGATCAGCGGGTTGGTCGACGGGGCGACGACGACCGAGCTCGACGAGCTGTCGATCCGCACCGCGGCCGCCCTCGTCAGCGAGGAGCCCAACTACTCCCGGCTCTCGGCCCGCCTGCTGGCCACCTACATCGACAAGGAGGTCGTCAACCAGGACCTCCAGTCGTTCTCGCAGTCGATCGCGCTCGGCCACGCTGTCGGGATCATCAGCGACGAGACCGTCGGCGCTCGTCGCCGAGCAGCGCCCGGAAGCTGAACGCGGCCGTCGAACCCGACCGCGACCAACGCTTCGAGTACTTCGGGCTGCGCACCGTGTACGACCGCTACCTGCTGCGCCACCCGGAGACGCGCAAGGTCATCGAGACGCCGCAGTACTTCTTCCTGCGCGTCGCCTGCGGCCTGGCCCAGAGCCCCGACGAGGCGATCGAGCTGTACCGCCTGATCAGCTCGCTCGACTACCTCCCGGCCACGCCGACGCTGTTCAACTCGGGCACCACCCACCCGCAGATGTCGTCGTGCTACCTGCTCGACTCGCCGGAGGACACGCTCGACGGCATCTACGACCGGTACAAGGACATCGCCCAGCTGTCGAAGTTCGCCGGCGGCATCGGCGTGGCGTTCCACCGCGTGCGGTCGCGTGGCTCGCTGATCCGCGGCACGAACGGCCTGTCCAACGGCATCGTGCCGTGGCTGAAGACGCTGGACTCCTCGGTCGCCGCCGTCAACCAGGGCGGCAAGCGCAAGGGCGCCGCGTGCGTGTACCTGGAGACGTGGCACGCCGACATCGAGGAGTTCCTCGAGCTGCGCGACAACACCGGCGACGAAGCCCGCCGGGCCCACAACCTGAACCTCGCCAACTGGGTGCCCGACCTCTTCATGGAGCGCGTCGAGAAGGACTGGACGTGGTCGCTGTTCGACCCCAAGAAGGTGCCCCACCTCACCGACCTCTACGGCGCCGAGTTCGAGCGGGCCTACGTCGAGGCCGAGGCCGCCGGCCTCTACGAGCGCCAGGTGCCGGCCCGCCAGCTCTACTCCCGGATGATGCGCACGCTGGCCCAGACCGGCAACGGCTGGATGACGTTCAAGGACCCGTCGAACCTGCGCTGCAACCAGACCGGCGCCGCCGGCCGGACGGTGCACCTCTCCAACCTGTGCACGGAGATCCTCGAGGTCACCAGCGCCGCGGAGACGGCGGTGTGCAACCTCGGCTCGATCAACGTCGGGCGCTTCGTCGTCGAAGCCGACGACGGCACCCGCTCGTTCGACTTCGAGCGGCTCGGTCGCGGTCGTGCGCACGGCCGTCCGCTACCTCGACCGCGTCATCGACATCAACTACTACCCCACCGACCCGGCCGCCGGCTCCAACGCCAAGCTGGCGCCCCGTCGGCCTCGGCACGATGGGCCTGCAGGACGCGTTCTTCAAGCTGCGGCTGCCGTTCGACTCGGCCGGCGCCCGCGAGCTGTCGCGGCGGATCGCCGAGGAGATCTACTTCCATGCCCTGTGGGAGTCGACCGAGCTGGCCGAGGCGTCCGGCGCCCACGCCACGTTCGCCGACACCCGCGCCGCTGCCGACCGCCTGCAGTTCGACCTGTGGGGCGTCACGCCGAGCGACCCGGCGCGCTGGGCGCCGCTGCGCGAGCGCATCGCCTCGCACGGCCTGCGCAACTCGCTGCTGATCGCGATCGCCCCGACGGCCACGATCGCCTCGATCGCCGGTGCCTACGAGTGCATCGAGCCGCAGGTCTCCAACCTGTTCAAGCGCGAGACGCTGTCGGGCGAGTTCCTCCAGATCAACACGTACCTCGTGCGCGACCTGCAGGCCCGCGGGCTGTGGAACGAGGAGGTCTCGACCGCGGTCAAGCGGGCCGAGGGCTCGATCCAGGAGATCGCCGCAGATCCCCGACGACCTCAAGGCGCTGTACCGCACGGCGTGGGAGCTGCCGATGCGCTCGCTGATCGACATGGCCGCCGACCGCGGCGCGTTCATCGACCAGAGCCAGTCGCTCAACCTGTTCGTCGAGTCCCCGACGATCGGGAAGCTGTCGTCGATGTACCTGCACGCGTGGAAGCAGGGCCTCAAGACGACGTACTACCTGCGCTCCCGACCGGCGACCCGCATCGCCCAGACCACCGCGGACGTGAGCCCCCCGGCGCCGGCGACGGCGCCGATCCCGGCCACCACGTTCACCGACGAGGAGGCCGTGGCCTGCTCGCTGGAGAACCCCGAGGCGTGCGAGGCGTGCAACTGATGGCCATCGCCGCCGAGGAGCTGTTCGAGCCGCGCCGGGCGCCGGCTCCGCGGTACGGCCCGAACTCGGCGCCCGCCGCGCCGACGGCACCCGAGCGCCGTTCGATCCTCGACCCCGGCCTCGACCTGACGCTGCGGCCGATGCGCTACCCGGAGTTCTACGAGCGCTACCGGGCGGCGATCCGCAACACGTGGACGGTGGAGGAGATCGACTTCTCCGACGACATCGTCGACCTCCAGCGCCGGCTGCTGCCGGCCGAGCGCCACCTCGTGCGGCGCCTCGTCGCGTTCTTCGCGACGGGCGACTCGATCGTCGCCAACAACCTCGTGCTCAACCTGTACAAGCACATCAACGCGCCCGAGGCCCGCCTGTTCCTCTCCCGCCAGCTGTTCGAGGAGGCGCTGCACGTCCAGTTCTACTTGACCCTGCTGGACAACTACCTGCCCGACCACGACGAGCGCAGCGAGGCGTTCGCCGCCGTCGAGCGGATCCCGTCGATCCGTGCCAAGGCCGACTTCTGCTTCAAGTGGATGAGCTCGATCGAGCACCTCGACGAGCTGCGCACACCCGAGGACCGCCGTACGTTCCTGCTCAACCTCATCTGCTTCGCCGCCGTCGTCGAGGGGCTCTTCTTCTTCGGGGCGTTCTGCTACGTGTACTTCCTGCGCTCCAAGGGACTGCTCAACGGGCTGGCCGCCGGCACCAACTGGGTGTTCCGCGACGAGAGCGGGCACATGGACTTCGCGTTCTCGGTCGTCGACACAGTGCGCCGGGAGGAGCCGGAACTGTTCGACGACGAGTTGGGCCGGCAGGTCACGACGATGCTCGAGGAGGGCGTCGACGCCGAGATGGTCTTCGTCGCCGACATGCTCGTCGAGGGCGTCCCGGGGCTGTCGTCGAAGGACGTCCGCCAGTACCTCGAGCACGTCGCCGACCAGCGCCTGGCCCGGCTCGGCCTGCCGAAGCGCTTCGGGGCCAAGAACCCGTTCGGCTTCATGGAGCTGCAGGACGTCCAGGAGCTGTCCAACTTCTTCGAGCGGACGGTATCGGCGTACCAGGTCGGCATCACCGGCGACGTCGCCTTCGACGAGGACTTCTAGATCGATCGCACGGGAGCCGCAGTCTGCGCCGGGGCGGCGAGGAAACTGCACCGCAGCCGGCAGTCTGCGGATCTGGTGCGAACCTGAGGTCGGAGGTCGCCACCGATCCCGCCGGCTGACGGCGCGACCCGGCGCCGCGTCACGCCAGCGCGTCGACCCGTCGCGCGGCCAGGAACGCCTGCTGGGCGGCGTTGTCGGTCCGCGCCATCGCAGCGTCGTACGCGGCGACCGCCTCGGCGGCGCGGCCCAGTCGGACCAGCAGCTCGGCCCGCGTGGCGTGGAACATGTCGTAGTGCTCGAGCTCGAGCCCGTCGACGACCGCGAGCGCGGCGGCCGGGCCGTCGACCTCAGCGATGGCGACGGCACGGTTCAGCTCGACCACCGGCGACGGCGCGAGCGCCAGCAGCTGGTCGTAGAGCGCGACGATCTGCCGCCAATCGGTGGCAGTCGCCGTGGCGGCATCGGTGTGCACGGCGTTGATCGCGGCTTGGACCTGGTACGGCCCTGGCGCGTTGCGACGCAGGCACGCCCGCACGAGCGCGTGGCCCTCGGCGATCAGGTCCCGGTCCCAGGCCGAACGATCCTGGTCGGCGAGCAGGACGAGCGAACCGTCGGCGGCGACGCGTGCCGGACGGCGGGCCTCGGTGAGCAGCAGGAGCGCCAGCAGCCCGACCGCCTCGGGCTCGTCGGGCATCAGCTCGACGAGCAGCCGGGCCAGGCGGATCGCCTCCGCGCACAGATCGGCCCGCACCAGGTCGGCGCCCGACGAGGCGGCATAGCCCTCGTTGAAGACGAGGTAGATGACGGCCAGCACCGGCCGGAGCCGATCGGGCAACTCGGCGTCGCCGGGCACTCGGTACGGGATCTTGGCGTCGCGGATCTTGCCCTTGGCCCGCACGATGCGCTGCGCCATCGTCGCCTCAGGTACCAGGAAGGCCTTGGCGATCTCGGGCGTCTCGAGGCCGCCGAGGAGGCGCAACGTCAGGGCCACCTGGACTGCCGGCGCCAGCGCCGGGTGACAGCACGTGAACATCAGTCGGAGACGGTCGTCGCTCACGGGACCCGCCGGCTCGATCGGCTGGTCGCGCTCGTGGAGCAACGCCGCCTGAGCGTGCCGATCGTCCCGCGTCGCCTCACGCCGCAACCTGTCGATGGCCCGGTTGCGGGCGGTGACGGTGATCCACGCCCCCGGGTTGGGTGGCAGGCCCTGTTCGGCCCACTTGGTCGACGCAGTGACGAAGGCCTCCTGGACCGCCTCCTCGGCGATGTCGATGTCGCCGAAGACGCGGACCAGGGTGGCCACCGCCCGCCCGGACTCCTCGCGGAAGACCCGGGCGATCTCCTCGCGGTCATGGACCGCGTCCTTCACTGGGCCTCGTCGTACTCGTCAGGGACGTCCTGGAACGGGCGCACCTCGACCGGTCCGCCGCAGGCCGCGCTGCCCTTGGCCGCCAACGCCAGCGCGGCGTCGAGATCGGGGACCTCGACGATCCAGAAGCCGCCGATCTGCTCCTTCGTCTCGGCGAACGGTCCGTCGGTCATGACCACGTCGCCACCTTTCGCCGACACCGTGGTCGCCGACGTCGACGAGCTGAGCCCGCCGGCGAAGATCCACGCCCCGCTCTCCTGCAGCTCGGCGTTGAAGGCGTCGACCGCGGCGAACGCCTGCTCCATCTCGGCCTTGCTCGGCACCGGATCACCCTCGACCATGTAGACGGACAACAGGTACTGGCTCATCGGATTCTCCTCCTGTCGGGACCGGCCCGGTGCCGGCCCTCTACGACCACAACGAACGCGACCGCCCCCGATCGACGTCGCCGCCGGAAATGATTCTGACCACAGTTCGGGGCCAGATGTGGCCCCGAACTGTGGTCAGAACCCGGTCGGCGGGGCCGGGTCAGGCGGCCGAGGGGGCGGGCCGATGAGGTCCCAGTGGTTGCCGGCGACGTCGACGAAGACGGCGACCGTGCCGTAGACCTCGTTGCGAGGCGCTTCGAGGAACACCACCCCGGCGGCGACCATCCGGTCGTGGGCGGCGCCGAAGTCGTCGACGCGCAGGAAGAACCCGACCCGGCCACCGGTCTGGGCACCGATCGCCGCCGCTTGACGCTCGCCGTCGGCGGCGGCGAGCAGGAGGCCCGTCGAGGCGCCTGGTGGGCGCACCACCACCCACCGCTTTGGCGATCCGTCGCCGGCCGTCGTCGGCGAGTCCTCGACCAGCTCGAAGCCGAGCGCTCCCACGAAGAAGCCGATGGCCCGGTCGTAGTCGTCGACGAGGAGCGTGGCCAGCGAGATGTCCACGGTCAGTGCCCGACCAGCGCGTTCTTCACCGCCGCAACCGCCGTCGCGGCGGTCAGCATCGCCCCGCCGTAGACCAGTGAGCGCACCATCCCGGCGCCGCTGCTGCGGGCGACGGCGAACCCGACCAAGGCGATGAACCCGGCCTCGACGAGCCGCACCGCGTCCAGCTCGCTGCTCGACGGGAAGATCAGCACGGGCACGGTCGACAGCAGTGCGACGGCGAATGCCCCGGTGAACTGCGCCGCCGCCGACTCGGCGTCGTGCAGGCCGTACTCGCCGGCGCCGACGAGCCGGGCCGACAGCCGGAACGCGAACCAGTGGGCCAGCGCCAGCCCGATGGTCGTCCCCCAGATCAGCGCCAGCACCGAGACCGCCGAGTGGTCGTCGTCGGGGATCGCGGTCAAGGCGGCGAGCAGGCAGATGGCGACGTACAGCGCCATCGTGAACGCCTCGCGCCGCAGCTCCCGCGCGTGGGCGTCGTGCTGGGCTGCGGCGACGGCTGGATCGATGGCCGCGACGTCACCGCTCACGACGCCATGGTGCCACCTCGGTCGACCCGGCGCCGCCGGGGCTGGCGCATCGTGGTCGGCAGCTACGACGGCGTGATCAGCGGCTACGAGCTCGACGTCGAGCGGACCGGCTGACCGACCGGCCCACGGCGTCAGACCGGCCGGGGACGCGTCCCACGGACGAGCCGTCCGGGGAGCGCACCGGTCGGCACGCCGTCGGCGAACGTCTCGACACCGCGCTTGAAGGTGTGGACGTAGCCGCTCGCCGACTGCACCAGCCGGCGGCCGCCGGCCGGGAGGTCGTGCACGATGTGCGGTCGGTGGGCGGCCAGCGCGCCGACGTCGATGACGTTGACGTCACCGAGGTAACCGGCGGCCACGATCCCTCGATCGTGCCACCCGACCTGCCGGGCCGTGCGCAGCGTGAGGTGGTTGACCATGGTCTCGATCGGGATCGACCCGGCGGCGCGGTTCGGCCACAGCGACAGCGCGGTCGTCGGGAAGCTGCCGTCGCAGATCGCCCCGCAGTGCGCGCCGGCGTCACTCAGCCCCAGCACGGCGTCCGGCGAGAGCAGCATCTCGCGCACGTCGTCGAGGTTGCCGTACGCGTAGTTGGCGAGCGTCATGTACATGAGCTGCGTGCCGTCGTGCTCGACGAGCCGGTCGAGCACCTCCTCCACCGGCGCCACGCCTCGCGCCGCGGCGAGCCCGGCGATGCTGCGTTCGGCGGCGGGCTCGTAGTCGACGGGGTCGGTCATCGGGAACAGCTTCTCGAACTCGGTGAACATCGTGCGCGGGAGCCCCTGCAGGCGCTGCGCCGCAGCGGCGTGCTCGTGGACGATCCGCCGCCGTCGCTCGGGCTCGCGCAGCGCCGCCACCTTCGCCGCCAACGGTCGGGACGCGATCTCCCGGTAGGACGGACACACCGCCACCGGGTTGGCGCTCGCCTGGAGCCCTTGCAGCAGCCCGATCGGCCGGGGCGCGACCTGCATGCGCATCGGTAGGCCGTCGGCCGCCGCCCGCGCCACCCAGTCGCGCATCTCCCGCCATCGGTCGGGGAGGTGCGCCGGCTGCTGCACCGTCATCGACAAGGGCCGACCGGTGTCCTCGACGATGGCGCGCATCAGCGCCATCTCCTCGCGGGCGAACTCCTCGTCGCCGTCCTGGTAGGCGTCGGAGATCATCTGGACGACGCCGCGACCCGCGTCGGCCATCGCTCCGACGAGCGCCAGCAGCTCGTCGGCGCTCGAGTAGCGGGTGCCCAGGGGGGCGCCGTCCCGGGTGCGGTGCACGTACGTGCGGCTGGTCGTGAAGCCGACGGCGCCGGCCTCCACGCCCGCTCGCACGACGGCCGCCATCGCCGTCAGCTCATCGGCGGTCGGTGGTTCCCTCGGATCGGCACCGCGCTCACCCATCACGTACGCCCGCAGCGGCGCGTGCGGGACGTGGGCGCCGACGTCGATCGCGAACGAGCGGCGCTCGAGCGCGTCGAGGTACTCGGGGAACGTCTCCCAGTCCCACGACAACCCCTCGGTGAGCGCCGTGCCGGGGATGTCCTCGACACCCTCGAGCATGCCGATCAACCAGTCGTGCTGCGCGGTGGTCGGCCGGGCCGGCGCGAACCCGACACCGCAGTTGCCCATCACGACGGACGTCACGCCGTGGACGCTCGACGGGGCCAGCACGGGGTCCCAGGTCGCCTGACCGTCGAAGTGGGTGTGGATGTCGACGAACCCGGGGGTGACGATCAGCCCGTCGGCATCGATCGTGCGGGCACCGGCGCTCGACACGTCGTCACCGACGGCCGCGATCACACCGTCGACGATCGAGACGTCGGCTCGGCGGGCCGCCGCACCGGTGCCGTCGATGAGCGTGCCGTTGCGGATGACGAGCGGCCGGCCCGGGACCCCGTTCACCACGGGATCATCGCACCGGCTCCGCGTCCAGCCACGATCGCACGATCGGTTGCCCGGCCTCGGCCATCCACGTCTTCAGGACCCGGTGCACGGCGACCGACGTGAAGATCGGCTCGGTCGGCATCGACAGCCCGTCGGGGAACAGCAGGAAGGGCTGGGTCTGGGGGCCGCCGAGGCCGCCGTGGGACCCCACCTGGCCCTCGAACGCAGCGACTTCGTCGAGCGCCGGGTGGTACCGGCTGTTGACCATGAGGTCGCCGACGGTCCGGTAGGCGTCGACCTGGGCCACCTGCTCGACCGCCCGGCCACCGAACGGCTCGAGCGGGTCGTCGCCCTCCACGACGCCGGTGGCGAGCTGACGGACGCCTGACGCACCGATCACGAGCGAGCCCTGCTCGCCCGACGACGAGCACGAACCCGATCTCAGGGTTGGCGACGAGACCCGGGATGAGCGCCGGATAGCGCTGGTCGATCTCGGCGCGCGTGAGGCGCCGCGGCTCGCCACCCGGGAGGAACACGAGCCCGAGGCTGCCCGAGCCGAGGACCGTGGGCTCGGCCGCCGCGGCCTCCTCCTCCTCGTCCTTGCCGCGCGCCGTGCGCAGCCACGCCGTCGACTCGGTGTTCCCGCGTTCGGCGTCGGTGTCGCCGGACGCCGCACCGCCGCAGAGACGTCCGACGAGTGCCGCGAGCGTCTCCCCGGTGCGCTGTTCGAACGTCGGACCCTGGGTCTGCCCGTGGTCGGACAGCACCACGACGTGGTACGGCCGCGGCGCCCACCGCACGGCCCGGGCGATGCGCTCGACCTGGCGGTCGAGGTCGCCGAGCACGGCGAGCGCATCGGGCCGCTCGATGCCGGAGTGGTGGGCGACCTCGTCGTAGCCGAGGAGGTCGACGTAGATCGCCGCCCGGCCCTCGGCGACGTCGTTGAGCACGCCCTGCACGCACACGTCGCGGCTGACGATGGTCGTGAACGCCCGCAACAGGGCGTACGTCCAGCCGCGGTGCACGCTGGGCGCGACCTGGCGGCGGCGTTGGATGCGCGCCGCGCGACGCTCGCGGGCCACCTCGATCACGACGCCGACGAACGTCCGCGTGGCCTGCTGGGGGCGGGTGAAGTACCCGACGTACCCGGCGCCGATGCGACCCTCCTTGCGCCGACCGGCTCCGCTCATCGTGAGCACGGCTCGCGCCGCGTCACCGGAGAACAGGTTGCCGTAGCTCGAGCCGTGGTGGGCGAGCAGCCCGTGACCGTCGCTGTGGGTCCGTTCGATCGCCGCCGCCGACTTCGGGCGGTTCGACACGATGACCTCGCCCGTCGCCTTGTCGACCCAGCGGAACGCCGGCATGTCCACGACGGAGCCGTGCAGGATGCCGCACTGGCTGACGCCGGTCTGCGACGACCACCCCGTCTCCCAGCCGACGAGCTGGTGGCTCCCGTCGCGCAGCCACCGGTCGAGCGTCGGGACGTTCCCCGACACCCGCGCCCGCTCGAACACCTGACGCGACACACCGTCGAGTTGCACGAACACGAAGCCCGGGACGTCGGTCGCCGCCGCCTCGCCGGCCTTGCGCCGGGTCCGGCGCGCTGCCTGCTCGTCTTCCCACGCGTCGTCGTCGAGGGCGAGGGCCGTCGAGACGAGCGTGGTCACCAACGCCAGACCGATGACGACCACGATGGCGGTGCCGACACCGCTGATCGAGACACCGGGGAGCCAGTCGAACACGACGTAGACGACGACGGCGTCGAGCACGATGGAGCCGATGCCGAGCGTGAGCACGGACAGCGGCACGACGACCACGGCCAGCGCCGGCCAGACCACCGCGTTGAGGACGCCGACGACGATCGCCGCCAACAGCGCGTCCTGCAGGTGATCGATCTCCAGCCCGGGCAGGACGAGGGCCAGGAACCCGAGCACGACGGTCGAGAATGCCGCGACCACGAGGCCGCGGCAAAGGACCTGAAGGAGGCTCGGCCGGCGCCCGGCCTCGCGGATGACGCCCCCTGCCGCGCCGCTCACGTGGCGCCGTGCCGCGTCGGGTGCGCCGGCACGGCGAGCGTGTCGCCGGGCGTGAGCACGTGCAGGCGCTCGCCGATGCCGGCGTCGTCGAGCCCGGCGCGGAACCGTTCGACGGGCTCATCGAGCCACGCCGGGCGCCGCTGGCGCACGCTGAGCGGGCTGAACGTGCCCCAGTGGATCGGCACGACGAGGCGGGGCTCGACGAGCCCGGTCGCGGCGACGGCCCCCGCCGGGTCGAGGTGACCCTCGCCGAGCGACGGTCCCCAGCCCCAGATCGGGAGCAGGGCGACGTCGACGGGCGCCCACGACCCCATCTCGTCGAAGAGGTCGGTGTCGCCCGGGAAGTACACGGCGGCACCGGCCGCCCGCAGGACGTAGCCGACGGCGTCGGCGCGAACCCGCTGTGCGGGGACCGCCGCCGGGCGCTGTGCACCGCCCGGACCACCTCGATGGTCAGTGGGCCGACGTCGATCGTGGTGCCGGCTCGCACTTCGCGCGACGTCGCGGAAGCCCTTCCGTCGCAGCAGGTCGCCGGCGCCGGCGGGCACGACGAGGGGGACCTCGGCGCCGAACAGGCGCAACGACGGCACATGGAGGTGGTCCATGTGGAGGTGCGAGATCAGGACCAGGTCCGGCCGGCCGATCGCGGCGACGTCCACGGTGTGGTGCCGACGGAGGTGGGCGACGCGGGGCGTCAACGCCGGGTCCGTCAGGATCTTCACGCCGGCGATGTCGATCACGGCGCTCGTGTGGCCCAACCACGTGACGGACGCCGATGGCGGTACATCGGCGGGCGACGGCACGCCGATCAGCGTATGCGGCAACAACCGAGGCCCGTGGCCCGGGCCGGGCCTGCCCGGCCCACTTGACTTCGGGCGGCCCTGTGCGAACATGTGTTCGTGGCCGACGTGCACGACCTGCTGTCGCCGCCGTGCCCGCCGGCCGAGCGCCCGGTGCGGTTGCGGATCGCCGACGGCGCGCGGACGACGGCCACCATCCTCCACGCCGACCTCGATTCGTTCTACGCGTCAGTCGAGCAGCGCGACGACGCGACGCTGCGCGGGCGCCCGGTGCTCGTCGGCGGCGGGGTCGTGCTCGCCGCCAGCTATGAGGCCAAGCGGTGTGGTGTCCGCACACCGATGGGCGGGCACCAGGCCCGCCGGCTGTGCCCCGACGCAGTAGTGCTGCCGCCCCGCTTCGACGCCTACGTGGAGGCGAGCAAGGCGGTGTTCGAGGTGTTCGGCGACACCACCCCGATCGTCGAGGGACTGTCGATCGACGAGGCGTTCCTGGACGTCGGCGGTCTGCGCCGGGTTGCCGGGACGCCGGTCGAGATCGCCGCCCGGCTGCGCCGTCGCGTCCTTGCCGACGTCGGCCTGCCGATCACCGTCGGTGTCGCCCGCACGAAGTTCCTCGCCAAGGTGGCAAGTGGCGTCGCCAAGCCCGATGGACTGCTCGTCGTCGAGCCCGACTGGGAGCTCGAGTTCCTCCACCCGCTGCCCGTCGAGCGGCTCTGGGGCGTCGGCGAGAAGACGGCCGAGAAGCTCCACGCCCGCGGCCTGTGGACCGTCGGCGAGGTGGCGGCGCTGGGCGAGGGACCCCTCGTCTCCATGCTCGGGCGGGCGAGCGGGCGCCACCTGCACGCGCTGGCCCACAACCGCGACCCACGGCCGGTGGAGGTCGGCCGACGCCGGCGGTCGGTCGGGGCGCAGCGGGCGATCGGTCGTGGCCCACACAGCTGGGAGGACGTCGACGCCTCGATCGTCGGGCTGACCGACCGCGTCGCGTGGCGGCTGCGCAAGGGCGAGCGGATCGCCCGGACCGTGGTGCTTCGGTTGCGCTTCGACGACTTCACCGTGCGCCACCCGCTCGCACACCATGTCGCGCCCGACGGCCGAGACGTCGGTGATCCTGGCGACGATCCGATCGTTGCTCGACGAGGCCCGGTCGATGATCGAGGATCGCGGCGTCACGCTGGTCGGGCTCGCGGTCACGAACCTCGACGACGACGACACCGTGCAGCTGACGCTGCCGTTCGACCGCGGTGGCGCCGGCGCCATCGACGGCGCCGTGGACGACGTCCGGGCCCGGTTCGGCACGAGCGCGCTGACCCGCGCCGTGCTGTTGCACCGCGGCGAGGGCATGGCCGTGCCGGTGCTCCCGGATCCCCCGCCCGGGTGATGGCCCGCCACGCCGGACCACGTGGGACACAGCGCGGCACTAGCGTCCCGCCCGTGGGTAGGGGGCACGCCGAGAACGGGCATGACGACAGGTGAACGGATGTACAAGGTCGTCCGGGCCGTCACCACGCCGCTGTACCGGGGGCTGACGCGGGTGCGGGTCGAGCACAGCCAGCGCGTGCCGCGCGAGGGCGGCGTGATCGTCGCCGCCAACCACGTGTCGTTCTTCGACTCGGTCGCGCTGCTGCAGTCGATCCCGCGCCGGGCGTTCTTCATCGGCAAGGCCGAGTACATGCAGTCGTGGACGACCCGGAAGTTGTTCCCGGCGATGGGGTTGATCCCGATCGAGCGCGAACAGGCCCGCAAGGCGATGGCCGCGCTCGAGGTCGCTGCGGACGTGCTGCGCAACGGGGCCGCGCTCGGCATCTATCCCGAGGGCACCCGGTCGCGCGACGGCCTGCTGCACCGGGGGCACACCGGCGTCGCCCAGCTGGCGCTGATGTCGGGCGCGCCGATCGTGCCCGTCGGCCTGATCGGCACCGAGCAGATCCAACCGATCGGCGCCCGCATGCCGCGCCCGTTCCGGCGGGCCGTGGTGCGCTTCGGCGAGCCGTTGGACCCCCGTGCCTACGGCGGGCCGTCGCGGCGCCGCCGCCAGATGCTCACCGCCGACCTGATGGAGGCGATCCGCCGCCTCAGCGGTCAACCCGTCAGCCCCGACTTCTCGTCGGCGTCGCCTCCGCTGATCCGCGGCGGCAACGAGAGCGTGTACCAGGTGCACAGCGTCGGTGCCGTCGGAGCCTCCTGGGCCCAAGCCGCACGCTTCGCGGTCGCCGACGTCTGCACGACTTCGCCGACGGCCGCGTCGCGACCGTGCGCCGATTCGGCTGTCGGATCATGGCCGACGGTGCGATGCGGTTCGCGACCGAGGTCGATGTGTCCGTGAAGTTCCGCCCGTCCCCGACCGCGATGGAGGCTTCCGCCCCGTGACGAACAGCACGTACCACGTCATCGAACTGATCGGGTCGAGCAGCGACTCGTGGGAGCTCGCCGCCCAGAACGCCGTCCGGGAGGCGGCCAAGGCCTACGACGACCTGCGGGTCGCCGAGGTCGTGGAGATGGACGTCCTCATCGAGAACGGCGTGATCATCGCCTACCGGACGAAGCTCCGCCTGAGCTACAAGGGACCAGCTTGATCGACGTCGCCGGCGGGCAGCAGCCGGACGCGCCGTCGGCGCGATGGGTCGCGCCGCTCGACGAAGCGGCCGCGAGGGATGAGCTCGCGGCGCTGTTGCGCGCCTGCGCCGCCCACGACTTCCACGAGGGCATCGACAACCACTGCAGCTTGGCGATCCCCGGACGTCCGGGGCGCTTCTTGCTCAACCCGTACGGGCCCCACTGGTCCGAGCTGCGACCGGGAGACCTCCTGGAGGTCGGCGCCGACGGGACGGTGATCGGCGACGGTGAGGCCGAGACGACCGCGTTCGCGCTCCACGCCGCCGTCCACGCCGCACGGCCCGACGCGAACTGCATCGTCCACACGCACATGCCCTACGCCACGGCCCTGGCCGCCACGGAGGAGGGTCTCGACACGCGGCTGTCGCAGAACGCCACCAAGTTCCACAGTGGTCGCTACCGCTACCACCGCGAGTACGGCGCCCGGTTCCTGACACCCGCCGAATGCGCGCCGATCGCCGACCAGATCGCCGGCGGCACCCGGGTCGTGCTGCTGCGCAACCACGGCGTGCTCGTCGTCGGCGAGACCGTCGCCCGGGCGTGGTGGGACCTGTACTTCTTCGAACGGGCGGCCATGGTGCAGGTCCTCGCCGGGTCGAGTGGCCAGCGGCTGGCACCGATGTCGGACGAGATCGCCGGCATCGCGGCCGAGCAGTTCGAGGACGAGCGTGACGACGCCCCGGTGACGTGGGCCGCCGTCCGCCGGCTGCTGGCGCTTCGGGACACGTCGGGGAGAGCGCCTCACTAGAGTCCCTTGCCGTGCCCTTCGCGGCTGACTCCGATGCCGTCGGGGATGCGGCGCGCATCGGACGGGCGTGGCGGGAACTGCGCCGCGGACCGCTGACCGGCGTGATCACCGAGCTGGTCTTCGGTCGGCCCGGCGAGCCCGACGCCGTGGAGCCGGGGCAGCTCGACATCCTCGACCTGTTGACGCACCGCGACGGACAGCGGATGAGCGAGCTGGCGGCGGCGCTGCGCGTCGACCCGTCGACGATCACGCCGCGCCGTGCAGCGGATGGAAGCCGCAGGATTGGCGAACCGCTCGCCGGCGCCCGTCGACGGACGCGTCGTCACGGTGCACGTCACCGACGAGGGACGGCGCCTGCACGGCCTGGTCTCCGAGCGGCGGGCCAAGATCGTGTACTCGCTCCTCGAGGAGTTCGAACCGGCCGAGCGCGAGGTGTTCGTCGACCACGTCGACCGGTTCGTGATGTCCATCGAGCGCTACGTCGCCGCCGCCGGTCGCACGCCACCGGCGGCCGTCGACCCGCCCCCCCACCCCACCACACCGGCACCTGGTTGACCGCGCCGGGGTAGCGTCGCCCCGTGGCCGATCCCGCGACGTTCGCCGAGCAGGCGATGCAGTACGCGCCGCAGCTCTACTCGGCCGCCCTGCGGATGACCCGCAACCAGGCCGACGCCGAAGACCTCGTGCAGGACACGTACCTCCGGGCCTATCGGGGGTTCGGGGGCTACACCGAGGGCACGAACCTGCGGGCCTGGCTGTTCCGGATCCTCACCAACGCGTTCATCAACACGTACCGCTCCCGCCAGCGGCGGCCGACGGAGACCGACCTCGCCGACGTCGAGGACCTCTACCTGTATCGCCGCATCGGCTCACTGGAGGCCCTCACGTCGAACCGCTCGGCCGAGGACCAGTTGATGGACCTCCTCACCGACGAGGAGGTCAAGGACGCGCTCGAAGCGCTGCCGGAGAACTTCAGGCTCCCCGTGCTGCTGGCCGACGTCGAGGGCTTCTCGTACAAGGAGATCGCCGAGATGCTCGACATCCCGATCGGGACCGTGATGTCCCGCCTGCACCGGGGAAGAAAGGCGATGCAGAAGGCGTTGTACGAGTACGCCCACGCCCGTGGGCTCGCCGGGCAAGCCGCCGGAACGAGCGGTGACGACGGGACCACGAATGTCTGACTGCAACGAGACCCTGAGAGAGCTCGAGACCTTCCTCGACGGCGAGTTGACCGAGGACGCGCTGCACTCGATCCGCGCCCACCTCGAGCGGTGCCCCGACTGCTACCAGGCGTTCGACTTCCAGGCCGAGCTCAAGGCAGTGATCTCCGCCAAGTGCCGCCAGGACGAGATGCCGCCGGGCTTGCTGACCCGCATCGAGGAGTGCCTCCAGGCCGACCTCGACGGCGACGGCCGCATCGGCTGACCCCGACCCTGCCCCCGCAGCTGGGCTGCTGCACTCGGTGCTTGGAGTGTGCGGGGCCGGGCTCGCTAACCTCGGCGCATGCTCGTCGGCGTCATCTGGCACCAGTGGATCGGCGTCGTCCTGCTCGCGGTCTCGATCCTCGCCGTGCTCGGCCTGGTCGGCGGCTACCTGAAGAACGTCACGTCGAAGCAGTACCCGAACCGCCGCCAACGGCAAGACGGCTGACCGTGGCCGGGCGTCCGTCCGACGCCGACCTGCTGCGCCGCTGCTCGTTCCCACCGCCCGGGACACCGGTCACGTGCGCGTTCTCGGGCGGGCCCGACTCCACCGCCCTGCTCGTCCTCGCCGTCGCCGCCGGCTGCGCCGTCCGTGCCGTCCACGTCGACCACGGGCTGCGCCCGGCGTCGGTCGACGAGGCGGCCGCAGCCGTCGCCGTCGCCGCCCGACTCGGCGTGCCGTGCGACGTCCGGCGCGTGCGCGGTCGCCGACGGCCCGAACCTGGAGGCCCGGGCCCGCGACGCCCGGCGCGCCGTGCTGCCCGAGGGCGTGCTCACCGGCCACACGGCCGACGACCGCGCTGCCACCCTGTTGATCAACCTGCTGCGCGGCACCGGGCTCGACGGGCTCACCGCGCTCGGTCCGGCGCCGACCCGGCCGATCCTCGACCTGCGGCGCGCCGAGACCGAGGAGGTCTGCACCGCCCACGGGCTCACGGTGGTGCGCGATCCGTCGAACACCGACCCCCGGTTCGTGCGCAACCGCGTCCGCGACGAGCTGCTGCCGCTGATGGCCGACATCGCCGGGCGCGACGTCGTGCCGCTGCTCGTCCGCACGGCCGGCGTGCTCGCCGACGATGCCGCGCTGGCGGCCGCCCACGCCGACGGATTCGACGCTGGGGACGCACGGGCGCTCGCGGCGATGGACCCCGCCCTCGCCCGGCGGGTCGTGCGGCGGTGGCTGACCGGTGCCGTCGCCGCCGGCTACGCGCCGGACGTCGGCGACCGTCGAACGGGTCCTCGACGTCGCACGCGGCAGCCACCGGGCGTGCGAGATCGGGGGCGGGCGGCGGGTCGAACGTCACCGTCAGCGGCTACGCATCGTCGGAGCAGGACCAGTAGGATCGAACGACGGGATGAGCAGGACCGGCGAGCACGCGGACAGGGGGAACGCCTGATGGCCACCCGGCTGCGCGGACGGTGGGCGCTGGGCATCACGCCCCGCAACTTCACGTGGATCCTCAAGGACAAGCTGGCGATCTGCGAGCGGCCCGGCGGGTACGGCGAGAACCACCGCCGCGTCCGCCGCCAGGAGGAGATCATCTGGATCCGGGAGAACGGCTTCGGCTGCGTCATCTCGTTGATCCCGGCGCCGCACAACCTCCACAACTACGACGAGCTCGGGGTGACGTCCCGGCACCGACCGTTCAACCCCGACGACCTCGAGAGCTGGCTGAAGTCGTTCTACCGCGAGCTGCACGAGCTGCTCAAGGCCGGCGTGAAGGTCATGGTCCACGGCGAGGAGGTCGGCGACCGCATCGTCGGGATCATGGGTGGCTACATCCGGTGGGCGGGGCTCGTGGACGACGACACCCAGGCGATCACGGTCACCGAGCGACTGGCCGGCCGGCAGCTCGACCCCTTCGCCCGCAACGTCATCCTGATCGCGCCGAAGCTGCGCTGAACGCGCTCGGCGCCGTCAGTCGGCCGATGCGAAGCTGGTCCAGTAGCCCTGGTGCACGGAGCGGGTCTCGGGGACGTCGACCGGCCCGACGACGTTGATCCGCCGTGAGCCGCTGGCGAACACGACCCGGCAGGGCAACGCCATCGACGGGTGACCAGCTGCCGGCGATGACCCGCAACCCGGCCTCGGACAGACCGAACACGACGCGCCCGATGCCGCTCCAGAAGATCGCCGCGGCGCACATGGCGCACGGCTCGGTGCTGGTCACCAGCGTGCACGTGCCGAGGAACGCCTCGTCGTAGCTCGCCGACGCCTCCCGCACGAGGTTCGTCTCGGCATGTCCGGTGGCATCGGCCGCGGTCAGGATGGTGTTCTCGGCCTCCAGCAGGACGTCGCCGTCAGGGCCGGCGAGCAGCGACCCGAACGGTTGGTTCCCGGCCCGGCGCGCCCGCGCCGCGACCTCGCACGCGGCGGCGTACGAGCTCGTCGTCGCTCGGCCCAGGCACCGCGCCAGTCTCCCACTCACGCCCCGCCGTCGGTGCCGTGCCGGTCGTCCGGCGCGACCGTCACCGGATTGGCACACGATCGACGCACCGGTGGGTCGGGGCGTGAGACCTACTCGTGAGTAGGTTTTCTCCATGGCGGCAGGACGGCGAGTGCTCGTCAGCGGCATGGGCGGCGATCTGGGGTCCCGCGTCGCCGCCCGCCTCGAGGACGAGCCGTGGGTCGGCGAGCTCGTCGGGCTCGACGTCGACCCGCCGCGGCGGCGCCTGCATCGAGCCGCGTTCCACCTCGTGTCGGCCAGCGACCACGACCGCATCGTCGAGACGGTCACCTCGTTCAACCCCCACGTCGTCATCCACCTCGCGGTGTGGGAGCCGTCGAGCCGGGCCAACCCGGCGACGGCCCGCCAGTTGACCGACGACGCTGCGACGTCGATCCTCGGGGCGGCGGCCGAGTGCCGGGCCCTCGAGTCGGTCGTCGTGCGCAGCGGCACCGAGATCTACGGCCGGGCCCACGGCGCACCGACCCGGCCCGACGAGTCGTCGGACATCGACCCGACGTGCGAGTACGGCCACATGCTCGCCGCCATCGAGCGGACGGCGGCCTCGATCGGCCGCCGGGTGGGCGTGACGGTCGGCGCCATCCGCCACGGGACCGTCCTCGGCCCACACGTGCCGAGCCCGCTCGGTCGGGTCCTGCGGATGCCGGCCGTCCCGTTCAGCGTGCTGGCCGACCCGCCCTTCGCCGTCGCCGAGGACGTCGAGGTGGCCAAGGCGTTCGTGGCCGGTGCCGAACGACGCCTCGCCGAACCGGTCAACGTCGTCGCCAACGGCGCGATCACCGCCCTCCAGGCGTCCCGCCGCGGTCGCCGCATCCCGCTGCCACTCGTCGGTCCGGAGTGGCGGATCGTCCGGACGATCAGCGGGCTCCTCGGTTCACCCGTTCCCGACCACGTGATGGAGACGCTCCACCGTGGTCGCCTCGCCGACAACTCACGGATGGAGGAGCTGCTCGGGTTCCGACCGTCGATGACGACGATGCAGGTCATCGACCTGCTCTACCAATGGCCGACCGTGGTGCGCGTCCCGGCCAAGCGAGCGGTCGCATGACGCGCAGTGCGTTCCCCGGCCGCGCAGGCCGAAGCTGGCCGCTCCCTCGCTGGCGCTCGGTCACTCGCACGGTGGACGGGTCCCATGACGCTCAGTGCGTTCCCCGGCCACGCAGGCCGTTGCCGGCCGCTCCCTCGCTGGCGCTCGGTCACTCGCACGAGTGGACGGGTCCCATGACGGATTCCGGGTACGAGGCCCGGGTCATCACGCTGCCGGTCGAGCGCACGCTGACCGCGGCCCGCCGCACGGCGGCGCGCGCCGCGGCCCGCCAGGTCGCCGGCATGGGTGCGTGGTTCGTCGACGACTGGGGCCTCGACCCGACGCTCGTCGGCGCCACGAAGACGGCAGCCCGGCTGCGTTGGAGCACGGTGATCGGTGGCGCCGACCGGCTGCCGATGCGCGGCCGGCGCGCTCGTCGTGATCAACACCCGCCGGTACGGCCTGTCGTCGCTCGTCGCCGCGCTCGCCCTGGCCAGCGAGACCGGGCGGACCGTCCGCTTCGTCGGTCGCGCCGACATCGCCCCGCTCGGGGCCCTCGCCCGTCGGCTCGGCGGTTTGCTGGCCCGACCTGACGAGGTCGCCGGCGCGCTGCGCGCCGGCGAGCTGCTCGTCGTCGGGGCCGAGCCCACGTTCCACCCCCGCAAGGTCGGCCGCATCGACCACCGCCTGATCGGTGCCGCCGTCGAGACCCGTTCGGCGGTGTTCCCGGCGGCGACCGCGGCGTCGCCGATCACCCGCTCGGCACGGATCGAGGTCGGGGCGGCCGTCCGCCCGAGCCGGCGACGGCGCGGCCCGTTGACCGAGCTCGAGCTGGCCGACCAGCTCGAGCAGCGCATCCAGGACCTGCTCGACGAGTTCGGCGGCGCCCAGACGGGCACCCCGCTCGACTGGCTCCCTCTCAGCGGGATGGGCGGGAGCTGACGGTGGGCGCGACGACGAGCGGGCAGCCGGCCGCGTGAGCTACGCCACCGCGTCCGACGGGGTACGCATCCACTACCAGGTCACCGGCCGGCCGGGGGGACCGCCGGTGCTGCTGATCCAGGGCCTCGGCGCCGACAAGCACGGCTGGGACCTGCAGCGCCTCGTGCTCGCCTGGGGCTACCGCACGATCGCCCTGGACAACCGCGGCTCGGGACGCAGCGACAAGCCCCACGGCGCCTACACGTTGGACCAGATGGCCGACGACGCGGTCGCCGTGCTCGACGCGGTCGGCGCCACCGACGCCCACATCGTCGGCGCCTCGATGGGCGGGGCGATCGCCCAGATCCTCGCGCTGAACCATCCCGAGCGGGTGCGCTCGCTCACGCTGGTGTCGACGTCGTGTCGCAACCACGATTGGCGGCGGCAGCTGCTCGCCGGCTGGGCGGCGGCGGCCCGGAGCCGGGGCACCGCCGCCATGACGAGGGAGGCGACGCGGTGGGTCATCGGCCCGCGCTCCTTCCGTCGGCTCCTGCCGGCCATCGGGTGGCTCGGCCCGCTGGCGTTCGGCCGTCCGTCGCACGCCTTCGCCAACCAGGTCGAGGCCATCCTGGCCGCCGACGACACGATGACCGAGCGCCTCGGCCTGATCGAGATGCCGGCGCTCGTCGTCGTCGGCAACCAGGACATCCTCACGCCGCGTGGCGACAGCGAGGAGCTGGCCGAGCTGATCCCGACGGCCGAGCTCGTCGTCATCAGCGGCGCCGCGCACGGCCTGATGATCGAGCACGCGTCGACGTTCAACCGCGTGCTGCTCGACTTCCTCCGGCGGGCCGAGTCGGCGTCCGCGGCTCGGCTCGACGGCCGACGTCGCGGACGCGGCGGACCAGCCGGACGCATCAGCCGTCGGCTGAGCGCACCGTGGCGAGCGGCGGCCGCTCGGCGAGGTTCAGGGCGACCACGGATCCGTCGGAGCGCGTCAACGACGGCTCCGGCGGCAGCGGCGGGGCGCCCTTCACACGCGAGAGCACGGCCGCCGCGACTTCGGCAGCCTGCACCGAGAGCTCCCGCAACGGGCGGGTGCGGTGGACGCGGACGCCGAGGTCGACCTGCCCGATCGCCGGTGCGCCGACCCGGGCCGCGACGTCGATGAGCATCGCGATCTCCGCGCCCCAGCCCTCGACGAACGGCACCTGTTCGAGCACGGAGCGCCGTCCGGCGAACTCGCCGGCCAGCGGTTGGTGCAAGCCGGCGAGCTCCGGCACGTACAGCGACAGCATGGGTCGGGCCACGAGCTCGGTCGTCCGACCGCCGCCGCCGGCTTGCGTCGAGCGGTCGTAGCTGGCTTTGACGAGCGCCATGCCGTCGTCGGTCAGGAGGGGGAGGACGAGCCGGGCGACCCAATCGGCGCGGAAGCTGGTGACGTCGCCGTCGCACCACACGACGAGATCGCCGGTGCTGGCCTCGAGCGATGCCCACAGGGCGTTGCCCTTGCCGTGGCCGACGCCGTGCCGGGCGTGGACGTCGCCGATGGGGACCACGGTGGCCCCCGACGCGGCGGCGACGCGCCGCGGTGTCGTCCGTGCTGCGGTCGTCGACCACGACGAGCTCGTCGACGAGCGGCGCGCCCGCCCCGGTCATGAGCTCGGCACGGATGACGGCCACCAGTGGTCCGATCGTCGCCGCCTCGTCCTGGCACGGGATGCACACCGAGATCCGCCGGCCCGCCTTCGCCGCCATTGCGCGGTCGACGACCGACGCACCGTCGACAGCGAACGTCCGCACGCCGCCACCCGGCTGCTCGCTCATCGGCGGCCGCCGATCTGCTCGCTAGCGTCGCCGGCGTGCTGCTGTACGGCGTGATCAACGCCAGCCCCGACTCGCTGAACGCCGATTCGATCGCCACCACGCCCGCCGCCGCCCTGGTCAGGGCGCGCCAGCTGCTCGCCGACGGCGCCGACGCCATCGACCTCGGCGGGCAAGGATCGACCGACGTCGCGACCGTCGTCGAGTGGCGCGAGGAGTGGGACCGGCTGGCCCTGCTCGTGCCTGCGCTCGCCGCGCTCGGCGTGGACGTCAGCGTCGACAGCTGGCGACCGGAGGTCACCCGCCGGGCCCTCGACTGCGGCGCCACCGTCATCAACGCCGCCGACGGCATGCAGCACGACGAGATGTGGCAGGTCGCCGCGGACTTCGACGTGCCGATCGTCGTGCCGTTCCTGTCCGGACCGAACCCGCGGGCCATGGTCCACGTGACGAGCGACCCGGTCGACGTGCTCGTCGAGTTCTTCGAGCAGCGCCTCGCCGATGCCGATCGCTACGGCCTGCGTTCGCGGTGCATCCTCGACCCTGGGACCGGGTTCGCGCCACCGAGCTGGCCGTGGGAGGAGCGCTACGTGTACCAGAAGCGGGTCTACACGAACCTCGACGCCCTGCGCCGGTTCGACCTGCCGCTCTACATCGCGCTGCCCTGGAAGGAGACGGCGCAGCACGACGAGCTCCTCGACATCGTCGTCCGTCAGGAACCCGAGTTCGCACGGGCCCACTACCCGGCCAAGGTGCGGGCGTTCGAACGCCGGGCCCGCGCGCGACTAGCGGGGCAGGGCGCCGCGAGGGTGGACGCCGGCGGGAGGCAGCGTGTCCTCCCACCCCGGCGGGCAGCGCTGCGGCGCCACCTCGGCCAAGGGGGCGAGCACGAAGCGCCGCTCGGCGAACCGCGGATGCGGGATCGTCAGCTCCGGCGCATCGATCGTGATGTCGTCGTAGAACAAGATGTCCACGTCGAGCGTGCGCGGTCCCCAGTGCACGACGCGCTCGGCGTTGGGCGTCCGCCTCGATCCGCTGGCCCCGGCGCACGAGCGCGAACGGGTCGAGCGGCGTGTCGACGGCGACGACCATGTTCAAGTAGGGGCCCTGTTCGTCGGGGCCCCCGATCGGGTCGGTCTCGAACACCTGGGACGCGGCGACCACGGCCCCGAGCTCGCCGATCGCGAAGCGCAGGTGCTGCTCGCGCTCGCCGAGGTTCGACCCGAGCGCGATCAGGGCGCGGTGCATCGATCGTGGCGCGACGTCGAAGTCCCGCCCGGTGCGGCGGACCGTCACAGCGGTCGATTCGACCACCTCGCCGATCGGCGGCCGCAGCTTGGTGACGGTCAGCTCGACGGCCTCGACGCGCTCGAAGCCGACGACCGTCTCGGCGACGCGGTCGGCCAGGCGCTCGAGCAGGATGTCCTTGCTCTCACGCACGACGGCAGCCACCTCGTCGGCGACCGCCCCGTAGTTGACGGTGTCCCCCAGCTCGTCGCTCCGCCCGGCGTCGCGCAGGTCGACGCTCAGGGTGAGGTCGAAGCGCAGCGGCTGAGGGATCTGGCGCTCGTGAGGGAGGACGCCGACGATGGCGGTGATCGTGAGACCGTTGATCGAGATGAGGTCGGGCATGGGCCTCCGGTCGGGGTGCGAGCCGGTCCGAGCCACGTGGTTCGCTCGTCCAGTCGGGGCTCGTTCGGCGCCCACGCTACTGGTCACCCCGGGCGTGAGCCGAGCGAGTCCTCGAGCGAGCGAACGAAGCAGCCCGGTGAGCCGAGCGAGTCCTCGAGCGAGCGAACGAAGCAGCCCGGTGAGCCGAGCGAGTCCTCGAGCGAGCGAACGAAGCAGCCCGGTGAGCCGAGCGAGTCCTCGAGCGAGCGAAGGCGGTGGCGCACCTCAGCACGCGACGGCGGTGATCGAAGCCCGCCCGAGGTTGTACACGGCGCGGAAGTTGCCGTCGGCGGCGCGGAGGAACTCCGAGAAGCTCTCGGCCGGATACGCGTCCTCGCAGCGGCTGCGATCGATCACGGACGCGTACGGCACCTGCCACCCGTTGACCAGCTTGGCGTACCCGCCATCGAGGGACTCGATGGCCGGGAGCTCGAACTGGAAGTTGGCCGCCATCGGGACCAGCGCGAACCACGTGATGGTGTCGCCGAGGGTCTCGGCGAGGAAGGCGCACGGCTTCTGGATGTCGGGGCACGTGATCTCCCCCGGGGTGCCGGCGAACACCTTGGCCGTCCGATCGTCGGGCACCAGGGCCAACGCCAGCTCGCCGGCGGCCTTGCCGTCCTGCATCGCGAAGCCGTCGCTCGGCGTCGACGACAGGGACAGGGCGATCAGATCGGTGCGCCGGGGCGGCGGCGCGTCAGGCGTGACGACGGCCGAGATCGAGCTGCGGTTGGCGAAGGCGACGTACACGAACACGCCGAGGCCGAGGACGGCGGCGATGGCAGCGACGAACCGCCACGAGAGCACCTGCCGCATGGACGGAACGCTACTGGCGCACCCCGCCACCCCGAATGCACCCTGCGCGGCCCGAACCGAGCGATGTCGTTCCATCGCTCGGGTCTCGCTCGGCTCGAGCGGTCCGGCGGGGACGTCAGGTGAGCTGGGCGACGGCGGCAGCCGCCGCCCGCCCGGCCCGCTCGCCGATCTCGGCGAGCACGGCGTCGTCGTGGGCGAGCCCGACGAAGATCGCCTCGTAGGCGCCCGGCGCCATCGCCACCCCCTCGGCCAGCATCGCCTGGAACAGGGCGGCGTAGGCGACCTCGTCGGTCCGCCGGGCGCCGGCGAAGTCCACGGGGGCGGGGACGTCGCCGCACACGATGCCGAGCAGCGGGCCGACCACGGGGAACCGGGCGGCGAACCCGGCCGCCATGCACGCCTCGCGGAGCAGGGCGGCGAGGTGGCGAGCCCGGGCGGCCAGCTCGATGTAGACGTCGGGCGTCAGCTGGCCCAGCGCAGCCAGCCCGGCCGCCGTGGCCACCGGGTTGCCGGCCAACGTGCCGGCATGGAAGACCGGCCCGAGCGGTGACAACGTCTCCATCACGTCACGCCGTCCGCCGACGGCGCCGATCGGCAGGCCACCCCCGATCACCTTCCCGAACGTCGTGATGTCGGGCCGCACGTCGTACTTGGCCTGGGCGCCACCGCTGTCGAGGCGGAACCCGGTGATGACCTCGTCGAACACGAGCAGGGCGCCGACCCGATCGCACTCGGCCCGCAGCCCGGCGAGGAACCCCGGCTCCGGCGCGATCACGCCCATGTTGGCGGCGACCGGTTCGACGATGACGGCAGCCACGCCGTCGTCGAGGGTCGGCACCGCGTTGTACGGCACGACCATCGTCTCGGCGACCGCGCCGGCCGGGACCCCGGCCGTGCCGGGCAGCCCGAGCGTCGCGACACCGCTGCCGCCCGCCGCCAGCAGCGCGTCCGTCGCGCCGTGGAAGTTGCCGTGGAAGATCACGATGCGGTCACGCCCGGTCACCCCCCGGGCGAGGCGGACCGCGGTGCTCGTGGCCTCGGTGCCCGAGTTCATGAGGCGGACCCGCTCGCAGCTCGGCACCCGTTCGCCGATCGTCTCGGCCAGCTTCATCTCACGGGGGGTGGGTGCACCGTACGACGTGCCGTCGGCGGCCGCCGTGGAGACGGCCGCCGTGATCGCCGGATGAGCGTGGCCGAGGATCACCGCGCCGTAGCTCTGGACGAGGTCGATGTAGCGGGTGCCCTCCACGTCCCACACGTAGGGGCCCTCGGCGCGGGCGACGAGGTAGGGCCGGCCGCCCACCGCCCTGAAGGCCCGGATCGACGAGTTGACCCCGCCGGGGATGGCGTCGCGGGAGCGCTCGAACAGCGCGTCGTTGGACGGGACGCCGGCACCGGTGCACACGACAGGGTCGCAGCCGGCGGACGGGCACGTCGCCGGATCGCAGAACGGGATGAGGCCCGGCGCAGCGGCGCTCCCCGACCGGCGCGCCGCCTCGGTGTCCGTGATCCGAGCGGGTCCTCGCGCAGGAGAACGAAGCGGCTCGGTCATCGTGACGCGCTGCGGCCGGGGCCCTCGGCGAACCACCGCGCGAAGTACGTCAGGATCACGTCGGCGCCGGCTCGCCGGATCGCGGTCAGGTGCTCGAGGGCGACGGCGTCGCCGTCGATCCACCCGTTCGCCGCGGCCGCCTTGATCATGGCGTACTCGCCCGACACGTGGTACGCCGCGATGGGCACGTCGACACGGCGGCGCGCCGCGGCGATCACGTCGAGGTAGGCGAGGGCCGGCTTGACCATCACGATGTCGGCGCCCTGTTCGACGTCGGCGTCGATCTCCCGCAGCGCCTCGCGCGAGTTGCGCCAGTCCTGCTGGTAGCCCTTGCGGTCACCGCCCCCGACGATCGTCACGTCGACGGCATCACGGAACGGTCCGTAGAGCCCGGATGCGAACTTCGCCGAGTAGGCGAGGATCGACACCGCGCTGAACCCCTCGGCGTCGAGGGCCTGGCGGATGTGGCCGACCTGGCCGTCCATCATGCCACTCGGTGCCACGACGGCGGCCCCGGCGCGGGCCTGCGCCAGCGCCGCCCGCGCGTAGATCTCGAGCGTGGCGTCGTTGTCGACGTCGCCGTGCTTATCGAGGACACCGCAGTGCCCGTGGTCCGTGTACTCGTCGACGCACAGGTCGGCGATCAGCACGACGTCGTCGCCGACGTCGCCCCGCAGATCGGTCAGCGCCAGCTGCACGATCCCCTGGGCGTCGAACGCCCCGGATCCGACGGCGTCCTTCACCGCCGGCACCCCGAACAGGACGACCGCCCGGACGCCGAGCCCGACGAGCTCGGTGACCTCCTTGCGCAGGCTCTCCCGGGTGTGCTGGACGACGCCCGGCAGCGACGCGATCGGCTGCGGCTCGCTGACGCCCTCGCGCACGAACAGCGGGGCGATCAGGTCGCTCGTGCGAACCGTCGTCTCGGCGACGAGGTCGCGAAGGGCCGGCGTGCGCCGCAGGCGCCGCGGCCGCTCGGCGGGGAACGAGGCGCCGGCCATGGCGGTCACGGTACCGGGCCGGCCTGCCGACCGGGTAGCCGCCACCCTGGTACAACTACGGCCCTGATGGGCCGTCGCACGACGCCGCCGCTCTCGCCGGGGTGGGTGATCGTCGATGGTCTGCCGATGTTCCATCGCTGGTCGGAGGACGCCGGGCCCGGGGCCGATGCCATCGTGCACGTCCACGGCTTCGGGATCTCCGGCACGTACCTCGAACCGACGGCGGCCCTGCTGGCGGCCCGTCATCGCACGTACGTGCCCGACCTGCCCGGCATGGGTCGCAGCATCCGCCCGGCCGAGCCCATGGACCTGCCCGGCCTGGCCGCCTCGCTGATCAGCTACCTCGACGCGGTGGGCGTCGAACGCCCGACGTTCGTCGGGAACTCACTCGGTTGTCCCATCATCATCGAGGTGGCGTCCTCGTTCCCCGACCGCATCGATCGGGCCGTGCTGGTGTCGCCGGCCGGCGGGCCGAACAACCAGCCGCTGCACCGCGCCGTGCGACAGATGGCGGTGGACGGCGTGCGCGAGCCACCCTCGATGGTGCCCATCGCCGCCCGGGACTACCTCCGCTTCGGCGCGCTCCGGAGCTTGGCGCTGTTCAAGGCGATGACCCGCTACCCGACCCTCGAGCGCCTGCCCGACCTGGTCGTGCCGACGCTCGTCGTCGTCGGCCGCCGCGACCCGCTCGTGCGCCACGATCGGGCCCACGTCCTGGCTGCCTTGCGCCACGTCGACGCCATCCGCGTCGAGGGCGCGCACGCACTGAACTACAGCCGGCCGGCGGTCGTCGCCGACCTCGTCGAGGCCTTCCTTGCCGGCGGCCCGCTGGCCGAAGCCGCCGCTCGGCACCCGGGGGCGGAGGTCGTCGTCATCGAGTGAGTCCGGAGCCGCCGAGCGCGCTGACGAGCAACCCGACGACGGCCTCCGTGTCCGGTGACGGGGCGACATGGGTGATCGTCAGGCCGGCCGAGCGGGCAGCGGTCGCCGTCACCGGCCCGAGCGCGATGACGACAGGCGGCGCGGCTGATCCGAGCACGTCGACCCAGCCCATGACAGCCGAGCCGCTGGCGAAGACGACGGCGTCGACCGACGCCAGGCGAGCCGCCTCGTCGGGGTCCGGTCGTCGCGTCACCGTGCGATAGGCGATGACCGGCTCGACGCGATGGCCCATCGCGCCGAGCCCGTCGGCGAGCAACGGGCGGGCCCGGTCGGCCTGGGCGAGCAGGATGCGCGCCGGTTCGATCGGGAACTCGGCCAGCAGGCCCTCGGCGCGATGGACCGACGGCACGAGATCGACGGGACGTCCGGCGCCGGTGGCCAGGCGGGCGGCCGACGTCGGCCCGACGGCGGCGAGGCGCAGCCCCGGGTGCTGCCGGGCGGCGGGGCCGACCCGCTCGGCGCCGTTGGCTGACGTCACCACCAGCCAGTCGAACGCGGCGAGCCGGGCCAGGGCGCTGCGGAGCGACCGGCCGCCATCGACCGGGTCGCCGATCTCGATGAGCGGCACGTGGACGACGGTCGCCCCGGCGGCGGCGAGCCGGGCCGCGAGCTCACCGGCGTCGGGGCGGGTGACCGCGATCCGCCGGCCGGCCAGCGTCGCGGGGGACGCCGGTGTCACCGCCACCCGACGGCGTGCCGGGCGGCGTGCGCCGCCTCGCGGGCGAGTTCGTGGTCGCCGGCGTCGAGCCCGAGCGCGACCACGTCGCGCACGGCGAGGGCGCCGGGGGTGTCCGACGCGGCGAGGAAGACGTGCAGGGTCGAACCCGCGACGTGGCCACCGACCGGCAAGGAGCAGCCCGAGCCCAGCTCGGCCAGGAAGCTGCGCTCGACCTCCACCGCGTGGCGCGTCACGGCGTCGTCCACGGCACCCAGGAGTGCCACCGCCGCAGCGTCGCCGGCGCGTGCCTCGACGGCGACGCATCCCTGGCCGACTGCGGGCACGAACGACGCCACGGGCAGCCGCTCGGCGATCCGGTCGAGGTGCCCGAGGATGTCGAGCGCGGCGACGGCCATCACGATCGCACCGCCGTCGGGCACCTTGTCGAGGCGGGTCGCGATGTTGCCGCGCAGCTCGCGGAACGTGAGATCGGGTCGGACGGCGGCGAACTGGGCGCGGCGGCGCACGGAACCGGTCGCCACGGTCGCGCCGGGTGCCAGCTCGGCGAACGACCGCCCGATCAGGGCGTCGGCAGCATCCCGGCGGGTCAGGAACGCCCCGATCGTCAGCGCCGGAGCCGTCATCGACGGCAGGTCCTTGGCCGAGTGCACGGCGACGTCGGCGCGACCGTCGAGGACGGCCTGCTGGACCTCCTTGACGAAGACCCCCTGGCCGCCGATCACGTGCAATGGGACGTCCTGGCGCCGGTCGCCCGTCGTTTCGACGACGATGAGCTCGGTCTGGCAGCCGGTCGCCGCCGTCAACGCGTCGGCCACGTGCCGGGCCTGCGTGCGCGCCTGCGCGCTGCCCCGCGTGGCCAGCCGGACGACGGTCATCACGAGCGACCCGGAGGATCCGTGCCCGCTTCGGCCCCCGACCGCAGCGCGCGTGCGAGGTCACGCCGGCCGTGCCCGGCCCAGCGAGCGCAGCGAGCCACCACATCCGTGCCCGCTTCGGCCCCCGACCGCAGCGCGCGTGCGAGGTCAGGCCGGCCGTGCCCGGCCCAGCGAGCGCAGCGAGCCACCACATCCGTGCCCGCTTCGGCCCCCGACCGCAGCGCGCGTGCGAGGTCAGGCCGGCCGTGCCCGGCCCAGCGAGCGCAGCGAGCCATCAGATCAGCGGAGGTCGAAGAGGTCGCTGACCGCGGCGGCGTTGCGCTCGCCCTGCGGCGTGCCGGCCTCGTGGCGGAGCCGCACTGACGGTCCGTGCAACAGCTTGGCCACGATCGTGCGGGTGAGCGCCTCGACCGCTTCCCGCTCGGTGTCGTCGAGATCGGCGAGGCGTCCGGCGAAGCGGGTCATCTCGCGCGAGCGGACCTGCTCGGCCTGCTCGTGGAGCTGGGCGACGAGCGGCGCCGCCTGCCGAGCCATCACCTCCATCCCGAACTTCTCGACCTCCTCGGCGACGATCGAGCGCACCCGGTCGGTCTCGGCCGAGCGCAGCTCCTTGCCGCGATCGGCCCAGTCGCGCAGGTCGTCGAGGTCGAGCAGCGTGACGTTGTCGAGCCCTCCGACGGTGTGCACCACCGACCGCGGCACGGCGATGTCGACGATCAGCAACGGGTGCTCGGGGCTGACGTTCGCCGCGACGTCCTCCGGCGTGACCGTGCTCGAACCCGACGCCGTGCAGGCCACGACCACGTCGCAGCGGGCGAGCGCCTCGCCGACCCCGTCGAGGCCGAGCGCGCGGCCCCCGACCCGCTCTGCGAGCGCAGCGCCGCGCTCCGGCGTGCGGTTGCAGACGGAGATCTCGGCGGCCCCCGCCTTGTGCAGCGCGGTGGCGACGCCGACACCCATCTCACCGGCGCCGACCACCAGCACGCGGGCCCCGGTCAGGGACCCCCGGCGGTCCTCGACGAGCTCGACGGCGGCGTGGCTGATCGAGGTCGTCCCGCGGCCGATGGCGGTCTCGGTCCGGGCCCGCTTGCCGGCGCGCAGGGCATGGCGGAACAGCAGGTCGAGCGTGGAGCGCACGCCGCCTTCGTCCTTGGCCACCTGCCAGGCGGTGCGGACCTGCCCGAGGATCTCGCTCTCGCCCAGGACGGCCGAGTCGAGCCCGGCCGCGACCTCGAAGAGGTGCCGGGCGGCGGCGTCGTCGTGCTGGCTGTAGAGGTGGGGGTGGAGCTCGTCGGGGGCCAGCGTGCCGAGCTCGCACAGGAAGTCGCGGACGTCGGCGTAGGCCCCGTGGAACCGTTCGGCGACGCCGTAGATCTCGGTGCGGTTGCACGTGCTGAGCACGGCGACCTCTCGCAGGTTGTCGCGCCGGGACAGTCCGATCACCGACTTGGCGATGTCATCCGGCGCGATCGTCACACGCTCGAGCACCGACAGCGGGCCCGTGCGGTGGTTCACCCCGATGACGACGATGGACATGGCGCGCCCAGCCTATGCGCTGGCACCTCGATGGGAACCGTTCGGGATGGCCTGCAGCGCGGTACCGGCAGCGGTGCGCCGCTGCTCGTAGTAACTGAGGATCTGCAGCTCCACGGCCAGGTCCACCTTGCGGACGTTGATGCCCAGCGGCACGTTGAGCACGACCGGCGCGAAGTTCAAGATGCTCGTGACGCCGGCCGCGACGAGGCGGTCGGCGGCCTCCTGGGCGGCGGCCGCCGGGGTCGCGATCACGCCGATCGAGACCTGCTGCGCCCGCACCACGGCGGCCAGCTCGTCGAGCTTGCGGACGCGCACGCCGCCGATCACCAAGTCGACCTTGCTGTCGTCGACGTCCACGATCCCCGCGACCGGGAAGCCGCGCTGCCCGAACCCGCCGTAGCCGGCCAGCGCCTGCCCGAGGTTGCCGGCACCGACGATCACGACCGGCCAGTCGTGCGTCAGGCCGAGCTCCCGCCGGACCTGGTAGATCAGGTACTCGACCTCGTAGCCGACGCCGCGCGTCCCGTAGGTGCCGAGGTAGCTCAGGTCCTTGCGGACCTTGGCGGCGTTGACGCCGGCGAGGTCGGCGAGCTCCTCGGACGAGACGTTGAGCGTGCCGGCCTCGGACTGCTCGAGGAGGATCCGCAGGTACACCGGCAAGCGGGCGACGGTCGCTTCGGGGATCCGCCTCCCACGACTCGTCGTAGCCATCGACAGCCACCCTACGACCCTCGTGCAGGATTTCACAAAGCTGCGGGGCGAGTCCTCGAGCGAGCGAACACGATGCGATCCGACGAGGTGGCCCGTCGGTCACGTCTCGGGGATGACGAGCTGGCGGCGGACCAACTTGCCGGTCGCGCTGCGCGGCAGGGCGTCCACGAAGAGCACCTTGGTCGGGCACTTGTAACGGGCCAGGTGGTCGCGGGCGTGGTCGATGAGCGCCTGCTCGTCGAGCGTGGCGCCGGCCCGCAGGACGACGAACGCTTTGACCGCCTCGCCCGTGTGGGGGTGGGGGACGCCGACCACACCGACCTCGGCGACGTCGGGGTGGTCGCCAAGAACGTCTTCCACTTCGGCCGGGAAGACGTTGAATCCCGACACGAGGATGAGGTCCTTGGCCCGGTCGACGAGGAAGAGTCGGCCGTCCTCGTCGACGAGTGCGATGTCGCCGGTGCGCAGCCAGCCATCCGCGGTCAGCACGCGGTCCGTGGCCTCGGGGTCGTCGAGGTATCCCGCAAACACGTTGGGGCCGCGGACCCAGATCTCCCCGGCGTCCCCGACCAGCACGTCGGTCCCGTCGTCGTCCACGACCCGCACCTCGATGCCGGCCAGGACCCGCCCGACCGATCCGTACCGCGGCCGAAGGCCCACGGACGACGTGACGACGGGGGACGCCTCGGTCAGCCCGTAACCCTCGGCGACGTCGATGCCAAAGCGATCGTGGAGGCGTTCCGCGACCGACACCGGCAGCTTCGCGGCGCCGGACAGCGCGAGGCGCACGCGCGCGAACGCGTCGGGAGGTGCCTCCTCGAACGAGGCGAACGCCACCCACATCGCCGGAGCGCCCGGGATGACCGTGATGCCGCGATCGCGGATCGAGTCGAGCGCAGTCGCCGGGTCGAAGCGCTGCACGAGCACGACCGTCGCCCCGGCCGACAGGCTGACGCCGAGCACGACGTTCAACCCGTAGATGTGGTGGGCGGGGATGACGCCGTAGACGACGTCGGTCGCGTTGACGCGGTCCGACACCGACCGCGCCTGTTCGATGTTCGACAGCAGGTTGCCGTGGGTCAGCATCGCCGCCCGTGGCGCACCGGCCGTGCCGCTCGTGAAGAGCAGGACGGCGAGGTGGTCACCCGGGACGCCGGCCACCGGCAGTGGGTCGGCGGACATCACCTCGTCGATCGGGACGGCATCGTCGATCGCGTCACCGTCGACGGTGATCACGTGGCGCACCGTCTCGAGCACGGTCGGGTCGATCTCGTTCCACGTACCGGCCGCGCTGCGATCGACGATCGCCGCGACCACACCGACCACGCCGAGCTGGCGGGCCAGCTCGGGGGCCGGGCTCGCCGGGTTCAACGGCACCGCGATGGCACCGAGCCCCACGATGGCGAGGTACCCGAAGACGAAGGGGTGGCCGTTCCCGCACACGAGCGCGACCCGGTCCCCATCGGTCACGCCCAGGCGGGCCAGGCCGCCACGCAGGCGGGCCGAGCCGGCGGCGAGCTCGTCGTACGTGATCGATTGGTTGCGGCTGATCAGCGCCACGCGCGAGCCGTCATGACCCTCGATGATCCGCGCCACGTTGACGTGACGCTCGGTGGTCGACCCGCCCCGGTCCGCGTCCCCCATAGCGGCCGCCGATGGTACTCAGACGCGGAACAGCGCGATCACACCGGCGATCAGGATCGCCGCGAGGAGCAGCCCGATGGCGAGCGTGGTGGCCGGGCGCATGCTCGCGGAGGCTACCGGCCGCGACGCAGCTCGACCCGTGTCGGCAGTGGCTCGGCGCCGCCGTCGATCGGCGCGACGATCACCGCGTCACCGGCGGTGAGCCGCAGCTCCTGGGCGGCGGAGCGCTGGTCGAGGGCCAGCGCGAACATGCCCTGCGAGTCGACGACCAGCCCGAGCGCGCCGGGGCCGAGGTCGCCGAACACGCTGGCGACGTGCGCGGCGCGGCGCTCGTCGCCGACGAGGACGGCCCACACGTCGACGCCGGCAGGCAGCTCGTCGGGCCCGATGTTGAGCTCGCAGTTGCCGAACCGGTCGACCCACAGGACCTCGGCGTGGATCCCGTCGGCCTCCTCGCGAGGCAACGGCACCATGCCGGGCATCAGCACGTCGGCGTCGACAGCGGGTCCGAACGCCGCCAGGTCGACGCCGTTGCACAGGTGGGCGGCGACCGGCGCGAACACGTCGCGCCCGGCGAACGTCGCCCCGTGCGCGCTGAGGTGGAACTCGGTGCTCGTGAGCTCGACGGCGCGTTCGGCGCCGCCGGCGATGGCGACCGCCGGCGCCAGCAGGCCGTTGTCGGGACCGACGAGGACGCCGGCACCACCGGCGACCTCGATGGCGACGGCTCGGCGGGCGGTGCCGACGCCGGGATCGACGACGGCGACGACGACCCCCTCGGGCACGTACGGGATGGCACGGGCCAGGGCGAGCGAGCCCCCGCGCACGTCGTAGGGCCGCACACCGTGGGTCAGGTCGATCATCGAGACGTGGGGGGCGAGGTCACGGATGACCGCCTTCAGGACGCCGGCGAACTCGTCGTCGTGGCCGTAGTCGGTCAGCAACGACACGGTGTCGTAGGTCCGGGCCATCGGAGGGGGAACCTATCGGCCGGCCGTCGGTGCCCGGGACGGTCACATGGCCCCGGACGCGACGAGGGCCGGTGCCAACCCCCCGATGGCACCAGCCCCGTCGGCGCTGCCAGGCATCGCCCGGCGCGTCTCAACGTCCGTCAGACTAGGCCCTGCGACGACGTGAGAAAAGAGTCACGTCCGAAAAACAGTGTCGTAATTCACGAGAACCATGCAGCGCGCAAACATCAGCCGCCCAGTTCGACGCTGCGCGCCGCCGCGGCCGCGACCGCAGCAGCGAACGCGGCGCGCACGGCGCGGTCCTCGAGCACGGCCACGCCGGCGGCCGTCGTACCGGCCGGCGACGTCACCATCGCCCGGAGGGACGCGGGATCGCCGCGCTCGGCGAGCAGCGCCGACGAGCCGACGAACAGCTGCGTCGTCATCCGTTCGGCGAGCGGACGTGGGAGCCCGGCCGCGACCCCGGCATCGATGAGGGCCTCGGCCACGAGGAACAGGTACGCGGGTCCGGACCCCGTGAGCGCGGTGACCGCGTCGAGCAGCCGCTCGCCGACCTGCTCGACTGCGCCAACTGCACCGAGCACGTCCTGCGCCCACGCCAGGTCGTCGGGGCCGGCCGTGCTCCCCCCGGCGATGGCCGATGCACCGGCGCCGACGAGAGCCGGCGCGTTGGGCATCGCCCGCACGACCGCGACGTCCGGACCAGCGGCCTCCTGGATGGTGCCGATCGGGACGCCGGCGGCGATCGACAGGACGCGCCGGGCGCCGGCCGCGACGGCGGCGGCGACCGCGCCGGGCACGTCGGGCGGCTTCACGGCGATCACCGCCGCGTCGCACGGGGGCGCGGTGTCCGTGACCGTCACACCGGGGAACAGCTCGGCCAGCTCCTCGCGGCGAGCGGCGAGCGCCTCGGTGACCGCGACGTCCGCCGGATCCGAACCCGCGGCGAGCAGCCCACCGAGGAGGGCCGCGCCCATGTTGCCGCCCCCGACGATCAAGAGCGGTCTCGTCTCCCCTGCCATCCGCCCACCGTACGGCTGTCCGGGTCGGAGGCAGTGGATTCCGACATCCCCGAGGCCCACCGACCCGGACACCCTCCCTGAGGGTCCCGACGACCCGAAAACGGAAAGCCGATCGCCGCCGCCGGTTCTCTGTGAGTTCCGGGGCCGAAAGCGGCCCCGGAACGGCGTCAGAACGCGGCGCTACGCGAAGCGGCTGGCGAAGCCGATGCGCAGGAGGCCCTGGAACGTCTGCTCGACGGTGGCGTAGAGCGTGCCGATGACGCGATCCAGCTCGTCCTCCGACAGCGACGCGTTGCCGATCTCGCCGCGCAGGAAGACGGCGTCCTCGATCCCGATCGAGAAGTGGGCGCCGACGAGGCGTTCGTTGCGTCGCAGCAGGTTCTCGTACAGCGCGCCGTCGTTCTCCTCGGGCGCCGGCATCACGTACGTCTCGTAGCGCAGCGTGCGCTGCCCGAGCGTCAGCCAGACCGTCGTGAAGTCCTTGTCTTCGCCGCGCAGCCGGACGTACCACCGCCGCTCGTCGCCCTCGCCGCGCTCGATCGCCTCGACCGGCAGGGCGCCGGCGGCGATCGACGCCAGCCACTCGTCGACCTGGCGCTCCAGGCCGGCGAGACGGCCGTCGTCGTAGATCTCCGTCACGCCGTGCACCGTACGCGCCAGCGGCTCATCCGCAGACGACGAGCTCGCGCGCCGCCCGCGACGACAGGTCGTTGTAGACCCGCCGCAACCGGGCCGCGGTGAACGCCCACGTGAACCGGCGGGCCCGCTCGCCGCCGCCGCCCCCATCGCCGCCGCCCCGAGCGGGTCGTCGAGGACCTGGCTGACCGCCCGGGCGTAGCGGGCAGGGTCGCGTCCGTCCACGAGGTGGCCGGTGACTCCGTCGTGGACGATGTTGAGCAGGCCGCCGACCGCGCTGGCCACGACGGGCACCCCGCACGCCGCTGCTTCCAGGGCGACCAAGCCGAAGCTCTCGCTGCGACTCGGCACGACCACCACGTCGGCGGCCCGGTAGTAGCTGGACAGGATGTGGTGCGGCTGTGGCGCGACGAAGCGCACCCGATCGGCCACACCGAGCTCGGCGGCCAGCGCGTGGGCGAGCGCGACCTCACCGTCGCCGTCGCTGCCGCTGGCCCCCCGACGATCACGAGCATCGCGTGGCGCTGGGGCAGGGCGGCGAGGGCCCGGATCGCGAGGTCAGGCGCCTTCAGCGGCTGGATCCGTCCGACGAACAGGATGACCGGCCGGTCGATCGGCAGCCCGACGGCGCGACGTGCGCCGTCGCGGTCGCCGGGCGCGAAGAACGCGTGCTCGACGGCCGGGGGCACGATCTCGATGCGACCCGACGGATCGCCGTACAGCCGGCGGAACTGGCGCTCCTCCTCGGGGCAGCTGACGCAGATGGCATCGCTGCACCCGATCACCTCGGCCTCGGCCCGGTCCCGCCATGCCGGTTCGAGGTCGCCGCCCTCGGCCTTCACCCGCGCCAGCGTGTGGAACGTGGCCACCAGCGGCACCTCGAGCACGTGCTTCAACCGGTGGCCGACGACGCCGCTGAGCCAGTAGTTCCCGTGGACCACGTCGATCCCGGGCCCGGAGCGGATGTGGCCGAGCACGCCGGCGGTGAAGGCGTCGAGCTCGTCGGCGAGCGCCTCCTTGGGCAGGTCGTAGGGCCCGGCCGGCACGTGGACGACGGTGTGACCCGGCTCGACGGTCACCTCGGCGGGCAGACCGGGCCGGTCGGCACGGGTGTACGTCGTGCACTCGACGCCGGCCTGGGCGAGCGCGGACGCGACCTCACGCACGTAGACGTTCATCCCGCCGCTGTCGCCGGCACCCGGCTGCAGCAACGGTGACGTGTGCAGCGAGATCATCGCCACCCTCTTCACAGCGTGGAGAACGCTACTCAGCAGGTCGGGATTCCACGACGACGCCGACGTTCAGCTGCCGACGTAGCTCTCGTACACGTTCAACAGGGCGTGCTTCTGCTCGGCGGTGAGCAGCGGGTCCCGTCCGATCGCCTCCCGGACGCTCGGCGCCACGTCGTCGTCGTGCTCCGCCAGCAGCCCGGCCCGGACGTAGAGCGTCTCCACGCTGATCTTCAGGGCCTTGGCCAGCTGCTGGAGGATCTCCGCCGACGGACGCCGCAGGCCACGCTCGATCTGCGAGAGGTACGGGTTGGAGACGCCGGCGAGATCGGCCAGCCGGCGCACCGACATGCTGGCCACCTCGCGCTGCGACCGGATGAACCCGCCGAGCTCACCGAGGCGGCTCTCCAGCTCCTGGCGGAGGGCGTCGGGCGACGGGTTGGTCATCGGTCGCGGTCGACAGGGCCGCCGGCAACGCCGAGTTCGCCGCCGTCGAGATCGTCGGCGTCGTCGTCCTCGTCGTCGGCATCCTCGAGCTCGCCGGCCTGCTCCCGATAGCGCCGCACCAGCTCGTCGGTCAGGTCGTCGAGCTCCTCGAACACCTGGCGGCGCTCGCCGGAAACGCGGGCCTCGAACGCGTCGAGGACCTCGGCGAGGTCGCCGAGGGCATCGTCGTCGAGCTCCTCGAGGCGGCCGAAGCCGTGATCGGCGCACAGTCGGTCGAGCTCTTCCGAACGCGGATCGTCACTGAAGTCGTCGGCCGGTCGCGGGGGCCGTCCGACGCCGCCGTCCTGGCCGCCGAGGAGACGGTCGCCGAGCACGTGGGCGAGATCGTCGGTGAGGCTCGGCGCGTCGCCCGACCCCCGACGGGCCAGTTCGGCCCGGGCCAGGTCGGCCCGCCCCTGGGCGACGCGCCGCACGTACGACACGGCGTCGTCGAGAGCCTGCAGCTCGTGGCGGCGGGCCCGCAGCGCGGCCAGGTCGCTCCGATCACGCTGGCCGCGCTCGCTCACGGGCACCCGCCCGAGACGGGAGGGAGGACGGCGACCTCGTCGCGTCCGCCGACGACCGTCGATGACGAGGCCGGGTCGCCGTTGACCCAGATCTTGCAGTTCACCAGCACGTCGGCGAAGGCCGGTCCGAAGCGCGCCGTCGCGGCGGCCAGGACGTCGCCGACCGTGGCGCCGGGGACGTCGGCGACGGCGGTCCCGGCGGCCTCCCGGGCCGACGCGAACATGCGCACGATCGCCACGGGGGGAGCGTACCCAGGCCCACCGGGCCCGCACGGTCCCCCGACCGGCTGGCACGCCGGCAGGCATCCGGGTACAACTGGCCGGTGCCGGTCGACGTCCTCTGCGTGCGCCACGGTCTGTCGACGTGGAACCTCGAACGGCGCTGGCAGGGGCGGGCCGACCCGCCGCTCAGCGACGAGGGGCGGCGCGGCGCCGTCGCCATGGCCGAGGAGCTCGCCGCCGCGCTCGGCGCCGGCACCCCGATCGCCGTGTGGTCGTCGGACCTGGCGAGGGCCACGGTCACGGCGACGATCATCGCCGAACGGCTCGGTGCCGCAGCGGTCACGGTCGACGAGCGGTTGGGCGAGGTCGACGTCGGCCCGTGGCAGGGGCTGACCCACGAGGAGATCGACGCCCGGTGGCCCGGCATGCGGGAGGACGGGCACCGTCCCGCCGGCTTCGAGGACGAGGTCGACCGTGCTCGCCCGCGCCCTGCCGGCGCTGGCCGCCATCGCCCGCGCGACGCCGCCCGGCACCGTGCCGATCGTCGTCGCCCACGCGGGGCTGCTGCGGACCGTGCGCCGGCACTGCGGCGAGACCGACGAGCGGATCGAGAACCTCGGGGGCTGGTGGTTCTCGGTCGAGCCGGACGGCTTCGGCGATCTCGTTCCAGGGACGGCTGGCGGCGCCGGACGGCACCGGCGCGCCCGATCCGCGCCGGTAGCCTTCGGCGCTCGTGGGTACGGAGAAGCGAGAGCGCCAGAAGGCCAACCGCCAGCTGAGGAACGAGCAGCAGGCCAAGCAGCAGCAGCGCCAGAAGCTGACGAAGCGGGTCGTCATCGGCGCCGTCGTCGTGGTCGTCGCCGTGGCGTTCGTGGTGTTCCTGGCGCTGGCCTTCGGCGGTGGCGACGACGACGACCGCCGACGCCGGCCACCGAGGTCACGACGGCGGGTTCGGCCGCCACGTCGACGAGCGCCGGTCCGACGACCACGGGCGGCCCCCAGCCGACCGTGCCCGAACCCGAGCTCAGCGGCCCGGCCACGCCGATCGAGTTCACGTACGGCACCGGCGAGTGCCCGCCCGCCGACGGCGTCGCCGAGCCGGTGAAGACGTTCACCGACCCGCCCCAGCTGTGCATCGACCCGGCGACGTCGTACACGGCGACGTTCGTGACCGACCGCGGCGACATCGTCGTCGACCTCGACACGACCCACTCCCCCGGCACGGTCAACAACTTCGTGACGTTGGCCCGCTCTGGCTACTACGACGACACGACGATCTTCCGCACGAACACGTCGATCGACATCATCCAGGGCGGCGGGCTGCAGAACACCGACAGCCCCGGGTACGAGATCCCCGACGAGGGCACCGGGTACGAGTACCCGCCCGGCGTGCTGGCGATGGCCCGCACAGCAGCGCCCGACTCGGCCGGCGGCCAGTGGTTCTTCACCACCGGTGCGGACTCGGCCAGCCTGTCCGGCGCCGGGACGTACGTCGTGTTCGGCGCCGTCACGTCCGGCAGCGACATCGCGGCCGAGATCAACGCGCTGCGCCGGTCCGGACGGCGACACGCCGACGGAGACCGTCACCGTCCGGACGGTGCAGATCACCGAGAACTGAACCGGCGCGGTGGCGCAGGCGATCAGCCCGGCGGCAGCTCGCCGTGCACCGCCGGATCCCCGACCAGCTCCCAGCCCGTCGCCGTGCGGAGCAGGGCGGTGCCCGTGGCGAGCTCGACCATGGGCGTGTCGGACAGCGACAGCGTGCGCTTGCGGCGGTCCTCGCTCCACGACTCGGCCTCGGGCATCACGGCCACGCCCTGCACCAGCCCGAGCCCGAGCGTGAACGCCCCGCCGCGCTGGTCGAACATCGGGTCGCACAGGGCGGCCGCGCTCTCCCCGACCGCCGCGACGAGCCCCCCCGTGGCGACCACCTCGTCCAACGCGCTCAGCACCGGCGAGTCCTTGAGGACGCTGCGCAGGTGCATCGAGGAGTCGCCGACGAGGTAGACGGCGCGCGCCGCCGCACGACGCCGGCCGCGCCCTCGTCCTCCGCGTCACGGCGCTGCAGGACCATCAGCGCCTCCACCTCGACGCCGAGTCGCTCGGCCCACTCCATCGACGTGGCGATCAGCTTCCCTGGCTGCTCGAACGCGTCCGCCGTCGGCAGGACGACGACCCGATCGGCGCCGCACGCGCCGAGGAGGCGCCGGTCGAGCTCGTCGTTGGCCGCGAAGGGCCCGCCGCCCTGGAGCGCGATCGTGCCCCTCACCGGGCCGCGCTCGCTGAGGGAGCGGTCAGGGTGCGCGATGACGGTCATGGGCGCCGATGGTAGGCACCCCGGCGACGGTCGGCGACGGCACGCGCCGCCGCCGCCCCGACCCTCGACGCGCCGGGTTTACTTGTTACCCATGGGTAACTAGGCTCGGGCCATGGGTGACATCCACACCGTCGGGGTCGTCGGGTCCGGGATCATGGGTGCGGGGCTGGCCGAGGTCGCCGCACGCTCCGGGTTCACCGTCGTCGTACGGTCACGGACCAAGCGCGGCGCGGAGCGCCGTCGTCGCCGGCGTGGGCACCAACCTCGACCGCCTCGTCGCCAAGGGGAAGCTCGACGCCGGCGAGCGCGACCAGGTCGTCGGGCGCATCGAGGCCACCAACCAGCTCCGGCGGCTGGCCGACTGCGACCTCGTGATCGAGAGCATCGTCGAGGACCTGGCGACCAAGCGCGAGCTGTTCGCGGAGCTCGACCAGATCGTCAAGGACGACGGGATCCTCGCCACCAACACCTCGACGCTGCCGGTCGTCGAGATGGCCATGGCGACCCAGCGACCCGACCGCGTCTGCGGCCTCCACTTCTTCAACCCGGCCCCGATGATGAAGCTGGTCGAGGTCGTGCGGCCGCTGACCGCCGGCGACGACACGATCAAGACGGCGATGGCGTTCGCCACGGCATGCGGCAAGGACGCCATCGAGGTGACCGATCGCGCCGGGTTCGTCGTGAACGCCCTCCTCTTCCCGTTCCTCAACAACGCCGTGCGGATGCTCGAGCACGGCACGGCCACCCGCGACGACATCGACACGGCGATGCGCGGCGGATGCAACTTCCCCATGGGCCCGCTGGCCCTGCTCGACCTCGTCGGGCTCGACACGTCGCTCGCCATCCTCGACGCGCTGTACGCCGAGTTCCGCGACCCCAACTACGCCGCCGTCCCGACCCTGCGCCGCATGGTCGCCGCCGGCCACCTCGGCCGCAAGGCCGGCCTCGGCTTCTACAGTTACTGACGGTGACGCGATCGATGCTCGAACGGGTGCCGGTCGTACGGGCGACGGCGATCCGCACTGACGACCGCTGGGGGTCGTGATGTCGTCCCTGCCGATCGAACCGCCGCCGACGCGCTGGCGCCTCCCCGACCCGCTGAGCGCCGACGCCGACGGGATCGCCGGGGTCGGCGCCGACCTCGAACCCGGCACGCTGCTCGCCGCCTACCGCAGCGGACTCTTCCCGATGCCGCTCGGGCGCCGCAGCGTGGCCTGGTTCTCGCCCGATCCGCGAGCGATCATGCCGCTCGACGGTCTCCGCGTCACCGCTCGCTGCGCCGCAGCACCAGGCGCTTCGACCTCCGCCGGGACACCAACTTCGGCGAGGTCATGGTGCGCTGCGCCGATCCGCGCCGCCCCGGAGGGTGGATCACGCCGAAGTTCGTCAAGGCCTACCTGCGCCTGCACCGGCTCGGCTGGGCCAACTCGTTCGAGTGCTACGACGACGCCGGCGTCCTCGTCGGCGGTCTCTACGGCGTGCGCATCGGACGCTTCTTCGCCGGCGAGTCGATGTTCCACTCGGCGACCGACGCCTCCAAGGTGGCGCTCGCCGGACTCGTCGAGTGGCTGCGGGCGACCGAGGCCACGCTGCTCGACGTGCAGTGGATGACGCCGCACCTCGGCTCGCTCGGCGCCGTGGAGGTGCCGCGGCGGGCGTACCTCGAGCTGCTGGCCGGGGCGATCGGCGGGCCCGCATCGAGCAACGCGCCCGAGCGGCCGTGGATGATGCGGACGTACTCCGGCCACTCGACGGCGGCGGCATCGAACGCGCTGTACCGCTCGAACCTGGCCAAGGGCCAGACCGGGCTCTCGATCGCGTTCGACCTCCCCACGCAGACCGGGTACGACCCGGACTCGCCGATGGCGGCCGGAGAGGTCGGCAAGGTCGGCGTCCCGGTCGTCCACCTCGGGCACATGCGCACGCTGCTCGACGGGATCCCGCCGGCGCAGATGAACACGTCGATGACGATCAACGCGACCGCGGCCTGGCTGCTCGCGCTGTACGTCGCCAACGCCGAGGAGCAGGGCACGCCGCCGGGTGAGCTGCGCGGCACGACCCAGAACGACATCGTCAAGGAGTACCTGTCCCGCGGCACCTACATCTTCCCGCCCGAGCCGTCGCGGCGGCTGATCGTCGACATGATCGCCTGGTGCTCGCAGCACGCCCCGGCGTGGAACCCGATGAACGTCTGCTCGTACCACCTGCAGGAGGCCGGCGCGACCCCGGTGCAGGAGCTGGCGTACGCGTTGGCGACGGCGATCGGCGTGCTCGACGCCGTGCGGGACTCCGGCCAGGTGCCGCCGGAGCGCTTCACCCAGGTCGTCGGATCGATCTCGTTCTTCGTCAACGCCGGCATCCGCTTCGTCGAGGAGATCTGCAAGCTCCGGGCGTTCACCGAGATGTGGGACCGCATCGGGCTCGAGCGCTACGGCGTCACCGATGCGAAGGCCCGCCGGTTCCGCTACGGCGTGCAGGTCAACAGCCTCGGTCTGACCGAGGCCCAGCCCGAGAACAACGTGCCCCGCATCGTGCTCGAGATGCTCGCCGTCACCATGTCGAAGCGGGCCCGGGCTCGCAGCATCCAGCTCCCGGCCTGGAACGAGGCGCTCGGCCTGCCCCGGCCATGGGACCAGCAGTGGTCGTTGCGGATGCAGCAGGTGCTGGCGTACGAGTCCGATCTGTTGGAGTACGGCGACCTGTTCGACGGCAGTCACGTCATCGAGGCCCGCACCGCCGAGCTGCGCGACGCGGCCCAGGCCGAGCTCGACGACGTGCTGGCGATGGGCGGCGCGTTCGAGGCCGTCGAGACCCTCAAGGCACGACTGGTGTCGTCGATGGCCGAGCGCACCCGGCGCATCGAGGCCGGCGCCCAGGTGGTCGTCGGGGTCAACCGGTTCACCGAGACCGAGCAGTCGCCACTCGGCGGCGAGGGCGCCATCCTGCGCGTCGACCCGGCCGTCGAGGCCGAGATGGTCGCCGATGTCCGGGCCTGGCGGGCGGCACGCGACCAGCCTGCGGTCGAGGCCGCGCTGGACGATCTCCGCCGGGCGGCGACCGACGGCGACAACGTCATGCCGGCGTCGATCGCGCTGGCCCGCGCCGGCGGCACGACCGGCGAGTGGGGCGCCGTGATGCGCGACGTGTTCGGCGAGTTCCGCGCCCCGACCGGCGTGGCCGCCGCGACCGGCTCGACGATCGGCTTCGACGACGTCATCGCCCGGGTCAGGGCGATGGACGGCGGGCCACCGAAGTTGCTCGTCGCCAAACCGGGCCTCGACGGCCACTCCAACGGCGCCGAGCAGATCGCCGTGGCGGCGCGCGACGCCGGCATGGAGGTCGTGTACTCCGGCATCCGGCTGACCCTCGAGCAGATCGCCGCGTCGGCCCACGACGAGGATCCCGACGTCATCGGGCTGTCCATCCTCTCGGGGTCGCACCTGCAACTCGTCCCGGCGCTCGTCGACACGCTGCGGGCCATGGGCGTGGACGCGCCGGTCGTCGTCGGTGGCATCATCCCCGAGGAGGACCGGCCGCGGCTCGCCGCCGCCGGCGTCGCCGCCGTGTACACCCCGAAGGACTTCGACCTCGCCCGCATCATGGGCGAGATCGCCGACCTCGCCATCGCCCATCGCGCCGAGTAGCCCGAGCTCGGATCAGGCCGAGCGCCCTCGTTCGCTCGCTACAGGTGGCTGAAGCCGGACGCCTCCTGCGGCGTCATCGCCACGGCGATCGGGTGGCGGGTGAAGTGGCCGATGGCGTCGCCGATGTCGTCCAGCAGGGTCGCCGCCATGTCCCGGCTGACCCCCTGGCGGACGAGGATGCGCTGCACGGCGACATCCGACAGGGCGCCGGTCAAAGGATACGCCGGCACCTGCCACCCCCGGATGCGCAGGCGGTCGGCGAGGTCGTACAGCGTGTAGCCCGGGTCGGCGCCGTCGGCCAGCTTCCAGGCGACGGCGGGGATGCCGGTCTGCGGGTCGCTGTCGCAGATCAGCTCGAACGGACCGAGCCCGGCGATCGCCTCGGCCAGGTAGCGCCCGGTGTCGTACGAGGCCATGTGGACCCGGCGGTAGCCGTCCCGGCCGAGCCGGAGGAAGTCGTAGTACTGGGCGGCGATCTGGCCCGCCGGCCGGGAGAAGTTGATCTGGAACACGGGCATGTCGCCGCCGAGGTACGAGACGTGGAAGATCAGGTCGTCGGGGAGCTCGGCCACGTCGCGCCACACGACCCAGCCCACGCCCAGCGGGGCCAGCCCGAACTTGTGGCCGGACGTGCTGATCGACTTGACCCGGGGCAGGCGGAAGTCCCATTCGACGTCCGGCGCGCAGAACGGCGCGAGGAACGCTCCGCTGGCCCCGTCGACGTGGATGTCGACGTCGAGCCCGGTGTCGGCTTGCAGAGCGTCGAGCGCGTCGGCGAGCGGTTTGACCAACTCGTAGGCCCCGGTGTAGGTCACACCGAACGTCGGCACGACCATGATCGTGTTCTCGTCGACACGGGCGAGCATGTCGTCGACGTCCATCGCGTAGTGCCCCGGCGACATCGGCACCTCGCGCATCTCGATGTCCCAGTACTTGGCGAACTTGTGCCACACGACCTGGACGGGCCCGCACACCATGTTCGGCCGGTCGGTCGCCTTGCCGGCCGCGGCCTGCTTGGCCCGCCAGCGCCACTTGGCCGCCATCCCGCCCAGCATGCAGGCCTCGGACGAACCGATCGCCGACGCGCCGACCGTGTTCGCCGATTCGGGCGCGTTCCAGAGGTCGGCGAGCATGTGCACGCAGCGCCGCTCCAGCTCGGCGGTCTGCGGGTACTCGTCCTTGTCGATCATGTTCTTGTCGATCGCCAGGTCCATCAGCCGGTGGACAGCCGGTTCCTCCCACGTCTGGCAGAACGTCGCCAGGTTCTGGCGGGAGTTGCCGTCGAGCATGAGCTCGTCGGCGACGACCTGGAACGCATCGTCGGGTCGCCACTCCTCGGCCGGGAAGCGATACTTGGGCGCCGCCTTCGCCATGTCCTTGCTGGAGTAGACGGAGTCGTTGAGCGAGGAGCTGACGGATTCACGAGCGTGCAGTGGCATTTGTTCATCCCTCCATGGCGCCGGGCGGCGCCACGTGACGACTCCGACGGTACGTGCGGCCCGCTCGGCGCGCATCGTCCGGTTCGGGCGATCGGCGGGCGATGACGACGGTCCGTGAGCAGCTCCGCCATCGCGCCGGGTGGATCGCCGTCCTGTTCATCGTCGGGTCGGCGCTGTTCGCGCTGGGGGCGGTGCCGGCCTACGCCGAGGCGACCGGTCCGCGGACGACCTCCCTCACGTTCTTCGTCGGGTCGCTGTTCTTCACCGCCGCGGCGTTCCTGCAGTACCGCGAGGCCGTCGACGCGGTCGCCGTCGCCCCGACGACGACGGCTCGCCGGTTCTTCGTGTGGGCGCCACGCGACCTCGACTGGCTCGCCTGCGCGGTGCAGTTCGCCGGCACGTTGTGGTTCAACTGGAGCACGGGGAACGCCCTGCGGCTCAACCTCGACGCGCGTCGAGGCCGATCAGCGCGTATGGCGCCCGGATGCGTTGGGGTCGGTCGCGTTCCTCGTCGCCAGCGGGCTGGCGCTCGTCACCGCCCGGCGCATGGTGGTCGAGGGGGCCCCGAAGCCGCTCGTCTGGTGGATCGGCGTGGCCAACCTGCTCGGCTCGGTCGCCTTCGGTGTGTCCGCCATCGCCGCGTACGTGGTCCCGGCCAGCGGCGACGAACGCGACGCCGAGCTGTCGAACCTCGGCACGCTGGTCGGCGCCATCTGCTTCCTGATCGGCGCGATCCTGCTGCTGGTGCCCGCGACCAGGGCCGCGTCGTCACGTCAGCGGTGGGTGACGGCGACCGGAGCTCTACGTCGTGACCGCCGGTCAGCTGACATCGGCGAAGTCGATCACGGAGTTGGGGAGGTTCACGCCGTCAGCGATCGGCGCCCCCGGCTGACTCATCAGGAGCTTGAGCGTCCGCCGGGAGATGAGCCACGCCCCGTCCTGGTCGACGAGACGATCGCGATAGATCACCCGCGCGCGGTTCATGCGGCCGGGCGCGTCGTGCTGCGTCCACTCGACGAACCCGTAGCACATGGCCCAGACGCCGCCGGCGTCCTCGCCGACGAGGTGGTTCGTCATCTCGTGGAGGGTCCACGCGTACTCGTCGTGGAGTGGCACGAACAGGTCGAGCCACGCATCCATGCCGTCGAAGACGCCGTTGGGGTAGTCGGCGACGACGTCGGGGGTGAACAGCGTCCTGAAGTAGTCCCAGTTCCGCGAGTCGATCGCAAACGCATACCCGTTCTGCAACCGCATCGCTTCGATCCCGACGTTGCCCAACGCGGTGCTCGGCATGCCCGTACCCCTCTCTGTTCGGCTTCGACGGGCCCGGGCCAGCGGCGCGACGCCCGTCGATGACCATCTCGTGCTCGGTGCCACGACCGTACCGCTACCCCGTGGGAGGCCCGAAGACCGGGGACGGGTGCCCGGCGTGCGAGCATGCGGCATGTCGACGCGCGCCGTTGTCACGACGGAACTGACGAGGGACACCGTGTCGGCCACTGGCACGGTGGCGGCACCGGCGCATGAGGTCTTCGAGCTCCTCCGGCGTCCGTCGAACCACGCCGCGCTCAGCGGTGACGGGACGGTCAGGGGTGTCGCCACGGGCGACGAGGTCCTCACCGCCGGCAGCCGGTTCGGCATGAAGATGAAAGTCGGCGTCCCGTATCGGGTGACCTCGACGGTCGTCGAGTTCGATCAGGACCGCCGCCTGGCGTGGGCTCACTTCGGGGGCCATCGCTGGCGGTGGGAGCTCGTCGCCGTTGACGAGGGGACGAGGGTCACCGAGACGTTCGACATGTCGACGGCGAAGTTCCCGCCGGCCCTGCGGCTCGTCGGCTACCCGAAGCGTCATCGCGCGAACGTCGAAGCCTCGGTCACCAACCTCATCGCCCAGTTCCCGCCGCCCGGGACCTGATCGACCACCGGCCGACCGGCGACCGGTCGCCGTCCGGTGGGGCCGGGTCAGACCAACATCACCCCGCCGTCGACCTGGTGCACCTGACCGGTGACGAAGGCGGCCTGGTCGGACAGCGAGGTAGACGGCGGCGGCACCGATCTCCGACGGGAGGGCGTACTGGCGGTCCAGCGCCGTCTTGCGGCCCACCGACTTGAGCCGCGCCGGATCCTCGCTCATCAGGCGGGCGAAGAGCCCGTGCTCGGGGTGGAACCGGCTGCCCGAGCTGATCCCCTCGGTCGGATCGTCGTTGCGGGTGCTGTACGGCGCGATCGCGTTGACCGTGATGCCGGTGGCGCCGAGCTCGAGGGCGAGGACCCGCGTGAACGCGTGGATCCCGCCCTTGGCCGCGGAGTACACGGCCAGGTTCCGATCGCCGATCAGGCCGGACATCGAGCCGATGTTGATGATGCGCCCGCGCCCGGCCTCCAGCATGTGCGCCAGGACGGCGTGGGTGCAGTAGAGCGTGCTCATGAGGTTGAGGTCGACGTCGGCACGCCACTGGTCCGGCGTCGAGGACACGAACGGGATGACGTCGACGTTGCCGCCGACGTTGTTGATCAGCACGTCGATCTGCCCGAACCGGTCGATCACCTCCGACACGACGGCCGCCACGTCCGCCTCGACGGTCACGTCGGCGGCCTGCCAGACGGCATCGGCCGCACCGCGCTCCAGCGCCAGCTCGACGACCTCGGCGCCAGCGGCGGCGTCCCGTCCCACGACGGCGACGCGCGCTCCTTCCTCGGCGAACAACGAGCGCGATCCCGCGTCCGATGTTGGCTGTCGCCCCCGTGACGATGACGACCTTGCCTGCCAGTCCTGTGTCCACGAGCTCTCCTTCAGGGGTAGGGGACACCGCGTCGTCGAGCGACAACCGGCGCGCCACGGATCGTCGGCGCCGCGGGCCGACTCAGCGCGTCAGCGCCGGCGCAGTCCCGCATCCAGCGGTCGAAGCCGCTGGATGCGAGGGGCAGCTCCGCGGGCGGTTGGTGATTGCTCACGGTCGGCGTCGGAGAGCTTGGACGCGGACCCGTCCTCGAGGTTGCGGACCGTGTCCCCCATGCGGCCACCTTAGGATCCGGGCCACTCGTGAGGGAACGGGTGCCGCCCGTTCGGTCCCGGTGTCCGGAACTCGGGCGGCCGACGGGCTAGCTCACGTCGGCGAAGTCGAGGACGGAGTTGGGGAACGTCGCGCCCTGCGGGAGCGGCACGCCGGGCTGGCTCATGAGGATCTTCAACGTGCGCCGGGAGATGCGCCACACGCCGTCCTGCTCGACCAACCGATCGCGGTAGATCACCCGCGACCGGTTCAGACGGTCGGGCGTGTCGCGATGCGTCCACTCGACGAAGCCGTAGCACGTCCCCCAGATCCCGTTGGCGTCCTCACCGACGTTGTGGTTCGTCATCTCGTGCAACGTCCACGTGCACTCGTCGTGGAACGGCACGAAGTTCACGAGCCAGGCCTCCATGCCCTGGTAGACCTCGTTCGGGTAGTCGGCGATCACGTCAGGGGTGAACAACGTCCTGAAGTGGTCCCAGTTGCGGGTGTCGACGTCGTCCGCGTACCCGTTCTGCAAGCGCAACGACTCGATGGCGACGGTGCTCAACGCGGTGCTCGGCATGGCAGTCCCTTCTGTCCGGGTTCGAGGTCCGGAGCATGCGACTCCGGTCCGTCGTGGCGGGCTTCCCCTCCGGCTGCTGCCGACTCGAGCCACGCGGGCGGAGGGTACCTCGTGAACCTCGCCGCCCCGAAGTCGCTCGACCCGCCCGCTGTTACGCAAAGCGCGCACCTCGGTCGAAGCCTCGTCATGTGCGATCGCCATGATGGTGCTCGTTCACGCTGCCCCGGTGGGGTGCCACCTCCCCCGGCGCCTCACCGGCAGCGGCGGCGTGCGGACACCGTCGACACACTCCGGGCGAGGACGCGGGCGATCACTCGTCGTCGAGCCGCACGATGTCCTCGAACTGCTCTCGTCGTCGCACCTCGGCGACGACGTCGCCGTCCTGGATGACGATCGCCGGCTTCGGGAACGAGAACGTCGTCGAGAACGGCACGAAGTAGGCGCCGCTGTCCATGATGGCCAACACGTGGCCCGGTTCGAGCCGCGGCAGGCGCCAGTCGTTGTAGAGCACGTCGGCCGGGGTGCAGATGGGCCCGGCCAGGCGATAGTGGATCGTCGCATCAGCCGACGGCGCGGACGCGCTGAACAGCTGGTGGTACTCGTTGGGCACCGGCTCGGCGACGTTGATGCCGGCATCGAGCACGGCGTGTGCGAGCCCACCCTCGTCCTTCACGTCGAGCACGGTGGTCAAGAGGAACTGCGTGTCACCGGTCAGCGCGCGGCCGGGTTCGAGGAGCACGCGGGGCATCGGGACGCCGGCCGCGTCGGCGTGCGCCTCGACCATCGTGGCGGCCAGGACCGCGGTCTCACCCACCGTGATCGCGGCAGCCGGGTCGGGCGGCAGCAGATCGGTCCCGAGGGCGCGGTTGAGCCGGAACTGGCGGATCGGCAGGCCGGCGACGGTCGGGCAGGCCAGGCTGCCGCCGAGGTCGAGCAGTCCGGGCGACCACCCGGTCGCCACCCGCAGCTCGTCGCAGCGGGCGAGCGCCCACGCCACATGGGCCTCCACGGCCGACGCGTCGCGCATCGTCCCGCCACGGTGGACGTGGATCGCGTCGAGGATGACGTGCGGAGAAGCCGAGCGCGGCGCGCACCGCGCCGGCCGCGGCGGCGACGGTGGCGATGCCGAACTGCCCGCCCCACACGCCGGGGACGGCGAGGCGCAGCCCGAGGTTGACGGTGCGACCCTCCTCCTCGGCGATCCGGCCGATCAACCCGGCCTCGCTGACGGTGTTGGCGTTGACCGCCAGCACGCCGGACGAGATCGCGACGCGGATCGACTCGGGCGACTTCGCCGGCCCGTTGTACACGATGCGGTCGGGTGGAACGCCCAGGCGCAAAGCCAGCCACAGCTCATAGGGAGAGATCACCTCGGCGCCGATGCCGCCGGCGTGCAGCCGCCGCAGCACGGCCGGGACCGGGTTCGTCTTGTACGACGAGAAGATCTCGGCCCGGCCCGAGCGTTGGGCCGCGGCGGCGTTGGCGTCGAGCCGATCGGCCCGCACCACGTGTAGCGGCGTACCGTGCCGGCGCGCCAGCTCGACGAGGTCGACCGAGCCGCTGACCAACGTCCCCGCGGCGCCGACCGCCAGGCCCCACGTCGCCGGCAGCAGATCGGTGCGCACGGGCTGGCGCCGCGCGACGACGGGCGCGACGTGGCGCTTGGCGATGCCGGCGAGCCGACTGCGTGCCGCGCCGATCACCGTTCGATGGGCGGCACGACAGGGGCGCCCGAGGCGTCGGTGTCGAGCACTTCGACGTCGATGAGGAACGGCCGGATCATCGCTCGCGGGTGGCGGAAGTGGTCGAGTCCGTACTTCAGCCCGGGAACCGGATCCGACCACTGGAACATCGCGTTGACGCTCGGCGCGAACATCCGTCCTGCGGCGTGTCCGGCGATCGCCCGGCAGCGCCGGGCCGCGCAGGAAGCGCACGCCGAACCCGACGTAGGACGTCACCGCATCGTGCCAGTACTGCGGCCGCCGGGCGCACGGCGGTGACACCGGGACGTCCTCCCCGGTCACCGCCCGGTACCAGAGGACCGGGAGATCCCGACCGAGCGCGATGTCGAGGGCGATCTGCCCGTACGCACGAGGGTTGAGGTCGAGTCCCCAGTGCTCGCCGGTCCGCTTGTCGACGAGCACCTCGAGCTCGAAGAGACCCGAGCCGAGGATCGAGCGGACCGCGTGGACGGCTCGCTCCGTGAAGGGTTGGGCGGGCAGGGGCTCGAACATCGTGCCGACACCGAGTCGCCGCGGCGACTGGCTGACCTTGCGCGAGTGGCCGACCCCGACTGCCTCACCGTCGCGGTCGATGCAGCCTGTGATGCTGATCACCTCGACCGACCCCAGGTCGAAGTAGCGCTGCACGAGCGGGAAGGCCAGCTCGGGATCATGGCGCTGCACGCTCGTCTGCCCGGCGCCGATCGCGTAGGGCCGGAACTGCTTGACGAGCTCGTCGGGCTGCTGCACGACCTTGCCGCGCGTCGTGCCGATCCCGACGTCGGAGCGCGGCTTGAGGACCACGGGGTAGCCGATGTCGGCGGCGGCGGCCAGCGCGTCCTCGAGCGTCGTCGGCATCGCGGTCGGCGGCGTCGGGAGGCCGACGTGCTCCATGGCGACGCTGAACTGGTGCTTGAACAGGCACGTCCTGACGCCTTCGGCATCCGGGTGACCGACGTCGAGGTCGCCGCCGATCTTGGCCGCCGCCTCGGCGACGCAGAACGCGATGTAGTCCGACGTCGGCGCGATCAGGTCGATGGCACCCTCACGCAAGCGATCGGCGAGCCAGTCGATGAACTCGTCGGTCGCCCGGACCGGCGGGCAGCGGCGCAGCTCGTCGTGGAAGCGCGACCATCGTCCGGCGTCGAGGCCGGACGCCGACATCGCGGTGACGTGCACGCCGGCGCGACCCAGCGAGCGCATGAAGGCGACGGCGGGCGGCAGATCGATGTCGAAGACCGCGACGTCTCGGCTCATGGCCGACCTCCGGATGTCACGTCCGGGGGGGTCCGAGGGGCGGGCGGCAAGACGCTCAGACCGAGACCGGTGACCTCTCGGCGTCGATCCACGTGCTGAGGACGGGGCCCGACTCGAAGCTCGTGATCAGCGCGTAGCGCGGCACGTCGCCGGGATGCACGACCACGTGCCACAGGCGCTGGGTGTCGACCACGAAGCGGGCGCCCCGGTGGAGCGGGAGGCGGGCCTCGGTCGCCGGGTCGGGCAGGCCGTCGGTACCGCTGTCCATCAGCAACATGTAGCTGTCGGGGTAGTCCGTCAGTTCGAGCCAGGACCGCACGACCCAGCCTTCGTCATCAGGGTTGAAGCGGTTGTTGTCGTCCCGGTGCAGCGAGCGGACGGCCTGCTCGCGGGACTGCGGTTCGAGCTTGATGACGCGCACGCGGCCGAAGTTGGCGCCGATGCCCTCGACGTAGCGCCGCACGCTCGGCGCGATCGCCGCGTTCGACGTCCACAGGGCGTCCTTGTCGGTCTTGCCCTTGTCCCAGAAACCCCGGCAGTCGAGCTCGCCGTCGGCCGATGCGATCGGGGCGAAATTCGTGTCGCCGCCGCTCTTCCAGTCCATGTACTCGAGCGCCTCGTACTCGCTCGCCGGCACGGCGGACGGCGCATCCGACAACGCGACGAAGCCGCGCTCGGCGAGCTGCTCCAGACGGACGTGGGGCGTGTCGAGGGGGATCTTGACGCTCCAGTGCTCAGAGGTCGGCCAGAACGCGCTCATCCCGACAGCCTACGGAGCGACCGTGGTCGGGGCCGACGATCCCGGTGGGGTGGCCGACGCAGGAACCGGCGGCAGCGAGGTGGCGACGATCTCCGAGGCGAGCGGCAGCGCCAGGATCCATCCGGCCTGGATCGCGTTCGGGTCGGTGATCGTCGGGTTGGCCTCCATGATCGCCGTGACCGGCAGTCCGTACGCGGCGGCGATCTTGGTCAACGTGTCCCCCGGTTGCACCTGGTAGAAGCGGGGTTGCGTCGTCGTGGTCGGCATCGTGGTGGAGGTCGTGGTCGTCGTCTGGATGGGCGCGAGCGTGGCGTTCGCCTCCGGCACGTCGTCGTCCGAGCACGACGTCCCCAACACCGTCAACACGACCACGGCACCAGCCGCTGACGTCGCGCCCAACAACCGCGATCGCACCGGGGCAGCGTCGGCGCGCCCGGGGACATGGGAAACCCCTGGCCCCGCCGCCGCGCCTGGTCCGTCGCGTGTCGTTCGCTCGTTCGTGAGCCCGGTCCGGTCGGTACGGTCTGGCGCGTGACCGACGACCCCGCTGAGCCGAGCGAGTCCTCGAGCGAAGGGACGACGGGGAACGGCGACGACGCCGACGTCGTGACGTTCCCGGGGGCACGGGCCCCCGACCGGCGGTGGCGGATCGACGCCGGTGGCATCGGCCTCGCAACCTACGAGTGGGGCGATCCCGACGCTCCTCCCGTGCTCGCCGTCCACGGCGGCTTCGACTTCGCCCGGACGTACGACCGCTTCGCGCCGCTCATCGCCGCCGGCGGGTGGCGGGTGGTGAGCTGGGACCAACGCGGCCACGGCGACAGCGATCGCGCCACGCTGTACTCGTTCGACGCCGACCTGCGCGACACGCTCGCGGTGTTCGACGACGTCAGCCCCGACCGCCCGGTCCCCGTCATCGGCCACTCGAAGGGCGGCAGCATGCTCATCTACATCGCCGACGCCCAGCCCCACCGCATCGCCAGCTTCGTGAACCTCGACGGCGTGCCGTACCAGAGCCGCATCCCCGACGTCGCCGAGCACAACCGCACCAAGATGATCGCCGACGAGATCGCCATGTGGCTCGACCACCGCCGGCGAACCGCCACCGCGCTGCGCAAACCGGGCACACTCGACGAGCTGGCGACGCGACGGGCCCGCATGAACACCCGGCTGCCGCTCGAGTGGTTGCGCTACCTGGCGTCGGTCGGCGCCCGCCACGACCCCGACGGATGGCGCTGGAAGATCGACCCGACGATGCGCTTCGGCGGCTTCGGCCCATGGCGCGGCGAGTGGGCCTCGCTGTGCCTCCCAGGACTCGGCATGCCGTTCCTCGCCGTGATGGGCCGGGCGATGGAGGAGATGTCATGGGGCGCCGCGCCGGAGCGGGTCTACGAGTTCCTGCCGCCCGGTGGCCGCTGCGAGATCCTCGACGTCGGGCACTTCGTGCACATCGAGGCGCCCGAGGTGGTCGCCGACCTCGCCCTCGCCGTGATCGGGCGGAACTCGTGACCGTCGAGGTGCTGACCCACAACCGGGTGTCGCTGGCCCTGTACCGGCTGCGCGGCGGTGGCGGTCGACCGCTGCTCATGCTGCACGGGCTCGGCGAGCGGTCACCGGCCGACGTGCCGACGTGGATCGAGGCCTGGCACGGTCCCGTCGTCGCGCTCGACTTCACCGGCCACGGTGCGTCGTCGATCCCGGTCGGCGGCGGCTACACGGCCGAGATCCTGCTGGCCGACGCCGACACCGCGCTGGCCGCGCTGGGCGAGGTCACGGTCATCGGCCGTGGCCTCGGGTCGTACGTGGCGCTCCAGTTGGCCGGTTCGCGACCGGCCGCCGTGCGAGGGGCGATCCTCTGCGACGGGCCCGGTCTCGCCGGGGGCGCCACGAACCCCACGACCCAGAGCCTCAACGCCCTTCGGCAGTCGACTCGGACACCGGACATGTACGCGCTGCTCGAGCTCAGCCGCGACCTCCGGCCGCCCGACTACGCAGCGACGTTCGTGCGCCTGGCCGTCGCCGGATCGCCGCTCGACGAGCCGATCACGGTGACCACGACGTTCCGGCCCCCGTGGGTGGAGGCCGTCGCCGCCGAGCCGGGGGTCGCCGTCTCGACCGTCGCCGACGCGCTGGCACGGTACGCGTCGACCTGAAGGCGATCGGCGTCGGTCCGCGGCGCAGCGCCCGAGGCGTCGGGAGCTGCCTGCCCTCCACGTAGCCTGGTCCGGTGCAGCCGCTCCTCCTGGCGCTCGCGGCGTTCGCCGCGATGGAACCGGTGACGGCGTTGACCCATCGGTGGGTGATGCACGGCATCGGCATGAGCCTGCACCGCAGCCATCATCGGCACGCGTCGAGCGGCTGGGAGCGCAACGACCTGTTCCCGCTGATGTTCGCCGCGGTCGTGTGCGTCGCGCTCTGGATCGGCTTCCACGTGCCGGCGTGGCGGGACCTCGTACCGATCGGCGTCGGGATCACGCTGTACGGCGCGGCGTATGCGGCCGTCCACGACGTGTACATCCACCACCGGGTGCGCCGGCTGCGCGTCGGCCCGCTGGCGGTGCTCGATCGGCTCGCCGCCGCCCACGAGCTGCACCATCGGTTCGGTGGTGCGCCATTCGGGATGCTCGTGCCGGTCGTGCCCGCCGGCGTGCGGGCGCGGGCTTCGGCCACGCGTCACCCGTCACGGTCCGAGCGGGTCGCGACCACCCCACGTGCCTGAGCTGGCGTACGGCTCGAACCGGGCGAAGAGCTCCTCGCCGTACCAGCGTTCGCGGCGGGTCCGCCGCATCGCCTCGGCGTGGCGGGGTTGGGCGCTGAACGCGGTGATCGCATCGAGCCCGCTCCAGACGCTGAACGTGCCCAGGCGCCCGACGGGCAGCTCCCCGATGCCGGCGACGGCCAACAGCCCCTCGGCTCGTTGCACCTCCGCGCTGACGCCCGGGCCGGCATGGCGGAAGGAACGCCACGCCCGAGGGTGGACGGCAGCTCGGGTGACGACCGCGATCGGGCCGGCGTCGGTCCCCCGGTCCAATCCACCGAGCACGTCGATGCCGCGCCACGAGCCATGGCCGCTGAGCGCCCGCAGGCGGACGTGCCACTGCTCGCGGGCGCCGGCCCACGTCGCGGCCACCGGCGACGACCGCACGAACGCATCGAAGTCGGTCTCATCCCGCCAGATTGCGAACATCGCCCGCCGGCGCAGATCGGCCGACGGCGCCGTGTCGGTGCCCCGCCCGGTCCCCAGCAACCGCCAGAACGCCAGACCGTCCGTGCGCCGGAGGTGGCGGCGTTCTGTGGCCAGCCGGGTGAGGTTGGCCAGGCGGCCGTCCACCTGCACGAGGTGGAACGACGCGATCCTGCCCATCGTCGGACATGCTGGCACCGTGCCCGTCGGTCCGCTCGCTCGAGGACTCGCTCGGCTCACCGCGCCACCACGTTCGCCGGCTCGAGGACTCGCTCGGCTCACCGCGCCACCACGTTCGCCGGCTCGAGGACTCGCTCGGCTCACCGCGCCACCACGTTCGCCGGCTCGAGGACTCGCTCGGCTCACCGCGCCACCACGTTCGCCGGCTCGAGGACTCGCTCGGCTCACATTCATCGCTGTGGTCGGCTACGTGCTGGGGTCGCTGCCGTTCGCCGGTGCGGTCGGCCGGCGCCACGGCGTCGACCTGCGAGACGCCGGTGATCGCAACCCCGGGTACTGGAACGCTCGCCAGGTGATCGGCGCCGAGCCGGCGCGCGTCGTCCTGATCGGCGACGTGGCCAAGGGCGTCGCGGCGACGACGATCGGGCGGGTCGTCGCCGGCTCGCCGGCGGGCACGGCGGTCGGAGCCGGGGCGGCGATGCTCGGGCACGCCGCCCCACTCTTCAGCCGGTTCCGGGGTGGCCGGGCCGTCGCCACGTTCGGCGGGGCGGCGGCGGTCATCTCCCCGATCAGCGCGGCGGTCGCGGTCGGCGTTGGCGCTGCCGGGTGGTGGGCCTCGTCGTCGGGCGCGACCGGTGTCCGCACCGGCTTCGTCGCATTCCCGCTCGTCCAGCTCGCCGCCGACGGCCCCCGTCGCACCGCGGTCACCGGCGCGCTCATGTCGTTCATCGGTCTGCGGTTCTGGATGGCCGGACGCCACCGCTGACCAGCGATCGCTCGGGCTCAGCCGTACGATCGACCGCGCCAGCGGTGGCGACGGATCAGCGCACCCCGGCCGAGCACGCCGAGGGCGACGACGTCGGCGGACGGAGATGTCCAGTACGCGACACCGCGCCGGGAGAACGCCCGGGCCGTGCCGGCCAGCGTCCCCGCCCGCACCGCGAGTAGGACCACGTCGAGCGCGTCGGCCCGGCGCGCGGCCACGCGCAGCAGCTGGCGCGACCTGGGCAAGCGCGACGACGATGACCCCGGCGAGCTGACGCCACCGAGCATCGACACCCGGCATCGCCAGGGACCGGCTCCATCCTCGGCACGCGCCGGCGCGGACTCGAACATGCGCACGGTGAGCAGATCGGTGGCATCGAGGAAGTCGACGGTGAACCCGGCCGTCGCCATCGTTCGGGCGAGCGCGACGTCCTCGACGACGTGGTGGCCGACGGCGCCCATGCCGCCGGCGGCCAGCAGCACGTCGCGGCGCAGCGCGACGCATTGTCCGTTCGCGGCTCGCCGGCGCACCGGACCCGGCCGCCGGGCGCCCGGAGGCGGCGTGCGGTACACCAGCGTCGTCAGCAGCGCCGGCTGCAGCCAACGCAACGGCGCGGTCGGGCACTCGAAGCGGCCGCCGACGCTGAGCACGTCGAGCCCGTCGACCTCGGCCCGGGCGACCAGTGCCGCCGGCAGGGCCGGCGAGGGTCGGGTGTCGGCGTCGAGCACGACGACCCAGTCGCCGGTGGACGCCCGCAGGCCCTGGTCGACGGCCCACGCCTTGCCGACCCAGCCGTGCGGCGGCGTCCGCCCGGCGATCACGGTGGCCCCGGCGTCCCCGGCGATCGTCGCGGTCGCGTCGGTCGACTCGTCGTCGACGACGAGCACCTCGCCGACCCCCGGCGCTCCGACGACCGCAGCGAGCAGCGGACCGATGCGGGCTGCCTCGTCGCGCGCCGGCACGACGACGCTGATGGCGCGTCGGTCGACGGCAGCCGGGCGAGCGGCGAGCGGCGGTCGACGCCGGGCCGCACCGGCGACATGTTCGAGCACGCTGGCCGCCGCCGCGACCCGGGCCAGCAGCAGGACGAGGCGGGCGGCCCGCCTCACGCGCCATCTCGTTCGCTCGCTCTGAAGACTCAGTCGGCTCACGCGCGGAACCCGTCGGCTGCGACGAGGTCGGCGACGATGCGGGCGCTCGTCGCGACCAACGGCAGACCACCGCCCGGGTGGCTCGACCCGCCGACGAGGTACAGGCCGGCGACCGGGCCGCGGTTGCCGGGTCGGAGGAACGCCGCTCGCCACCCGTTCGAGGAGGTGCCGTATATCGACCCGCCGGCCGAGCGGTGGCGCTCGGCGAGGTCGGTCGGCGTCAACGTCGTCGACCACTCGATGCGGTCGCGCAGGTCCACGCCACGGGCGGCGAGCCGATCGAGGAGCCGGGTCGTCTCGGCTTCGCCGTCGAGATCGGCCCCGGGCGGTGCGTTGAGCAGCAGGAACCAGTTCTCGCAGCCGCGCGGGGCCTGGCTCGGGTCCGTCAACGCCGAGATGCACGCGTAGATCGTCGGCTCCGACGCCATCCGGCCGGCCTCCAGCTCCGCGAACTCGGCGCGGTCATCGGCCGAGAACCACACGTTGTGGTGGGTGATCCCCGGCGTGCGACCCCGCACCGCGGCGGCCACGACGAATCCGCTCGTCGAGCGCGGCGCCCGCCGGACCCTGGCCAGCGTGCGCTCGTCGGGCAGGAGGTCCTCGTAGACGTGTTCGGCGTCGACGTTGGCGACGACGACGTTGGCCCGCAGCACCGTGCCGTCGGCCAGCAGGACCCCGTTGGCCCGGCCGTCGCCGGCTGTGATGCGGGACACCTCGGCGCCCACCCGGATGTCGACGTCGACCGTCGAGGCGACACGTTGCAGGGCGTTGCGCAGCGCGCCGAGCCCGCCGGGCGGGTACCAGCACCCGAAGCGGGACTCGATGTGGGGAATGCACGCCAACGTGGCCGGCGCCCGGTACGGCGAGGATCCGGAGTACGTGGCGTAACGGCCGGCCCACTGCACCAGGCGGGGGTCGTCGAACGTCGCCGCCGCGCGGTCGTGCAGGGTGCGCATCGGATCGATGCCGGTCAGGTCGCGCGGCGAGCGCAGCCGGCGCACGAGATCGAGCGGGGCGTCCATCGGTCCGGCGAAGAACGTCCGCTCGGTGATCTCCCAGATCCGCCGGCCCCGCTCGTCGAACCTCTTCCACGCCGCGCCGGCGCCCGGCGCCAGCTCCTCGAACGCCGAGCTCGCCGCCGCCGGGTCGTCGGGGACGGCGAGCGACGAGCCGTCGGGCCAGCGGTAGGTGAACTGGGGATCGAGCCGGATCAGCTCGACCTCGTCGGCGAGCGAGGTGCCGGCACAGCGGAAGACGTCGTCGAACACGTGGGGCAGCGTGAGCAACGAGGGTCCGACGTCGAACGAGTAGCCGGCCTTGCTGAACGACGCCAGGCGGCCGCCGGTCAGTGCCTGCCGCTCGAGCACGACGACCCGGTGGCCGACGGCGGCCAGGCGGATCGCCGCCGCCATCCCGCCGACGCCGGCGCCGATGACGACGACGTCGGTGCGCTCAGCCATCCGACGACCGCCCGAGCTTCCGGAGCCCGACGACGCCGGCGACGGCCAGCGGCAGCATGCCGACACCGCCGACGAGGGCGACCACGCGGTCGCGGAAGAAGGCGGCGAAGCCGAGCGTCTCCATGACGCCCATCGCCGCGTACTCGCCGACGAGCACGGGATCTGGTCGTCGCGGCGGCACCGCGACCTCGAGGACGGCCATCACCGCGGTGCCGGCGAGCAGCCATCCGGCGTAGTTCTTCAGCGGGATGCCGCGGTACGGGCCGGGTCCGGGCCCACCGCCAGTAGCCCTCTGACGTCATCTGTGGGTCGAGGAACAGGTCCCAGGCGGTGAGCGCCGCAGCACCGCCGAGGATCCGCGCGGGTCCGCTGGAGCGGGCGCCGAGCGCGGCGTGGGCGACCTCCCGCGCCGGCAGGGCCATCGCCCACCACGCCATCGGGACGACCACCGGCACCCCACCGACCTGGGGTTGCAGGAGCCTGGTGTAGCGGTAGCGACCGAACGGCACCCCCGTGGTCGAGCCGAGCCGTTCCACGCCGGTCGTGGCCAGCCCGATCGTCAGCGCGCCGGCGAGCGCTCGCGCCGCCCCCCAGCGCCGGCCGGCGGCGACCGTCGTCGTGGCGAACAGTCCGCCGACGACCCCGGTCGTGAGACGACGGCGCGACCGCTGACCGGGCGTGGCCAGCGGGTACGCGACCATTGCCGCCGCGGCGACCGCGGCCGGCACCACGACGAAGGGAGACGGACCCCGCACCGTCATCGACCGCCCGAGCTCGATCCGCTCGCTCGGCTCACGAGGTGGCGGGCGGCCACGGCGAGCTTGGTCGGCGTCGGCACGCGGGCCCGGCCGGCGAAGACGTCGCAGCCCTGGGCCTCGATCCGATCGAGGATGCGGCCGTAGAGGTCGTGGGCGGCGGCGACGCACCGGGCCGAGCGGTCGGGGAGCATGGCGATCCCCGTTGCCGCGAACCGGTACAGCTCGCGGCAGCGCTCGATCTCGAAGTGCATCAGCTCGACGAACGCCGGCGTGCACGACCGCGTCGTGAGGTCGACACCGAAGCGGGCGAGGTCCTCCTGGGGCAGGTACTGGCGATGACGGTCGAGGTCCTCGTCGACGTCGCGGAGGAAGTTCGTCAGCTGGAACGCCTCGCCGAGGGCCCGGGCCGGTGCCGTGGCCGACACCAGGTCGACGGGTTCCAGGATCGGCAGCATCATCTCCCCGATCACCGACGCCGAGCCGTCCATGTACCCCTGCAGGTCGACGTAGGTCGCGTATCGCGCCACTGTCAGGTCCATGGACATCGATCGCAAGAATCGCCGGAACGCCTCGGGATCGATGTCGAACGCCTGCACCGTGTGGACGACCGCCTTGAGGACGACGTCGTCGGACCTCCCGCGCTCGAGGTCGGCGAAGAAGCGGTCACCGAACGAGTGCAGGGCGGCCGCCCGGTCGGCGACGGATCGTCCCCGTGCTCGTCGACGATGTCGTCGGCGTACCGGCAGAACCCGTAGAGCGCGTGGACGTGGTGGCGCTTCACGGCGGGCAGGACCATCGTCGACCAGTAGTAGGTCGTGCCGTGACGGCGGTTCAGTCGCTTGCACGCCGCGTAGCTCTGCTCCAGCGTCACGGGCACCGGTCGAGCTCCCGGACCCGGGCCGCGGCGAGCTTGCCCGAGACGAGCACCATCGGCACACCGACGCCGGGCACCGTCGAGGACCCGGTGAACACGAGGCCGGGCACGCGGCGGTCGACGTTGGCCGGCCGGAACGGGCCGGTCTGGCGGAACGTGTGGGCGAGCGCGAACGGCGTGCCGCGCTCCATGCCCCGGGCCTCCCAGTCGAGCGGGTCGTAGACCTCCTCGGTGACGACGTCGGTCGGGTACCCGGCGGCGGCGACCTGGGCCCGCAGGCGGTCGATCGCCGGCGCCCGGCGCCGCCGCCAGTCGACGCGACCGTCGAGGTTCGGCACCGGCTCCAGGGCGTAGATCGTGGAGCAGCCCGGGGGCGCCAACGCGGCGTCGTCGAGCGAGTGCATCGTGACCAGGATCGACGGGTCGGTCATCAGCTCGCCGCGGTCGATGACGGCCTTGAACGACTCGTCCCACGCTGCGCCGAAGTGGATGTTGTGGTGCGCGGCGTCGGGCGGCGGGCCGCCGCGCACACCGGCGACCCACAGGAGGCACGAGGGCGAGTAGCGGCCGCGGCGGGCCGCCCGCGGCGCCTCCAGCCCGCCCAGCAACGTGCGGTACGCGACGGGCAGGTCGGCGTTGCACACCACGGCACCGGCGTCGAGGCGCTCGCCACCACCCAGCTCGACGCCGCTGACGCGGCCGTCGCCGGTGCGCAGGATGCGCTCGACGTCGGCGCCGTAGCGCAGCTCGGCACCGCCCGCGGCGACGGCGGCGGCCAGCCCGGTCGCCATCGCGTGCATGCCGCCGACGGGGACCGACACGCCTTCGATCGAGTCCATGTAGGTGATGACGGCGTACAGCGCGAGTGCCTCGTACGGGGCCACCCCGGCGTACATCGACTGGAAGCCGAAGATGCGCTGCAGCCGCTCGTCGTCGAAGAACGACGCGACCTTGCCGGCCAGCCGGCGGAAGCCGCCGAGGCGCAGGAGCCGGCTGCCCGCCCGCCATCGACGCACGAGGTCGAACGGCGAGTCGAACTGGGCATCGATGAAGTTCGGCATCTCGACCCGGTAGAGCTCGGTCAACCAGTCGGCGAAGCGCCCGAACGCCACCGCCTGCGTCGCACCGGCGAAGGACCGGATCTCCTCGGCCATCGCGTCGCGTCCGTGTCGCACGTGGAGCACCGACCCGTCGGCGTACGTGGCCCGGTACATCGGTTCGACCGGTCGCAACGTGACGTGGTCGGACATCGACGCGCCGGCCGCGGCGAAGGCGTCGGCCAGCAGGCCGGGCATCGTCATCACCGTCGGGCCGTTGTCCAGCCGGAAGCCGTCACGCTCGACGAGACCGGCCCGGCCGCCGGGCCGGTCACCGCGCTCGAGCACCGTGACGTCGTGTCCGTCGCCGATGAGGTGCGCCGCCGCGGCCAGCCCCCCAAGGCCAGCTCCGATCACCACGACCCTCGACAGCGCGCGCTCCTTCTGCTCTAGTCGGTCCGGCCGACGACGAACCCGACGAGCGCCGCCAGCTCGTCCCGGGCCACGTCCGTGATCGGCAGCGCCGGGAGGGCGGCGACCGCTTCGTCGGCCAGTGCCGTGATGTGGGCCTCCAGGGCGTCGAGGGCGCCGGTGTCGACGATGACCTGTTGGATCTTGGCGATCTCGTCATCGCCGATGCCCGGCGCACCGACGCGCGCCAGCACGTCGCGCTGGCCCGGCTCCGCCAGCGCCACGGCGCGGGCCAGCAGCGGCGTCGGCTTGCCCTCGCGGAGGTCGTCGCCCACCGGCTTGCCGGTCAGGGCACTGTCGCCGAAGGCGCCGATGATGTCGTCGCGGATCTGGAACGCATCCCCGAGCGGCAACCCGTAGGCGCTGAGGCCGGGCAGCATCGCCGGCGCCCGATCGGGTGCGGCGAGGGTCGCGCCGAGGTGCAGCGGCCGCTCGATGGTGTACTTGCCGCTCTTGTAGCGGGCGATCCGCTCGGCCTTGACGAGGCGCCGGTCGGCCTGCACCGAACCGAGGATGTCGAGGAACTGGCCGGCGTTGAGCTCGATGCGCAGCTCGTTCCACAACGCCCAGACCTCCGTCGGCGACCCCGTCAGCAGCTGGTCCGCCAGCACGAACGCCAGGTCCCCGACGAGGATCGCCACGCCCTCGCCGAACCGACGGGACTCGCCGACCCACGACGAGCGCTCGTGCTCCCCGCCGTACACGACGTGCGTCGTCGCCGCGCCGCGACGGCTGGCCGAGTCGTCCATCACGTCGTCGTGGAACAGGGCGAACGCGTGCATGAGCTCCAACGCCGCCCCGGCCCGCACGACACGGGGGTCGTCGGGATCGCCGCCGGCTCCGACGAAGCCCCAGTGGCAGAACGCCGGGCGCAGCCGCTTGCCGCCCGAGCTGACCATCCGGTGGATCTCCTCGAACGGCCCGGCGAGGTCGGCGTCGAAGGCCGCCCAGCGGTCACGCTCGGCCGTCAGCAGGTCGTCGAGGCAGGCGTCGACACGTCCGGCGACGAGCGCCAACGAGGGCGGCGGGGTCGGCGGGGTCGACGTCACCTGGGGAGACTACGCGTCGCCCTCGCGACCGAAACCCGGGGCGGGTCGGAACGAGCGAACGAGGTCATACGGTCGGGTTGGGACGAGCGGGCGCGCCGCGGACGGGCCATCGCCAGGTCTACGGAGCCGGGGCGCACCCCGGATGAGCGAGCCTCGAGGCCCACCGGACGTCGCCGGGGAACACCGCTACTCCGGGTCGCCGGGCCCGTCGAGGTCGGCGATCACCTCGTCGATCCGCAGCCGGGCGTCGGTGATGCGCTCGCGACAGACCGCGATGAGCGTCGTCGCCCGCGCCACCCGATCGGCCAGGCGGTCGACGTCGACGTCGCTGCCCTCCAGCTCGCGGAGGATCGCGTCGAGCTCCTCGAGCGCCTGGGCGTACCCCGGCGTCGCCGGGCCGTCGGAGGCGGGGCCTGGTGGCGTGGCGGTCACGGTGTGCTCCCGTCGTCGGCGTCGCCTCGTTCGCTCGCTCGAGGACTCGTCGCTCAGCTCGACCCGGCTCAGGAGGCGGCCGGCGGCGACGTCCGTCACGAGGACGTCGCCGGCGCCACGTCGTCCGGGGATCGCACCACCCGCCCGTCCGGACCTCGGGTGATGCTCCACCCGCGGGCCAGCAGGTTGGCCGGGTCGAGCGAGCGGAGACGGGCCTCGAGGCCGGTCAGGTGGCGCTCCTCGGCGGTCAGCAGTTGCGGGGTGCGGGCGACCAGCCGGGCGGTCAGCGTCCGCACCCGCCGCTCGCCGTCGGCCAGCGGGCGGTGGGTGGCCGTGCGCAGGCGGTGGACGCGCGTGCCCGAGGCGCTCGTCGGCCCGCTCGACGGCGACATGGGTGCGTCGGGCGATGCGGTGGGCCCGGTCGGCCAGCAAGCGATCGGCCTGCTCGAGGCGTGACCGGGTGGCGCCCGAGGACGGCGGCGTGGCGCTGCTCGACCGCGACCAGGTACTCGCCGACGCGGCCGACGAGGTGCTGGGCGCACGCCGTGGGCGTCTTGAGCGAGGTGTGGGCCACCTCGTCGGCGACGCTGCGGTCGATCTCGTGCCCGAGGCCGGTGAGGACCGGCACCGGCGCCGCGGCGATCGCCCTGGCGATCGGCTCGGCGTCGAACGTGGCCAGCTCGTTGCGGGCGCCGCCGCCCCGGATCACGACGATCGCGTCGAGGCCGGTGGCCGTGTTCGACCGAGGGCCCGGATCGCCCGTGTCACCCGGCGTGGCGCCCCGGGCCCTGGACCCGGGTATCGGCGAGCACCAGGTGGAAGCCGAACCCGCTGCGGACCAGCTCGTCGTGGAAGTCGTGCCAGGCGGCGGTGCCGGCGCTCGACACGACGCCGATCCGCAGCGGCACGGGGCTCAACCGGAGCCGGCCGTTGGCGTCGAGCTCGCCGTCGGCGGCGAGCCGCCGCAGCACCTGGTCGCGCTGCTGGGCGAGGTCGCCGAGCGTGAAGCGAGGGTCGAGGCCGGCCATCTTCAGACCCAACTGGCCGCCCGGGCGCGTAGTAGTCGAGGTGCCCGAAGATCCGCACCTTCATCCCGTCGCCGAGGCGCAGGCGGTGCTTCGTGAGCAGCGGGCGCAGCCGCATCCGGGCGTTGGCGAAGAACTGCACCCGCACGACGGCCTGCCGTCCCGGCGTGTCGTCGGCCAGGGAGAAGTAGGCGTGCCCGCCGCGCTCGCTCCACCCCTGGATCTCGCCGCGCACCCAGACACCGTCGCTGAAGCCTCGGCGCAGGAGCGCGTTGACGGCGTCGGCCAGCTCGCTGACCGTGAACGTCGGGTTGCTCGGGTCGTCGAGCGGCTCGTCGCCGAAGTCGAACGCCGGCTGGCTCATGCCCACATCCACCGCATCGTCGCGACCGGGCGCGCCGGGTCTCGGATCCGGCACGGTCCGCGCCCGGCTGATCGGTCCTCATCACCTGCTGCACCGCCCATCATCCTGGCAGCGCCGAGCGACGCCGTCAGGCGCCGAGCTCGCGCACGTTGTCGAGCGTCGGCGTCGGAGAACAGCTCGCCGTCGACCGGGAGGTTGCGCTGCACCCGCAGCTCCTCGAGCTGCTGCAGCGGCCGCTCGAGGGCGCGCCGGCGGGTGCCGATCAGCTGGTCGAACTCCCGCTGCACGCTGTCGAGGCGGTCCTTCACCTTGTCCGCCGAGTCGGTGTACTTCTGCCACTGCTGGCCGAACCTGCCGATGAGCTGGAGGATCTCGTCGCTCGTCTGCTCGACCATGAAGTTGTCGAACGCCTGGCGGATGACGCCGAGGAAGGCGAACAGCGTGAGCGGCGAGCACATCACGACGCGCTGGCTCATCGCCTCGTCGAGCAGCGCCGGGTCGTGCTCGTGGATGAACCCGGTGAGCTGCTCGTTGGGCAGGAACAGCAGCACGTAGTCGACGCGTCGGCCGATCGCTCTCGCGGCGTAGTCGCGCTTGGCCAGCTCCTTGACCCGCAGGCGGACGTCGGCGAGGAACCGCTTGAGGTGGGCCTGGCGCTCGGCGTCGGTGCCGACCTCGAGGTAGCGCAGGTAGGACGCCAGCGGGAACTTGACGTCCATGTAGAGCACGTGGCCCTTCGGCAGGTCGAACGTGAAGTCGGGACGGCCGGTGCCGCCGTCGACCTGGGTCTGCTTGCGGTAGTTGACGTGCTCGGTGAAGCCGGCGAGGCGCAGCACGTCCTCGGCCATCCGCTCGCCCCACTGGCCGCGGGCCTGCGGGTTGGCCAGCGCCTCGCGCAGCGACGCGCGTCGAGTCGGCCAGCGTGCTGGCGACCTCGGCGTGGGCCCGCAGCGACTCGTCGACCTGACCGAAGCGCTGGGCGCTCGCCGTGCCGAGCTCGGTGACCAGCGCTGCCGAGCCGCTGGAGCTCGGCGCGGACCTCCGTGCGTACCTCGTCGAGCCGGGTGTCGATGACGTCCTTCTTGGCCGCGAGGTCGGCCTGGACGCCGGCCGAGACGGCCGACGTCGCCGTGCCGAGCTGCTCGCGATTGAGCACCGCCGCCTGCTCCAGCGCGGCCCGGACAGCGGCGTCGCGCTCGGCCGCCGCTCGGGCCCGCACCTCGGCCATGGCGTCCTCGATCGCGTCGTACACGGCCTCGGACGCGGCGACCGACCCGGACGCGCCACGCCGCGTGGCGAGGAACCACGTGATGCCCGCCGCGAGGGCGGCGGTGGCGAGCACGGCGATCAGGACCATGTGCGCCATGATGCGCGGGGGGTGTCACAGCGAGCGCGGATGCCCGAATCGCGGCCATCCTGATGCCGCGCCGATCGCGAAGATGGCGTCGTGACGGAGCCACCTCGTTCGCTCGCTCGAGGACTCGCTCGACTCACCGCGCCACCTCGTTCGCTCGCTCGAGGACTCGCTCGACTCACCGCGCCACCTCGCTCGAGGGTCGCGGCGTCAGCGCCGAGCTCGGCTCGGCGGATCCGACGGATGAGTGACGGCCGGGCAGGCGCACGGTGACCCGTCGCAACCGCGTCGACCCGTGGGGCGACCTCCACGCCACGCCCGAACGGGGCATGCTCACCGGGAACCGCGGGTGCCTCGTCGACGACGGCGGCGGGATCGTCCGCCACCACCGCAGCACGACGCTGTGGATCGTCTGCCGCCTGTCGTTCCGCGACTGGCGCCACCCCCTCGACGCCCCGCACGTCTGGACGCCGCTGTTCTTCCTCGACGACGCCGTCGCGCTGGCTGCCGGGCACCGCCCGTCCGCGACATGTCGGCGCGACGACTACACGGCGTACAGGGATGCGGTGTCGGCCACGATCGCCGAGCCCCGGCTGCGGGCGACGGAGATCGATCGCCGACTCGCCGCCGAGCGGCTGCGACGGGGGCGTGGCGTGTCGCGCGCTGCCGATCGTCCCACGTGGCCCGTCGCGGCAGACGCGCTGCCGGACGGCACGGTCGCCGTGCTCAATGGGCGCGCCCACGTCCTCGCCGCCGCCAGCTGGCGGCCGTTCTCGTTCGGCGGTTGGGGCCGCCCGGTCCGCGTCGCAGCATCCATCGTCGAGGTGCTCACGCCACCGACCAGCGTCACCGCCCTGCGCGGCGGCTTCCGGCCCGTCCTGCATCCCTCGGCCTCCGAGTGACCACGCCCCGTTGTCGGGGGACGCACGGGCGTCAGCGCAACGAGATGGCCAGGCAGCGGTCCTCGAGGGTGCCCATCGCATACGACGCGTAGTCCACCCCGAAGTCGGAGTAGAGGACGCGACACGACTCGCTCCACGCCAGCGCGTCCGGCGTCGAGATGCGGTGCACGACCTGCAGGATCCCGCTGTCGTAGATCCGGTACTCGGCCCACGTCCCCGGGAAGTCCTTCACGCACCCCACCTCGATCGACGGCAGCCCGGGGCCCACACGACGGACGCGGTGGCGGTGCGTGTGGCCGGCCGTGTAGGCGACGATCGCCGGACGCCGCACCATCACGTCGGTCAGCGCGTCGCTGCTGTCGGGGTCGATGCCGAAGTAGTCCGGGCTGCGCTCGCCGCCGACCCACTGCTGGTGGTGTCCCATCACGATGACGGGCACCGTGGATGCGGCCGCGCCCGCGTCGAGCCAGTCGAGCTGCTCGGCGGTGAGGCGTCCGTTCGTCTGCGTCGGGATCGCCGTGTCGAGCAGGGCGACAGCGACGCCGGGCAGGTCGACCCACTCGTCGCCGGCGTACTCGGACTGGCCCTGGTAGGCGTCGTGGTTGCCCCGCACGACGTGGAGGCGATCCCCGAAGGCCGAGCGGTAGCACTCCTCGAACTCGCCGAACTCCGCGGCCGCGCCGTCGGACGTGAGGTCGCCCTTCACGATGACGCGCGGCGAGGTCGGCGGCCAGCATCTCCCGGACGGCGGCGTGGTTCATCAACTCCGGGTACGGCGGCGCGCCGGGTGGTGACCGCAGGATCGGACCGTCCGTCAACTCGTCGATGCGACCGGCCTCCGTCTCTCCGAAGTGCACGTCGTTGACGGTGGCGAACCGGCACCGGAGCGCACCGCCGGGCCGCTCGAGCGTCCGGAACGTGATGCCGTGACGCTCGTGCCGGCTGCCGGGCTCGAGGTCGCCGACATGGTCGACGGTCGTGCCGTGGTGGAAGGTGGCGGCGTCGTCGGCGACCGTGGTCAGCTCGACGACCACGCGAACCCGTGCTCGTCAGACCCAGGGCCGAGCGCGGCGCACGGGGATCGGTTGGCTCCACCAGCGCCCACTGAACCGCCACACCGGCGGCCGGGTCACCCGGCCCTTCGCGTCGGCGCCCGACCGGGGCCACAGCGCGTCGACGGCGGCACTGATCGCAGCGACCTCCTCGTCCGTCGGCACCGGCGTGATGATCACGTCCATCGAGAACAATGTACGCGCTGGTCAGCGCCCACCCACCAGTGCTGCCGTCGCCCCGTCAGCCGGATGGAACAGCTCGACGTGGATCTCCTCGAGCGTGATGTCCACCGGCGTCCCGATCGACGTGTTGGTCGAGAACCACGACTGCACCGCGCCGTCGACGCGCAGCTGCAACGGCACCACGACCGACGGCACGCCGTCGCGGGTGCGCCACGAACCGGCGAGGGCGGCGACGTCGGGGTAGGCCGTGACCTCGGCCAACAGATCCCGGAGCCGCGGGTCGCGCGTCACGGCGACCTGGCGATCGAGCGTGCCGAGCAGGTGGTGGGCCCACTCGGCGAAGTTCAGGATCCGTGGCGCCATGCCCTCGGGGTGCAGCGTGATGCGGTAGACGTTGCCGGGCGGCCCGAGGAGGTGGTCGGCGACGCCCTCGAGGAACGCCTGCGACCCGGCATTGGACATCACCAGGTCCCAGCCGCGGTCGACCACGACCGCGGGGTACGGGTCGTGGGCGGTGATCAGCGCCGACAGCGCCGTGCGCACCGCGGCCAGCGCCTCGCCGCCGAGCGGCGTCTGCGGGTAGCGCGGCGCGTACCCGGCGGCGAGGAGCATCGTGTTGCGCTCGCGCAGCGGCACCTCGAGATGCTCGGCGAGCGCGAGGACGAGCTCGGGCGAGGGCTTCGACTTGCCCGTCTCCACGAAGCTGAGGTGCCGGGTCGACACGCCGACGTCGAGCGCCAGGTCCAACTGGCTGCGCCGCCGATCCTCCCGCCAGTCCCGCAACATCGTGCCGACCGTCGCCGTCGCGCTCACCGTCGAACCGTATCGTCACTCGGTCCAGCCACCCGGTCCAGTCAGCCGGCCGGGTCACCCGACCGCCGGGATCGACTCGCCGGCGAAGCCGATGATGCGGTGCAGCTTGCCGTCACCGTCGCGCTTGGCGACGTCGAGGCCGGCGAGCGCCGGCGCCTCGCCGGGCACGCCGAACGCCCAGTTGAACCGCAGCAGGTCCCGGTGGGCGTCGATCGGGCTCGTGCGGCGCATCACGAGGCCGGGGAACTGCGCCTGCACGGCGGCGACCATGCCGTCGTAGGCGGCGAGGCCGTCGGCCTCCAGCATCGGATCCCGGTACCACAGGTCGGCACCCAGGGACGCCTCGATGAGGGCGTTCCGTTCGGCCGGATCGGTCGCGTTCCACGTCGCGAGGTACGTGTCGACGACGGTCTCGACCGCAGCGGTCGCGTCAGAGGTGGTCGTGGTGGTGGTGGTGGTGGTGTTCGTCATGGCGCCACTGTGCGCCGCGACCCGGCGCACTGGCGATGACGTGTGGGGTCAAGTGCCGGCTACGGACGGGCTGGCCTGCAGGCTCGCCCACTGCAACAGGACCACCGTCTTGCCGTCGACGATCTCGCCCCGTGCGACCATGGCCAGGGCATCGGCCAGCGGGAGCTCCAGCACCTCGATGTCCTCCCCCTCGGCCCGCAGGCCACCCCCGGCCGACACCCGTTGGGCGTGCGAGTACGTCGCCGCGAAGAACGTGACCCGCTCGGTGACCGAGCCCGGGCTCATGAACAGCTCGAACACGCGCGTGATCGCGCCCACCCGCACGCCGCTCTCCTCCTCGGCCTCGCGCCTGATGGCCTCCTCGGGGTCCTCGCCGGGGCGGTCGAGCAGCCCGGCCGCGGCTTCGATGAGCATCCCGTCCGGATGTCCGTTGACGATACGCCGGCAGGCGGAACTGCCGGGTGAGGATCACCGTGCCGGCCACCGGGTCGTGCAGGAGGATGACGACACCGTTGCCCCGGTCGTAGGCCTCACGCACCTCGCGGGTCCACGTGCCATCGCGGTGGCGGAAGTCGAACGTCGCCTTGCGCAGGACGTACCAGTGGTCGGACAGCACCTCGAGCTCCATGTTGGCAACCCGGTCGCTGTTCCCGAGTAGGACACCATGACCGCCGCGCATCGTCGCAACCTACGCCGGTGCCGCTCCCGCCACCGTGCCCGTCAACCAGGCGGGATCCGTCTCGGCATCCGGGACCGACGCCGCCCAGGTCCGCAAGCACTCGGATCTGCTACAGCGGCATGTTGCCGTGCTTGCGGCGAGGGAGCTCCTCGCGCTTCGAGCGCAGCATGGACAGCCCGGCGACGACCTTGCGGCGGGTCTCGGCGGGGTCGATCACGTCGTCGACGTAGCCCCGCTCGGCGGCTGCGTACGGGTTGGCGTAGCGCTCGGTGTACTCCGAGACCAGTTCGGCCCGGCGGGCCGCCGGGTCGGCGGCCTGCTGCAGCTCCCGGCGGTAGACGATCTCGACCGCACCCTGCGGACCCATCACGGCCAGCTCGGCGGTCGGCCAGGCGTACGACAGGTCCGACCCGATCGACTTCGAGTCCATGACGACGTAGGCGCCGCCGTAGGCCTTGCGGGTGATGATCTGGATCCGCGGCACGGTGGCCTCGCAGTAGGCGTACAGCAGCTTGGCGCCGTGGCGGATGATGCCGCCGTACTCCTGGTCCACGCCGGGCAGGAACCCCGGCACGTCGACGAACGTGAGGATCGGTACGTTGAACGCGTCGCACGTGCGCACGAACCGGGCCGCCTTCTCGGCCGACTCGATGTCGAGGACGCCGGCGAGCACCATCGGCTGGTTGCCGACGATGCCGACGGTGCGGCCGTCGACGCGGGCGAACCCGCACAGGATCGAACGGGCCCAGTGCGGGAAGTACTCCATGAACTCGCCGTCGTCGACGACCGCCTGGATCACCTTGTGCATGTCGTAGGGCAGGTTCGGGCTGTCCGGCAGCAGCTCGCGCAGCTCCGGGCACAGGCGCTCGGGGTCGTCGTCGGTCTCGACGTGCGGGGCCTCCTCCATGTTGTTCTGGGGGAGGAACGAGAGCAGGAAGCGGACGTCGTCGAGGCACGCCTTCTCGTCGGCGGCGACGAACGTGGCGACGCCGGACTTCGAGGCGTGGCTCATCGCGCCGCCGAGCTCCTCGAGCGTGACGTCCTCGCCGGTGACGGTCTTCACGACGTCGGGACCGGTGATGAACATGTGCGACGTCTCGCGGACCATGAAGATGAAGTCGGTCATCGCCGGCGAGTACACGGCACCGCCGGCGCACGGACCGAGGATGACCGAGATCTGCGGCACGACGCCCGACGACAGCACGTTGCGGTAGAAGATCCCGCCGTAGCTGGCCAGCGACACGACGCCCTCCTGGATGCGGGCGCCGGCGCCATCGTTGAGGCCCACGACCGGCGCGCCGACCTTGAGCGCGAGGTCCATCAGCTTGTGGATCTTCTCGGCGAAGACCTCGCCGAGGGCGCCGCCGAAGACGGTGAAGTCCTGCGAGAACACGAACACCTTGCGCCCCTCGACCGTGCCCCAGCCGGTGATGACGCCGTCGGTGTACGGCCGCTCCTCGAGCCCCGACGAGTGGGCCCGGTGGCGGGCCAGCATGTCCAGCTCGTTGAACGAGCCCTCGTCGAGCAGGTACTCGATGCGCTCCCGGGCCAGCAACTTCCCCTTGGCGTGCTGGCGCTCGACGGATCGGGGCGAGCCGGCGTGGAACGCCTGCTCACGGCGCTTCTGCAGGTCGTCGATCTTGTCCTGCATGGAGTTCGGGCTCGTCACCGCGCCGACGCTAGTTCCGGCACCCGCCCGGGGCGCCAACCGCCATCACGGCAGCGACGCCCGCCATCCCGCGGCCGGCGCGTCAGCCGCCGCAGATGATGGCGGCGACGCGCTCTGATGCCTCGTACGGCACGAGGTGCCCGACGCCCTCCAGCTCGACGTAGCGCGCGCCGGGGACGAGCCGGGCCAGGCGCATGCCGTTGGCCACCGGGACCAGTGGGTCTTCGGTGCCGTGCACGACCGTCGTCGGGACGGACATCCGCTCCAATCGCCGCGGCACCGTGCCACGCGCCGACGGCACGGGCCTGGTCGAGCACGGCGAAGCGGGGCGTCGGCCGGCGGGCGATCGCACCGGCCATCTCGTCGATCGCGTCCGGATGGTCCTTGGCGAACCCCGGCCCGGCGAAGCCGGACCACATATCACGCAGGTAGACCTGCAGCGGCACACCCTCGGGGGGGCTCGTCAACAGCCGGCCCGTCACGGTGAGCGGCGGCTGGACGTCCCGCGGGCTCGGCGGTCGCGTGCCCAGCAGCACGATCCGGTCCACCCGGTCGGGCCAGCGCAGCGCCAGCTCCTGGGTGATCATGCCCCCCATCGACAGCCCGGCGACCACCGGCCGGCCAAGCTCGAGCCGGTCGATCACGTCGCGGACGTCGCGGGCGAGGTCGCCGATCGTGTACGGGCGCGGCGCGTGGCGCGACCAGCCGCTGCCCCGGTTGTCGACCCGCACGACGCGATGGGTGCGCTCGAGCTCGGTCACCATCGCCGCCGGCCAGACGAGCCCTGACGCCGTCCAACCCTGCACCAGCACGATCGCCGGGCCGCTGCCGCCGTCGTGGACGTTGATCTGCTTCTCGACCCCGCGCCGCAGACCGGCGCAGGCCTGCAGGGCACGCACGTCGGCCTCGTAGCGGATGCCTCTCTCCAGCGTGGCTGCCACGGCGGGATGGCGGGCCAGCGCGAGGAGATCGATCGGCGACGACGCGGCGAGGCGCGTCGCCAGCCCGGACAAGCCGGTGGCGCTGGTCGTTCACAGGTCGCGCAGGTCGATCCGCCGGACCTTGCCGGTCATCGTCCGGGGCAGCGCGTCCAGGAACACCACCGCCCCGGGCACCTTGTAGCGGGCCAGGTGGCTGCGCACGTGGTCCTTGACCTGCTTCTCGGTGAGCGGGTGGCCGTCGCGCGGCACGACGAACGCCTTCAGCCGCTGGCCGTACTCGTCGTCGGGCACGCCGACGACGGCCGCCTCGGCGATCGACGGGAGGCCGGCGAGCAGCTCCTCGACCTCGGCCGGGAACACGTTCTCGCCGCCCGACACGATCATGTCGTCGTCGCGACCGTCGATGTACAGCCGGCCGTCGCGGTCGAAGTGCCCGAGGTCGCCGCTCGACAGCAGGCCGTCGATCTCCTCCTTGCCGCCGCCCCCGGTGTAGCCGTCGAAGCGGCTGCGGTTCCCGACGAAGATCCGCCCGACGACACCGGTAACGGCGTCGTTGCCGTCGGCGTCGAGGACCCGCACGATGCTGCCGGTCGCCGGACGCCCGACGGTCGAGGGGGCCACCTGCAGGTCGTCCGGCCCGGCGACGGTCGCCAGCGACACCTCGGTCGAGCCGTAGACGTTGTAGAGGATCGGCCCGAAGCGGCGGATCGTCGCCGTCGCCAGCGTGGCCCCCAGCGCCGAGCCGCCCGACGCGATGTAGCGCAACGACGACGTGTCGTAGCGGGCGATGACCTCGCCGCCGAGGGCGAGGATGCGTTGCAGCATCAGCGGGACGACGACGAGGCCGTCGGCGTGGTGCTCGGCGATCGCGGCCAACGTCGCCTCCGGGTCGAACTGCGAGTGCAGCACCGCCGTGGACGACATGCCGAGGCCGACACCCATGTGGACGAGGCCCCACGTGTGGAAGAGCGGCGCGGCGATCACGACGGTGCTCCGGGCCCGCAGCGGGCTCACCGACAGCACCGGCGCCATCGAGCCGACACCGACCTCGCCGCCGCTGCGCGAGGCCCCCTTCGGACGTCCGGTGGTGCCCGACGTGAGGATGACCTGACGGCCGCTGCGGCGACTCGGCGTGTACGGCAGGAACGACCGGGCGCGGCCGATGTCGACCAGCTCCGTGCCCGACACCGCCACCGACGCGCCCGCCCCGGCGACGATGGGTGTGAAGCCGTCGTCGTGGAGGATCGTGTCGATGCCCTCCCGCTCGACGACGTCCGCCAGCTGCGGTCCTGCGAACCCGGTGTTGAGGTACACGATGTCGGCGCCGAGCTTGGCCGCGGCGACGAGGCTCATCACGAACACGCGACCGTTGCGGGCGAGGATCCCGATCGTGCTGCGGTGGCCGACGCCGCGTGCGCCCAGGGCACGGGCGATGGAGTCGGTGGCCAGCCACAGGTCGCCGTAGCGCATCGGTCCGATGTCGTCCACGAGGGCGTTTGCTCGCGGATAGCGCGCCGTCGCCGCAGCGATGCCGCCGGCCATCGTCGGACCGCACGCGGCCATCGCCGCCATCGCCCGTGGCAGGCGGTCCGGCCGCTCCACCCGCAGCATGGCCCGGGCCAGCGCAGAGGCGTTGGTCAGCGTGGTGATCGGTGACGACACCACGTCAGCCCCCCTCGTCGACGCCGCTGTCGGCGCGGACGAGCTCGTCGATGCCCGTCGCCCTCATCGTGTCCCACAGCTCCTGGACGACGTGCGACAGCACCAGCAGGTCGTGCACCTCGCCAGCATGGCTGCGTACATGGGCCCGCAACAAACCTTCGGGCTCGAAGCCGAGGGCACTGAACATGGCGACGGTGGAGTCCTGCTCGGCGACGACCTCGACAACGAGCTTCGCCGTCCCGAGCTCGACGGCCTCGACGACGGCCCGCTGGGCGAGCAGCCGACCCACACCTCGGCGTCGGTAGGTCGGGTCGACGACGAGGCGCAGCTCGCCGACGTGGTGGGTCCAGCCGACGCCGGGGATGACCGCGACCGAGCCGACGATCTCGCCGTCCACGACGGCGATGAGCCGGTGCTGGCCCGGGTCGGCGAGCCAGCGCTCGACGACACCGGGCGCGAGGACGTCTTCGCGGAAGAACGTGCGGTCGCCCTCCGGGACGCGCCCGAAGAAGCGCCGCAGCGCGTCGGCGTCGGCCGACTGCAGTGCCCGCACCTCCACATCGAGCCGCCGACGGCCGCTCGACGCGCCGCCGTGCTCGCTCACGCCGTCACCATCGGGCAGACACGCTCGCTCACGCGCTGCGCCCTCGACTCCAGCCAGTCGGCCATCGCCGGGAGGTTGCGGCGCTGCGCCGTCCGCCCGATCACCAGCCCGACGTGCCCGGCGGGGAAGCGCAGGTCCTGGGCGTCCGCCGACCCGATGAGCGGTGTCAGGACCTCGGTGGAGCGTGCCGGGACGATGTGGTCCTTCTCCCCGAGGATGTTCAGGAACGGCACCCTGACGTCGGCGAAGTCGATCGTGCGCCCCCCCAGCGGTACCCGGCCGGTCGGGAGCAGGTTGCGTCGCAAGAACAGCTCGACGCACTGCAGGAAGGCCGCGCCCGGGAACGGGATGTGATCACGCGACCACTGGGTCATGACCTGGTGGGCGGCGACGAAGTCGTCGTTCCAGAGGTGCTGCCAGAGGTTGACGTAGTTGTGGATGTCGCCGAGCGGCTGCAGCGATCGGACCATGTTCAGCACCGCGTCCGCCGGCACGTTGCCGGTGTGGTCGATGACGTCCGCCGGGTCGACCCGCCCGGGCTGCACCATCGTCCAGAGCGGCCCGAGGGGCTGGAAGTCGCCGGGCGTCGCCATCAGGGCCAGGCTCTGCACCGGGAGGTCCGGGTTCCCGGCGACCGAGAGCAACGACATCACGCCGCCGTAGCAGTATCCGAAGACGGTCACGTCGGCCCCACCCGAGGCGGACGACACCTCCCGGATGAGCGCCGGCACGTAGTCGTCGACGTAGGACTCGAGCGTGTTCCCGGCCTCGAGCTCGTCGGGCACGCCCCAGTCGACGAGGTAGACGTCGAAGCCGCGGTCGACGAAGAACTGCACGACGCTGTTGCCCGGCACGAGATCGAACACGTAGCTGCGCGACACCAGGCTGTGCACGAGCAGCAACGGCGAGCCGATCGTGCGGCGGTCGCTGCGGTAGCGCCACAGCTGGATCTTCTCGAACGACCAGATCGTGTCCTTCGGCGTCGGCATCGTCTGCGGATGGCCGACACCGGCGATGTGCTTCAGCCCGTTGCGGACGCGCAGCACGTTGCGCTCGGCATCGCGCCGCACCCGTGAGGCGATCTCGCCCGGTGCGGCGCTCGACGGCAAGTCAGCCGGCCTTCCGGGGCGCCGACCGAGCCGCGCGCTTCGCGGGCCCGCCCGCTGAGCGCTTCGCCACCCCCGCCGCCGACCGATTCGCCGCGCCGGACGGCGTCCCCGCAGCCACGAGCGGCGGTCGTTCGGCCACGGCGGTGCGCGCCTCCTCGAGCTGCGCCGTCAGCTCGCGCACCTGGCGCTTGAGCTGACCGATCTCGTTGAGGATGCGCGTGACGTCGGAACCGGCCGGCAGGTTGAGGCGGTGCAGCAGGCGTCGCGACGAGCGCGACGCACCGTCCTGCACCAGTCGTTGCGCCCGTGCCGCCAACCCGACCGCGACCGCGAAGCCCTCGCTGCGGACGAGGGCGTCGACGCGCGGGGCGATCTCGCGCTCGACCGCGTCGTAGCTCTGGCGCCACGGGGACGTCTCGGGTGCGGCCACGCAGCGACCGTACCCGATCGGGCTCAGCTCATGGCGAAGACGACGGTGACGTCGGCAACGAGCTCCTGGGAGCCCGGCGCGACGGCGACGGATCCGGCCCCCATGTCGGCGGCGGGCATCGCCGCCTCCTGGCGGAAGACGTCGGTCGGGACGCTGCTCTCGATGATCCGCACGATCGGGCCGAGCTCGACGCCGGCGGCGTCGGCGTACTGCTCGGCGCGGGCGCGTGCGTTGTCGACGGCCGCCGCCCGGGCGTCGGCCATCACGGTCTCGGGCTCGTCGTAGGAGAACGAGATCCCGCTGAGCGTGAGCTGCTCGCCGACGAGGCCCTTGAGCGCGTCGAGCACGCCGCTGACGCTGTCGACGTCGCGGATCTTCGCCGTGACGTTCGTGGAGGCCTGGTACCCGGTGATCTCCGAGGCGTCACGCCCGTACGTCGGGTACAAGCCGAGGCCGCTCGTCTGGATGTCCTCGTCGGCGAGGCCGACGCCCTTCAGGGTGTCGATGAGGCGCTGCGAGGCGGCGCCGACGGTGTCCATCGCCTCGCCGGCCGTCGCCGCCTGGGCCTGCACACCGGTGGAGATCACCGCGATGTCCGGGATGACCTGGACGGTGCCGTGCCCGCTCACGGTGATGGTGCCGTCGCCACCCGGGCCGGCGGCGTCGGGGCCGTCCGGCACACTGTCACCGGGCACGCTCTCCTGTGTCGGCACCTCGCCGCGCGCCCCGGCAGGACCCTCGTCGCCCTGCGCCATCGCGATGACGGCGACCGCCGCCAGCGCGGCGCCGGCCGCCGAGGCCAGCACGATCTTCCAGCGGGACGAGGTGGGCATGACGGACGACATGGCGAGCTCCCTTGCGCGACGGACGAGTCGTGACCGTTTCGACGTGGCGCGGCCGGCTCCGGTTCCCGAGCGGGCCAGAATCCGTGCGTGGCCCTCCCGCTGTCCCCGCCGTTCAAGCCGATGCTCGCCAAGCTGGCCCGCGCGATCCCCGACGGCGACGGGTGGCTGTTCGAGCCGAAGTGGGACGGCTTCCGATGCGTCGTGTTCCGCGATGGCGACGACATCGAGCTGGCCAGCCGCAACGAGCGACCGTTCACGCGCTACTTCCCGGAGCTGCTCGAGCCGCTGAAGCGATCCCTCCCGGAGCGTTGCGTCGTTGATGGCGAGATCGTGGTCGCCGACCGGCACGGTCGCGGCCTGGACTTCGACGCACTGCTGCAGCGGATCCACCCGGCCGAGTCACGCGTGCGCCGGCTGGCGGCCGAGACACCGGCGGCGTACATCGCGTTCGACCTCCTGGCGCTCGGCGACGACGTGCTCCTCGAGCGCCCCCTCGTCGAGCGGCGCGAAGCGCTGGCCGCCGCCGTCCACGTCGCCCCGCCCGTGCACCTCACCCCGGCCAGCACGAGCCGCGAGACGGCGGCCGAGTGGTTCGGGCGGTTCGAGGGCGCCGGCCTCGACGGCATCGTGGCCAAGCAGCTCGGCGACCCCTACCAGCCTGACAAGCGGGCACTGGTCAAGGTCAAGCACGAGCGCACCGCCGAGTGCGTCGTGGCCGGCTACCGCATCCACAAGGACGGCAACGGCGTGGGGTCTCTGCTCCTCGGGCTCTACGACGACGAGGACCAGCTGCAGCACGTCGGTGTGGCGGCGTCGTTCAGCGTGAGGTTCCGGGCCGAGCTCCTGGCCGAGCTCGAGCCGCTCACCCGCGACGCCGTCGGCGACCACCCGTGGCGGGACTGGGCCGAGTGGCAGCAGACCGCGGCCCAGGAGGGCGCGGCCCGCAAACCCGGGCGCGACGAGCCGATGGAACGCAGGCAAGGACCTGTCGTGGGTGGCGATCCGCATCGAGCGCGTCGCCGAGGTCACGTTCGGCCAGCTCGAGAAGCGACGCTTCCGCCACGGCGTGTCGTTCGTGCGGTGGCGGCCCGACCGTGACCCGTCGAGCTGCCGCTACGAGCAGCTCGACGTCGCCGAGCCCGTGCCGTTCGAGGACCTCGTCGCCCCGTGACGGGCCGCGCGATCGAGCGCGCGCCAGCGCGGCGTCAGCCGGCGACGCTCGTCGTCGTCGACGTGCTCGTCGTCGGCGCGGGCACGGCCGGTGCGCTGGGGGTGACCCCGATGCCGGGGGTCAGCGTCTCGCCGTCGGCGGTGCGCACCTCGAAGCTGCGTGTGGCCTCGGCCAGGTTGCCGGTCGACGTCGATCCGCTCACCTGCATCGTCCAGGCCCCGGCGACGGGCAATGGGAGGTAGTCGTCGGGCGACACCGCGACACCGGCCCCCGTGAGGCCGATCGTCTGCTCGATCGCCCCCTGGTTGGAGCCCTCGGGCGGCACGAACGTCACCACGAGGCCGGTCAGGTCGGACGCCGGCTGGCGCACCTCGACGCGCAGCTTGTTCAGCCCGACGCGCCCGGGCGCCAGCGAGACCGTCAGGTCGATGTTCGATGCCGGATCGACGAACTGCTCCTCGATCGCGTAGTCGACCTCGTCGCTCGGCGTGACCTTGCCCGGCGTGAACGACAGCAACCAGCCGCTCATCGCCAGCACGAGGACGCCGATGAGCGCCTCGGTGCCGAACGCGCGGCGAAGCCGATCGGCGGTCGGCGGCGTGAGGTCCGGTGCCCGGGCCAGCCGGGCCTGGGACACCTGGCGCGCCGTCAACCCGACGAAGAGCATCGCCGCGACGAGCACCGTCTTCACCAGCAGCACACGACCGTGGGACTCGCTGAACAGCGAGCCGCCGTCGAGGCGGTAGAGCTGGACGAGCCCGCTGACGACCGTGATGACGATCGCCGGACCGGAGATCCGGTTGAAGCCCCGCACGGCGTGCACGAGGTCCTCCTCGCCGGGGCCGGCGAGCACGACACGGGCCAGGAGGACGACACCGCCCACCCACACCGCCATGGCGATCGCGTGGGCGATGCCGGCGATCACGCCGAGCACGGCGAGGTCGCCGCCGGTCCGCGACAGGCCGAGCGTCACCACGGCGAGCGTCGGGATGGCGACGGCCGGGAGCTGCGTCGTCGGGTCGATGACCCGCTCGGGCCGCAGCACGACCCAGAGGCAGGCGACGACGAGCACCAGCCGGATGACCGCGGCCCGACCGGCCCAGCCGGCGTCGAACAGGTCGATCCATCCCGTCGGGTTGAGGCCCTTGCCGAGTGACTCGTCGTTCACCGCCGCCGTCAGCGCGACGACGTACAGCAACGTGCCGACGAGCGTCAGCAGCCACACCGAGCGCAGGAAGCGCACGGCGAGGATGTACTCGGGGCCCTCGGGCCACGCGACCAGGATCAGCACCAGCGAGCCGAAGAGCACGGCCAGGCCCAGCGTCGACAGCACACGCCCGAGCCAGGTCGCGCCGTCGGAGACCTCGGAGGCGTCCCGCACGGTCGAGCTCGATCCCGAGTCGGTGGTGGTGTCGGTGGTCGTCGGCGTCGTCCCCGTCGTCTCACCCGGCACGGTGGAACCGGGCGTGACGGCCGTCGAGGTCTCGATGTTGAAACTGAAGCGGCCGTTCGCCCCGGGTTCCCCGCTGGGCTGGCTGACCTGCCAGCCGACGTTGCAGGTGCCGGCGGGCAGCGGGTTCTCGAGCGTCAACGTGAGCGTCAGGTTGTCGTCGCTGCGGGTCGGCTGACCGAGCCCGGACACCGGGTTGTTGTTGCAGGCGACGGACAGCAGGTTGGCGTTGCCGATCTCCCCGTCGAACGTGAGCACGATCGCGTCCGGCGGCGTCGCGAGATCGGCCCCGTCCGCCGGCTCGCTCTCGACCAGCGACGACTCCTGGGCGTGCACCGGCGCACCGGACGACACGAACCCGAGCACGGCGGCAGCGATCGCCGCGAGGGCGGCCGCGAGCATCGTCGCGAGGCCGACGCGTGCGAGCCCGGTCGAGCGGGCGGGAACACCGGTTCGGGCGGGCACCACCGGAACACGGTAGTGGGACCGACGTCACGGATCGGGCTCCCCCGGGACTCGCTCGGCATCGTCGGCTCACCGGCGCGCCCCCGGGCGAGCCGACACCCCCTCGGTAGAGTCGGCGCGGTGGCCACGCCGTCGCTGTATCGCCGCTACCGCCCGCGTCGGTTCGCCGAGCTGAAGGGGCAGGAGCACGTCGTGCGCGCGCTGCGCGACGCCGTCGCCGGCGGGCGCGAGGGCCAGGCCTACCTCTTCTCCGGGCCGCGGGGCACGGGCAAGACGACGTCGGCCCGGATCCTGGCCAAGGTCCTCAACTGCGAGCGCCCGGTCGACGGCGAGCCGTGCTGCGAGTGCGACGCCTGCCTCGCCGTCGAGCGCGGGACCAGCTACGACGTGCACGAGCTCGACGCGGCGAGCAACAACGGCGTCGAGGCGATGCGCGACCTCATCGAGAAGGCGTCCCTCGGTACTCCGGGGCGCCACAAGGTGTACATCCTCGACGAGGTCCACATGCTCTCGAAGGCGGCCGAGGCCGCGCTGCTGAAGACGCTCGAGGAGCCGCCGCCGCACGTGGTGTTCGTGCTGGCCACGACCGACCCCCAGAAGGTCAGCGACACGATCCGCAGTCGCACGCAGCACCTGCGCTTCCACCTGCTGCCCCCCGACACGCTGGTCGAGCACGTGCGGTGGGTCGTCGCCGACGCCGGGCTGGACGTCGACGACGATGCCATCGACATGGCGATCGCCGAGGGCGCCGGGTCGGCGCGCGACACGCTGTCGGCGCTGGAGCTGATCGCCAACGCCGGTCGCGGCGCCGACGACACCCTCTCGTTCGACGAGCTTCTCGAGGCGATGATCGCCCACGATCCGGGCCAGGCCCTGACCGCCGTCGCCCACGCCATCACCGCTGGTCACGAGCCACGGTCCTACGCCGAGGCGCTCGTGCGCCACCTGCGCAACGGCTTCCTCGCCCTGATGGCGCCCGAGCTCGTGCAGCTGTCGGCCCACCAGGTCGACGAGCTTGCCGCCCAGGCCCAACGCCTCGGGCCGGCGGCTTTGGTCCGGGGCATCGAGCGACTCGGCGAGATCCTGGTCGAGCTGCGCCACGCCCCCGACCCCCGGGTCCTCGTCGAGGTGGCCATCGTGCAGCTCACCGCTCAGCCGGCCGCCGACGCCGAGGACCTCGGCGCCCTGGCCGCCCGGGTGGCCAAGCTCGAGCAGGCCGTCGCCGCCGCGCCGGGTGCATCGGCTGCGGTGCCGGCGCCGCTCGACCCGGCGACCGGGCGCACGGCGCTCGGCGGCCGGGCCCGCCGAGACGCCACGGCTCCGACACCGCGTCCCGCGCCGGCAGCGACTCCGGCGACGACGCCGCCCGAACCCGCGGCGCCGCCGGCGGCGGCGGCGGCGAGCGTTGCGTCGCCCGACGCGGCCCGCGCCGAGTGGGACGGCCTCAAGCCGTCACTGCGCGGCCTCGTCCGCGCCCTGTTCACGCCGGTCGAGCTCGTCGGTGCCGCCGGCGACGCGATCACGCTGGCGGCGCCCAACGCCATCCACCGCGACAAGTGCGAGCAGCACCGCGGGGCCGTCGAGCAGGCGTGGCAGGACGCCACCGGCCGGGCCGTCGGCATCACGCTCGTCGTCGGCGGCGAGCCGGCGTCGGCGACCGGCCGGGATCCGGTGCCGTCGGCGGGCGCCGCGCCCGCGGTCGCGGCACCGGCGGTCGCTCCTGTCACCACCGACGACGACATCGACCTCGACGACCTCGTCGACGCGCCGGCCGGCTCGGTGCCCACGACGCTCGATCGGCTGGCCCAGGCGTTCCCCGGGTCGGAGTTGATCGAGGGCGCCGACTGACATGGCGAGCGCCTACTCCCCACCCGTCCAAGCCCTCATCGACGAGCTCGGCCGGCTCCCGGGCATCGGGCCGAAGTCGGCCCAGCGCATCGCGTTCCACCTCCTCAAGATCCCGGCCGACGACGTCGCCCGGTTGGCCGGGGCGATCACCGAGGCCAAGGCGAGGGTCAGGTTCTGCGCCCGCTGCTTCAACGTGACCGACGCCGAGCAATGCTCGTTCTGCACCGACGACCGCCGGGACGGACGCGTCGTATGCGTCGTCGAGGAGTCTCGCGACATCGTCGCGGTCGAGCGCACCGGCGAGTTCCACGGTCGCTACCACGTGCTCCTCGGGGCGATGAGCCCACTCGAGGGGATCGGGCCGGAGCAGCTCAAGATCCGCGAGCTCCTCGCCCGCATCGAGCCCGAGGGCATCGAGGAGATCATCATCTGCACCAACCCCAACACCGAGGGCGAGGTGACCGCCATGTACCTGGCCCGACAGCTGCGCCCACTCGGGCTGCGCGTCACGCGCCTGGCCAGCGGTCTGCCGGTCGGTGGCGACCTGGAGTACGCCGACGAGCTGACCCTCGGCCGGGCCATCGAGGGCCGCCGCGACGTCAGCGTCGACACGTGAACGGGCTCCTCGTTCGCTCGCTCGACGACCCGCTCGACCCACCGGGCGCCTCGCTCGCTCGACTCACCGCGGTCCCGGCGGCCGCCAGCAGGCGAAAAATGCCTGGGGCACCACCTGCCGAGTCGGTAGCGGGCGGACGGGCCGACTCGATCGATGATGCCCCAGAACTGAGGAACCGGGTGCGGGAGGGAGTCCGACTTCCGATTCCGTTATGTGTCGGTCACGTTACAGCCACGCCCTTGAGCATGTCAAGGACGCGCCTGCCATGACTGACGAACTCCAGTCTTACCGACGTTGGGCGGCCGTCAAACCTGACGTCGCAAGAATTTCTCCGACCTGCAACGGAACCGATCACACGGTGCGCACGATGAGCGCGTCGCCCTGGCCGCCGCCCCCGCAGAGCGCCGCCGCGCCCGTCCCGCCACCGCGCCGGGCCAGCTCGTGGAGCAGGGTCAACGCAAGGCGGTTCCCGCTCATCCCGATCGGGTGGCCGAGGGCGATGGCCCCGCCGTTGACGTTCGTGACGTCGGCCGAGATGCCGAGCTCAGCCATCGACGCCAGTCCCACGGCGGCGAACGCCTCGTTGATCTCGAACAGGTCGAGGTCCCCGACGGTGAGGCCCCCCCGCTGGAGCGCCCGGTCGATCGCCCGGCTCGGCTGGTGCAGCAGCGACACGGAGTCGGGCCCGGCGACCATGCCGTAGGACACGACCTCCCCGAGCGGGGTGACCCCGCGCTGCTCGGCGACGCGCCGGGACATCACGACGATGGCGCTGGCGCCATCGCTGATCTGGCTGGCGTTGCCGGCCGTGATCGTGCCCTCCTTGTCGAACGCCGGACGCAGGTTGCCGAGCGTGTCGGCGGTCGTGCCCGGCCGTACGCCCTCGTCGTGCTCGATGACGATCGGATCGGCGTTCTTGCCTGCCGAGCCGGCTCGGCTGCGCTGGGCGATGGACACCGGGACGATCTCGTCGGTGAAGCGGCCGTCCTTGATGGCGTTGGCGGCGCGTTCGTGGGAGGCGGCGGCGAACTCGTCCTGGGCCTCGCGGCTGATGCTGCCGGCCGTGTAGCGCTCGGTGCCGAGGCCCATCAGGCAGGCGTCGAACGCGCACCACAGGCCGTCGGCGATGATCGCGTCGCGCAGCTCGACGTTGCCGTATCGGAAGCCGCCGCGGGCGCCGTCGGCGAGGTACGGCGCGCCGGTCATCGACTCCATCCCGCCGGCGACGACGATGTCGGCGTCCCCGGCGGCGATCATCTGGTCGGCCAGGTAGATCGCGTTCAGACCCGACAGGCAGACCTTGTTGACGTTGACGGCCGGGACCGACAGCGGGATGCCGGCCTTGACGGCCGCCTGGCGACTCGGCACCTGCCCCTGGCCGGCGAGCAGGACCTGGCCCATGATGACGTGGTCGACCTCGTCGGGGGCCACACCGGCCCGTTCGAGGGCCGCCGTGATGGCGACACCTCCGAGGTCGGCGGCGGACAGCGATGCGAGGGCGCCGGACATCTTCCCGATCGGGGTCCGGGCGCCGGCGACGAGGTACGAACCGGGCATGCGACCAGGCTAGTTGGCCGGCCGGCGACGGGCCTTACCCGTCGGTAACTTGACGCGGTACCATCGCGCGATGGACCAGATCCTCGAGGCGATCCAGGCCGGGGCGAGCGGCGACGAGCTGTCGGCGCTGCCGGTGCCCGACCACTACCGCGCCGCGTTCGTCCGCCGCGAAGACGCCGACATGTTCGCCGGCATGGAGTCGTCGGAGAAGGACCCGACGAAGAGCCTCCACGTCGGTGACGTGGCCACACCGCCGCTGGCCCCCGACGAGGCGTACGTCGCGGTGATGGCCTCGAGCATCAACTTCAACACCGTCTGGACCTCGATCTTCGAGCCGCTGCCGACGTTCGGCTTCCTGGACCGATACGCCCGCGAGAGCGAGTGGGCGGCCCGCCACGCGCTGGGCCACCACGTCGTCGGGTCCGACGCGGCCGGCGTCGTCCTCCAGGTCGGGTCGGCGGTGCGCAACTGGAAGCCGGGCGATCGGGTGACGATCCACTGCAACTCGGTCGACGACCAGGATCCATCGGCCCACGACGACTCGATGCTCGCCGCCAACCAGCGGATCTGGGGCTTCGAGACGAACTTCGGCGGGCTCGCCGACCTCACCGTCGTCAAGGCCAACCAGTTGATGCCGAAGCCGACCCACCTCACCTGGGAGGAGGCGGCGGTCAACGCGCTGTGCAACTCGACGAGCTACCGGATGCTCGTCGGCCGCAACGGGGCTCGGATGAAGCAGGGCGACACCGTCTTGATCTGGGGTGCCACCGGCGGCATCGGCGGCTACGCCGTGCAGTACGTGCTCAACGGCGGCGGCACCCCGGTCGGCGTGGTCTCGTCGCCCGACAAGGTGGCGCTGCTCGAGGAGCTCGGCTGCGCTGCGGTCATCGACCGCCGGGCCGAGGACTACCGGTTCTGGTCCGATGCTCACACCCAGGACGAATCGGAGTGGCGGCGCTTCGGCAAGAAGGTGCGCGAGCTGGCCGGCGACGACCCCGACATCGTGTTCGAGCACCCCGGCCGTCAGACGATGGGGGCCTCGATCTTCGCCTGCAAGCGGGGTGGCACGGTGGTCACCTGTGCGGCGACGTCGGGCTACATGGTCGAGTTCGACAACCGCCACTTCTGGATGAAGCTGAAGCGCCTGATCGCCAGCCACTTCGCCAACTACTCGGAGGCGTACGCGGCGAACCGGCTGATCGACCAGGGCCGCATCCAGCCGCTGCTGTCCGAGGTGTACCCGCTGACCGAGGTCGGCGTGGCCGCGCTGGGCCATCCACCGCAACGAGCACGAGGGCAAGATCGGGGTGCTGTGCCTGGCCCCGGTGGAGGGCCTCGGCATCGACGACCCCGAGAAGCGGGCCCGCGTCGGCGAGGACCGCATCACCCTCTTCCGCCGTCACGGCGGGTGAGTGAGTGGGTCGGTGGTCATCAATGGGGTGGGGCCATGGAAGCGGAGGATCGGTCTGCCAGGATGACGCGATGATCCTGACCGAGATCGATCACGTCGCCATCGCCGTCAGCGACCTCGAGGCGGCCATCGACTACTACGAGGCGGCGTTCGGCGCGACGGTGGCGCACCGCGAGATCGTGGAGTCGGACGGCGTGGAGGAGGCGCTCCTGAAGGTCGCCGACAGCTACATCCAGCTGACCCGGGCCACGCGGGACGACTCGCCGATCGCCAAGTTCATCGAGAAGCGCGGCGAGGGCCTGCACCACGTCGGCTACCGCGTCGACGACTGCGCGGCGGCGCTCGAGGCGATGGTCGCCGCTGGCGCCACGCCGATCGACACGGCCCCCCGCCCGGGCAGCCGCGGCACCACGGTCGCCTTCATCCACCCCAAGGGGAGCTTCGGGACCCTGATCGAGCTCGTCCAGGAGTGACGGCGACGACGGTCGCCGCGCCGCCGGCGGCGGTGCTGTGGGACATGGACGGCACGCTCGTCGACACCGAGCCGTACTGGATGGCGTGCGAGCACGAGCTCGTCGAGGCGTACGGCGGCACGTGGAGCGAGGACGACGCTCGCTCGATCATCGGCTTCGACCTGCTCGAGGCCGCCGCCGTGCTGCGCGACCGCGGCGGCGTGCCGCTCGAGCCCCGCGAGATCGTGGATCGGCTGCTCGACGGGGTCGTCGCCAAGGTCCGCGACCGCGTGCCGTGGCGACCCGGTGCCCGTCGCCTCCTCACCGAGCTCAACCTCGCCGGCGTGCCGTGCGCGCTGGTCACGATGTCCTGGTCCCGGCTCACCGATCCGATCGTCGCGGCGCTGGCCCCGATCACGTTCCAGGCCGTCGTGTCGGGCGACGGCGTGGTGCACGGCAAGCCGCACCCCGAGCCGTACCTGCTCGCCGCCGAGCGGCTCGGGGTCGACCCCCGCGAGTGCGTGGCGATCGAGGACTCGCCCACCGGCGTCCAGTCGGCGACCGCGGCGGGCTGCACGGTCGTCGCCGTCCCCAACCTCGTCGAGATCCCGCCGGCGCCCCGGCGAATCATCGTGCCGACGTTGAAGGACGTCCAGGTCGAGGACCTCGGGCGGTACGCCTCGTCGACCCCGACCGCCGTCGAGCAGCCGGCGGCGGCCGCGACCGGTGCCGACGGGCCGTCGGCGCGCCCCGATCGGCGGCGCCGCACCCTCCTCGTGGCCGGCGGTCTGGCCATCCTCGTCGCCGTCGCCGCGGTGTGGGCCGGGCTCGCCGGTCGCGGCACGGATCCACCGCCCCGGCGACCGGGCGCACTCAACGTCCACGCCTGGACGCCGTACTGGGCGCTCGACGACGCCATGCCCGAGCTGGCGGCGCGATCCGACACGCTGCACGAGCTGTCGCCGTTCTGGTTCCGCGCCACCGGCGTCGACACGATCGAGGTCGAGGCCAACACGCCCACCGATCTCGCCGCCCAGTTCCTCGACACCGCACGCGACCGCGAGGTACCGCTCGTGGCGTCGATCCTCGACGGGACCGATCCGGGAGTGATGGCCAGCATCCTTGCCGACCCGGAGCAGCGGGCCCGCCACGTCGACGCGGTCGCCGCGTTCGCGGCCGACGGCGGCTACGACGGCATCGACATCGACTACGAGCAGTTCGCGTTCGCCGACGGCCGTGACTCCTGGGCGGCGACGCGTCCGAACTGGGTGGCGTTCGTCGGTGAGCTCGCCGACCGCCTGCACGGCGACGGGCGGACGCTGACGGTCAGCGTGCCACCCGTGTACGACGCCGGCCAGACCGACGACAGCGGCTACTGGGTGTACGACTACGGGTCGATCGCCCCGCTCGTGGACGCGATCCGGGTCATGGCCTACGACTACTCGGTGCCGTCCGGGAGCCCGGGGCCGATCGCGCCGCTGGACTGGGTCGACCGGGTCATCGCCGGCACCAGCGCCGCCGCCGGCGACCCGTCGAAGCTCGTGCTCGGCATCCCGCTGTACGGCTACAACTGGCCGGTCAGCACGACGGGGACGTGCCCGGCGACGGCCGAGGGCGTCACGTCGGTGACGACCCGCTCGGTGGCCGAGCTCGCCGCTCGGCGCGGGGCGACGCCGGTCTTCGACCCGGGCACCTACGAGTGGTCGTTCCAGTACGAGCTGCCGGTGGACGACGGCGCGACGGCATGCACGCAGCAGCGCGAGGTCCACTACGTCGATGCCGACGGCGCTCAGCAGCGCATGCAGGAGGCCGTCGATGCCGGGTTCGCCGGCGTCGCGCTGTTCGCCCTGGGCTACGACGACGACCGGGTGTGGTCGGCCATCGGCACGATCGCCGCCCAACTCAGCCCGACGACGAGCGCCGCGCCAGTTCCCTCCGTGTCTGCGACAGGATGAACCGGTGAGAGTGCACTTGGTCGACGGCACCTACGAGCTGTTCCGGCAGAACTTCGGCCGCGCCGCACGGGAGCCCGACCCCGGGCCGTACGCCGCGACCGCCGGCGTGCTGATGTCCACGCTGCAGCTGCTCGCCGACGGTGCCACCCACATCGCCGTGGCCAGCGACCACGTCATCGAGAGCTTCCGCAACGACCTCTGGCCGGGCTACAAGACGAGCGCCGGCATGCCCCCGGAGCTGCTGGCCCAGATCCCGATGGTCGAGGAGGCACTCGTGGCGATGGGCGTCACGACCTGGGCGATGGTCGAGCACGAGGCCGACGACGCCCTCGGTGCGGCCGCCGCCATCGCCGACGCCGACGCGCGCGTCGAGCAGGTCCTGATCGTGACACCCGACAAGGACCTCGGGCAGTGCGTGCGCGGCACCGCGTCGTGCAGTTCGACCGCCGCAAGCGCGAGATCGTCGACGAGGACGGCGTGATCGCCAAGTTCGGCGTCGGGCCGGCCTCGATCCCCGACTACCTCGGCCTGGTGGGCGACTCCGCCGACGGGTTCCCCGGCCTGCCCGGGTGGGGGGCCAAGAGCGCGGCAGCCGTCCTGGCCCGCTACGGCCACCTCGAGGACATCCCCGACTCGGCCGGGAAGTGGGACGTGCCGGGGCTGCGTGGCGCGGCCAAGCTCTCTGCCGCCCTGCAGGCCGACCTCCAGCTGGCGCTGCTGTTCCGGCGCATCGCGACCGTCGAGACCGATCTCGACGTCGGCTCGGTCGACGAGTGGCGCTGGGCCGGGCCGACCCCCGACTTCGACGACTGGGCCGTCGCCGTCGGCGAGCCCCGCCTGGCCGAGCGGGCGGCGTCCCTCGCCGCCGGGCGTCGCTGACATGGACCCGCCGCTGATCGCGGCGCGGCCGCTCGGCTGACGTGGTCCGCTGGACCGTCCACGGCGAGCGGTCGATCTACGACAGCGACTGGGTCCGCCTCGTCCTCGTCGACGTCGAGCTGCCGAGCGGCAGCCGCTTCGAGCACCACGTCGTGCGGATGCCCGCCGGCGCGTCGGGCGTCGTGGTGCACGACGACCGGCGCGGCGTGCTGCTGCTGTGGCGTCACCGGTTCGCGACGGACACTTGGGGGTGGGAGGTCCCGGCCGGTCGCATCGACGCGGGCGAGACACCGGAGGAGGCCGGCCGTCGTGAGACGCTCGAGGAGACCGGTTGGCGTCCCGGCCCGCTGCGTCACTTGACCACCTACTACCCGCACAACGGGACGTCCGACGCCACGTTCCACCTGTTCGTCGCCGACGGCGCCGAACACGTCGGCGATCCTCACGACACCGACGAGGCCGAGCGCATCGAGTGGGTGCCGTGGCCCGACGTGATCACGGCGATGCGCGCCGGCCTCGTCGGCGACGGCCTGTCGCTCACCGCGCTGTTGTGGGTGGTGGCGCTGGAGCGTGGCGCCAGCGGTTGACGGGCGAGGTTCGGGACGCGACACGATCCGTGCCCGAGGAGGCGACGGCCAGGCGATCTGCGGCACACGGGTGGTGCCGCTGAAGGCTGCTACCTCCCGGTCCTGACCTGGTTCGCGGGCACCCGTTGCACAGGACCCGGCCGTCGCCTCGCCGCGCACGGATCGAGGTGGGGGTCACGTTACTGCCGCAGTACCCTGCTGCCACCTGAGGAGGGGTGCGAGAGCGGCCGAATCGGCACGCTTGGAAAGCGTGTGTGGGGCAACCCACCGTGGGTTCGAATCCCACTCCCTCCGCCCATGATCGGCGCCGACGCCAGCACCGCCGACGACGAGTCGGCGATGGCCGCGGCGATCGTCGAGGCCGGGCGGGCGCCAGCCCACGGTGACGTGCCGATCGGCGCCGTCGTCGTCCGCAACGGGGTCGTCGTCGCCGCCCGCCACAACGAGCGCGAGCTCACCGGCGATCCCGACCGCCCACGCCGAGGTGCTGGCGCTGCGCGACGCTGCGGCCACCGTCGGCCACTGGCGGCTCGACGACTGCACGCTCGTCGTGACGTTGGAACCGTGCGTGATGTGCGCCGGCGCCGTCGTCAACGCCCGCGTCGGCCGCCTGGTCTTCGGCGCCATCGATCCCAAGGCCGGCGCCGTCGGCAGCCTCTACGACGTGCCGGCCGACAGCCGGCTGAACCACCGCCCGCCGGTCACCGCCGGCGTGCGGGCCGTCGAGTGCGGGGACCTGCTGCGAGCGTTCTTCGCCGAGCGGCGCATGTCGTCACGCGTGCGCGGCGATAGCCTGCCGCCCCGGAAGGATGCCAGAGCGGACGAATGGGACGGCCTCGAAAGCCGTTGAGGTCCTTCGGGCCTCCGTGGGTTCGAATCCCACTCCTTCCGCCATCAGGTCTTTTGCGATTCCCGGCTGTTCGCCGACGTTCGCAAAAGTCCTGCTAGTGGCCCTGATCGTTCCCCGGCGTTCGTCGGCGTTCCTGGAGCGTTACTGTGCTCGTTACTGTGCCACGGGGCCGGTAGCTGTGCCACACTCGGGCCTGGAGGTGGTCGATGCCGCGCAGACCAACGGGCAAACGGGTGCCGCGAGACGACGGCACCTTCGTCGTCGTCAACAAGGCCGCCAACCAGGCGGGCACTGTCTTCCATGTCCCCGAGCGGCGCAGCGCCCTGCCGGACGGGCGTGTCCGCGTCAAGCGAGCGCACTGGCGGGCGACCTATCGGGATCCCGTGTCCGGGCAGCAGCGCACCGTCTATGCGCCGACTCGCGACGAAGTCACTCGCCGCCGGGAACAGGCGCTCGCCGACAGCTCGCCGCGCTCGATGCGAGTGGGCGGCCGGAGCACCACGGCCGCCTTCGCCGACTGGTGGATGACCACCTACGCCCCCCGCTTGCGGTTCGGCTCCGTTGACAAGTACCGCCAGCGCCTTGGCCGACTCGGCCCGTTGGCCGAAGTTCCGATCGGAGATGTGACCCCGGCGCAGGTCGCCGACTGGCAGACCTTGCTGTTGACCACGCCACGATCGAACGGTCGCCCCCTCGCTCCGAAGACGGTGGCCGACACCCGCTCCACCCTCCGGCAGATGTTCGCTGCGGCGGTCGATCTCGAGGTGATTCGCACCAACCCGGTCGACCGTGTGAAGCCGCCCAAGGTAAACCGCTCGCCGGGACGGGTGCTCACGCGCGACGAAGTGGTCCGCCTGATCGCCGAGGTCGACCAGCACCGTTACGCCGCCGTGGTCGCCATCATGTTCACGGTCGGGCTGAGAGTCAGTGAGGTCCTCGGACTTGCCTGGTGCGACATCGACCTGGACGCAGGCACCGCCCACGTCCGCCGGGCGGTCGTTGCCGGCGAAGGTGGTCGCAGGTTCGGGCCCACCAAGACCGAGGGCGCCACCGGCGTGCATCACCTCGCGGAGGGAACCGTCGAGCGCTTGCGCGCCTGGAAGGCGCGGCAGGCGGAGGAGCGTTTGCTGGCCGGGCCGCTGTGGCGAACCCACACCTACGAGTCGCAGCCGCTCGATCCGGTCTTCACGAAGGCAAGATGGCGGGCTCGTCGCCCGCCAGCAGATCGACAAACTGCTGCGTCGTGCTGCCGAGAAGGTCGGGATCGACGCCACCCGGCTCGGCACCCACGTCGGTCGCCGGACCGTGGTCACCGCGCTGTACACGGCGGGCACCGACATCGGTGACATCGCCCGCCACGTCGGCCATGCCAGCCCAGCAACAACCTCCCGCTACGTCGCCAGTCTCGGCGAACGCCCCCTGAAGACCGCTCGGCTGGCCGCCCAACTGCTCGACACCCCAATGACCGACGCAGCTCGACCCAGCGCAGACGCAGAACCTTCCAAGGGCGTCAACAAGCCCCGCTCTCGAGCGACGAGACGAACACCTCGAGCTGAGCACAGCTGAAGCGCACCGACCTGCCGAGCCGCACCGGCGTGAGCCTCCCGGCCCAGACCAGCCGGTAGAGCGAAGTGCGGCCGATGCCGAGCATCTCGGCTGCCTCGTCGAAGGTGAGGAGTAGCCGGCCGTGTGGCGCGCCTGCCATCCGACTCTCCTCGGTCGACCGTGGCTCGGTCCGACTCCTGGTCCGGCTCGTGGAATCTCTTGCCGGCGGTTCCTCCGCCCCGACAGCTCGAAGGCGAGTTTCGACAGTGCGCTGAACCATTGGAATCTCCCAACTCGGATCAACCAGCGACACGCTGGCCTCATCCCCTACAGGGACACTGAGCGGCTCGTTGGTCACGTCTGCCCGATCGTCCGCCGACGGAGGAGCCGCCGCATCAGACCATCGCTTGCTCCCCACTGCGGCGCTGGCGAGCGATGTGGCCCGGATGGATCAGATCGACGGTGACGAGCTGATGTCGTCCGGGGAGATCGCGGCGGAGCTGGGCTGGCGAAACTCGGGCACGGCGGCGACGTTGTGGCGGCGCGGGACGTTCCCTGCGCCGGTGATCGACAAGCCGCGTGCTCGGTTGTGGCGCCGGACTGATGTCGAGGAGTGGGCCCGTACACCCTGGTCACATCCATGCCGCCGACCGGCCCGAGTGCGTCGCCCGTGGCGACCTTCATCGGGCAGCCGTCTCGCGACACCGGCGTTGCGCGCCGGCGCCGGCGAGGCACAGTCGGGGGTATGTCTCCTGTGCGGCCGCCCGTCGACGTGATGTTGGCCCGTGCCGTGCAGGCCCTGCCGCCGGCGTTCGCGTTGCCCGGCGGCGTCCACTACGAGCAGAAGTGGGACGGCTACCGACTCGTCGCCTTCACGTCGCCCCGGCCCTACCTGCAGTCCCGTCGAGGCGCCGACCTCACCGTCGGCTTCCCCGAGATTGCCGAGGCCGTCGCCAGCCTGCCCGACGTCGTCGTGGACGGCGAACTCGTCATCTGGGGTGACGGCGCCCTGGACTTCCCGGCGCTGCTGCAACGCATGGCATCGAAGGGCGCCCGGGCCCGCCAGCTCGCCGCCGCCCGCCCGGCCAACTACGTCGTGTTCGACCTCCTCGCCCTCGACGGCCGGGACCTTCGACGGGAGCCGCTGCGAGTCCGTCGCCGCCAGCTCGAAGAGGTTCTCGCCGACGCCGACCCGTCGCTGGTGCTGTCGCCGGCAACGACGGACCGACAGGTCGCGCAGGGATGGCTGGACACGTACGCCGCGGCGCAGGTCGGCATCGAAGGCATCGTCGCCAAGGGTCTCGGCCAGCCGTACCGAGGTGGCGCCCGCGACTGGCTCAAGTACCGCTACCGCGACACGGTGGACGTCATCGTCGGTGCCGTCACCGGCTCCCTCGCCCACCCCGATCGGCTCGTCCTCGGCCTCTACCGCGACGGCGTGCTGCAGATGGTCGGCGGCACCTCGGCGCTCACCGCCGTTCAGCAGTCGCAGCTGGCACCGCTGCTCGTCCCGGCGGGCGACGATCACCCGTGGCCGGCGGTCATCGGCGGCGGCCACGTCGGCTACTGGGGCGGCAAGGAGATCGACATCGTCCGCGTTCAACCCGACGTTGTCGTCGAGGTCGCCGCCGATACCGCCTTCGAGCATGGACGATGGCGTCACGTCACCACGTTCATCCGGCCCCGGCCCGACCTGCGTCCCGGCGACACGACCTGGCCCCGCTGACACAGCTCCTGCTCGCGACGCCTCGGCACGCTTGGCGAGGCGGCGACCGGGTAATGCCCCGATGTATGGATACGAACGTGGATCACATCGTCGTCGAGCCACGACCTGACGGCCGCTGGGCGCGTCAACGCAACGGGACCAAGCGCGCCGCGTCGCTCCACGACACCCAGGCCGAGGCCGAAGCGGCCGCCCGAGCCCAGGCGAAGCGTTGGCACGCCGAACTCGTCGTCAAAGGCGAGAACGGCCAGATTCTGCGCCGCGACAGCTACGGCGGGGACCCGGCACGCCGCCCGGGCTGACTAACCCCGCAGCAGCTGGCGCAATCCTCAGAGCACAGCTCCAAACGGAGCGAGCTGACGGAGCCGGGCGGCGGCGAGTGGTAGTGGCGTGGCGACTTGGACGTGGGAGAACGCACCGTTGAACCGATCGCGACGGCTAGGCCACTGGCGCGTAGCACTGACTCTGCAATCTTGGTGGCGACGTCTCGGAAAGAGCCGGACTTCGACGAGAGACCTCGCGTGACCGCCAAGAGCGGACTCGCTGCCGCAGTTCCTCGTACGCAATGCCGTGCACCACCGGAATGACGTGTGTCTTGAGTCGCTAGGAGCGCGCCGAGTTCCTGATCCGCGAACCCACCCGATCGCAGCGACTCCAGCATCGCAACCGTGACCAACACGAGCCCCACTCGACTTGCTCGCAGCCCAGCGTCCAGCTGCCGGGCGAGGCTGACACCCAACTTCACATCCCGCTCGCTGAACCACACGTCAACACCGCAGCTCCGTGAGCGCAGACAAAGAATTCCTCCGCGGCGCCGTCGCGGTCCGCCCATGCGTGGCATAGAAACGCATCGCGTGGTCGGTCAGTATCGCTAATCATCGTGTCAGCGACTCGATCAAGGAGCTGGCGTTCTCTCGGCGTATAGCTCCTCGTCGTGCTGCCCCGTCGTGGCCCCTGGAGCGCTTGCGGGGGGCCACCGATGACGTGGCGGGAATCAAACCTTCTGGAGGCAGTGCCTTCCCCTGCGTGTGGGATGTCATCGTGACGCGTCGGGTCTGCCGCACCGTCACGGTCCGCTGGATCCGAATCGTGCCGAGTCGAACACGTCGTTGCGCCATAGCTGACAGTCTCGCGTGGGGTGTCACGGGGACGCCGAGTCCGGCAGGGACAACGTGTGCGCAGCGCGGCCGAGGTGTACCGAGGACCGGCGATCGATGATACGTCCGGCCGGGATTACCGGGGCGCTGGTGTGCGTCCCGCTAGGTGGGCTTTCAGGTAGCTGGCGGGGTCCGCCACCTGGTGGGGCCATCGGCGTGATTCTCGGTGTGTTCGACCAAGAGCACACATGAGGAGAACCCACCGATGGTCAAGCGGTGGGCGACGGACGTCCGGTGCGCAATCGCTGCCGGGTGGGGATCGCCATCGGGGGCTGGTGTCGCCACTGATTCGCGCGTGCCCGTCGGAGCGATGCGATCGCGAGCGTTACACGGAACACGGTCAGTTCGATCGCGGTGGCAACCGGTCCGTCTGCGTGTTCGGACTCCGTGCCCATGTCAGATCGGCATCGAACGCCCCTTGGTCGACGTCTCGCCGTCCGCCGGTCGCCACGCGGAAGTACGCCTGCCCAGAGGGATCGCGACGGCAGATGGCTCGCTCAGAACGTGGCCGCCGGCGGGAAGTAACTCGTGGCCGTCTGGGGGCCGATCCTGCTGGCCGCCCAATAGACGAGCCGCCGCATCAGACCATCGCTTGCTCCCCACTTCGGTGCTGGGGAACGATGTGGCCCGGATGGATCAGATCGACGGTGACGAGCTGATGTCGTCCGGGGAGATTGCGGCGGAGCTGGGCTGGCGAACTCGGGCACGGCGGCGACGTTGTGGCGGCGGGATGTTTCCCCGTGCCGGTGATCGACAAGCCTCGTGCTCGATTGTGGCGCAGGACTGATGTCGAGGAGCGGGCCCGTACGGCGCACCGCCGTCCGTGGAGGCGATCAGCAGCCCTTAAATCCTAGCGCGTTAACGCGCTAGGATTCGACGCGAGAGATTCTTGTGACCGAGCGAGACCCCTCGCGCCCCTCTTCTAGAGGTGTGAAGGGTCGACAATCGATCACGGGCTGTGTGATGGAGGCACCTGACATCGATCTGGTCCCACCGCCCGGGGCAGCAGACCCAGCGCCGACGGAGCGGCGACCCGCGTCCACAGGGCGATCTAGTCTCGGCGTGTACGTGGAGACGTGCACCGGTGGGGCGGGCGTGTCACTGACTCCTCGGAGCGCGGGCGAAGTGACGTCGTCGTCTCCGCCAGCACGACGGCGCTCGGACTACAGCGGCGGGCCCGATCATGAGAGCCCGACCAGGCCGATCGACGAGCGCCCTCTCGGGATGTGGGCAGCCGCAGACCTTCATCGGCGGGCTTTCGGCTGGCGCTCAGGCGTGCGGATCCTCTCGGTCATCACCTTGCTCACGCCGAGCTGGCACGTCGAGC
>CAWGHB010000010.1:0-152629 GCA_963822315.1 uncultured Acidimicrobiia bacterium
TGACCGCGCAGGGCTGACCGTCGTGTACGACCACTCCCGCCGGACGCTGACGATCGCCTCGCTGGCGGTGCTGGCGACGTTCCTCGACACGACGATCCTCTACGTCGCGTTCCCCGACATCACCGCGACGTTCTCCGACACCGAGCGCGTCGGAGCTCTCGTGGGTGCTGAACGCCTACACGATCGTGTTCGCCGCGATGCTCATCCCTGCCGGGAAGCTCGCCGACCGGATCGGGCACCGCAAGGTCTTCCTGGCCGGCTCGATCGTGTTCACCGTCGCCTCGATGGCGTGCGGGCTGGCGCCGAGCGCCGAGCTGCTGATCGTGTTCCGCATCGTCCAGGCCGTCGGCGCCGCGGCGCTGATCCCGTCGTCGTTGGCGCTCGTGATGCACGCCTTCGCCCACGACCAACTGCCCCGAGCCGTCGCCATCTGGGGCGCCGCCGGGGCCGTGGCCGGCGCCCTCGGCCCCACGCTGGGCGCGGCGATCGTCGAGGGGCTCGGGTGGCGGTGGGCGTTCTTCATCAACCTCCCCGTCGGCATCTACACCGTGATCGCCGGACGCAAGAACCTGCACGAGTCGTCCGACCCGGACACCCAGGTGCCATCCCTCGTGGGCGTCGTCCTCATCGCCGCCGCCGCCGGGCTGCTGTCCTACAGCCTGGTCGGCACCGACGAGTACGGATGGCTCAGCGCCCGCACCTTCGGCATCTTCGTCGCCGGACTGGTCGTGCTCGCCGTGTTCGTCGTCCATCAGCAGCACACCAAGGCGCCGGCCCTCGACCTCGACCTGTTCCGCATCGCCAACTTCCGCTGGGCCAACCTCGCCATGTTGCTGTTCGGCACCGCGTTCGCCGCCCTGTTCTTCGGTTCGATCCTGTTCCTCACCGATGTCTGGGGATGGTCGGTGCTCCAGGCCGGCTTCGGCGTCGCCCCCGGTCCGGTCGTCGTCGGCCTCGTCGCACCCCGGGCCGGCAAGCTCGCCGGCCGGATCGGGCAGCGACCGCTGCTCATCGCCGGCGGCATCCTGTTCGCCGGCTGTGGCCTGCTCCGCCTGGTGACGCTCGGCTCCGACGTCAACTACCTGCGCGACTTCCTCCCGTCGATGTTGCTCAGCGGCCTCGGTGTCGCGCTCGTCTTCCCGCAGCTCTCCAGCGTCGTCGCCCAGGCACTGCCACCCGGCCGTGCCGGCGTCGGCGGTGCCGCCGCCCAAGCCGTCCGCCAGTTCGGCGGCACCTTCGGTGTCGCCCTCACCGTCGCGTTCCTCGGGGCCGCCGGCGCGGTCATCGACGGCTTCGATCCGATCTGGTGGCTCGTCGTGGTCGGTGGACTCGCCACATCGGCGCTCGTCCTGCCGATGCGCACGTCCACCGCGCCAGCCGAACACACCGGACTCCGACGCGCCGTCGCGGAGCCCGTCGTCGCCCCCGTCCTCGGACCTCCAGGAGACCAACATGAAGATCGAAGGATCCGTCGCCCTCGTCACCGGCGCCAACCGAGGCCTCGGCGCGGCGTTCTGCCGGACGCTCCTCGACCGGGGAGCGGCCAAGGTGTACGCCGGCGCTCGCGACCTCCAGAGCCTCGACCACGACGGTGTCGTCCCCGTGCAACTCGACGTGACCTCCGCGACAGACATTGCTGCGGCCGCTGCGAGCTGCGGCGACATCACACTGCTCATCAACAACGCCGGGATCGGCACCGGAACCTCAGCCCTCGCCGACAATGCGCTCGACGCCGCACGCCGCGAGTTCGAAACGAACGTCTACGGGCCGCTCGCCCTCAGCCGTGCCTTCGCACCGTCGCTCGCCGCGAACGGCGGTGGGGCCATCGTCAACGTGCTCTCGGTCCTGTCATGGATCAGCATGCCCACGACGGCGATCTACTGCGCGTCCAAGGCAGCCGGGTGGTCGCTCACCAACTCGCTGCGCCAAGAACTGCGCGCGCGCAGCACACACAGGTGCTCGGCCTCTACGTCGGCTACATGGACACCGACATGACCGCCGGCATCACCGCTCCCAAGTCGGATCCCGTCGCCGTCGCCCACCAAACCCTCGACGGCGTAGAGGCAGGAGCACATGAGGTGCTGGCCGACGACATCAGCCGACACGTCCGCAGCGCGCTCTCCGGTGACCTCCTCAGCCTGTACCCACAACTCGCCGGGTGACCACAGCCTGATAACACGGGCGGCCGAACTGATCGCCGGATGTGGTTGCGGGAGCGACCGGCATTCGAGCTCGCGTGGGCGTGGAGCGTCGGTCCGATCGGCCAACTGCTCCGCATTCCGCCCGGCGCCGGCCGGCCGACTTCGCCGCTCAGCCCGGTCTCGGACGCTCTACCGCCGCCCGGGGTCAGCGACTCTGGTGCGGAATATTGTCGATGTGCCCGAACGAGATGGTGCCGCTCCAGATCGACCTCGCCAGAGGGATTGGGACGGTACCTAGCCCCGACCGTTCATGAGATGGTCTGAGGGATCGTCGTTCGGCTTGTTCGATCGGTTGGTGCCGTGTTGGCGGTGTCATCGCGTTTGGTGTGGTCGTTGCCGGTCGCGTTGGCCAGCTTTCGGTCGGTGCGGTGGCCGCTGATTGGTGGTTCGGGACGCGCTGGTGCCGGGTGGTGGCGGTCGGTCGTGGAGCGATCAGCGAGTCAGGTGATCGCGGCGAGGCGTTCGTAGGCGCCGAGCAGGTCGGGGGTCCAGGGCCAGTGCTCGGGGAGACGCAGCCACGTCTGGCGGGCTCGGTGGACGAGTCGTCCGGCGACGTGCAGGAGCCGGTAGCGCAGGGTGCGTGGTTCGGCGGCGGCGAGCTCCCCAGCGAGGAGCAGTTGTTGGGCCCAGACGAGCAGGTCGGCGGCGGCGAGCACCATCTCCATCCACGCCGCGTTGGCGTCGAAGCTGGTGAACGGCATCCGTTCCAGTCCGCAGTCCTTGGCGTTCTTGATCCGGTTCTCGACCTCGCCGTGGCGGCGGTGACGGACCTCGAGCCGGCGGGCCGCGCCGGCGCTGTTGGTCAACAGCACTTGGTGGCGCCAGCCGCCGTGGTCCCACAGGCGCAGTTGGGCGCCTTGATGCGGTCGTTCCCGCCGCACGATGATCCTGGTTTCGGTTGGGACGCCCGGCAGGGCGACACCGTGCAGTTCGACGATCTGGGCGCCCCGCCGGGCACTGCCGTCAGGATTGATCGCCGGCCGCCACCGCTTCGCCGGAACCGCCATGATGGCGGCGTCCAGCAGGTCCGAGACCCGGGCGGAGATGGAGAACTCGATGTTGCGGGCGGCCAGCCCAGCAACGAAGGACTGCACGTGGCCGGCGGTGTCGGCCCGCACCACGACCCGCTCAACGACCACGCTGACGTCGTCGCCGGCACGGTGCCCGGTGGCGACATCGGCGGGCAGCTGGGCGATCGCCATGTCGACGACGGCGAGCTGATCGGCGCCCGAGTTCGCTGCTGCGTTGCCTGGGCGCAAGATCCCGGCGAGCGCTTCGCCGTCGTCGCTGAAGCAGAACATCGGGTGGAACCCGTAGCCGCCCTTGTAGTGCGACGCCGCCTGCTGCTTGTTCTCCGAGTGGATCTCGACCAGCGACGCGTCGACGTCCAACACGACCGGGCCACGCCGACGACGTCGCTGCCACACCGCCGCACGGGCTTCAGCCCTTGCGGCGCGCAACGCGTCGAGCACGTCGGTGGCGATCGCGTCGAAGCAGCGCCAGATCGTCGGGTCGGACGCCACCGTGCCGAACAGCGCCGGTTGATCGCGCAGCGCCGCCATGTCCGCCACGCACCGTCCACCGGCGGCGAGCATCACCGCCACCTGCGCCAGCAGGCGGCCCCGATCATGGACCGGCGCCCGCTCGCCCGCCCACGGCACGGCCGCCGAATAGGCCGAAGACAGCCCGATCCGATCGGCCAGTTCGCCGAGCATGTGCGCCCCGACCAACTGGGCCGTCGAGACGTCGCCGCCGGTCACCCGCAGTCGTTCCACCGTCGATGTAGCGTTCACCTCGCGAGTGCCCTCCAGGTCCGGGAATCTGATCGGTCAGCAACCTCAGAATCCCTTATCTGGTGGGCACTTCCGCGGATGGGCAACCCTCAGCTCAACCCGCCTCGTGAACGATCGGGGCTAGTGGCGGGATCGGTCAACCATCCTCGCTTCACCTCCAGAGCACTGTGATGGGCCGGCGACGACACTCCTACCGACCAGCTCTGAGACGTGGGGCAGCCACTGCGAACTGAGGTCGAGTTAGGAGGCTCGGCTCTGTCGTAGCGCCTCGGTCGTGCGTTGAAGGTTGGCTCAGCGAAGAGCGGGAGAAGGGTGCGTACCGCGTGGGCGCAAGAAGTGATCGAGAAGCTGATCGACGATCTGGACGGCTCGGAGGCCACCGAGACCGTGACGTTCGGTCTCGACGGCACGACCTACGAGATCGACCTCAACAAGAAGAACGCCGCAGCCCTGCGCGAGGCGCTCGAGCCCTACGTCAAGGCCGCCCGCAAGGGCCGCTCGACAGGTGGATGCCCCGAGGCTGCCCCGGCTGCGACGGGACGTCTCAGCCGCGCGCAGCGCGGGCCAGAGGCCATCCGATAGGCGCCGTACGGCCGCGCGTTGGCAATGTCGCAAACCTCACGCCGACGACGCGCGAATCGCCGGACTGCTCGACGCCATCGAGGTGCCGAACCCGACATCGAGCAGCGTAAAGGACTCGCAGACGCGGGACCTCGGGCGTCCGTGGGGGTTCAAGTCGGCGGTTCAGGCCGGCCGATCGCTCACCAGGTCTTTCTCGGACAACGGTGGGGGTTCAAGTCGGCGTCGAAGTTATCCACATGCTCTGAGCAGGGGAAACACCGTGTAGATGTGTCGGAGGGGGGACTTGAACCCCCACGAGGATTAGTACCTCACTAGCACCTCAAGCTAGCGCGTCTGCCATTCCGCCACTCCGACGTGGTGGGCCACCGAGACTATCGCAGCGGGCCCGGAACCGGTCGCCGATCAGGTGCGCTGGAGCAGGAACGACAAGGCGATCACCGTGAAGATCCAACTCAACGCGAACGCGAACGTGATCCGAGTGAGGTTCCGCTCGGCCGCCGACGAACCGAGGGCAGCACCGGACCCGCCACCGAACATGTCCGAGAGGCCGCCGCCGCGTCCGCTGTGCATGAGGATCCCGGCGACCATGCCCACCATCGACACGATGTTGATGAGCAGCACCAGGTAGAGGATCGCATCACGCACGGCGGAGCAGCCTACCGAGCGGATCGGGGCGTGCCCCGCCGCGGTGGCGCCGGAACTGGGCGGCGAGCGTGCCGGCATCCGGGAGCCGGGCCGCCCAGATGGCGCGGTGGGACGATGGCCGCCCAGATGGACGGGCCGTGGTCAGACGACGACCTGGACGTCGGCGAAGTGGCAGGCCACCGGGTGGTCCTGGCCGCGTTCCTCGAGGGCCGGCTCCTCCTGGGCGCAGATCTCCTGCGCCTTCCAGCACCGGGTCCGGAACCGACAGCCGCTCGGCGGGTCGATCGGGCTCGGGACGTCGCCGGTGAGCATGATCCGCTTCCGCGTCCGCTCCCGGTTCGGGTCGGCGATCGGGATCGCCGACAGCAGGGCCTGCGTGTACGGGTGCGCCGGCCGCTGGTAGATCGACTTGCGTTCGCCCATCTCGACGATCTTGCCGAGGTACATCACGGCCACACGGTCGGAGATGTGGCGCACGACGGACAGGTCGTGGGCGATGAACACGTAAGCCAGGCCCAGCCGGTCCTGCAGGTCCTCGAGCAGGTTGACGACCCCGGCCTGGATGCTCACGTCGAGTGCCGACACCGGCTCGTCGAGGACGATGATGACCGGCTCGAGGGCCAGTGCCCGGGCGATGCCGACGCGCTGACGCTGACCGCCCGAGAACTCGTGGGGGAACCGTGAGGCGTGCTCGGGCGCCAGCCCGACCATCTTCAGCAGCTCGCGCACCCGCTTCGACGAATCGGCCTTGCTCATCCCCCGGTTGACCCGCAGGCTCTCGGCGATCGTCGCCTCGACCGTCTTGCGCGGGTTGAGCGACGCATAGGGGTCCTGGAACACGATCTGCAGTCGCTGGCGGGCGTCGCGCAGCTCACCGGCCCCGAGCCCGGCGAGGTCCTTGCCGTCGAACCAGATCGAGCCCGACGTCGGATCGAGCAGGCGCAGCACGAGCCGCCCGGTCGTCGACTTGCCGCACCCGGACTCGCCCACGAGGCCGAGCGTCTCGTTGGACTGGAGGTCGAACGAGACGTCGCTCACCGCCTGCACCTTGGCGACCGTGCGCTGGAACACGCCACCGCGCACCGGGAACTCCTTGACCAGGTTGCGCACCGAGAGCAGCGGAGCCTCGGCCGCCGGTCGAGCGCCCTCGACCTCGGCGTCGGGCGCGACCGTCATGACTCGCTCCAATCGTGCACGGCCCGCAAGTCGGCGCCCTCGAGCTCCTCGGCGAAGTGGCACGCCGACAGGTGCGTGCTGCCGACGACGTGGCGCAGCTCGGGCTCCTCGACCCGGCAACGGTCCTTGGCGAAGTCGCAACGCGGGTTGAACGAGCATCCCGGGGGCAGCCGGATCATCGAGGGCGGTGCCCCGCGGATCGGGATCAGCTTCTCCTGTTCGTCGGTGTCGAGCCGCGGGATCGACGCCATCAGGCCGAGCGTGTACGGGTGACGGGTGCGGTAGAAGATCTCCTTCGCCGTACCGAACTCGACCTGGCGCCCGGCGTACATCACCATCACGTTGTCGGCCATGCCGGCGACGACCCCGAGGTCGTGGGTGATGAGCATGATCGCCGAGTCGATCTCGTCCTTGATCCGGAGGAGGACCTCGAGCACCTGCGCCTGCACGGTGACGTCGAGCGCTGTCGTCGGCTCGTCGGCGATCAACAGGTCGGGGTTGCACGTGATCGCCATGGCGATCATGGCCCGCTGGCGCATGCCGCCCGAGAACTCGTGCGGGTACATGTCCACCCGGCTCGTGGGTTGTGGGATGCCCACGAGTCCGAGCATCTCGATCGCCCGGGTCCTCGCCTGCTTGCGGGAGAGGTTCTCGTGGATGCGGCCCATCTCGGCGATCTGGCGCCCGACCGTGTGCACCGGGTTGAGGGCGGTCAGCGGATCCTGGAAGATCATCCCGATCTCGCCGCCGCGCACCTTGCGCATCTCGCCCTCGTCGATCTTGAGGAGGTTGCGACCCTTCCAGAAGATCCCGTCGCCCTCGATGATCGCCGGCGGCTGCGGCAGCAGGCCCATGATGCTCATCGCGGTCACCGACTTGCCGGAGCCCGACTCGCCGACGATGGCGAAGACCTCGCCGCGCTTGATGTCGAAGCTGGTGCCGTCAACGGCCTTCACGAGACCGGCGTCGGTCTTGAACGACGTGTGCAGGTTCTGCACGGACAGGATGACCCGCTCGTCAGTCGGGCGGCTGCCTATCAGGGCACCGGTGGTCTGGGTCACGACGTCACTTGAGCTTCGGGTCGAGCGCGTCGCGCAGTCCGTCACCGACGAGCACGAAGGCGAGCACGGTGAGGAAGATCGCGAAGCCGGGGAAGAACAGCATGTGCGGCGCCGTCGACAGCGAGCCGGCGCCGGCCTCGGCGACCATCAGCCCCCACGCAGGGGTGGGCGACTGGGGGCCGACGCCGAGGAAGGACAGCGCCGCTTCCGACAGGATGACCCCGCCGATCGACACCGTGCCGTACACGATGATCGGCTGCATCGCGTTCGGCAGGATGTGGCGGAACATGATCCGAGACTTCTTGAACCCCTGCGCATGAGCCGCTTCGACGTACTCCTGCTCCTTGAGGCCGAGGAAGCTCGCTCGCACGATGCGGCTGATGGCCAGCCAACCCGTGAGCCCGAGCACGAGGATGATCGCGTTCTCGCTGCGCCCGAAGATCGTGGCGATCGCGATGGCGAGCACGATGTACGGGATCGACAGGAAGATGTCGGTGACGCGCATCAGGAGCGTGTCCAGACCACCGCCGGCGAAGCCGGCGATGGCTCCGTAGGTGACACCGATCAACAAGGTCAAGACCGTTGTCAGGATGCCGATCTTGAGCGACACCCGAGCTCCATACACCACGCGCGAGAAGATGTCGCGACCGATGCTGTCCGTGCCGAACAAGTGGTCCCAGGACGGTGGCTGACGAGTCACCGTCGATGCCCGCTCGGCGTAGTCGTACGGGGCGATCAGCGGCGCGAAGACGGCCGTGATCACCAGCAGCACGATGAACACCGAACCGACCATGGCCAGCTTGTTCCTCGTGAACCGCTTGACGGCGTCGACACGTAGCGGTCGCCCCTCGACGACATCGCTGATCCCGTCTCCGCCGATCGCCTCCATGCCCGGCGCCATCGCCGCGGCGTGGGGCTCGGTCATCGCCATGCGCTGGCCTCCTTCGGGTGCTGCTCGGACTGAGTGGTGGTGGCCACGACCATGGTTTGCCTAGCCCAGCCGGATACGGGGGTCGAACCAAGCGTAGGACAGGTCGACGACCAGGTTGATCAAGGCGTAGGCGATGACGACCACGAGCGTCAGCCCGAGGATCACTGGGAGATCGCGTTCACCGACCGAGTCGGCGATCTGTGATCCGATGCCCGGCCACGAGAACACGGTCTCGGTCAGGATCGCCGCACCGATCACGGTGCCGAAGTCGATGCCGATCAGGGTGACGACGGGGATCAGTGCGTTGCGCAGACCATGGCGCATGACCACGGATCGCTCCGAGAGGCCCTTCGACTTCGCGGTGCGCATGTAGTCCGCCCGCATCACCTCGAGCATCGACCCGCGCATCATGCGAGCGGCCAACGCCGTCGACACGCATGCCAACGTGATGGCGGGAAGGATCAGGTAGCGCCATTGCTCGCCCGTGGGGATGAAGAACAAGGTCCACGTGTCAGGCCCGAGGCGCGAACGTGCGCAGCTGCATCCACTCCGGCCAACCGTGCTTCTCCGGGTAGACGGCGAAGGCGTACTGCAGGATGAAGCCGAGGACGAATGCAGGGATCGCCGCCGCGGCCGCGGTGCCGACCGTCGTCAGCTTGTCCGTGAGCGAGTACCGACGGATCGCTGAGATCAGGCCGACGCTGATGCCGACGATGATCTCGATCAGCGTCGCCCAGATGGCGAGGCGGATGCTCCGGGGCGCCTTCTCCCGGAGGATGTCGTTGACGCTGCGCCCGTTCACGAACGACTCACCGAGATCCCATTGAAGGACTCGCTTCCAGTACTCGATGAACTGCACGATGATCGGATCGTCGAGCCCGTAGCGGGCGCTCGCCCGCTCGATCACGCCGGGATCGATGGCTCGGTCGGCACCACCGACGAGCAGGGTGGCCGGATCGCCCGGCAGCATGAAGAAGAGGACGAAGAGGAACGAGATCGCGAAGAAGATCGTTGGGACCAGCAACAGGAGACGGCGGATGATGTAACTGAGCAATCGGATTCCTCGATGGAGCGGGGCGTCGGGGGCGCTCGCGCGCCCCGACATCCGCGTGTGTGTCGTCGAGTGTTACTCGCCCTTTTGGACCCGGTCCCACAGGACGATGCCCAGCTGCGTCTGCGGGAAGCTACTGATGGTCCCATCGTTGTACACGTAGTCGCCGAGGTACCAGTTCAACGGCACCACGCCGATCACGTCGTTGAGCAAGCGCTTCTCCGCCTGCTGGAAGAGGGCCGCCTGCTCGTCCGGATCGACCGTCTGCTTGGCCTCGTCCACGAGCGCATCGAACTCCGCGTCGACGAAGCCGTGGTTGTTGCCGCCGATCGAATCGCGCGTGGAACAGGTCGTACATGAAGTTGTCGTACGTCGGGTAGTCGGCGAACCAGCCGGCCCGACAGATGACGCACGCCCCTTCGGCCAGCTGCGAGAAGTAGTCCTCGGTCGGCATCGGCGTGGCGACCGAGTCGATCCCGATCGCGGCGAGGTTGTCGACGATGATCGCAGCGACGTCCTCGTGACCGGCACCGGCGTTGAACTGGATCGGCAAGGGCTCGTCGATCGAGTTCCCGGCCGCCGTCCACTCGTCGAACGCCGCCTGCGCGGCCTCAGGGTCGTACGAGCAGTAGTCGCACATGTCGGCCTGGAACCCGGGGATGCCCGGGGGCGTGATGCCCGTCGACACGGTACGTGTCCCGTTGTAGACCGCCTCGTTCATGAACTCGCGGTCGATGGCCTGCGAGATCGCCTGGCGCAGGAGCTTGTTCTCCTCACCGCCGATCCGCTCGTCCCGCTGGTTGAAGAACCAGTGGTAGGAGCCGAGGACCTCGAGGTCGAGCGTGGTACCCCAGTTGTCGCGGGCCTCCAGTGCGCGCGCCGGCGGGATGTTCGCCGTGTCGCACTCGCCGGCCTCGAACGCGTTGTACGCCGTGTCGGGATCGGAGAAGACACGGAAGACGATCCGGTCGAGGCGGTCGTCCCAGGTTTCACCGTCGAGGTCGCCCTTCCAGTCCGGGTTCTTGACGATGACGATCTCCTCGTCCGTCCGGGGCGCCTCCATCATGTAGGCGCCGTTACCGACCATGATGCCGTTCTCGTACGCCGCCGGATCCTCGGAGGCAGCCCTCGGGCATCGGGAAGAACGTCTGGAAGCCGGCGACGGCCGGGAAGTTCGAGTACGGCGCCGCCATCGTGACGGTGAGCGTCATCGCCTCGTCGTCGGCCACGACGCCCGAGATGCGTGTCGGCCTCGCCGGCCAGCTTCTCCGCGCCACCTTCGATGAAGTTGAAGAGGTAGCTGTACTCGCCGGCGAAGTCGGGATCGGTCGCCCGCTCCCAGGAGCGGCTGAACGTGCTCGGCAGGATCTCCTCACCATCGCTGAAGGCCATGCCCTCACGGATCGTGAACGTCCACACCGTGGCGTCCTCGTTCGCCTCGAACGACTCGGCGACGTCCGGCCTGGCCTCCATCGTCTCGGGATCGTTGTCGGTCAGCCCGTCGTAGAGGACCCCGATCACCTGGTACGCGTCGAGCGTCGAGTTGAGGGCCGGATCGATGTGCTCGGGCGGGTCGCCCACGAAGGTGCCGCAGTCGATCAGCTCGCCGCCAGCTGCCGCGGGAGCACCAGTGGCGTCCGGCGCATCTGTGGCCGTTGGCGCGTCGGTCGTCTCCGCCGCGTCGTCGTCATCATCATCATCACCGCACGCGGCGGCGATGAGCGTGATGCTGGCCACTGCAGTGAGGAGCTTGACGCTCCTCCGTCGCTTGTTCACGTAAGCGATCCTCCTCCTTGTCAACAGGAAGGACGACCTCTAGGCACCTCACGTGGAGGTGTCTCCCCGATCGCCCTGCCTCAGCGGCACGGTGCCGCACCGGGTGAGGCTAGGGGCGGACCATGTATCACGCAAGCAGCACCGGCGGAAATTCGGTTTGCGCGTTCCAGTCGCGTGACGAAATGGAGGAGATGGACCTGCGTCCGTAAAGGAACGTTCGCCCCGTGCGGGACGGGCGTCACCCAGCCGCGACGACCTGCGGTTCGGCGGCCACCAGCTCGGTCGGCACGAACGCACCGGTCGGGTCCACCCGCCAGACCGACGGCAGCGTCTGGGCCCCGACCGCCCACCGGTACCACGACGAATCGGCGCAGGTCGTGACCGGGTTCGGACACAGCGGCCACTGCTCGGCGCCGACGACGAGCTGCCCGTCACCGTCGAGGTCGGTCCACGTCGAGAGGTCACCGAGACCCTGGTCGGCCGACAGCCCGGCGTCGATCGCACCGCCGACACGGTCGGGACGCCACGCCGCGACGGCCGGCTGTTGGGCCAGCGGGAGCAGGACGTGGTCCGACGCGGTGGCGGCGATCGCGCTCGCGACGAGCGCGCGGCGCCCGGCCGGGTCGAGCGTCACGTCGGCCCGGTGCAACACGTCCGACGCCGCCTCGTCGCACCAGCCCTGCAGGTTCTCCCCGTCCAGCCCGAACTCGGGTCCGGGGACCTCCTCGCAGCTGAACCAGCGCGTCAGGTACGACGGGTCGGCCGCCGCGGTGGCCGTGTACATCGCGATGTCGTAGTCGAGCGACGGCAGGCGCTGGTCGAAGACGCACGCGGCCGCGCAGTTGTCGGCGACGACCCGGAACCCGGCGTCGGCGAGGCGCGGGATGAGGAGCGCCTGGGCCCGCTCGCGCGTCGCGTTGCCCTCGTCGACGACCCAGCGCAGCACGGGCACGACGCCGTCCTTGGACCAGTAGCCGCCGTCGTCGCGCACCCACCCCGCGGCCTGCAGGGCGTCCGCAGCGCCGAGCGGGTCGAACGACGACGCGAAGTCGTCGGCCGCGCACCACGGGCCGGGGACGGCCGGGCCGCAGCCGAGCAGGCCGACCGTCAACCCGGCGGCGCCGAACGCCGGCTCGAAGATGTCGGCGTACAGCGCAGCCCGGTCGATCGACTGCGCCACCGCGGCGCGGAACGTCGCGTCGGCCAGCGGTCCGTCGGCCTGCTGGAAGTACAACGCCTCGAAGTCGTACCCCGGGACGACGGCGGTGGCGAGCGTGGGCTCGGTGCGCAACCGGGCGGCGCTCGGCGCGTCGAACGCCGCCATCACCGCGTCGACCTGCCCACCGGCGATGGCGGCAACCTCCGCGTCGACGCCGGCCTGGCGGGCGATGACCACTCGCGGCGTCATCGGCGGCGGCCCCCACCAGTGCTCGTTGGCGACGAGCACGATCTGGTCGGTCGTCCACGTGTCGACGCGGTAGGGCCGGGCCGACATCGCCATCGTCGTCGGGAACGCCGCCGACACGTCGTCGCAGTCGCCGACCGCGCTGGCCTGGATCACCGGGTCGAAGAGCGTGCGGTACGCGGCATCGGGCTGGTCGAGCTCGACGACGACCTGGCGGTCACTGGCGCCGGCGCGCACGTCGCGGACGGACGCGTAGTCGTCCGCCCGCACCGCGTCGGGGGTGCTGGCGTTGGCCCGCCATGTGCACCGGAAGTCGGCCACGGTGATCGGCGTTCCGTCCTGCCAGACAGCGGCGGGCGCGATGTCGATGGTGATCGTCATCGGCACCGGCGGCACCGCGGTCGTGGTCGGGGCCGGCGTGACCCGCGTCGTCCGCGGGACGACAGCAGGCTCGGTGGTGCTCGGAGCACCGGTCGGCGCCGGCGCGGCGACGGCCGGCGTCACCGGCGGTCGGAGCACGTCGGAGCCAGGGTCCGGCCCGTCCGGTGCGCAGGTGGCGAACAGGGCGCCCGATGCGAGCGCGGCGACGACCAGCGCCGGGGCGCCCCAGCGCGTGCGCAGCTCGTCCACCGGCTTCGCTTCGTTCAGCCGTACTGGACGATGCGGGCGAACTCGTCGGGATCGAGGCTGGCGCCGCCGACGAGCGCACCGTCGATGTCGGGCTGGCTCATCAGCTCGGCGATGTTCGACGCCTTCACCGATCCGCCGTACTGGATCCGGATCGCCGCCGCCGTGGCCGCGTCGGTGAGCTCGGCCACCTTGGTGCGGATCGACGCACACACCGACTGAGCGTCCTCGGCCGTCGCGGTGCGGCCGGTGCCGATCGCCCAGATCGGTTCGTAGGCGATCACCAGCGACGCCACCCGGTCCTTGGGTCGCCCGGCGAGCCCGGCGGCGACCTGGCCGAGCACCTTCTCCTCGGTGCCTCCGGCCTCCCGCTCGTCGAGCGTCTCGCCGACGCACATGATCGGCGTCATGCCCTGCTGCTGGATCGCCGTGACCTTCTTGGCCACCATCTCGTCGGTCTCGCCGAAGAGCTCCCGGCGCTCGCTGTGGCCGGCGATGACGTAGCGGACCTCGAGCTTGGCCAGGAACACCGGGGCGACCTCGCCGGTGAACGCCCCCTTCTCCTCCCAGTGGCAGTGCTGGGCACCGAGTGCGAACGGCAGGTCGTCGGCGATGATCAGCGTCTGCACGCTGCGCAGGTCGGTGAACGGTGGGTGGATGCTGACGTCGACGTCGGCGACCGCCTCCTTCGGGACGAGGTACGCCAGCTTCTGGACCGTCTGGATGGCCTCGAAGTGGTTGAGGTGCATCTTCCAGTTGCCGCTGATCAGCGGCCGGCGGGCCTCAGCCACCGCCGGCTCCGTCGCGCAGCGCGGCCAGCCCAGGCAGGTCACCGAGCTCGAGCAGCTCGAGCGACGCGCCGCCGCCGGTCGACACGTGGCCGACCTCGTCGTCGAGGCCGAACTCGGCGAGGGCAGCGGCCGAATCGCCGCCGCCGACGACGGTGAACGCCTTCGTGTCGGCCATGGCCTGGGCGACGGCCCGGGTGCCGGCCGCGAACCGGTCGTCCTCGAACATCCCCATCGGGCCGTTCCAGAACACGGTGCGGGCTTCCATCACGACGTCGCCGAACTCGGCGGCCGTCCCCGGCCCGATGTCGAGGCCCTTGGCCCCGTCGGGCAGCGACGTCCCGAACGTCGCGAACTGACCGCGGGCGTCGATGCCGACGATGTCGGTCGGCAGGTGGATCGGCTTCGCCGACGTCGCGAGCAGGTGCTTGCACGTGTCGACCTGGTCGGCCTCGAACAGCGAGTCGCCGATCGAGTTGCCCTGCGCGGCGAGGAACGTGAAGCACATCGCACCGCCGATGGCCAGCGCGTCGACCGTCTCGAGCAGCGCCTCGATGACGCCGAGCTTGTCGCTGACCTTGGCCCCGCCGAGTACGGCCACGAAGGGCCGCTTGGGGTTGTTGCGCATCGCCAGCAGCACCTCGACCTCGCGCTGCAGCAGCCGGCCCATCGCCGAGGGCACGGCGGCCGGCGGCCCGACGATGGACGCGTGGGCCCGGTGGGACGCCCCGAACGCGTCGTTGACGTACCCGTCGATGCCCTCGACGAGCGACGCCGCGAACGCCGGGTCGTTGCCCTCCTCGCCGGGGTCGAAGCGCAGGTTCTCCAACAGCTCGACGCCGGGTGCCAGCTCGGCGAGCCGGGCCCGGACCGCGTCCATCGAGTACTTCGGGTCGGGCCTGCCCTTGGGGCGGCCGAGGTGGCTCGCCGTCACCACGGTGGCGCCGCGGTCGCCGAGCCACTCGATCGTCGGCAGCGCGGCCCGGATGCGGAAGTCGTCGGTGATCGTCGCCGTCCCGTCGTCGGCCCGTTCCAGTGGGACGTTGAAGTCGGTGCGGACGAGGATGCGCTTGCCCTGGAGCGTGCCGAGGCGGGCCTCGAGGTCCTCCAACGTCGGGATGGCGGGGCTCGGCATCACTTCCGGCGCGAGCCGAGCTTCTTGCCGGCGTACAGCATGAAGTCGACCATCCGGTTCGAGTACCCCCACTCGTTGTCGTACCAGCCGAGGACCTTGACGAGCTTGCCCATGCTCATCGTCAGCTCGCTGTCGAAGATGCACGAGTGCGGGTCGCCCTGGATGTCGGTGGAGACGATCGGGTCGGCGGTGTACTTCAAGATGCCCTTCAGCGGCCCGGTCTTGGCCGCCTTGGCATACGCGGCGTTGATCTCGTCCACCGAGGCCTCGGTGGCGAGGATCGCGTTGAAGTCGGTGATCGAACCATTCGGCACCGGTACGCGCAGCGACGTGCCGTCGAGCTTGCCCTTCATCGACTCGAGGACGAGGGACGTGGCGCGGGCGGCGCCGGTGCTCGTCGGCACGATGTTGATCGCCGCGCCGCGGGCCCGCCGCAGGTCGCTGTGCGGCCCGTCGACGAGCTGCTGGTCACCGGTGTAGGCGTGGATCGTCGTCATGAGGCCCTGCTCGACGCCGAACGCGTCGTCGAGCACCTTGACCATCGGCACGAAGCAGTTCGTCGTGCAACTGGCGTTGGACACGACCTTGTGGATCTTGGGGTCGAACGTCGTGTGGTTGACGCCCATCACGAACGTGGCGTCGGCGCCGGCCGACGGCGCCGACACGACGACGAGGGGGGCACCGGCCTCGAGGTGCACGGCAGCCTTGTCGCGGGCCGTGAACAGACCGGTCGACTCGACGACGAGGTCGACGCCGAGCTCGCCCCACGGCAACTCGGCCGGGTTGCGGACCGACAGCACCTTGATCTCCTCGTCGTCGACCTTGATGCCGCCCTTCGACGCCTTGATCGTCTCGGGGAGGACCCCGAGGATCGAGTCGTACTTGAGGAGGTGGGCCATCGTGTCCAGCGACCCGAGGTCGTTGACCGCTACGAAGTCGATGTCGGCACCGCGCTGGTGGGCGGCGCGGAAGAGGTTGCGGCCGATGCGGCCGAAGCCGTTGATTCCGACACGAACGGTCATGGGGAGTCTGTCCTTTCACCGACGAACTGCGAACGCCGCGGATCGTAGCCGTCGGGACCCCGTCCGCTCCTGGGACACGCGGGACCGCGAAGTCGTGGTGACCCAGCGGGGAGCGGCGCTACCGGGTGAGGTCGCGGTGGGTCGTGCGCACGGCGGTGCCGCGGGCGCGCAGGCGGGCGGCGAGCTCCTCGGCGATCGCGACCGACCGGTGGCGGCCGCCGGTGCAGCCGATGGCCACCGTCAGGTAGCTGCGGCCCTCGGCCTGGTAGGCGGGCAGGATCGTGCGGAGCAGCTCGTCCAAGCGGTCGAGGAACGCCGACGTGTCGGCCCGGTCCAACACGTACGAGCGCACGGCGGGATCGTGACCGGTCAGGGGACGCAGGTCGTCCTCCCAGTGCGGGTTGGGCAGGAACCGCACGTCCATCACGATGTCCGCGTCCAGCGGCAGCCCGTGCTTGAACCCGAAGCTCTCGACGGCGACCTGGAGGCGCGACGCCCGAGCGTCGTCGAACGAGGCGACGAGCCGTTCCTTGAGCTGGTGGATGTTGAGCTCGCTGGTGTCGATCACCAAGTCGGCGGCGTCCCGCGTCCCGGTGAGCATCGACCGCTCGAGCTGGATCGACTCGATCAGGCCGTCCGCTTCCCCAGCCAGCGGGTGCCGCCGCCGCGTCGCGTCGTACCGCTTCACGAGATCCGCGTCCTGGGCGTCCAGGAACAGGACCGTCACGCGGTGGCCGGCCGTCCGCAGCGCCGCCACGTTGTCGAGGACGGCCCCGTAGTTGCGTCCGGCCACGAGCCCGAGCCGTTCGATCCCGCTGCCCGGCATCGACGCCAGCTCGACGATCTTCTCCACCAGCGCCGACGGCAGGTTGTCGACGACGTACCACCCGAGGTCCTCGAGCACGTCAGCCGCCGCGGAGCGGCCCGCTCCCGACATGCCCGTGATGAGCACGATCTCGGCCACCACCCGCGAGGCTACTCACGTACCCCGCATGGCCTCAGGTCCGGCGGGTGCGGAGGTACAGGAGGCGGGGCATGCTGGACGCGTCCTCGTACTCCGGCGCCAGCGCCAGGAAGCCCGGTGGCGGCGCCGGCTCCACCATCCGCTCGAGCACCAGCCCGTGGTCGGCCAACGCGTTGACGTAGCGCGACAAGGGCCGGTGCACGAACCGGATGTGGACGCCGATCTCGACTTCCTCGACCGTCACCGCCTCCGGGAGGTACGGGCCGATCCGCCAGTACTGCTCGGGCGGGTCGAGGACCTGGTCGTCGATCCAGCCGCTTCCCGGCGTCTGCAGCAGCGGGTGGTTGAGGAAGAAGCAGAAGCGCCCGCCGGGCTCCAGCACCCGGGCGACCTCGGCGATCGCGCCGTCCACGTCGTCGATGTGCTCGAACACGAGGCAGGCGACCACGGCGTCGAACGACTGACCGGCGAACGGCAGCGCGGCGGCGCCGGCCCGCGCGTACCCGGTCGCCCGGCCCCGCTGGGCCGCCACCGTGACCTGGTTCCACGTCGGATCGACGCCGACCGCCTGCTCCACGCCGTCGACGGCCGCGGCCAGCCGCGTGATCTGTCCGTCGCCGCACCCCACGTCGAGCACGCGCCGGGACCCGGCCAGCTCGGCCGCGGCGAGCGGCAGGATCTGCTCCTCGTACTCCGGGTCGGCGCCGTCGGTGAACCCGTCGATCCACCATGCGGCGTAGCGCTCCCACAGGTCAGCCGGCGCGTCCGGCGCGGCGTCGTCGTCCATGTCCGCCTCAGGACGCGATGCTCGAGTGGAGCTTGGCGTGGACGGCGTAGGCGACGGACTCGGGCAGCCACGACAGGGCCAACAGCTGGTCGAGCTCCGCCCGCTTCACCCCGTTGACGCCGCCGAGCTCCTTCACCAGCCGCTTGCGCCTCGTCTCGCCGAGACCGGGGATGCCGTCGAGGACGCTCGTCGTCATCCGCTTGCTGCGCCGCTCGCCGTGGAACGTGTTGGCGAACCGGTGGGCCTCGTCGCGGATCCGCTGCAGCATGAAGAGGGCCTCGCTCCCCCGCGGGATCTCGACCGGCGCCGACCGCCCCGGCACGTACACCTCCTCGAACCGCTTGGCCAGGCCGGCGACCGGGATCTCGGCCTCCAGGCCCAGCTCGCGCACGACCCGCTCGGCGACGCCGAGTTGCCCCTTGCCGCCGTCCACGACGAGCAGCTGGGGCGGGTAGGCGAACCGTCCGGGCTTCTCCCCCGGCAGCAACGGCGGGCGATTCCGCTCGGCGAGGTAGGCCGTCAGCCGACGTGTGAGGACCTCCTCCATCGCCGCATAGTCGTCGTTGCCCGGTACGTGGACCTTGAACCGGCGGTACTCCCGCTTGTTCGGCAGCCCGTCCTCGAGCACGACCATCGAGCCCACGTAGTCGGTGCCCTGGAGGTGGGCCATGTCGTAGCACTCGATGCGCAGCGGTGCTTCGGGCAGCCCCAGCTGCTCCTGCAGCTCGGTCAACGCCCGGCTCCGCGTGTTGTGGTCGCTGGCCCGCCGCAGGCGGTGGCGGGTGAACTCCTCCTCGGCGTTGCGGGTCACCGTCTCGAGCAGGGCCCGCTTGTCGCCGCGCTGCGGGACCCGGACCTGCACGCGCGATCCGCGCTGCAGGGACAGCCACTCCTCGTAGGTGTCCAGGTCCTCGGACTCGACCGGCACCAGCACCTGCTTCGGGACGCCCTGCACCGGATCGTCGCCGTACAGGTGCTCGAGGACCCGGTCGATGAGACCGCCCGGCGTCAGGGCCTCGACCTTGTCGACGACGAAGCCCTTGCGCCCGACGACCCGGCCCCGGCGGACGTAGAAGACCTGGACCGATGCCTCGAGCTCGTCCTGGGCGATGCCGATGACATCGAGGTCCTCGGAGCGCTCGGCCACCATCTGCTGGCGCTCGATCGCCCGCCGCACCGTCGCCAGGCGATCGCGCAGCCGGGCCGCCTTCTCGAACTCGAGCGTCGACGCCGCGTCGCGCATCTCGGTGTCGAGGCGCTTGACGATCGGATCGGTGTCGCCCTCCAGGAAGTCGCACAGCTCGTCGACGAGCACGCGGTACGGCTCGGGCTCGATCTCCTTGACGCACGGACCGGTGCACTTCTCGATGTGGTACAGCAGGCATGGGCGGCCGAGCCGCTCGTGCTCGCGGAACTTGACCGGGCTGCACGTGCGGATCGGGAACGACCGCAGCAGCTCGTCGAGCGTGTCGCGGATGGCGTAGGCGTGGGCGTACGGGCCGAAGTACCGGGTGCCCTTGCGCTTGCGGCCCCGCATCACGAGCGCTCGGGGCCACTCCTCGTCGACGGTCACGGCGAGGAACGGGTAGCTCTTGTCGTCGCGCAGGCGGACGTTGAAGCGCGGGTCGTGCTCCTTGATCAACGAGTATTCGAGCATCAGGGCCTCGACCTCGTTGCGGACCGTGGTCCACTCGACCGCTTCGGCCGTCTGCACCATCTGCGCCGTGCGCGGGTGCATGTAGCGGGTGTCGCCGAAGTAGTTGGAGAGGCGCTGGCGAAGGTTGGCCGCCTTGCCGACGTAGATCACCCGGCCAGCGGCGTCCTTGAACTGGTACGACCCCGGTGCCTCGGGGATCGTTCCGGTCGGGGGACGCTTCACCATCAGGTGTCGAGGATACGGTTGGGAGCCATGGCTGGCCGCTTCTCGTTCTCGGTACCAGGTCGCCGCAACGCCGGTGATCCCTGGTTCCGGATCGGCACCCTCGATGTCGGCACGACCGTGCTCGTCGCTCTGGTGTGCGTGGCCAGCATGTTCGCCTGGGCGATCCAGCCGTCCTTGCTCGAGAGCCTCATCCTCGAGCCCTCGGCGGTCCGCAGCGGGGAGGTCTGGCGACTCGTCACGTGGCCGATCTACAACGAGCCGACCTTGTGGACCGTCATCACGATCGCCATCTTCTGGTACTTCGGGCGGCAGGTCGAAGGGTTGCTCGGTCGCACCAAGTTCGCCATCCTGTTGCTCCTGCTCACGGTGGTGCCCGGCATCGCCGGGGTCGTGCTCGACATCTCGCTGTTCGGGCTCGAGCCGATCGAGCTGGCCGTGTTCCTCGTGTTCATCGCCGAGTACCCGTTCGCCCGGTTCTTCTTCGGCATTCCGGCCTGGGCGATCGGCGCCGTGATCGTCGGCATCCAGGTCCTGCAGTACATCGGCATGCGGGACGAGTCTCGGATCATCCTGCTGTTCGTCACCATCGCCGTTGCCGGGCTGACCGCCCGCAGCATGGGCCTGGCCCAGAACCTGCCGTGGATCCCCCGCATCCCGTGGCCCGGCAGCGGTGGCACCAGGACCCGGCGCCGGCGCTCGTCGGGGCGCGGGCAACGGGGCGGTGGTGGCGAGGTGGTCAGCGGACCGTGGACGGCGTCGTCGCGGGGCGGCCCGGTCCGCAGTTCGCCCCTGCCGCAGCCGCCGGCCGTCACCGAGCACGACCAGACCGAGCTCGACGCGCTGCTCGACAAGATCTCGGCCAACGGCATGGACGGCCTCACCTCCGACGAGAAGCGCCGCCTCAACGACCTCAGCAAGCGCCTCCGCAACCGCAAGTAACGGTCGCCCAGCGCCAGCTTTCCGGTGTGGCGGGCCCATTCCGGCCGTTTCACCGGAAGTTGGCGGGACCGGCCCGACCGTGCGGGGACGGGCCGGGTCAGGCGCGGAGGAGGTCGCGGAGGTAGCGGCCGGTGTGGCTGGCATCGACGGTGGCGACGTGCTCTGGCGAGCCCTCGGCGACGATCATGCCGCCGCCGCTGCCCCCCTCGGGGCCGAGGTCGATGATCCAGTCGGCGGTCTTGATCACGTCCAGGTTGTGCTCGATCACGAGCACGGTGTTGCCCTGGTCGACGAGCCGCGACAGTACGACGAGCAGGCGCCGCACGTCGTCGAAGTGCAGGCCGGTCGTCGGCTCGTCGAGCAGGTAGATCGTGTGGCCGGTCGAGCGCTTGGCCAGCTCGGTGGCCAGCTTGACCCGCTGCGCCTCTCCCCCCGACAGGGTCGGCGCCGGCTGGCCGAGCCGGACATAGCCCAACCCGACGTCCATCAGCGTCTCCATGTAACGGCTGATCGAGGGCTGGTTGGCGAAGAACCCCACCGCGTCGGACACCGGCATGTCGAGCACGTCGGCGATGTTCTTGCCCTTGAACTCGATGTCGAGCGTGTCCCGGTTGTACCGAGCGCCCTTGCACACCTCGCACGGCACGTAGACGTCAGGCAGGAAGTGCATCTCGATCTTGATCGTGCCGTCACCGGCGCAGGCCTCGCAGCGCCCGCCCTTGACGTTGAAGCTGAAGCGGCCGGGCAGGTACCCCCGGATCTTGGCCTCGTTCGTCGAGGCGAACAGCTTGCGGATGCTGTCGAACACGCCCGTGTACGTCGCCGGGTTGGACCGCGGCGTACGGCCGATCGGCGACTGGTCCATGTCGATGACCTTGTCGAGGTGCTCGATCCCGCTGATCCGGCGGTGCTTGCCCGCCGGCGTCTTCGACTTGTAGATCCGCTGCATCAGGACCGGCAGCAGGATGTCGCGCACGAGGGTCGACTTGCCCGAGCCCGACACGCCGGTGACGGTGACGAAGTTGCCCAGTGGGATCGTGATGTCGAGGTCGTTCAAGTTGTGCTCGCGGGCACCCTGGACCACGAGCTCCTGCAGCCCCCGAGGCCGGCGCTGGGCCGGCACCGGGATCGACTGACGACCCGACAGGTACTGCCCGGTCACCGAGTCCTTGACCTTCAGGATCCCCTTGACCGGTCCGCTGTAGACCACGCCGCCGCCGTGCTCGCCTGCGCCTGGGCCGATGTCGACGATCCAGTCGCTCTCGCGGATCGTCTCCTCGTCGTGCTCGACGACGATCACCGTGTTCCCGAGGTCGCGCAGCCGGGTGAGCGTGTCGATGAGTCGGCGGTTGTCCCGCTGGTGCAGGCCGATGGACGGCTCGTCGAGCACGTACAGCGTGCCGACGAGCCCGGAGCCGATCTGGCTGGCCAACCGGATCCGCTGCGCCTCCCCGCCGGCCAGCGTGCCGGCCGATCGCGACAGCGTGAGGTAGTCGAGCCCGACGTCGAGCAGGAACCCGAGCCGGGCGTTGACCTCCTTGGTCACCCGCTCGGCGATCATCCGCTCCCGCTCGGAGAGCTCCAGGGCGGCCAGGAACTTCGCCGACTCGCCGATCGAGAGGTTGCAGACCTCGGCGATGTTGCGATCGTTGACCGTGACGGCCAACGTCTCGGGCTTGAGCCGGGCACCACCGCACGCGTGGCACGGCACCTCGCGCATGTAGCCCTCGTACTGCTCGCGCGTCCAGTCCGACTCGGCGCCCTCGTGACGGCGCTTGATCCACGGGACCACGCCCTCGTACTGCGTCGTGTACTGGCGCTGACGGCCGTACCGGTTCTTGTACTTCACCGTCAGGTTGCCCGACGTCCCCTGCAGGATCACCTTCTGCTGCTTGGCCGTGAGCGTGCCCCACGGTGCGTCCATGTCGATCCCGCTCGACTCGGCGACGGAGTCGAGCATCCGCGTGAAGTACTGGGTGTTGGCACTGCGCCACGGCGCGATCGCTCCGGCGTTCAACGACAGGTCAGGGTCGGGGACGACGAGCTCGGGGTCGATCTCGAACGTCGTGCCGAGGCCGTCGCACGTCGGGCAGGCGCCATAGGGCGAGTTGAACGAGAAGTTCCGCGGCGCCGGCTCCTCGAAGCTCTTGCCGTCGACCGGGCACACCAGGTGCTCGCTGAACGTGAGCAGGTCCTCGTCGCTCGGTGCTTCGCCCTCCCGCCGGACGATCTCCAGCTCCGCCACGCCGTCGGCCAGCTTGAGCGCCGTCTCGAGTGAGTCCGTCAGCCGCCGTTGGATGCCGTCGCGCATGACCAGGCGATCGACGATGACCTCGATGGTGTGCTGCTCGTAGCGGGCCAGCCGCTCCGGGCGCTTCAGGAACTCGTCGATGTCGACGACCTCACGGTCGACCCTGGCCCGCACGAACCCCTGGCTGGCCAGGTCCTCCAGGAGGGTCTCGTACTCGCCCTTGCGCCCCCGCACGACGGGGGCCAGCACCTGGAAGCGGGTGCCTTCGGGGAGCAGCAACACCCGGTCGACGATCTGCTGGGGCGTCTGGCGCCCGAGGCGGTTGCCGTGTTCCGGGCAGTGCTGCACGCCGATGCGGGCGTACAGGAGCCGCAGGTAGTCGTAGACCTCGGTGATCGTGCCGACCGTCGAGCGCGGGTTCCGGCTCGCCGACTTCTGGTCGATCGAGATCGCCGGCGAGAGGCCCTCGATGACGTCGACGTCGGGCTTGTCCATCTGGCCGAGGAACTGCCGGGCGTACGACGACAGCGACTCCACGTACCGGCGCTGCCCCTCGGCGTAGATCGTGTCGAAGGCCAGGCTCGACTTGCCCGAACCGGACAACCCGGTGAAGACGATCAGCTTGTCACGCGGCAGCTCGACGTTGATGTTGCGCAGGTTGTGCTCGCGCGCTCCGCGCACGGAGATCACCGGCGCACCGGCGCCGGACGTCGTTCGCGAGGTCCGCGCCGCCATCAGTCGACCAACCTAGCGAGGAACCACACGCATGGCATTCTAGATCCCAGATCGAACACGTGTGCGACCAGGGTGAGCCCGCACCGTCTCCGGCTCCCGCACCGCCCCCGGGCGGCTTCGCGCTGCGCCGCCTTGGACGGCGCGCTCGGTATCGACCGGATGGCGCGCTAGCCGGCGTCGCGCAGTTCCCGCCGGAGATCGGCGATCTCGTCGCGGAGGCGGGCGGCGTACTCGAAGCGGAGCTCGGCCGACGCCTCGTGCATCTCCTCCTCGAGCGTCTGGATCAGACGGGCCATCTCCTGCTGGGGCAACGTCTTGAGGTCGCGCTGGACCTTCTCCCGCTCGCGTTGACGGCGCCGATCCTTGCCCGGCACCGGTGCCGCGTAGTCCGGGCGCAGCATCGACAGGATGTCGCCGACCGCCTTGCGGATCGTCTGCGGGTTGATCCCGTGCTCGGCGTTGTAGGCGATCTGCGCCTCCCGGCGCCGGTTCGTCAGGTTGATCGCCCGCTCCATCGAGTCGGTGATCTTGTCGGCGTACATCACGACCTGGCCGTCGATGTTGCGAGCGGCCCGACCGATCGTCTGCACCAGTGAGGTCTCGGAGCGCAAGAAGCCCTCCTTGTCGGCGTCCAGGATCGAGACCAGCGACACCTCCGGCAGGTCGAGGCCCTCCCGCAGCAGGTTGATGCCGACGAGGACGTCGAACTCGCCGAGGCGCAGCGCCCGCAGGATCTCGATGCGCTGGATGGTGTCGATGTTGGAGTGGAGGTAGCGCACCCGCAGCCCCTGCTCCAGCAGGTAGTCGGTGAGGTCCTCGGCCATCTTCTTGGTGAGTGTCGTGACGAGCACCCGGTCGCCCTTGGCGACGCGCTCGTTGACGCTCTCCATGAGATCGTCGATCTGCCCCTTGGTCGGCTTGACCACGACCTCCGGGTCGACGAGGCCGGTGGGCCGCACGATCTGCTCGACGACCTGGTCGCTGACCCGCAGCTCGTAGGCGCTCGGCGTCGCCGACATGAACACGGCCTGGTTGATCCGCTCGAGCACCTCCTCGAACGTCAGCGGCCGGTTGTCGCGGGCCGACGGCAGGCGGAAGCCGTGCTCGACGAGCTGGTCCTTGCGGCTCCGGTCGCCCTCGTACTGGCCGTGCAGCTGCGGCACCGCCTGGTGGCTCTCGTCGATGACCAGCAGGTAGTCGTCGGGGAAGTAGTCGAGCAGCGTGAACGGGGGCTCGCCGAAGTCTCGGCCGTCGATGTGCATCGAGTAGTTCTCGATGCCGTTGCAGTACCCGACCTCGGCCATCATCTCGAGGTCGTACTGGGTGCGCATGCGCAGCCGCTGGGCCTCGAGGAGCTTGCCCTCCTGTTCGAACCACGCCAGCCGCTCCTGCAGCTCGGACTCGATCTGACCCATCGCCCTGGCCATCCGCTCGGCGCCGGCGACGTAGTGCGTGGCCGGGAAGATCTGCGTCCGCTGGAGCGTGCGCAACGTCTCGCCGGTGATCGGGTCGATCACCGTGAGGCGGTCCACCGTGTCGCCGAACATCTCGATGCGCAGCACCGACTCCTCGTAGGACGGGTGGACCTCGATGGTGTCGCCGCGGACCCGGAAGCGCCCACGGCTGAGGACGGCGTCGTTGCGATCGAACTGCAGGTCGACGAGCTTGCGCAGGATGCTGCGCATGTCGTAGTCGACCCCCACGCTGAGGTCGATCATGCTGCCCTTGTACTCGTCGGGGCTGCCCATGCCGTAGATGCAGCTGACCGACGCCACGACGATCACGTCCTTGCGGGTGAGCAGGGCGGCCGTGGCCGAGTGACGGAGGCGGTCGATCTCGTCGTTGATCGACGAGTCCTTCTCGATGTAGGTGTCGCTGGACGCGATGTACGCCTCGGGCTGGTAGTAGTCGTAGTAGCTGACGAAGTACTCGACGCGGTTGTTCGGGAAGAACTCCCGCATCTCCTGGGCCAGCTGGGCGGCGAGGCTCTTGTTCGGCGCCAGGATCAACGTCGGGCGCTGGACCTGCTCGATCGTCCAGGCGATCGTCGCCGACTTGCCGGATCCGGTGATGCCGAGCAGCGTCTGGAAGCGGTCACCGCGGAGGATCCCCTCGCTCAGCCCGGTGATCGCCTTGGGCTGGTCGCCGGCCGGCGCGAAGTCGGACACGACCTGGAACCGGTGCTCGGTGGGCTGCTCCTCCACCACGTCGAGTCTACACCGAACAGTCGTTCTGTCCGCCGCGTACCGTCACGCCGACAGACCGACGATCACGCCGAGAGGCCGAGGATGAGGAGCAGCTGGCCGAGGTGGTACGTCACCATGACGGCCAGGCGTCCCTGGTGCAATGGGCGGACGAACCGGTCGAAGCCGAGCACCCAGTCGCTGACGGCGAACGTCATCCAGGCCGGCCATGAACGCGCCGGGGAGCATGAGGGCGACGTCACCGACGAGGCCGAAGACGACGGCGACGACGAGCCACACCCGTGCCGCGCCGTCGATCGAGCCGGCGGTGGCGGCCAGGGCGACCAGCAGTCCCGTCGCCGCCGGCTTGGTGATCGCGATGGTCAGCCCCCGCTCCGTGGCGACCGCCCACCAGTTCGCCGCGGCGACCACGACGAAGACGATGACGAGCCAGATCACCGCGCCATTCGAGCAAACGAGGGTCCGTCGACCGCGGACCCGTCGGACGCCTTGACGACGGCGTAACCGACGCTTAACGGCCCCTGCGTACGTTCGCCCCGGTTGTCAACGGGACGACCGGCACACAGCGGGAGGACATCATGCGAGGGCAGACGCGGCAGCACAGGACGTGGCGACAAGTCGGCGGGACGTTGCTCGCGGTCGGCGTGGTGGTCGCAGGCGCGGCGTGCGGCGGAGGAGACGGCGGCGGCGGCACGGGCGAGGCAGCGGCCGCGGCGGCGGAACCGCCGGACGACGAGCAGACGGCGACGACCGCGGCGCCGGTCGAGGACACGCGTCCGAGCCGGACGAGGCGGGCGCGGACACGACCGAGGTGCCGGCGACCACGGATCCGCCGGCAACCACGGCGGCTCCGACGACCGCGCCGCCGACGACCGTCCAGGCGATCCAGCCCCTCACCGTCGCCGTCGTCGCCGAGCAGCCGGACATCGGCTTCTCGGATCTCTTCAGCGCCGACGGCACGACGGCGGTCGGCATCGCCACACGCCCGTCGGACCGCGGCTCGACCACGTCGCTCGTGCGACTCGACGGCAACGGGACGATCCTCCAGGAGAGCCCCATCGGTGACGGTGTGAGCACGTTCTCCGTCGTGACGACCGCCGATGGACGGCGGTTCCTGTACCTCAGCGACTGGGGCGGCAGCGGCGGGTCGTGCCAACTGCGCGAGATCGACGCCGGCGCACTCGCGTTGGGATGGCCGATCGAGCTGCCGTTCGGCGGATCGTGCGGCGGGGGGGCGGCGCCGGATCCCGCCGTCCCAGGGGTCCTGTGGGTCGGCCCGCTCGACGACACGCTGGTCCGGGTCGACGTCGCCAGCGGGACCGTCACCCCGATCTCGATCAGCGGGGCCGTGCCGCCCGGCTACGAGGCGTGGAACGCCGAGTACCTCGCCGGGAACGTCTACGTCGAGGCCAACCCCGGTTACGACGACGTCACGGGTGAGCAGACCACGGCGCCGGACGGATCCGAGCTCCCGACGCTCCTGACCAGGATCGAGGGAGCCACCGGGATGGTCGGCACGCCGGTCGCGATCCCGGATGGCTACGTCACCGTCGGAGACGGCCGGCTCCTCGTACGGACCCAGGACGACCGTGTCAACGAGCTCGACCTCACGACGCTCGCCGCCACCGATGTGTCCGACGACGAGATCTACCGCGAGTTCGACCTCGTGCCCGGCGACGGCGTGGCGTGGTCCATCGACCAGACCTCGCGCTCGGCGTTCGACGTCCAGCAGCGCGATCCCGACACCGCCCGCCAGGTCGCCGAGGGCCAGGCGACGATCGCGACGGCGACCGAGGACGACTTCGTCAACCTCAGCGCCGTGGGTCTCGGCCGGGGCCTGCTGATCGTCGCATCGACCGAGACGTACGGAGGTACGTACTCGCTGACGAGCACCTTCCTCACGACCACCGCGGTCTGAGAGGCGCCACGATGACCGGTGCACCACACGTCGTGCAGGATGGGCCGATGGCGGACGGCCCAACTGGAACGACGCAGACGGCCCAGCCGGACGGTGCGCCGGTCATCGGCGGCGCGTGGCAGCCGATGCTGGCGACCCGCGCCGTGACCGAGCAGCGGGTGCAGGACATCGTCTTCACCCCGATGTGCACGACGCGTCGCAACAACCTGATCACCGTGGCCTACGGCGACCTGGCCGCAGCGATGGCCGACGTGCTGCGTCGGGACGGCGAGGACACGAACACCGACCAGCCCAACTGGTGCACCTACTCCCAGTGGCCGTCGAGCGCCGTCCGCGAGCTGCTGCGCATCCCCATCCCCGGCATCGGACGGGCCATCAAGCGGGCCTTCGCCCACGGCAACCGCGGCGTGTTCTGTGACATCGGGCAGGCCTACGTCGCGTTTCTCGCCGCCGTCGGTGCCGCTCGTCCGGCGTCGATGCCCGACGCGGCCGAGACGATGGAACGCTGCGTCGCCATGCTGGCCCGCATGCGCCCGCCTCCCGGGCGTCCGCTGCGCGGCCCGTCGCCGCAGCCGACGGCGCTCGTGATCGAGGGCGTCCAGATGCCGGCCCCGCCCGAGCCGTGGATGGAGGACCTGGTCAAAGGACTCGCGTGCTACGCAGCGAGCCTCGCCACCGACGCGCCGGCGGTGAGGGCCCAGCGCGTCTACGCCGGCAACGTGCTCCTGGCGGCGCACGAGCAGCGCTGGTTGGACGAGTCGCTGGCCTTCGGCATGCGGGTGCCGACGCGACGGTTCCTGCGTCCGATCCTCAACGTCAAGCGCCAGATCTCCGTCCACCGCCACGACGTGGCACCGGGTCCGTTGCTCGGCCTCGAGGAATGGGTGATCCACCGCGCGACCCGCCGGATGGTCGCGTTCACGTTGAACGGCGTCCACATCGCCGTCGGGCAGGACCTCCCCGACGACACCACCGGCCAGCCTCGCGGCGGTGGCCGTGGCCCGCCCGGACGCCATCGACGGGCTCGACGCATGCGCGGCCGAGGTCGTGCGCCGCTTCCCGCGGCGCCGATCGGCGGAGTGCTGGCTGTCCTTCGAGCAGCGGATGGGGTTCATCTCGGAGCTCTTCCTCCTCCACCACGCCGATGAGTTCACGTCACCGCTGTCGCCGACACAGGTCGACGGCCGATCCTCGAGGATGCCCAGCAGATCGTCACCAGCCAGCCGGCGCAGCCCGGGCCGCCCCCGCCCGGCCACGCCGCGCTCGCGCCCCGGCTCGACGAGATGCGCCAGGTGGCCGACGCCACGGCTGACGCCGCCGTCGACGGCCTCGCCGCGCTCATCTCGACGACGCCGACGATCGTGGAGATGAACGCGACGTGCTACCCACCGGCCACCTCGACGGGCGACGAACCGTTCGTCGACCGCTTCCCGAACATCACCGCCGATTGCGCGGCGCGCTGGACCAAGCTGTGCCAGGACGGACTGATCGACGAGTCGACGCTCGGCATGGCCCGGGCTCTGTTCAACGAGAAGCTCGTGCCGATGAACGCGGCCCTGTTGTTCGCGTCGCTCCCCGACAGCTACGCCGGCGGGAACGGCGCGCGCGTGCTCGGGCCGCGTCTCGTCCCTCGGCCACACCCCGGTCCGGCGTGTCGGGCAGACGGCGAAGTGGCTCGTCTGGCTCATGGCCGAGGACGGCAACGTGCCCGAGGAACCCGGCTCGCTCGCCCGCCGGTCGATCGTCGGCGTCCGCGCCTTCCACGCCATGATGCGGGCCCGGTTGACGCCGACCGGTTGGCCCAACGAGCGCTTCGGCAAGCCGATCAACCAGGAGGACCTCCTCGGCACGATGCTGGCGTTCGTCGTTCCGGTCTTCGAGTCGCTCGAGCGCATGGGCGTCGGGGTCACGTGCGAGGAGCGTGAGGCGTACACGAGGACGTGGTGCGCCATCGGCTACCTGCTCGGCATCGAGCACTCGCTCCTCGTGCGCGAAGACGGGGCGGGCGTCCATCTGCTGACATACGCCGAGGCGACCGAGCTGTCCGCGGTCATCCGCTGGCGCCAGCACCAACGCAACCTGGTCGGGACCTGGCTGCTCGACGAGCTCCTCGACGACGTCTCCAACTACTTCCCGATCGGCTTCGGCGCGGCGCCCGACGTGTTGCTGCGGATCGTGGGGGACGATCGGGTCGCCGACCTGCTGCTCGCCGAGCGCCGCCGCTCCGACCTCGTCGCCCGGACGATCTCCGCCGTCGTGACGGTGCTGCGCTCCCCGGTCGGCATGCGGCTCCAGCCCGGCCTCCTCCAGATCACGAAGCGGTTGTTCCTCAAGGAGTTCTTCAGCCACGACTTCCCGCCGAACTTCGACGATCCGACGGTCCCACCGCCAGCGGCGGTTCCCGACGCCGTGGCCCTCGGATGCCTCGCCGAGTAGGGCCTCCTAGCCGATGCAGCCGACGATCTGGTCGACGGCGCCGTCGATGGCGCCTACCCAGGCGTCCCGTGATCCGACCTCGTCCCGGAGCACGGCAAGCCGGCACCCGTCCGACGGCAGCAGCGGGTAGCCCATCTCGATCGCGTCGGCGACCGCCAGGGCCAGACGTGCGCCGTCGATGTCATCCGTGGCCAGCACCAGGGCCGCCTCGGTGAGGGCGTGGCGCAGCTGGGCCAGGTGGTTCCCGCGGTGCCACAGGACGAGGAGCTCGCGCAACACGGCCCGGGCCGGATCGAGCCGCTGCCGGCGTCGCCAGACCGTCGCCAACCCCGACAGGTTCATGCCGAGCAGCCAGCTGTTGCCGACGGCTCGGGCACGTGCGACGCCGTGCTCGAAGTGACCGGTGGCCTCCTCGAGGTCGCGCTCGATGGCCTCGATGCCGCCCGCGTACGCGACCCACGCGTCGGTCGACGGGTTGTCGACCTCCTCGGCGTGGCGGCGGGCCCTGGCGACTGCCGCGGCCGCGTCCGTCGGGCGCCCGCCGATCGTGGTGCCGATGGTCAGGATGACCTGGCAGCCGGCGAGCCAGTACGGGTCGTGCTGGGCGCGCGCCCATTCGTGCAGCTCGTGCCACGCGGCGAGCGCCTGGGCCACGTCGCCCTGGTAGCCGGCGACGTTGACGATGGTGCCCTGCGCCATCGGCACCGACCAACCGAGCTGCGGCCGGCTGCGCGCCAGACCGGCGCGCGCCCGCTCGAGCGCGCGCCCGGGCGACCCGCTCAGCCACGCCCGGTGCCCAGCGATGCCGTACAGCTCCCCGGCTCGCGGGTGCTCGTCCCCGCCGGGCATGGCGAGGACGTCGTCGGCGAAGCCCAGTACGTCGTAGTGGAGGCGGTGCAGGCCGAACTGCCACAGGTCGCAGGCGAGCTCACCGGCTCTGTCGATGTCACCGTCCTCGACCGAGCGGCGGAAGACCGAACGCATCGCGTCGAGCGCGTCGTCGAGCTGGCGCAACCCGGCGGCCTCCTGCGGGCCCCGTATCGCCGTCGACAGCCGGTGAGCCGTTGCGGCGACGTGGTCGCCCAGCCTGGCGACGAGCGCCCGCTGGCGGTCCCCGATGCGCTGAGCGGCGAACCAGCGCATCGTCTCGAGCACTCGGAAGCGGGTGACGTCGGAGCCGGGGTCGGCGACCACCAGCGAGCAGTTGGCCAAGTGGCGCAGCGCGACGCCCGCCACGTCGCCGTCCAGTGCCTGGACGGCCGCGACATCCATCGCGGTGAACGAGCCGGCCATCACCGCCAGACCGTCGAACACGTGCCGGGTCGGTCCGTCGAGCAGGTCGTAGGACCACGCGACCGTCGCCGCGAGGGTCGCGATGACGCTCCTCGATGCGACCGATGTTGCGCATCGCCCCTCGTCCGCGCTCGACCGTCGCCTCGAGCTCGGCCCACGACATCGTGTCGAGCTGGCTCGCCGCCAGCTCGATCGCGAGCGGCATGCGGTCGAGACCGTCGAGGACGCGTTCGATCGCCACCCGGTCGGCCGCATCGACCTCGACCGGCCGACCCATTGCCGCGCTCGCCCGTTCGTCGAGCAGCGCTCGCGCGTCAGCGTCGGCCAACGGGCCCAGCGGATACCGGTGCTCGCCCTCGACCCGCAAGGGCACGCGGCTCGTCGCGAGCACCTCCAGCTCGGGGCAGCCCGACACGAGCACGTGGGCCAGCCGAGCCGCGTCGACGGCAACGTGCTCGCAGTTGTCCAGGACGACGAGCGCGCGCGCCGGACGGAGGTGGGTGACGATCGTCTCGAGGAGGTCCTCCCCCGCACGGTCGTTGACCGACATCTGATCGGCCAACGCCTGCACCATCGACGTCGCCGACTCGTCGGCCAACGGCACGAAGATCACGTCCGAGCGCGCCGCACGTCGGGCGTGCGCGACGGCGACGGCGAGCCGGGTCTTGCCGGCCCCGCCGGCGCCGACGATCGTCACGAGGCGTCGCCCGGCGAGGAGGTCGTGCAAGGCGACCAGCTCCGACGACCGGCCGATCAGCGGCGTCAGCGGCACCGGTAGCCGTTCGGCGCTCGAGCGCAGCGCTCGAGCCGCGCCCTCGACCGTCGGTGACGGCGGTCCTGCGAGTGCAGGGGCGTGCTGCAACACGGCCCGCTGCATCGCCCGCAGTTCGACACCGGGTTCCACGCCGAGCTCGTCGACGAGGAGGGTGCGCGCCTGTTGGAACGCCCGCAGTGCCTCGGCCTGTCGGCCGCTGCGGTAGAGCGCGAGCATGAGGCGCACCCAGCGCTGCTCGCGCAGCGGGGTGGCGTCGACCAGCGTGCGAGCGGATGTCGCGGCCTGGACGGCGTCACCGGCGGCCAGCTGCACGTCGACTCGATGGTCCTGCGCGTCGAGGAGCAGCAGCTCGAGGCGGGTCGCCGCGGCGCGCACGGCGTCATGGTCGCCGAGCTGGCCGTATGCCCGCCCTCGCCACAGACCGAGCGCGCCGTCGATCGACTCGGCCGCGCCGGCGTGATCGCCGCTGAGCAGGGCGCGACGGCTGTCCTCGAACAGGCGCTCGAAGCGGTCGGCGTCGATCGCGTCGGCCGGCAGGTGCATCCGGTAGCCGGCCGCGCCGTGGATGACCGGGTCGCTCGATGGCGAGCCGAGCGGAACACCTGCGCGCAGCGCGCGGCGCACCGACGCGGCGACGACCCGCAGCCCCTGGGCCGCGGTCGGAGTTGGCTCGTCACCCCAGAGGGCCTCGATCAACGTCGGCGCCGGCACGGCGGCCGGATGAGCCGCGGTCAACACGGCGAGCAGCGTCGCCGCCTTGCCGGTGAGCGGGGACCGCGTCGCCAGCTGCCGAGCGCGGCGGCGACTGGTCCGAGGACCAGGACGTGGGCGCCAACCACGCCCGGAGTGTTGCAGATCGCAGGGTCGCGTCGTCGGGTCGGCCGAGCGGGTTGACGTTCGCGCTGGGGCTCTCGGCGCGCGGGTCAGGCCGGCGGGGCTGCTGACGAGGTCACATCGGCCGGCAACGTGTGCACCCAGGTCCACAGGTCGTCGACCTGGGCCTCGAGGTCGGCGAGCGACCCGGCGTTGTCGACGACGCGGTCGGCCAGGGCCAGACGTTCCTCGCGGGTGTCCTGTTTGGCGATGCGGGCCCGGGCGTCGGTCTCGGCCATGGCGCGGAACGCCACCAACCGGTCCACCGCCACGTCGACGGGCACGTCGACGACGATGACCGCGGCGAACGGCCGGCCAGGATCGACCGTCATCAAGGGTGTGTCCATCACGACGACGCGGTCGGTGTCGGCCTCGGCGTCGATGCGTCGGGCGATCTCGGCCCGCACCGTCGGGTGCACGATGTCGTTGAGTTCGCGGAGCGCGTTGTCGTCGTTGAACACGATGGATGCGAGCGCCGGCCGGTCCAGCTCGCCGTCGGCGCGGATGATGCCGGACCCGAAGCGCTCGGCAAGTCGGGCGAGCAGGGGCTCACCGGCCCGCTGGAGCTCGCGGACGATGGCGTCGGCGTCGACGATGACGGCGCCCTTGGCCGCGAGCAGCGACGACACCGTCGACTTGCCCGACCCGATGCCGCCGGTCAGGGCGATGAGGATCATCGCGGTCGTGTGGTGCTGCGGGTCAGCGGGCGCCGGACGTCACTCGGCAACGACGGGATCGTCGCCGTCGACGGCTACACCGCCCTCGGCCGGCGCCGCGCCCTCGGCCGGCGCCGCGCCCTCGGCCGGTGCTGCGCCCTCGACGGGGGCGCCGTCCTCGCCGTAGTACTCCGACCAGGCGGCCTCGCGCTCGGCGTCGGTGTCGCCGGCGGTCCAGTTGCCGTGCTCGTCGACCTCGAAGTGCTCGCGGTACTCCTCGGCCAGCTCGCCGCCCTCGGCGGCCTGCTTGATCGAGAGGCTGATGCGCCGGCGGGCGAGGTCGAGATCGATGATCTTGACCCACAGCTCCTCGCCCGGCGTGACGACCTGGTCCGGCGAGTCGACGTGGTGCGTCGACATCTCCGAGATGTGCACGAGCCCCTCGATGCCGTCGCCGACCTGGACGAACGCACCGAACTGCACGAGCTTGGTGACCCGGCCGTAGACGAGCTGACCGACCTGGTGGCTCTCGGCGAACTCCTGCCAGGGATCCTGCTGGGTCGCCTTGAGCGAGAGGCTGATGCGCTCGCGGCTCATGTCGACGTCGAGGACCTGGACGTCGACCTCGTCGCCGACGGCGACGACCGAGCCCGGGTGGTCGACGTGCTTCCACGACAGCTCGCTGACGTGGATCAGGCCGTCCATGCCGCCGAGGTCGACGAAGGCGCCGAAGCTGACGACCGACGACACGACACCGTGACGGACCTCGCCGACCTTGAGGTTGGTGAGGAACTGGTCGCGCGACTCCTTCTGGGTCTCCTCGAGGTGGGCGCGGCGGCTCAGCACGACGTTGTTGCGGTTCTTGTCGAGCTCGATGATCTTGGCGCTGATCCGCTGGCCGACGTACGGCTGCAGGTCGCGCACCCGCCGCAGCTCGACGAGCGAGGCGGGCAGGAAGCCACGGAGGCCGATGTCGACGATCAGGCCGCCCTTGACGACCTCGATCACCGGACCCTCGACGACGCCGTCCTCTTCCTTGATCTTCTCGATGTTGCCCCAGGCCCGCTCGTACTGCGCCCGCTTCTTGGAGAGCAGCAGCCGGCCCTCCTTGTCCTCCTTCTGCAGGACGAGCGCTTCGACCTTCTCGCCGAGGGTGACGATCTCGTGCGGGTCGACGTCGTTGCGGATGCTCAGCTCGCGGGCGGGGATGACCCCTTCGCTCTTGTAGCCGATGTCGAGGAGGACCTCGTCCTTGTCGATCTTGACGATCGTGCCGTTGACGAGCTGCCCGTCGTCGACCTCGACGAGGGTGGCGTCGATGGCGTCGGCGAAGGACATGCCGAGGTCGTCGACGGCGACCTCGCGCGGGGTGTAGTTGCCTTCCTCGTCGAACGTGCCGAACCCGCTCGTGGTGGGAGCGACGGTGGCGGTGGAGGAAGGAATCGTGGTGTCGGACAAGGACGGGCTGCTTTCGAGGGACGGGGAATCGTGGTTCACGGACGACGGGGTCACGAGCGGCTCCGTGCTGCTCGGGTGAGCAGGCTACGAGGGTATCAGCGGTGCTGGTGGATCGCTATGGGCACGACCGCGGCGCCCGGAACGAGCGGGCCTTGGCCCGGTTCCCGCACACGTCCATCGAGCACCACGACCGGGAGCGGTTGCGGGACTCGTCGAGGAACGCCCAGCGACACGTCTCGGCGGCGCAGAGCTTGACACGGGCCCAGGCTCCGGCGTCGGCGAGGCGGGCGGCGGCGAGCAGGACGGCGCCGGCGGCGTCGGCGGCGACGGTCGTCGGCTGGCCCCCGGCCACGCCGGCGGCGACGGCGACGGCGACGTCCATTGGCGGTCCGTCCCCCGCCGCGGCCCGCAGTGCGGCACGGGCGGCGAGGGCCGCTTCGACGGGCCCGGCCGGTGCGAGGTCGTGCTCGGCGACCCAGCGGTCCCATGCCTCCTGCGTCGGCACCTCGTCGGTGCCCGATTCGACGTCGAGGGTGTTCAGGAACGCCACGACCAGTGCGGCGTCGGCGCCACGCGCGATCACGCGACCAGCGTACGGCGAAAGGCGGTTGCGCCGGCATCGGCAACCTGCGTAATGTAGACACCGGTTACTCAGTCCACCACGATGGAGGCTCACGATGTCCGACCCCGCCGTCCCGACGTTCGGATCGCTGGCGATCGACTGCCCCGACCCCGCGGCGCTCGCCGACTTCTACGGGCACTTGCTCGCCTGGGACGTTGCCGCCGACGATCCCACCGGCGAGTGGGTCCACGTCCGACCGCCCGGCGGCGGGACGGCGCTCGGCTTCCAGCGCGCCGCTGGGTTCGTCGCACCCACGTGGCCGGACCCCGACGTGCAACAGCAGCTGCACATCGACTTCGACGTCGCCGACCTCGACGCCGCCCACCAGCGGGCCATCGGACTCGGCGCCACGTTGCTCGACGTCCAGGACACGTTCCACGTCTTCGCCGACCCCGTCGGCCACCCGTTCTGCCTCTGTTCCGCCTGACCCGCCCCGTCCGTCCCTTCCGAGTGTTTCCGTTGATCGGAGTGGGGTCGCGTCAAGGGAGGCGGCGGGCGATCACCAGGAGCTCCGGGGACTCGGTCGTCGGGGGGTCGTCGCCGTAGTCACCGGGCTCGACGCTGCTGATGCGGTCGACGGCGAGGCCGTGGCGGTCGAGGAGCAGGCGCAGCTCTCGCGGCGTGTAGCACCCGGTCCACAGGTCGACCTCGGCGGCCCGGCCGCTGGGTCGCGGACCTCGGTGCGCTCGTGGGACACCCCCGTCGCGGCGTCGAACGTCGCCGAGTCGTGGTAGCGCACCGCGAAGTACGCGTTGAACGCGCTGAGCGCCAGGCGGCCACCGGGGCGCAGGGCCCGCGCGATGCCGGCGACGACCGCGTCGTCCTCGCCGACCGCGGTCATGAGGCCGAAGGCGCCCTGGCACAAGCAGATGGCGGCGTCGAACTCGGCGGCGAAGGGCAGCGCCCTGGCGTCGAGCCGTTCGAACGTCGCGCCGGGGTGTGCGTCCCGCTGGGCGAACTCGACGAACGGCGCCGAGATGTCGATGCCGTGCACGAGGATCCCGCGGCGCGCGAGCTCGTGGGCGTGACGCCCCGGGCCGCAGCCGACGTCGAGCACCCGCTCCCCCGGCTCGAGCCCGAGCACCCGCACGACGTGGTCGACCTCTTGCCGCGTCCCCTTGGTGAAGGAGTACCGCAGGTACGCCGACCCCAGGTGCTCGGCGACGGCCTCGAACCAGTGGTCGGGCGTCCGGTTCTCTGTGAGTTCAGGGGCCACTTCTGGCCCCGGAACAGCGTCAGAAGCGGTTTGCTCAGGACTTTGCATCTGCCCAGGTGGTGCCCCAGGAGACGTTGACCTCGAGCGGGACGTCGAGCGCGGCGGCCCGCCGCATCAAGTCGACGACGAGGGGGCCGACGACCTCCCGCTCGTGCTCGGGCACCTCGACGAGCACCTCGTCGTGGACCTGCAGCACGAGCCGGCTCTCGACGCCGTGCTCCACGAGGGCGGCGTCGATGTCGACCAGCGCGACCTTGAAGATGTCGGCGGCGAGGCCCTGGATGCCGGCGTTCATCGCCTGGCGCTCACCGGCCTGGCGGATCCGCCAGTTGCCGTTGAGCAGCTCCGGGATCGGCCGGCGGCGCCCGAACAGCGTCTCCGTGTAGCCCCGCTTGCGGGCCTCGACGACCGTGGAGTCCATGTACGCCTTCACGTTCGGGAAGGCCACGAAGTAGGCGTCGAGGATCTTGGCCGCCTCCTCGGTCGGGATGTTCAACCGCTGCCCGAGCCCGTACGCCTCCATGCCGTAGGCGAGCCCGTACGAGACCATCTTCGCCTTCGACCGCTGGTCGAGGGTGACGTCGGCCGGCGCCACGTCGAAGATCCGCGCCGCCGTCGCGTTGTGGATGTCCTCCCCGCTCGTGAACGCGGCGATCAGCCCGGGGTCGGCAGCGAGGTGGGCGATGCAGCGCAGCTCGATCTGGTTGTAGTCGGCGACGAGCAGCTGGCCGCCGGGGGCCGCGATGAACGCCTTGCGGAACAGCCGACCCTCGTCGCGCCGCACCGGGATGTTGTGCAGGTTGGGCCGGTCCGAGCTCAACCGCCCGGTCCGGGCCACGGTCTGGTTGAACGTGGCGTGGATCCGTCCGTCCGGCGCGACCTCGGCCAGCAGCCCCTCGCCGTAGGTCCCGCGCAGCTTCTCGACCTCGCGGTACTGCAGGAGCGGCCCGATGAACTCGGGCCACTCGTCGCGCAGCTTCTCCAGCGTCGCGGCATCGGTGGACGCACCGGTCTTCGTCTTCTTGATCGGCGTCAGGCCGCGACCGGCCGGCGGGGCGGCGTACAGGATCTCGCGCAGCTGGATCGGCGAGTTGATGTTGAGGTCGTCGCGCCCCACGACCGCTTTCAGCTCGGCGTTGAGCCGCTGCACGTCGGCCGTCAGCCGAGCGTGCAGCTGGCGCAGGTCGGCGACGTCGACGGCGACACCGGCGTGCTCCATCCGGGCGAGCACGCGGACCAGCGGGTTCTCGATGGTGCGATACAGGTCGGCCATGCCCTGCTCGTCGAGGCCGGCCGTGATCGGCCCCACGAGGTGATGGACGGCGAGCGCGTACCGAGCCGGCGACCGTCGTCGGATCGGCCTGCGTGCCGTCGAGGTCGAGCTGGCCCTTGGCCGCCGGCTCGTCGAGCGGGGCGGCGAAGCTGGTGTACCGCTCGACCAGCGTGGGCAGCTCGTAACGGGCCTCGGCCGGATCGAGGAGGTAGGCGGCGATCGCCGTGTCCAGCTCGAGGCGGTCGAGCTCGATGCCGAGCGTGAGCAGCGACCGCATCAGCGGCTTGGTGTCGTGGCCGCGAACGGCGGCCATCCGGAGGGCGCGCGGCGACGTCGGGGTCGTCCAGGTGGTCGGCGGGGATCCACGTCACGCGCGGCGGCATCGCCGTCGGTCACGACGGCCAGCCCTCGGAGCGCACCGCGACCCGGCTCGCCATCCCACGCGGCGGCGACGTCGACGGCCTCCAACGACGCGAGCACGCGTCGCACTCATCGCCGGCGACTCGCTCGGCGTGACCTCGGCGACGAGCTGCTGGCGCTCGTCGCTCGACAGCACGACGGCCGCCGGGCCGAGCGCGTCGGCCAACCGCTCGGCGAACGTGCGGAACTCGAGGAAGTCGAACAGACGCTGCACCTCGGGCATGTTCGGCTCCATCACCAGCGAGCCGGGCAGCTCGATGGGGGCGTCGCGCTTGAGGATCATGATCTGGTGGTTCTTGCGCACCCGCTCCTCGTGCTCGGCCAGCGACGCCCGCAGCTTCGGCGTCTGCACCTCGACGTGCTGGAAGATGCCATCGAGCCCGCCGTAGGTCGTGATCAGCTTGGCCGCCGTCTTCTCTCCGACGCCCGGGACGCCGGGGAGGTTGTCACTCGGATCGCCACGCAGGGCCGCATACTCCGGGTACTGCGCCGGCGTGACACCCGTGCGCTCCTGGATGCCGGCCTCGTCGTCGAGCGCGTAATCGCTGACGCCGCGGCGGTTGTACAGCACCTTCACGTGCGGGTCCTTGACGAGCTGGTACGCATCGCGATCGCCGGTCACGATGACGACGTCGTCGCCACGTTCGACGGCCTGCTCGGTCGCCGTGGCGATGATGTCGTCGGCCTCCCAGCCGGCCAGCTCGCAGCTCGCCACCCCCAACGCCTGGAGCACCTCGCGCACGAGGCCCATCTGCTGCCGCAACGGGTCCGGCGCCGCCTCCCGGTTGGCCTTGTACGTCTCGTCGGCCTCGTGACGGAACGTCGGCTCCGGACGGTCGAACGCCACCAGCACCTCGTCTGGCCGCTGCTCCTTCAACACGTTGATGAACATCGACGTGAAGCCGAAGACGGCGTTGGTCAACTGCCCGCTCGCCGTCGACATGTCCTGCGGCAACGCGAAGAACGCCCGGTACGTCAGCGAGTTCCCGTCCAGCAACAGGAGCTTGGTCATCGCAGTGGCTCGCTTCGCTCGCGCGTCTCGCTGGGCCTGGCGGCCCCGGGGCTCCGCCCCGACGCTCGACCTGGCAGCTCGTGCCCACTGCGGACGGGGGCCGAAGCGGTCGCTGCCCTGCTCCCGGTGTCGGGCCAGCGACGAGCGTGCATCGTCATGACGGGCGCAGGCTGCCGTCGACGATGCGGTCGGCGACCTGGCGCATCTTCGAGCGCTCACTCATCGCGGTGCGCTGGATGTACGTGAAGGCCTCCTGCTCGGACATCTTGAGCTCGTCCATGAGCACGCCCTTGGCCCGCTCGATCGCCTTGCGGGCCTCGAACTGCTCGCCGAGCGCGTCGATCTCCCCGGTCATCGCCCGCAGCTCACGGAAGCGGCCGATGGCGACCTCGATCGCCGGGATCAGATCGCTCTTCTGGAACGGCTTCACCAGGTAGGCGAGGGCACCGGCATCGCGAGCCTCCTCGACGACCTCCCGCTGGCTGAACGCCGTGAGCACGAGCACGCCGCAGAGCTTCTCGGCGTTGATGATCCGAGCGGCCGCGAGCCCGTCGATGCCGGGCATCTTGATGTCGAGGATGGCGAGGTCGGGCAGCAGGTCGCGGACCAGCTCGACGGCGGTGTCACCGCGACCGGTCTCCCCGACGACCTCGTAGCCCTCCTCCTCGAGCGTCTCGCGGAGGTCCATGCGGATGATGGCTTCGTCTTCGGCGATCACCACTCGGATCGTCATGTCACCCGTCCCTTTCGCCGGAGCGATCCATTCAATCGCGTCCCCACCGTCGCAGCGCGCGGCGGTTGCGAGCAAGCCGCTGGACCGCCGTCGCTGGGGCTCAGCCGATCAGGCGGTCGAGGAGCTCGTCCTGGCGCTGCTCGAGCTCGGCGATCTCGGCCACGACGTGCTCGCGGTGGCGGATCATCGCCTCGACGTGCTTGCGGGCGTCGTTGGACTCGAACGACGCGCCCGGCGTCTCCGCCACGAGCGCCCGCAGCGCCAGGTCGTCGGCGTCGTCGACGAGGTGACGGAGCTGCTCGTCGATCATCGCCAGCTCGTCGCGCAGCGCGCGGAGACGGGACGCCACCTGCGAGAGACGTCGTTCCGTGCGCCAGTTGCCCATCCGGCGGAACGATACGTCCGGGGTGTGAGCCGAGCGAGTCCCCGAGCGAGCGAACGACGAGGCTCCCGGACGTGACCAAGTTCATGCCCCGCGCACGGTTCGCTCGCGATCACCGCGGGTAATGCTTGCTGTAGCTAGCACCATTCTCCACAGGAGGCAGCAATGACACCCACCATCGACAGCGACACCATCACCGCCCGGCTCGACGAGCTCGAGGCCACACTGCCCGCCATCCCGGCGCGCATCGTCCGCTTCCAGCGGGTCCTCGCCGGCGCCACGTACGACCGCACCGCCGCCGTCGTGTCCAGCGTCACCGGTTCGACGTCGTCGTTCCTGGAGACGGCCCGGGTGTCGGGCAAGACCGTCGCCGGCCAGGCCCGCGCCGCCGGTGAGGACCTCCTCACCAACGCACGCCGCAACGTCCGCACCGTCGCCGGGCAGGCCACGGCCCAGGGTCGGCGGGTGTCGGGTGCCGCCAACGACTCCGTCAGCGATCTCCTCGACTCGGCGATCGACGCGGTCGACGATGCCCCGGGCACGGGCACGCCGTACGAGCAGTGGACGAAGGCCGAGCTCGTCGACCGGGCCAAGGAGCTCAAGATCACCGGCCCGACGCGCATGAGCAAGGCCGAGCTGATCGCGGCGCTCCGCACCGCCTGATCGCGCCGGTCGGACGACCGGCGAGCGGTCGGCTCGCCGGTCCCGGCCGTTACGCTGCCGGCTCGGAGACGCCCCGGTAGCCCAATTGGCAGAGGCAACGGCCTCAAAATCCGTACGGTGTGGGTTCGAGTCCCACCCGGGGCACTGCGCCGGACATCGGTCCGGTCGGCCGCCCCGGCCGGCGACGGGGTCCGTTTCGGTCTCCGGGAACGCGTCTAACGTGCCAGCAATGCTCGCGTTCACGTTCCCCGGTCAGGGGTCGCAGCGACCCGGCATGGGGAGGCCGTGGGTCGATCACGAGAGCTGGGAGCTCGTGGAAGAGGCCAGCGACATCGCCGGCCGCGACGTCGGCGCGCTGCTGCTGGACGCCGATGCCGAGGCCCTCCGCGACACCCGCAACGCGCAGCTCACCACGTTCGTGTCGAGCCTGATGGTCCTCGACGCCGTCGAGCGCCTCGGCATCGAGCCCAGCTTCTGTGCCGGTCACAGCCTGGGTGAGTACACCGCGCTGACGGCGACCGGGGCCCTCGGCTTCGACGACGGCGTGCGGCTCGTGGTCGCCCGTGCCGACGCCATGCACGAGGCGGGTCTGGCCCAACCGGGCACCATGGCGGCCGTGCTCGGCCTCGACGACGAGCAGGTCGACGTCGCGTGCCGGCGAGCCGACGAGGACGTCTGGGTCGCCAACTACAACGCCCCCGGCCAGGTCGTCATCGCCGGGTCGCCCGCCGGTGTCGCGGCGGCGGCGACCCACGCCAAGGAGCTGGGGGCCAAGAAGGTGATGCCGCTGCAGGTCGCCGGCGCCTTCCACACACCGTTCATGGTCGTCGGCGCGCAACCGCCTGCGGGCGGCGATCGCCGAGGCCGACCCACGCGACACCGAGGTGCCCGTGGTGGCCAACGTCGACGCCCTGCCCCACCACGAGGGTAAGGAGTGGGCCAGCCTCCTGTCGGCCCAGCTCTCGTCGCCGGTGCGCTGGAAGCAGTGCCTCCAGGAGCTGGAGGACCTCGGCGTCACGGACTACGCAGAGCTCGGCCCGGGCGGCGTCCTCACGGGCATGGCCAAGCGCACGCTCAACGACGCCCGCACGATCACCGTCGCCACGCCCGAGGAGCTCGACCGCCTCATCGAATGGGTCGGGTCCGACGCACCGTCACGACCCGCCCGCCTCGAAGGCGAGCACCTCTTCGCCAGCGAGCGCCTCGTGGTCAGCCCCGCCGCCGGCATCTTCACCCGGCGGCCCGACATCAGCGACGGGGACAGGATCGACGTCGGCACCGTGCTCGGCCACGTCGCCCAGCGGGAGGTCCGCTCCCCGTTCGCCGGGATCCTGCAGAGCTACATCGCCGTCGACACGGAGCGGGTCACGTCCCGCCAGCCCATCGCCTGGTTGCGCACGGTCTGATCGTGCGTGTGAACCCGTCGGTCCCCGACCGCAGCGACGATGAGTCACGCGGCCCGTCCAGCCATGCCACCGCTTCGGTCCCCGACCGCAGCGACGATGAGTCACGCGGCCGAGCGCCACGGCGCGCCCGGCCGCAGCCCGTCCAGCCATGCCACCGCTTCGGCCCCCGACCGCAGCGACGATGAGTCACGCGGCCGAGCGCCAGCGAGGCCACGAGGATAAGGAGTCCGTCATGCCCGCTATGCGCCCGGGGGTCCGCGGAGCAGTGATCACGGGGTGGGGCACAGCCCTGCCACCGAAGACGCTCACCAACGCCGACCTCGCCGACATGGGTCTCGACACGAGCGACGAGTGGATCCGCGAGCGCACGGGCATCCGCGAGCGCCATGTCGGCGGCACGACCGCCGGCCTGTCGGCCGAGTCCGGGCGCCAGGCGCTCGGCATGTCCGGGCTCGACCCGGCGTCGATCGACGCCGTCATCCTGGCGACGACGACGCCCGACCGGACCGTGCCGGCGACGTCGGCGACGGTGGCCGCCGAGCTCGGCCTGCGCTGCGGGGCGTTCGACGTCAACGCTGCCTGCTCGGGCTTCACGTACGGCCTCGTCACCGCCCACGGACTGATCGCCATGGGCGCCGAACGGGTGCTGCTGATCGGCACCGACACCCTTGCCCGGATCACCGACTGGGAGGACCGCAACACGGCCGTGCTGTTCGCCGACGGGTCGGGCGCCGTCGTGCTCGAGGCCGTCGACGGCGGCGGACAGCTGCTCGGCTGGGACCTCGACGCCGACGGTTCCGCCGAGCGCTTCCTCTACGCCGAGATCGGTGGCCACATCCGCATGGACGGCAAGGAGGTCTTCCGGCGGGCGGTCCGGATCATGGTCGATTCGGCCATGAAGTCGATCGCCCACGCCGGCGTCTCGGTCGACGACATCGCGCTGCTCGTGCCGCACCAGGCGAACACCCGCATCATCACCGCCGCCTGCGACCGGATCGGCATCCCGATGGAACGCGCCTCGGTCGTCCTCGATCGGACCGGCAACACGTCGTCGGCATCGATCCCGCTGGCCCTCGTCGACGCCCTCGACGAAGGACGGGTCGAGAACGGCGACCTGGTGCTCCTCGTCGGCTTCGGTGCCGGGATGACGGCAGCCAGCGCCGTGCTGCGCTGGGGCGGCGAGCTCTGATGCCGGGCCCCGAGCGAGCGGACGAGGGCCGGATCGTCCTCGTCACCGGTGGATCGCGAGGCATCGGCCTGGCGATCGCCAGGCGCTTCGCCGCCGACGGCGACCGCGTTGCCGTGACCTATCGGTCGTCGGACCCGCCCGACGACCTGTTCGGCGTCAAGTGCGACGTGACGTCCGGCGCCGACGTGGACAGCGCGTTCGCATCGATCGAGGAGCACTTCGGCGGCCCCGTCGAGGTGCTGGTGTCGAACGCCGGCGTGACCAAGGACCTGCTCCTCCTGCGGATGAGCGAGGACGACTTCACGTCGGTGATCGACGCCAACCTGACCGCTGCCTACCGGGTCGTGAAGCGGGCGGCCCACGGCATGCTGCGGGCCCGGCGGGGTCGCATCATCCTGGTGTCGTCCGTCGTCGGCCTGCTCGGCTCGGCCGGCCAGGCCAACTACGCCGCCTCCAAGGCGGGCTTGATCGGCTTCGCCCGATCGCTGGCCCGCGAGCTCGGTTCCCGCAGCATCACCGTGAACGTCGTCGCGCCGGGACCCGTCGAGACCGAGATGATGCTCGCCGTCGGCGAGAAGCGACTTGCCGAGCTGACCGCCGCGGTCCCCCTCGGACGCATGGCGACCCCCGACGAGGTCGCCGGCGCCGTGCGGTTCCTGGCGTCGCCGGACGCCGCGTACATCACCGGGGCGGTGATCCCGGTCGACGGCGGCCTCGGCATGGGGCATTGAGTCGCCGGGGCCGTGTGACACACTCTTGCCCAAGGGACGCCGCCCGGCAGCCCACCCCACGACACCCGCCCGTCCACCGCATCAAGGAGCAAACGTGGATCAGGAACTTTTCGGTCGTTTCAAGAAGTGCGCCGTCGAGGTGCTCTCGGTCTCCGAGGACCAAGTGGTGCCCGATGCCCGGTTCGGCGACGACCTGGATGCCGACAGCCTCGACCTGGTCGAGCTCGTGATGGCGCTGGAGGAGGAGTTCGACATCTCGGTGCCCGAGGAGGAGCTGGAGGGGATCGAGACCGTCGGCCAGGCCTACGACCTCGTCGCCGGCAAGCTCTGAGGCGGCCTCCCGATGCAGCCGAACAGCCGTCGGGTGGCCGTCACCGGGCTGGGGGTGCTGGCGCCGTGCGGGATCGGCAAGGACGCCTATTGGCGCGGCCTGCTCGGTCCCGGCATCACCTCGTCGCGGTCGATCGAGATCGAGGACTGGGATCCGGCGCCGTGGTACCCCTCGCCGAAGGAGGCCCGCCGGGCGGACCGCGTCGAGCAGTTCGCCATCGCCGCCGCGACCGAAGCGATCGATCAGGCCGGTGACCTCGGGCTCGACCCGGGGCGGATCGGCACGATCTTCGCGACCGGGGTCGGCGGCTTGCACACCCTCGAGGCCCAGGCGATCGTCTGTCACGAGAAGGGCGAGCGACGGGTCTCGCCGTTCCTCGTCCCGATGATGATGGCCAATGCCGCCGGGGCGGCGATCTCCATGCGGTTCGGCTTCCAGGGCCCGGCGGAGACGGTCTGCACCGCATGTGCCGCCGGCACCCACGCGATCGGCAACGCGGCGCGGCTCATCGCCTGGGGACGGTGCGACGCCGTGGTCACCGGCGGCAGCGAGTCGGCCGGCACCGTGACGGCGATCGCCGGCTTCGGCAACATGACCGCGCTGTCGACGGTCGGGGTGAGCCGTCCGTTCGACGTCGACCGCGACGGCTTCGTCATGGGTGAGGGATCGGCCGTGCTCGTCCTCGAGGAATGGGAGCACGCCGTCGGCCGCGGCGCCACGATCCTGGGTGAGGTCCTCGGCGCCGCGAGCAACGCCGACGCCCACCACATCACGGCGCCGTCGCCCGGGGGCGTCGGTGCCCAGACATGCATGCGCCTGGCCCTCGACGACGCCGGCCTGCAGCCCGGCGACATCGCCCAGATCAACGCGCACGGCACGTCGACGCCCCTCAACGACGCCGCCGAGGCCGAGGCGTCCCGAGCCGTGTTCGGGGACGACGGCCCGCCGGTCACGTCGATCAAGGGCGTCACCGGCCACGCCCTCGGGGCGGCCGGAGCGCTCGAGGCGGCCGCCGTGCTGCTGTCGTTCCAGCACCGGGCGATCCCCCCGACGGCCAACACCAAGGTCGTCGACCTCGGCATCGACGTGGTGACCGGCGACGCCCGCGACTGGGAGCCGGGCCCGACGATCTCGAACAACTTCGGGTTCGGCGGCCACAACGGCTCGGTGATCATCGGCCCCGGCTGACGGCGCCCGATCAGGGCGGCGGGATCTCGGCGCGCAGCACGACCGGGCCCGTCGGGAGGGGGTTGCCACCGCCGGGTTCGGCCGTGATCTCGACGATCGGGTACCGCGCGGGGTCGACGGCCGCCGCGAAGCGCACATCGCTCCGCCCGGACGGATCGGGGTGGAACGTCCCGGCCGAGATGCGATGGGGCGTGCCCGGGGCGTCGTCGGCGGCGACGAACCAGACGGCGTAGAGCTCGCCCGTCGGCAGGATCGGCAGCGCGTCGGTGCGCAGCTCGACGACGCGGCCGATGCCGGTGGCCACGACCTGGATCGACGCGTCGACAGCACCGTCCGGGCCGACCATCGAGCCGTCGTACTCGACCACACCGGCGACGTCGTCGTCGTTGGTCCTGAACCACGCTGTGGCGACGCCGAAGCCGAGGGCGAGCGCGACGACGGCGGCCGCGACGGCCAGCCACCTCGATCGTGCGGCGGGCGCCCGGGCGCCGACCGCGCTGGATCCTCCCGCCCACCGAGCCCGTGCCGCCTCGGCACGCGACCGCAGCGCGGCGATGCGATCGGGTGGCGGCGAGGGCGGGCCGTCGTCGAGCGCGGCGCGCAGCATGGCCGTCAACCGGCCGTCGTCGGGCCCGGCGTCCCGGTCATCGTCCGCCATCGCTCACCTCCTCCATCAGTCCTCGTAGCCGCTGCAGGGCGCGGGCTTGGGCCATGCGGACCGCACCCGGGCGCTTGCCGAGCAGCGCACCGACGGCGTCGGCGCTGAGCCCGGCGTGCACACGCAGCTCCAACACCTCCCGATCATCGTCGCCGAGTCGAGCGAACGCCGCTCGCACGACCCCCGCCTCGTCGCCGGCGACCGCTTCGTCCTCGGGACCACGATCGGTGGATGCGCGATCGTTGTCGGCGAGCGAAGTCGTGCGTCCCCGTGACCGACCCACCTCGCGGACGACGTTGCGGGCGATGCCGTACAGCCAGGCGTCGAACCCGGCCCCCTGCCACGTGAACCGATCGATGTTGTCGAGGGCCCGGGCCATCGTCTCGCTCACGGCGTCCTCGGCGGCCTGGTCGTCGAACAAGCGCCGGCGGGCGTACGCGGCGAGGTTCCGGTGGCTGCGCCGGTAGAGCGCTTCCCACGCGTCGGGGTCGCGACGAGCCGCCCGATCGACCGTGCCGCGCAGGTCGTCGGCGGCGTCGTCGGTCAACGTCCCGCGTCCCTCCTCGCCGCTGGTCATCATCGTGCGGCTGTTCGTCGCCGCCCGGTGGTCGGATCGCACCGCCGTGCGATCCGACCATCGCGACGTGGTCAGCGCTGGTCCGTGGGGATCGCGATGTCGACGACCGCCTGGTGGAACGCGCCCACCCTGGCGACCCGACCGGTGAGCAGGTCCACCTGGTAGAGGCTCGTCGGGCTGGCCCGGGGCGGCGATCGAGGCCAACGGCCGGTTGACGGACGTCGTGCCGTCGCGCAGCTCGCTGTAGATGTCGAAGCCGACCTCGTTGGCGGCGTCGACGCCCAGCTTGCCGGTCGGGCTGAGAGACCCGGCGTTCGCCGGGGCCTGGATCACCACGTTGTCGTTCGTCGTGTCGACGTCGAACAGCGTCGTGGCCGTCGCCGGATCGAAGTCGTTGTTGGTGTACGCCACCGCGGTGACGCCGATCGCCGGGTTGACGGGCGGCATTGCCGCCGGGAGGTTCAACGGTCCGTCGACGGTCGCGGCCCCGGTGTCGACGTTGACCCGGAGGTTCTGGCCGGTGTCGGACACGATCCGGAGCCGATCGACGGTCGGGTTGAAGTCGACCCCGAAGCTGTTGCCCTGCAGCGGCTGGTCGAGGCGGCTGACGAGGGTCGCCGCAGCGGTGTTCGCATCGACGGAGTAGACCCCGCCGGCGTCGCCGACGCCGTACAGGACGCTGTTGGCCGGCCGGTGGTCGAGGCCGACGAGTGACGTGTCACCGACCAGGCCGGTCACCGCCCCGATCGTCCGGGCCCGATCCGGTCGGCTGTCGCGGAAGCAGACGAGCGAGCCATCGGCCACGAGACCGATGACCTGCAGGTCCCGACCGCTGCGAGAGCGCGACGCGCAGACCGCGCCCCGGTTGTCGTCGGCCGGCTGGCCGGCCTCGGCCGCCCCCGCCGTGAGGAAGCCGACGGTGAGCGAGAGCGCGACCGCCGGCGCGATGAGTGTGCGACGCATGTGTGGAACCCCTTCGAGTGAGTCCGGCCCGCCGGTCGGACGTGATGTGTCACCTCCTCTATGAGCGCTGCGCCGTCCGCGTCACACAGGTGCGGCGTCCGCGCCGTCGGCGGCCGCACGCGGGGACGCGGCACTGACTAAGATCGCGCATCCGACAGGGGCCGGACCGGGCGGGTTCGGCCCCTGTTGCGCGCCGGGCCGCTCAGGCGTCGACGACGACGAACAGCAGGTCGCAGCTGCACGCGACGTCGCCGTCGGGTCCACCGAGGAGGGCGCGACCCGAGCCCTTGCCGGCCCGCGCCGACATGCGTCCGAGCGTGACATCGAGCGTCAAGTCGTCGCCGGGGCCGACCTGGCGGCGGAACCGGGCGCTGTCGAGACCCCCGAACAGGGGCAGCTTGCCGGCGAACCGCTCGTCGGTGAGCACGGCGATCGCCCCGACCTGGGCGATCGCCTCGCACATCAGCACCCCGGGAAGGGTCGGCCGCCCCGGGAAGTGGCCGGGGAAGAACCACTCGTCGCCCCGCAACCGCCACACGCCACGGGCCGATTCACCGGCGACGAGTGCCGTGAGCTCGTCGACGAACAGGAACGGCGGGCGGTGCGGGAGGACGTCGGCCGGCAGCGGGAGCGTCATGGCGCCAACGCGGCCAACAGCCTCTTGGGGGTGTCGGCCGGGCTGATCTTGTACCAGGCCTCAGCGATCTTGCCGTGCTCGTCGATCAGGAACGCCGAGCGCTCGATGCCCATGTAGGTCCGCCCGTACATGCTCTTCTGCTTCCACACGCCGAACGCCTCGGCGGTCGCGTGGTCGGGATCGGACAGCAGCGGGAAGCCGAGCCCGTACTTGTCGGCGAACTTGAGCTGCTTGGACGGCTTGTCGGGGCTGATGCCGAGGACTGCGGTGTCGCCGACCTCGCCGAGGATGTCGTTGAGCCCGCACGCCTGCTTGGTGCACCCGGGCGTGTCGGCCTTCGGGTAGAAGTACACGAGCACCCGACGCCCACGGAGCGAGGACAGGGAGGTGGGCTGGTCGTGCTGGTCGGACAGGGTGAAGTCGGGAGCGGCATCGCCGGACGAGAGAGTCACGATGCGATCGTATGCGGCAGTCCCCGCGCGCCAGGCCCGACCCGTTCCGGGGGCACCAGTAGGCTCCGCGCCGATGGACGTGCAGGAACTTGCCGACCGACTGGCGATCCGCGAGCTCATGGACCGCTACGCGCTGGCCTGCGACGGGCACGACTGGCGGATGTACCGGGACCTGTTCGCCCCAGATGCGGTCATCGACTACTCGGAGTTCGGCGGGTCCCGCGCCGACCTCGACACCACGATCGAGTGGCTGAGCGCGGGCCTCGGTCGGTACGCCGGGCTGCACCACAACATGACAACGCACCACTGTGAGATCACCGGCGACACGGCTCGGGCGATCACGTACTTCATCGCCTACCAGACGCTCGTCGAGCCGTCCGGCGAGGAGTTCGTCATGGAGGTCGGCGGGTTCTACAAGGACCGGCTGGCCCGGACGGACCGCTGGCGCATCACCGAGCGCATCGACGTCGGCACCTGGCTGAAGAAGCCGTGGCCCGAGCGGCTCCCGCTGCCGGCCTGGTACGGGACCATGGATCACCACCAGCCGACGCTGCTGCCCGCCGAGTAGCGCGGCGACGCCCTCGGCACCTCCGAGCCGTGCGTGCGGGGCCGATCCGCCGGCCCGTCTACCATCGCCCGATGGGCTCGTCCGGGATGAAGCGCAAGGGCCGGCGGCACCTCCCCAAGGTGGGCACCCGCCCGGCGACGGAGCAGGAGCTCCACGACCGGCACGTCGAGGCGCTGCACCCGTTCTCCGCCGATCCCCTGCCGCAGGGTCGCTCCGTGTGGGGCATCACCGGCATCGCCGTCGCCGTGCTGGCGGTGATCGGTGTCGTGGCCCTGATGTTCGCCACCTGAGGTCGCGCCGAGGGACGGCGTTTCGGTCGGAGGCGCAGCGCTCGCCGCCGAGTCCTCACCTCATCCGTGCATGGCGTCGATCGCCGCCCGCACCTCGGCGACGTACGAGCCGACGGCGTCGGGACCGTTCTCCATGAGGCGCCGAACGACCGACGCCCCCTGCACGACTCCGTCGGCGACCCGGCACGCCTGCTGGGCCTGCTCGGCGTTCGACACACCGACGCCGATCAGGACTGGCTTGTCGGTGATCCGCTTCACGCGCGCGGCGAGCTCGCTGGCCGACGCCGCCAGGGCGTCCCGCTCGCCGGTCACGCCGAGCAGCCCGACGGCGTAGACGAAGCCCCGCGCCCGCGCCGCGATCCGCGGCAGGCGGTCGTCGGGTGCCGTCGGCGCGGCGAGCATGACGGTCTCGACCCCGGCGTCGTCGGCCGCCTCGCACCACGGCCCGGCCTCCTCGAGCGGGAGGTCGGGCAGGATGCACGCGTCGATCCCGGCGGCGACGAGCCGTCCCGCGAAGCGGCGATGGCCGTCGTGGTGGACGAGGTTGTAGTACGTCATGACGGCGAGCGGGATCCCGACCTCCAGCTTGGCGGCAGCGTCGAGCACCGCCGGCGGGGTGATGCCAGCATCGAGGGCTGCTTGCGACGCCTGCTGGATCACCGGCCCGTCCATCACCGGATCGGAGAACGGGATGCCGATCTCGATGCCGTCGGCGCCGTTGGCGGCCGCCGCCCGCACCGCGTCCTCCCAGCCGGGATAGCCGCCGGTGATGTACGGCACGAGCAGCTTGCGACCGTCGGCCCGCGCAGCACGGAAGTGCTCTTCCATGCGACCCATGTCAGCCCGCCGTGCCCGAGTCGCGCCCGATCAGCTCCATGGCCTGGGCGACGTCCTTGTCCCCGCGACCCGAGAGGCAGACGAGGACGGTCTGGCCGGCGAGCGACGGCGCCTCGCGCACCACCCAGGCGATGGCGTGGGCCGACTCGAAGGCGCCGAGGATGCCCTCGGTCCGGGCCAGCAGCGAGAACGCATCGAGCACCTCGGGATCGGACACCGGTGGGTACTCGGCCGCGACCGACCGAGTGCAGGTAGGAGTGCTCCGGACCGACGCCGGGGTAGTCCAGGCCGGCCGAGACGGAGTGCGCCTCCTCGACCTGGCCGTACTCGTCCTGCATGAGGTAGCTGCGCATGCCGTGGACGACGCCCGGCACGCCCCGCCCGACGGCGGCGCCGCCGGCTGGTTCGGCGCCCACCAGCCGGGCGCTGGTGTCGACGAAGCCGGCGAACAGCCCGGCCGCGTTGGACCCGCCGCCGACGCAGGCGACGACGACGTCGGGGTCGCCGCCGGTGAGTGCCCGGCACTGCTCGCGAGACTCGTCGCCGATGACCCGGTGCAGCTCGCGCACCATCCACGGGTACGGGTGCGGACCCATCACCGACCCCAGGCAGTAGTGCGTGTCACCGACGGTGGCGACCCAGTCGCGCATCGCCTCGTTGACGGCGTCCTTCAACGTCCGGCTGCCGCTGTGCACGGCCTCGACCTCGGCACCGAGGATCTGCATCCGGAAGACGTTGAGCGCCTGGCGCTCGACGTCGACCGCCCCCATGTAGACCTTGCAGCGCATCCCGAGGAGGGCGGCAGCCGTGGCCGTGGCCACGCCGTGCTGCCCGGCGCCGGTCTCGGCGACCAGGCGGGCCTTGCCCATCCGCTTGGCCAGGAGGGCCTGCCCGATGACGTTGTTGATCTTGTGCGAGCCGGTGTGGTTGAGGTCCTCGCGCTTCAGCAGCAGCCGCAGCCCGAGCCGGGCGCCGAGGTTGTGGCACTCGGTGAGGATCGACGGCCGGCCGGCGTAGTCGCGCAGGATCTCGTCGAGCTCGGCACGGAACGCGGCATCGGCCCACGCCTCCCGGAACGCCGCTTCCAGCTCCTGGCACGCCGGGACCAGCGTCTCGGGGACGAAGCGCCCGCCGAACTCGCCGAACCGGCCCTCCGGGCTCGGCTCGCGCATCAGGCGCTCCTCGATGTCGGCGGGGCCGCTCATCGGTGCCCCGTCGAGGCTCGCTCGCTCATTCATCGCTCCAGTCGTAGGGCAGCTCGTCGGGCCCGAGGTAGGGCTGGGGTGCGGCGGCGCGGGCTCGCTCGATGAACCGCTTCACCTTGAGGGCGTCCTTCTTCCCGGGCGAGCGCTCGACTCCCGAGGAGACGTCGACGCCCCACGGCTCGACGGCGCGCACGGCGTCAGCGATGTTGTCCGGGTCGAGGCCGCCGGCCAGGATCAGGCGCACGCCCTCGGGCACCTCGCCGGCCAACGTCCAGTCGAAGACGTGGCCCGACCCCGGCGTCGGCGCGTCGAGCAGGATCAGGTCGGTGGCCAGGTCCCGTGCCTTGGCCAGCTGCGGGGACCCGGCGGGGAAGGCCTTGATCACCCATCGCACCGATCGGGCGACCTCGGCGACGACATCGGCGGTCTCGCTGCCATGCAGCTGGGCGGCCTTGACGCCCGAGCGGTTGACCAGGCCGACGACGCGCTTGGGGTGCTCGTCGCGGAACACGCCGACGGTGAGGATCTCGGGCGGCAACCGCCGGGAGATGTCGTAGACCTGCTGCGGCGCGATCTGCCGTGGCGACGGTGCGAAGACGAACCCGACGGCGTCGGCGCCCATGGCGACGGCGAGCAGCGCATCGTCCTCGTTGGTGATGCCGCAGATCTTCACGAACATGCGGCGGTCACGGTAGCGGCGCGACCTGCCCCGACAGGGTTCCGTATCGGCCCGTCCCCCGGGTCCCGTCCGAGTGCTTCGGTCCACCCGAGTGCGTCGTGCGGGTAGGTGGCCGAGCGAAGCACCCGGCTGAGAGGTGACGATCGGATGCGGGTCAGCCGGCGAGCAGGGCGCGGACCGCGGCGGCGGGGTCGGCGGCAGTCACCAGCGCCTCGCCGACGAGCACAGCGTCGTAGCCGGCCTCGGCCAGGTGGGCGGCATCGGCGCCGTCGCGGATGCCGGACTCGGCCACCTTGACGACCCCGTCGGGGATCGGCGGCCGCCATCCGGTCGGCGCGCTGCTGGTCGACCTCGAACGTCACGAGGTCGCGCTGGTTCACACCGATCAGGGTCGCCCCGACGTCCAGGGCGATCTCGAGCTCGGGCTCGTCGTGCACCTCGACCAGCGCGTCGAGCCCGAGGTGCCGGGCCAGCCGGAGGCATGCGACGAGCTCGGGCTGCTCGAGGACGGCGACGATCAGGAGCACGGCGTCCGCACCCATCAGCCGGGCGTCGGCGACGTCGCGCTCCGACACCGTGAAGTCCTTCCGCAGCACCGGGAGGTCGGTCGATGCCCGCGCCACGTTGAGGTCGTCGATGCGGCCGCCGAAGAACTCCATGTCGGTGAGCACCGACAGGCACGTCGCGCCGCCCGCTTCGTAGGCCTGGGCCAACGCGATCGCGTCGAGGCCGAGGGTTGAGGTCGCCCTTCGACGGCGAGCGCCGCTTGATCTCGGCGATCACACCCAGGCCTGGACCACCGAGCGCCCGTGCGAAGCGGCGCGTCGGCCACATCCCCTCGGCGACCTTGATCAGGCCGTCGAGCGGACGCTGGTCGTCCGCCGCCGCCTCGCGGTGGCGGGCGACGATGCGGTCGAGGTAGGTGGCCGTCAGAGCCCCTTGCCGCTCACAGGGATCAGCTTGGTCAGCTCCGGGCGGCCACCGGCGAGGTCGCGCAGCCCGGCGCCGAGCGCCTTGAAGGCGTCGCTCGTCAGGTGGGCGTCCATCGCCGCGGCGTCCTCGTACAGCTCGTAGAAGAACACGGCGTCGGGATCGCTGTCGGCCGTGTGGAGGATGTACAGCCGGGTGCCGGCCTCGCCCTCGGCGTTCGTGATCGCCTGCTGCAGCGCGGCGACCAGCTCGTCGCGGCGGCCGGGCTGGGCCGGGATGCGTGCGAGCATGGCGACGGGGCCGGACGGGGCTGCTTCTTCACTCATGTCGGGGAACGTAACGGCCGGGGCGATCAGAATCCCAGCCGGTCGGCCACCTCGTCCAGCACGTCGTCGATCGGCACGCGCACTTGCTCGGTGGTGTCACGGTCGCGGATCGTGACCGCCTTGTCGTCGAGCGAGTCGAAGTCGACGGTCACGGCGAGCGGGGTGCCGATCTCGTCCTGCCGGCGGTAGCGGCGCCCGATCGCCTGGGTCTCGTCGTAGTCGACCATGTAGCGCTCGCTGAGCGTCTTGCGGACCTCGTGGGCCAAGGGTGTCAGCGTGTCCTTGCGCGACAGCGGCAGCACGGCCACCTGGTACGGCGACAGGCGCGGGTGCAACCGCAGCACGGTGCGCGGCTCGTCGTTGACGATGTCCTCGTCGTAGGCGGCCAGCAGGAACGCCGCCATGGTGCGGGTCGCACCGGCCGCCGGCTCGATGACGTACGGCACGTAGCGCTCGCCGCTCGCCTGGTCGAAGTAGTCGAGCCGTTCGCCCGAGCGCTCGGCATGAGCCTTCAGGTCGAAGTCGGTGCGCTGAGCGATGCCCTCGAGCTCGTCGAAGCCCCACGGGAACCTGAACTCGACGTCCGACGTGCCCGATGAGTAGTGCGAGAGCTCGTCGGCGTCGTGCGGGCGCAGGCGCAGCAGGTCGGCCGGGATGCCGTGGCGCACGTACCAGTCCAGGCGCTCGGCGCACCAGTACTCGTACCAGCGGGCGCTGTCGGCCGGCGGCACGAAGAACTCCATCTCCATCTGCTCGAACTCGCGGGTCCGGAAGATCCAGTTCTGCGGCGTGATCTCGTTGCGGAACGACTTGCCGACCTGGGCGATGCCGAACGGCGGCTTCTTGCGCGTCGTCTGCACCACGTTGGCGAAGTTGACGAACATGCCCTGCGCCGTCTCCGGGCGCAGGTAGGCGACCGCCGCCGAGTCCTCGACCGGGCCGGCCTGGGTCTTGAACATGAGGTTGAACTGACGGGCCTCGGTGAACGTGCCGTGCTTGCCGCAGCTCGGGCAGGTGTTCGGGTCGTCGAGCTTGTCGAGGCGGAACCGGTTCTTGCAGTTCGTGCAGTCGACGAGCGGGTCGGTGAAGTTCGAGAGGTGGCCGCTGGCCTCCCACACCTGGGGCGGCCCGAGGATGGCGGCGTCGATGAGGACGACGTCGTCACGTTCCTGCACCATCGCCCGCACCCACGCCTCCTTGACGTTGCGCAGCATGAGCGCGCCGAGCGGGCCGTAGTCGTAGGCGCTGCGGAAGCCGCCGTAGATCTCCGCCGACGGGTACACGAACCCGCGGCGCTTGCACAGGTTGACGATCTGGTCGAGGTCGGTGGCCGCCATGGCCCACCAGGCTAGAGCGGCATCCGACGCTCGCTTCATGCCGTTCCGCCCCACGTTCTGGGCGGCGGTCAGTGGCGCTCGAACATGGCGACGGCGCGCAGCCGCCGCTCGATGTGGTGCTCGAGGGCCCGCGTCGCGAGGACCCCGACCTCGTGGGTCGCCGGCGACTCCGGCGTGGCGAGCGCGTCGTTGAGCCGGCCGTCGAGGATGTCGCGCATGAGCCCGAGCGCGATCGGCGAGAGCGCGATGCCCGAGCGGCACGAACGGCACAGCACGCCGCCTTCGCCGAGGTCGAAGGCGACGAGGGTCACATCGGGCTCGGCCCCGCCACAGCGCACGCAGGTGTCGAGCTCCGGCCGCAGGCCCTCGGCGGCGAGCAGCTTCCAGTAGAACGCCGGCACGATGAGCGGACCGGGCCGCTCGGCGATCGTGCGCAGCACGCCGACGAGCATGCGGTACAGCTGCGGGTTCGGCTCACGCTCGAGGGCCAGCTGGTCCGCCGCCTCGAGGACGGCCATGCCTTGCGACGCGCGGTCGAGCGTCGAGAGCAACGGGGTGATCGGCTCGACGGACTCCGCCTGGCTGACGATGTCGAGGTCGCGACCCCGGTACAGCAGCAGGCGGACGTGGCTCAGCGGTTCGAGGCGGGCGCCGAACTTCGACGTCGTCTTGCGCACACCCTTGGCGACGGCTCGGACCTTGCCGTTCTCGGCCGTCAACAGCACGACGATGCGGTCGGCCTCCCCCAGCTTGTAGGTCCGCAGCACCACGCCCACGTCCCGATACAGGTGCGAGCTCACGTGGCCACCGGGACGCTCATGGCGCTCACGTGTCGAGACCCCCGAACCGGCGCTGGCGGCCGTGGAAGTCCTCGACCGCCGCGACCAGGTCGTCGCGACCGAGCTCGGCGAGGCGGACCGGCAGGAACACGAGCTCGCCGTACGCGAGCTCCCACACCAATGACGGCGGGAGGCGGGTCGGCGGACCGAGCACGATCACCAGGTCGGGCTCGACGTCGGCCGGCGCGTACAGGACGCCGGTCACCGCCTTCTCGTCGACTTCGGTACCGGCCGGCAGATCGCGCATCGCTGCAGCAAAGCGCTCCCGGCCGTCGCTCACCGGGTCGATGAGCACGTCGCAGCGGCCGTCGGCGGTCGTCAGGTGGTGGCGCGTCAGCCCTCGGCCCGCCACCGGGTCGGCGCCGGACTCATAGGCCCGGATCGTGAGCCAGGACGCGCCGGCGGCAGCCACGACGGCGCCCAGATCGTCGGCGACGCGACGCCAGTCGTGCTCGGTCATCGCGGCCCACTCGTCGGTCGTGCCCGCGACGACCATCACGTGCGCCAGCGACGATCCCACCCCGTCATCCTCCCACGCGCCGACGCCGGGATCTGGTCCCGATCGGAACGGAGCTCGGACCAGGAGGACGTGGCAGCGACCCGCACCGCCTCACCCGGCCCGGGGCGCCACCACGTCCGAGTCGAGAGGTTACCCGTCGCGGATCCAGCGCGACAGAGGCGTGGTGTCGACACCGTCTTCGGCTTGCCTCACACCGGTGGCTCCCGGCCGGGTCGTAACGTGGGGTCGCTGTGTCGAGCCACCGTGACCTCCCGCTGCACGTCGCCTGCATCATGGACGGCAACGGTCGATGGGCCGGCCGCCGGGGGCTGCCCCGCACCGAGGGCCACACCGAGGGCGAGGAGAACCTGGCCCGCCTGGTGCGCATCGCGGTCACCCGCGACATCGGCTGGCTGACGGTGTTCGGGTTCTCGACCGAGAACTGGGTGCGGCCGCGCGCCGAGGTCCGTCACATCCTGGGTCTCCACGCCAAGCTGTTCGGCCGGGTGCGCGAGCTCAACGAGCTCAACGTCCGCATCCAGTGGATCGGCCGACCGTTCGACACCCCCGACGCCCGCACACCGAGGTACGTCCAGCGGGCGATCCGCAAGGCCATCGCCGACACGTCGCAGAACAGGGGGATGCTGCTCACCGTGGCCTTCGACTACGGCGCCCGCCAGGAGCTCGTCGACGCCGTGCGCCGGACGCGCGCCGAGGGCCGCGACGTGACGACGGCGACGATCGCCGAGCACCTCTACTTGCCGGAGCTCCCACCCGTCGACGTGCTCGTGCGGACGTCAGGTGAGCGTCGGGTCTCCAACTTCCTGCTGTGGCAGAGCGCCGGCGCCGCGATCCACTTCACCGACAAGACCTGGCCCGAGTACGACGCCGCCGAGCTCGACGCCGCCCTCGCGCTCGTCCCGTGACGTCGGCCGACCCGGTCGGGGACGACGCCGCCGCGCTCGTCGGCTCCGCGCACCCCGTCGCCGAGCTCGCCGGTGTGACCGCCGAGCTGCCCGACGCCGAGGATCGCCCCGGCCAGCGCAGGATGGCGGAGCTCGTCGCGTCGGCCATCGAAGCGCGGCGCCACCTCGTCGTGCAGGCCGGCACGGGGACCGGAAAGACGCTCGCCTACCTCGTGCCGGCGGTGATCTCCGGGGCGCGGGTGGTGGTCGCCACGGCCACGAAGGCGCTCCAGGACCAGCTCGCCGGCAAGGACCTCCCGCTCCTGCAGCGAGCGCTTCCGACGCCGTTCACGTGGGCCGTGCTCAAGGGGCGCAGCAACTACGTGTGCATCCAGCGCCTCCGGGAGGTCCAGAGCGGGTCGGGCGACGGCGGCCAGCTCGAGCTGGACGGGATGTCCGACTCGACGCGTCGTGAGGTGCAGCGGATCGCCGCGTGGGCGGCCACGAGCGACAGCGGCGACGCGGCCGAGCTGACGTGGTCACCGACGGACGCGGCGTGGCGCTCGGTGAGCGTGGGCAGCGACGAGTGCCCCGGCGCCGACCGGTGCCCGATGGGTGAGCCGTGCTTCGCCGAGCTGGCCCGCCGCCAGGCGGCGGCCGCGGACGTGATCGTCGTCAACACCCACCTCTACGGACTGCACGTGGGCAGCGGCGGGGTCATCCTCCCCGAGCACGACGTGGTCGTGTTCGACGAGGCCCACGTGCTCGAGGACGTGATGAGCGACACGGTCGGCGCCGATCTCGCCCCCGGTCGGTTCGTCACGCTCGCCGGGACGTTGCGACGGATCCTCGACGATCCCGAGCTCCTCGCGTCCGTCGTGGACCTCGCCGACGTGTTGCGCGCCGCGCTCGGTCCGTTCGCCGGTCAGCGCCTGCCCATGCCGTACCCGGCGGCCGTCCACGACGCCCTCGTCGACGCCCGGCTGCGGCTCGGCCGGGCGCTGGACGCACTGGGCGCCATCGAGACCCCGGTCGACGATGCCAAGCAGCGCAAGTTGCGCGCCCAGCTGCTGACCGGTCGGGCGATCGAGCACGTCGACCTGGCCCTCGAGCACCCGGACGGGTTCGTCGAGTTCGTCTCCGGCTCGGCCGAGCTCCCGCGCCTCGAGATCGCCCCGCTCGACGTCGGGCCGGCGCTGCGCGACGGGGTCTGGACGACCCGCACGGCGATCCTCACCAGCGCCACCATCCCGAGATCGCTGCCGACCCGGGTCGGCCTGCCGACCGAGCGCACGGACGTCGCCGACGTCGGCAGCCCGTTCGACTACGCGCACCAAGCCCTCTTGTACTGCGCGCTGCACCTGCCCGACCCGCGCGACGCCCGCTACCGCGACGCCGTGCACGACGAACTGGCCGCGCTGATCACCGCGGCCGGTGGCCGCACGCTCGCGCTGTTCACCAGCTGGAAGGCGATGGACCTCGCCGCCGCGGCACTGCGCGAGCGGCTGGAGCTGCCGATCCTGACCCAGCGGGACCTGCCCAAGCCGGCGCTCGTCGCTCGCTTCGCGGCCGAGGAGGCGACATCGGTGCTGGCGACGGCGGGCTTCTTCCAGGGGGTCGACGTCCCCGGCCGCACGCTGAGCCTGGTCGTGATCGACCGGTTGCCCTTCCCGCGACCCGACGACCCGCTGCTGTCGGCTCGGCGTGAGCTCGTCGGGCGGCGCGCGTTCGCCGAGATCGACGTGCCCCGGGCCGCGATGCTGCTCGCCCAGGCATCGGGGCGTCTCATCCGCACCACCCAGGATCGCGGCGTCGTCGCCGTCCTCGATCGCCGGCTCGGCACCGCCCGCTACCGCTGGGACATCGTCGGCGCGCTGCCGCCCATGCGCCGCACGCGCGATCGCGCCGAGGTGGAGACGTTCCTGCGCGAGCTGACGACCGACCACGGCTGACCCGAGCGGTACCGTCGCCGACGATGACCGAGCGCGCGGACCCGCACCACGGCGCCGACGGCTCGCTCGTGCACGTCCGGGTGGCCGACGGGGTGGCGACGATCACACTCGACTCCCCCGCCAACCGCAACGCGCTGTCGATGCGCCTCGTCGCCGACCTGGCCGCCGCGCTCGACGTCGCCGAGGCCGGCGTGGCCGCCGGGGACGTCCGCTCGATCGTTCTGACGCACGTGCCACCGGCGTTCTGCGCCGGCGCCGACCTCAAGGAGCGGCGGACGACGGCGCCGGACTCCCGCCCGGTGGTACGTGTGCTGCAGCGCCTGATGGACGTGGACGTCCCGACGATCGCCGCCGTCGACGGCCCGGCCCGCGCCGGGGGCATCGGCCTGATGGCGTCGTGCGACCTCGTCGTCGTCCGACGCGACCTCGTCTTCGCTCTCACCGAGGTCCGCATCGGTGTCGCGGCCGCGATGATCTCGGTCCCCATCCTCCGGCGGGCCTCCGGCAGCCGCTTGACGGCAGCGTTCCTGACCGGCGAGCCGTTCGACGCCGCGACGGCGCGCGACGTCGGTCTCGTGACCCACGTCAGCGACGACGTCGGCGCGACGGTCGCGGCGCTGTGCGAGGGCATCCGGGCCGGCGCGCCGGGCGCGGTGGCGGCGACCAAGCGGCTGCTCCGCGACGTCCCGTCGATGGGCCGGGACGAGGCCTTCGACCGGATGCGGGCGCTGTCCGACGAGCTGTTCGCGGGAGCCGAGGCGGCCGAGGGCATGGCCGCGTTCGCCGAGGGACGACCACCGTCGTGGCCGATCTGGCCCCTGCCGCCGTGATGGAGCGGACCCGACACGACAAGTGGCAGCTGTGGCGGGCGATGAACCTGAACAACCTCGGCCTGCTCCGGGCGCGCCTCGACGACCACGAGGGCGCGTCGGACCTGCCGCGGGCGCCCTGGCGTCGAGCTCGGCTCGGCGACTCCGCGTCGCCATCGCCCACGTCCGCGAACCGCGGGTTCTGACTCCGTTCCGGGGCCAGAAATGGCCCCGGAACTCACGGAGAACTCGTCGACCGGCCCGGTTGGCGGGCCCGCCGCTCGGTCGACGGGCAAAGGGCGGCTGGGGGTCGTGGCTACGCTGAGCGCGAGCGAGGCCGACTTGTTCCGGTTTCGGAGATCGTGAGGGGGCGGGACGATGACGTTCGCCAGTCCGTTGGCGTCGATCAGCCTTCCGGCGTTGCCGTTGACGCCGTACATCTTGGAGCGGGCCGGCCGGTTCGCCGACAAGGCTGCGTTCATCGATGGGGTCACGGGCCAGACGACGACGTACAGCGAGTTCGACGACGCCGTGCGCCGGCAAGCCGGCGGTTGGCTCGAGGGTGGGCTGGCGACGGGCGAGGTGGTCGCCGTGATGGCGCCCAACTGCCCCGAGTACGGCCTCGTCTTCCATGCCGTCGCGCTGGCCGGTGGTGTGCTCACCACGGTCAACCCGACGTACACACCGGGGGAGGTCCACCACCAACTCGTCGACTCGGGTGCGACGCGCCTGGTGACGATCCCGACGTTCCTCGAAACGGTCACGGCCGCCATCGCGGACTCGGCGGTCAAGGAGGTGTACGTCATCGGCGATGCCGACGGCTACCGGTCGATCGCCGAGCTGGCCGGCGCCCCGCTCGCCGAACAGGTCCCCGTCGATCTCGACGACGTCGTCGTGCTTCCGTACTCATCGGGCACGACGGGACTGGCGAAGGGCGTCATGTTGACCCATCGCAACCTCGTCTCGAACATCGAGCAGACCCTCGCCACCGTCATGATGGACGAGGAGGAGGCCTTCGTCGCCGTGCTGCCGTTCTTCCACATCTACGGCATGCAGGTGCTCCTGAACCTCGGGCTGCGGGCCGGCGCCACGATCGTCACCATGCCACGGTTCGATTTCGAACAGTTCCTGCGGTTGCACCAGGAGCACCGGCTCACCCGGGCGTTCGTCGCCCCACCGATGGTCGTCGCCCTGGCGAAGCACCCGCTCGTCGACAACTACGACCTCTCTGCCTTGCGTTGGATGCTCTCGGGTGCGGCGCCGCTGTCGGCCGAGCTGGCGATCGAATGTGGGAAGCGGCTCGGGTGCGAGGTCGTGCAGGGCTACGGCATGACCGAGCTCTCGCCGGTCAGCCATGCCACGCCGACGGGCAGGTTCAAGCCCGGCTCGGTCGGCGTGACCGTTCCGAACACCGAGGTCAACATCGTCGATCCCGCCACGGAGTCGCCGTTGGGCGTCGACCAGGACGGCGAGGTGTGGGTTCGCGGTCCACAGGTGATGAAGGGCTACTTGAACAACGAATCCGCGACGAAGGACACGATCGACGACGACGGTTGGCTGCACACCGGCGACATCGGCCACATCGACGCCGACGGGCACCTCTTCATCGTCGACCGGCTGAAGGAGCTCATCAAGTACAAGGGGTTCCAGGTGCCACCCGCCGAGCTCGAGGCACTGCTGCTCACCCATCCCCAGATCGCGGATGCAGCTGTGATCGGGCTCCCCGACGACGAGGCGGGCGAGATCCCCGCCGCCTACGTCGTGCTCAAGCAGGGGCAGGACGCCACGGCCGCCGACATCCAACGGTTCGTCGCGGAGCAGGTCGCCAGCTACAAGCACATCCGCAAGCTCACGTTCGTCGACGCGATCCCGAAGTCCGCCTCGGGCAAGATCCTGCGTCGCGTCCTGCGCGAGCAGGCCAGGCAGTAGGCACGACCGCATCCGCGAGGACGTGCTCGTTCGGACGACGGGGAGGACAGATGGCGGTGACCGGTGTGTCGCATGTCAGCCTGACGGTCAACGACCTGGCGCGGAGCTGCGCCTGGTACCACGAGGTGCTCGGGTGGGAACAGCGATCGGAGGGTCGATCCGACACGACGACCTTCGCCTACGGAACGCTGCCGGGCGGCACGACCCTCGTGCTGCGCGTGCACGACGGGGCGGGCGGCGAGTCGTTCGACGAGCGGCGCACCGGACTCGACCACCTCTCCTTCGCCGCCAGCGACGTCGCCGACCTGACCGAGGTCGAGCGCCGGCTGGAGTCGGCGGGCACGAGGTACACCCCGGTGCAGGCGCTCCCCTTCGCCACCATCCTGGCGTTTCGCGATCCGGACAACGTGGCGCTGGAGCTGTTCGGGCCGCCGATGTGATGCCGTCCGGGGTGCACCTCGGTGGCGCCTCGCACACCATCGCCTCATCGAACGTGCGGGAGAGGCGACGACGTCGGGTCAGGCCTGCAGGACGGCCCGCACGGCCGCTTCGATGTCGTCCTCCGAGACCAGCACGAGGCGTGACGCGTCGCCGAGCGGGATGAACGAGTCGGCGGCCGTCACCCGGCGGGTCGGCACCGCGACGCCGTGCTCGACGAGGCCGGCCAAGACGGCTTCGCCGACGCCGCCGGAGCGGCGGGTCTCGTCGACGACGACGACCCGCCCGACGGCGCGGGCGTGACGGGCGACCTCCTCGATCGGCAGCGGCGCCAGCCAACGCAGGTCGAGCACGCGACACCCGATTCCGTCGGCGGCCAGCCGCTCGGCGACGCGCATCGACAGGTACAGCCCGTTGGCCCACGTGATGACGAGCACGTCGTCACCGTCCCGGGCGATCGTCGGGACGCCGATCGGGACGTGGTCACGAGCCCAGTCAGCTGGGCTCGCATATGGCGCGGTCCACCGCTCGTCGCCCGGCTCGTGGAGATCCCGCGTGTGGTAGAGCGCGATCGGCTCGAGGAACGCGCAGACGGTTCCGTCGGTGACGGCGGCGGCCACGCACGTGCGCAGCATCGCCGGTGCGTCCGCGGGGTGGGCCGGGGAGGCGATGACGAGACCGGGGATGTCACGCAGCACGCCGACCGCGTTGTCGTTGTGGAAGTGCCCGCCGAACCCCTTCTGGTAGCCGTAGGAAGCGATCCGTACGACGAGCGGGTTGGTGAACTGCCCGTTGGAGAAGAACGCCAGGCTGGCCGCCTCGCCGCGCAGCTGGTCCTCGGCGTTGTGGAGGTAGGCGAGGTACTGGATCTCCGGGATCGGCACCAGCCCCGAGACGCCGGCGCCGAGGGCCAGGCCGAGGATCGACTGCTCGTCGAGCAACGTGTCGAAGACCTGGCGCCGGCCGGCCCGCCGCTGCAGCCCGCGGGTGACGCCGTAGACGCCGCCCTTGGCGCCGACGTCCTCGCCGAACACAAGGACCCGGCGGTCGCCGACGAGCAGGTCGCCCAGCGTCCGGTTGACCGCTTCGGCCAGCGTCAGCGGGCCGTCGTCCTCGGGACGACGGGCGAAGAACGCGACGCGATCGACATCCGGCGCGGCGATCGCGGCACGGTCGGCGACGGCGGCGGCGCGGCGGGGGGAGAGCGGGGCGACGATCTCTGCCACCGACCGCAACGGCGGGCGGTCGAACAGGTCGACGGCGCGGGCCCGCAGGGCGGCTCGCCCGTCCAGGTACCGCGCCACGAGGGCCGCCGGGGTGTGGCCGGCGCGATCGACGAGCACCCGGGCGGTGGCCAGCAGCGGGTCGCGGGCGCGGTCGGCGCGTTGGGCCGCCGACGTGCGGTAGGCCGATTCGACGTCGGTGCCGGCGTGGCCGCCGAAGCGGACCGTGCGGAGGTGCAGCACGGCCGGACGCCCCGTGTCGCGGACCCACTCGGCGAGCTCCTCGCTGGCATCGTGCACGCCGACCGGGTCCGTGCCGTCGGCCTGCTCGTAGCGGAGCCCCGGCCGCCCGGCGAGCGAGGCCTCGACCCAGCCGGTCGGTGTCGGCACGCTGATGCCCAGCCCGTTGTCCTCGCACACCAGCAGCAGTGGCATCGCCAACCCCTGGTGCGCGGTGTACGCGGCGGCGTTGATGGCGCCCTGGGCGGTCGAGTGGTTGAGCGACGCGTCGCCGAAGGAGGCCACGGCGAGCGCATCGTTTGGCCATCGGGTGGCCACGCCCAGGCGGCGAGCCCGGCCGATCGCGAACGCCACGCCCATCGCCCGCGGCAGGTGCGACGCGATCGTCGAGGTCTGCGGGATCACGGCCAGCGCAGCGTGGCCGAATACCTTGTGGCGACCGCCGGCGATCGGCTCGTCCGCGGACGCGAGCAGGCCGAGGAGGACGTCGCCGACGCCGTCGTGACCGGGGACCTGGGCGGCGCGCGCCAGGTAGAAGCCACCGGAGCGGTAGTGCAGGAGCGCCGGGTCGGTAGGTCGGAGGGCGGCGGCGACGAGCGCGTTCGACTCATGGCCGGCCGAACCGATGGTGTAGAAGCCTCGTGATCGGGCCCGCAGCCAGCCGCGCCGCGTGGTCGAGGTGGCGGCTCGCCAACTGGACGTCGAACAGCGCGTCGAGCTCCGCACCGCGCAGCGACGAGCCGGGCGCCAGCGGTCCCGACGACGCCGGCCCGGCGCCCCGCCCATCAGGCGCCCTCGAAGGCGGGCCCACCCGGCCCCCACTCGGGAGCTCGAGGATCGCGTCCAGCAGAGCGCGCTCGAGGTCGTCGAGATCGTCGGGCCAGATGATCGTGCGGAAGTCGTCCATCAGGACCATGGAACAAACGTTACAATGCCGTCGGAGGACGGAACGGAGACATCCAGACCGGAGAGGGGTCCACCCACCATGACGATCACCGACAACAGCCCGGCACCGGCGCTCACGGCTGACACTGTCGCGCCGCTGCTGCGCACCGCGCTCCCCGGACCTCGCGCTCGCGCCGTCATCGCCCGCGACGAAGCGGTGACCAGCCCGTCGCTGACCCGCGTGTACCCACTGGTGGTGCAGCGGGCGCGCGGGTGCGTCATCGAGGACGTCGACGGCAACCGGTTCCTCGACTTCAACGCCGGCATCGCCGTCACCGCCGCCGGCCACGCTCACCCAGCCGTGAACGCGGCGATCCACGCCCAGGTCGACGACGTCCTCCACTACTGCTCCAGCGACTTCTACCTCCCGGCCTACGCCGACCTCTGCGAGCGCCTCGCCGCCGACGCGCCGATGCCCGACGGGCGCGTGTTCCTCTGCAACTCCGGCACCGAGGCGGTCGAAGCCGCGCTCAAGCTGGCCCGCCACCACACCGGCCGGCCCAACGCCGTCGCCTTCCTCGGCGCCTTCCACGGCCGTTCGCTCGGCAGCCTGTCGCTCACGGCCAGCAAGGCCCGGCAGCGGGCCGGCTTCGGCGTCGTCGCCCCGGGCACGTTCCATGCCCCGTACCACGACCCCTACGACCCTGACGCGCTCACCGGCGCCGCGTACATCGAGCAGGTGCTGTTCACGAAGCTGACCGACCCGGCCGACGTGGCTGCGATCTTCGTCGAGCCGATCCAGGGCGAGGGCGGCTACATCGTGCCCCCGGCCGGCTGGCTGGCCGACCTGCGCCGCCTGTGCGACGAGCACGGCATCCTCCTGGTGGTCGACGAGGTGCAATCGGGCGTCGGCCGGACCGGCACCCTGTGGGCGTGCGAACACGACGGCGTCGTGCCCGACGTCATGTGCATCGGGAAGGGACTGGCGAGCGGGCTGCCGCTGGCCGGCATCATCGCCAGGAGCGAGGTCATGGACTGGGAACCAGGGGGCCACGGCTCGACGTTCGGCGGCAACCCGGTCGCCTGTGCCGCCGCGCTCGCGACGATCGAGCTCGTCGACGCCGAGCTGGCGGCGAACGCGGCGGCCGTCGGGAGCCACCTGCTGAACGGGTTGCGCGCCCTGCAGGCCGATCGGCCGGCGCTCCACCAGGTCCGTGGCCGAGGCCTCATGATCGGTCTCGACCTCGTCGACCACGATGCCGCCGAGGACCTCCAGCAGGAGTGCTTCGAGCGCGGGCTGCTCGTCCTCACGTGCGGCGAGCGATCGGTCCGGCTCGCTCCCCCACTCGTGGTGACCCGTGACCAGGCCGACACCGCGCTCGGCATCGTCGCCGACGCGCTGCGCATCCTCGAGGCGTCGCGATGAGCACGCTGCCCTCCACCGTCGAGCTCCAGGCCCGGGCGGCGTCGATCCTCGAGGCCTGCGGCGCGACCGCGCCGACCGGCGCGCTCGACGCCCGCACACCGATCACCGGGGGTTCCCTCGGCCCGGCTGGCGCGGCGGGCGACGTCGACGACGCCGTGGCCCGGGCCACTCAGGCGTTCGCGACCTGGCGAGTGACCCCGGCACCCGCTCGCGGCAACCTCGTTCGTCGGCTGGGAGAGCTGCTGCGCGAGCACAAGGACGACCTCGGCGCGCTCGTCTCGATCGAGGCCGGCAAGATCCGCTCCGAGGGCCTCGGCGAGGTCCAGGAGATGATCGACATCTGCGACTTCGCGGTCGGGCTCTCGCGCCAGCTCCACGGACTGACGATCGCCAGCGAGCGACCCGGTCACCGCCTGATGGAGACCTGGCACCCGATGGGGCCGTGTGCCGTCATCACGGCGTTCAACTTCCCCGTCGCGGTCTGGTCGTGGAACGCCGCGCTGGCGCTCGTCGCCGGCGACCCCGTGCTGTGGAAGCCGTCCGACAAGACGCCGCTCACCGCGCTGGCGTGCGACGCGCTCCTCGCCCGCGCCGCGGCCGACGTCGGCGCGCCCGCCGGCCTCAACCAGCTGCTCCACGGCGGCGCCGACGTCGGCGCCGCGCTGGCCGCCCACGAGGGCGTCGCCATCGTCTCGGCGACGGGATCGACCCGCATGGGCCGAGCCGTCGCGCCCGTCGTGGCTGGTCGCTTCGGCCGGCTGATCCTCGAGCTCGGCGGGAACAACGCAGCGATCGTGGCACCGTCGGCCGACCTCGAGCTGGCGGTCCACGGCATCGCGTTCTCCGCCGTCGGCACCGCCGGCCAGCGCTGCACGAGCCTGCGCCGCCTGATCGTCCACCGGACCGTGCGCGAGGAGCTCGTCGACCGCCTGGCCAAGGCCTACGCCACCGTCCCGATCGGCGACCCCCTGGCCGACGGCACGCTGGTCGGGCCGCTGATCGACCCGGAGGCCTTCGACCGGGTCCGGGTCGCCATCGCCAAGGCCGCCGACGACGGCGGCGACCTCGTCATCGGCGGCGGACGGGTGCTCGCCGACGACGCACCGGACGCCCGCTACATCGAGCCGGCGATCGTCGCGATGCCCGAGCAGACCGACGTCGTGCGGACCGAGACGTTCGGACCGCTGCTCTACGTGCTCACCTACGACGACCTCGACCAGGCGATCGCGCTGCACAACGACGTGCCCCAGGGACTGGCGTCGAGCATCTTCACCAACGACGTCCGCGAGGCCGAGCGCTTCATGGCTGCCGACGGATCCGACTGCGGGATCGCCAACGTCAACATCGGTCCGTCGGGAGCCGAGATCGGCGGCGCGTTCGGTGGCGAGAAGGAGACCGGCGGCGGGCGGGAGTCCGGTTCGGACGCGTGGAAGGGCTACATGCGCCGGGCGACGAACACGGTGAACTACTCGACGTCGCTCCCGCTGGCCCAGGGTGTCACGTTCGACGTCGGCTGAGATCTCCGATGTCCGGCGCGGGATGCCACCGAGCGACCTCGTTCGCTTGCTCGAGGACTCGCTCGGCTCACGTGCCCGACGTGGTCTGCCAGAGGCCCATCAGGTTGCCCTCGCTGTCGCGGAAGTAGGCGGCGATCCCCATGTCGCCGACGGCCATCGGCTCACCGACGGCCGCGCCGCCGTGCTCGGCGATCGAACGCAGCGCGTCGTCCATGCTGTCGACGTCGATCGTGATGACCGGGCGGTCGATGTCGCCCTGGCGCTGCATCATGCCGCCGCCGATGTAGCCGACCTCGGCCGGCATGCCCTGGTCGCTGGTCGGACCGGACTGCACGAAGTTGTACTCGAACTCCGGCACCGGCTGGATCTGCCAGCCGAACACGTCTCGATAGAACCCGCGTGCACGCTCGGCATCGTCGTAGGGGACTTCGAAGTGGACCACCTTGCCCGTCATGGCACCTCCTGGATCACTCGGGACCGCCAACGGTAGGCCGCCGGCGACGTCATCGCGAACGCGCCGGGCGCAGTTCGAGCGCCAGGAGGTCGGGCCGGCGTTCGATCGCGTACGTCCCCGTCCTCGGGCCGTCGAGCACGACGGCCTCGGCCAGTTCGCGGACGGTCGCCTCGTCCACCGTCGCCGCCGTCACTCGATGAGGCGGTAGCCGAGCCCGCGCACGGTGACGATGAGGCGCGGGTCGTCAGGATGGTCCTCGACCTTCACCCGGAGCCGCCGCACGTGGGCGTCCACCAGGCGTGAGTCGCCGAGGTACTCGTACCCCCACACCCGCTCCAGCAGCTGGTCCCGCGAGAGCACGGCGCCGGCGTGGTCGGCGAACTCGCAGAGCAACCGGAACTCCGTCTTCGTCAGGCTCACCTCGCGCCCGGCCTTCAGCACGATGCCCTGGGCGCGACGCAGCTCGACGTCCCCGAACCGGGTCGGGCGGGGCGCCGACGACGACTCATGGAGCTGGACCCGGCGCAGCAGCGCCCTGATGCGGGCCGCCAGCTCCTTCGGGACGACCGGCTTGGTGACGTAGTCGTCGGCACCCGCCTCCAGTCCGGCAACCATGTCGTAGGTGTCGGTCTGGGCGGTGATGATGATGATCGGCACGATGCTGGCCGCCCGGAGCGACCGGCACACATCGAACCCGGACATGTCGGGCAGGCGCAGGTCGAGGAGCACGAGATCGGGCTCGCGGTCGTTGAACGTGGCCAGCCCGGAAGCGCCGTCGGGAGCCTCGAGGACCTGGTAGCCCTCGTCCTCGAGGGCCATGGTCAGGGCGAGGCGGATCTGGTCGTCGTCCTCGATGAAGAGCAGGGAATGGGCGATCGGCACATTCTGGCGGTGAGCCGGTTCGTTCGCTCGCTCGTCGCGCTCGTCACCGGGCCGGTTTGTTACACAAATCGCGCAGAGCTGCGCAGGCGCCGTCACAGACCGGCCGCACCATGAGAGCTGTTCACGCTGCCCCGGTGGGGTGCCTTCCTCCCCCTGGTGCCTCACCGGCAGCGGTGGACCCCTGTCAGACTGACGTCGTGCTTCGTGCGCGTACGTCCCGTGCGCAAGAGTCTCGCCTACGTCCGATGCGCCTGCGCACCAAGGTCACCTTGTTCTTCGGGATCATCGCTCTCATCGCGACTGTCTCTCTGACCGTGGTCACGTACCTCTTCGCCCGGTCGTCGCTCCTCGAGCAGCGTGGCGAGGTGGCCCGCCAGCAAGCAGTGCTGAACGCAGGCCGGGTCCGCGAGCAGTTGCGCTCCGGCGACGACGGCTTCGGAGACTTCGTGACGACCATCCGCACGGAGCAGGGCGGATTCGCCGTGGTGTCGTTCTCGGACCTCCAGCTGGCCAGCACGAACACGCCGATACTCGGTCGAGACGTTCCCGACCGACCTGCGCACGTCGGTCGCGGTCGGAGTGTCCGGCGTGCAGCGCTTCACGGCCGGCGACGAGCACTACGTCGGCGTCGGGATCCACATCGCCGACGTCCGCGCCGACTACTACGAGGCGTTCCGGCTGGAGCCGACCGAGAACACGTTGCGGACGATCCTGCTCGCGCTGGCAGTCGGGTCGTCGATCACGGTCCTCCTGGCCACCGGTGTCGGCTGGTGGACCAGCGGCCGTCTGTTGCGGCCGCTGCGCCGCATCACCGACGCCGCCGGTGAGCTCGCCGCCGGCGACCTCGACACCCGAGTCGCCCGCGAAGGCGACCCCGACCTCGATCGCCTCGCCGACTCGTTCAACGACATGGCCGACGCCGTCCAGGCCCGCATCGAGCGCGAGGCGCGGTTCGCGTCGGACGTCAGCCACGAGCTGCGCTCGCCGATCACCGCCCTCGCCGCGGCGGCGGAGGTGATCGACGGCCGCCGCAACGAGCTCCCCGACCGCACCCAGCAGGCGCTCGATGTGGTCGTCGGGCAGGTGCGACGGTTCGACGCGATGGTCATCGACCTCCTCGAGCTGTCGAGGATCGACGCCGGTGCGACCGACCTGCACACCGAGGAGGTCGACATCGTGGCGTTGTCCGCGCGGATCGCCGCCCGCAACGGCTTCGCCGACCTCCCGATCGAGGTCGAGCGGCCGCAGGGCGCCAACGGCGCGCCGCTGACCGCGGTCGTCGACAAGCTGCGCTTCGAGCGCATCGTGGCCAACCTGCTCGAGAACGCCCAGCACCACGGCGGCGGGCCGGTCCGGATCTCCATCGAGCCCACCGACGGCCCGTACCTCCTCGTGGCCGTCGAGGATGCCGGGCCGGGCGTCCGCGGCGAGCGGGCGAGGATCTTCGAGCGCTTCGCCCGCGGCAGCGCCGCCCGCCACCGGATCGGGACCGGGCTCGGCCTCGCGCTCGTCGCCGAGCACGCGACGGCCCACGGGGGCGACGCCTGGGCCGAGGACCGGCCAGGCGGCGGGGCCCGCTTCGTGGTCCGCATCCCGACCGAGGGGATCCGGTGAGGCGCTTCCTGGCCGCGGTGGCGGTCGGCGCGGTGACCCTCGCCGGGGCCTGCACCACCGGCAACGGCGAGCTGCAGCAGATCGACAGCGGGGACCTGTTCGGGCTCGACCAGACGACCACGAGCACCTCGACGACCTCCACGACCGAGCCACCGTCGTCGTTGGCACCCCCGACCGTCGGAGCGACGTCGACGACGATCGCCACGGAACCGGTGACGCTGTACTTCGTGGACGGGTCGCGGCTGGCTGCGGTCTCCATCGAGCTCGCCCGCGGGCCGTCGCCGTCGCGGGTCGTGGCCGCGCTGCTCACCGGGCCGCCGGCCGGTGACGTGGGGATCGGGCTGCGCTCGCGCCTGCCCGACGACGTCGTCAACACCGTCGTCGAGTCGGGCACCGGCTACGTCACCGTGGACATCGTCGGGGACTCGTTCCAGGAGATCGATCCGACCGACCAGCGCATCGCCATCGGGCAGCTGGTGCTGACCTTGACCCAGCGGCCCGGCATCGGCCAGGTGCGGTTCACGCTCGACGGCGGACTGATGCGGGTGCAGCGCGGCGATGGTCTGCAGACCGAGCCGGGCGAGACGGTGTCGGCAGCCGACTACGCGTCGTTGCTCGACGTCACGGCGACGACGACCACCGTCATCACGGTCGGACCACCGTCGTCGACCGATCCCGCGGCGACCGCCCACGACGAGACGGCTGCGACCACCGGCTGAGTCCCGTCCCGGCGTGCCCGGCTCGCAGCGCTGCGTACGGGTGGCGCCGAGGTCGACGGTCAAGATGCGGGGCATGCAGTTCCTGTTCCAGTACCCGGAGTTCCACGGGAGTGGCGGCGACATGCTCGACAGCGGTCCCGTCGCCGAACTGGCCGTGATCGCCGAACGGGCGGGCTGGGACGGCTTCGCGTTCACCGAGCACCCGGCGCCGAGCTCGAGGTGGCTGGAGGCCGGCGGCCACCAGGCCCTTGATCCGTTCGTCGCCCTGGGCCACGTCGCCGCGGTCACCAGCCACCTGAAGCTGCTCACCTACCTGACCGTCGTCCCGTACCGGAACCCGATGCTGCTGGCCAAGGCGGCGGCGACGGTCGACAAGCTGTCCGGCGGCCGGTTCATCCTCGGCGCCGGGACCGGGTACCTGAAGGCCGAGTTCTTCGCCGTCGGTGTCGACCTCGAGGAACGCAACGACCTGTTCGACGAGGCCCTGGACGTCCTGCCGATGCACTGGGGCGGGAACGCGTTCAGCTACACCGGCAAGCACTTCAGCGCCCGTGATGTGGTCGCGCTCCCCGCCCCGTCCAGCAGCCCATCCCGATCTGGATCGGCGGCAACGCGACGCTCACGCTGCGCCGGGTCGCGGCTCGGGCCCAGGGGTGGATGCCGCTGCTCGGGCTCGACGCTGGCGCCGCCGCGACCGTCCGGTCGCCGCACCTCGCCTCGCTCGACGCGCTGCGCGAGCGGATGGGGATCCTCCGCGATCTCGCCGGCGAGCGCTTCGACGACCTCGACATCGCGGTCTCGTACAACGATGCCAGCGTGTACGACACCGACTGGGAGATCGAGCGCCACCGCGAGGCCCTCGCCGGGTACGAAGCGGCCGGCGCGACGTGGATCCTCGTGCCCGGGCCTCCGGGGACGGCGCCTCGATCAGCCGAGTTCCTGGAAGCGTTCGGCCAACACCACCTGCGTCACTGACGCAGGTCGGTCAAGCCGAGCGGCCCGCCAGCGAGCGAAGCACGTCCCGTCAGGCGACGTCGACGCGCTCGGTCGTGCGCCGCATCGACGGGGCGAACGCGGCGACGAGAGCGATGACAGCGAACCCGATCGCCAGCACGATCGCGAACGAGCGCTCGATGGCCAACGCGCCATCACCGACGGAAGGCTCGATCGCGGCGACGAGCGCAGCCGCGCCGCCGAGGATCGACACGAACAGGATGGCGCCCCGCGACCGGGTCAGGCCGGAGACGAGCAGCACCGCCGCGACGCCGAGCTCGATCAGTCCGAGCAGCGCCGTGTGGGTGGCACCGGCGACCTCGACCACGGGGTCGTCGAGCGGCGCGTCGAGTCCAGCGCGGGCGACGGCCACCGCACCGACGACCCCGAGGGCGACGGCACCGATCACCGCGACCACTGACGCCGGGCTGACGACCCGCCGGGTCACGACGCGCCGTTCGGTCGCGACCGGCTCGAGAGGTGCCACCACCACGTGGTCCCCGTGGACGGCCCGCTCGTCGCGCTCGATGTAGGAGTTCGTCATGCCAGCGCTGTACCCCGCGACGAACACCTGGAAAACGGTGACCGCGAGATCGGGGGCCCCAGTCACGCGTCCGTGGCGTCCGGCTCAGTACAGCCGATCGACGCGGTCGGCGCGGTGCTGCCAGTCCTTGTCGATCTTGACCCGCAGGGCGAGGAACGTCCCCTCGGGGAGTTGGCGGCGGGTTCGCTCGCCGACCTGCTTGAGGATCGCGCCACGCTTGCCGATGACCATGCCCTTCTGGCTCTCGCGCTCGACGATGATCTCGACGGTGATCCGGTCGCCCTCCCACTCCGAGACGCGGGTGGCGATCGAGTACGGCAGCTCGTCGCGCATCACGGCGAGCAGCTGCTCCCGGACGAGCTCGGCGACCCACTGCTCTTCGGGGACGTCTCGGACCGTGTCGGTCGGGAAGAACGAGGGACCCTCGGGTGAGCGGGCGACGAGGTGCTCGACGAGGACGTCCACGCCGGCGCCCGTCTGGGCCGACACCGGGAAGTAGGCCTCGGCATCGAGCTCGGCAGCGGCACCGAGCTGCGCCAGCACGGCCTCGCGCGGCGCCCGGTCGATCTTGTTGACGACGACGAGCGCCCGCGACATGTCGAGGTGGCCTGCCACCCACCGGTCGCCGTCCCCGAACGGGGCGGTCGCGTCGATGACCAGGCACACCACGTCGACGTCGGCGTCGGTCTCGCCGACGCTCTCGATGGCGGTGGCGTTGACCTTTCGCCCGAGCGCGGTCACCGGCTTGTGCAGGCCCGGCGTGTCGACGAACACGAGTTGGGCGTCGGGCCGGTTGAGGACGCCGCGGACGCGGTGCCGGGTCGTCTGCGGCTTGTCGGACACGATCGACACCTTCTCGCCGCAGATCGCGTTCACGAGTGAGGACTTCCCGACGTTGGGCCGGCCGACGAGGGTCACGAAGCCCGAACGCACCCGGTCCCCGCCTCGGCCGGCCGACCGGACGCGGCGCAGCCGGCGTCGCTGCGGTCGGTCCGAAGGTCCGGCATCGCCGCCATTCGTAGCGGGCGCGTGCGGTTTGCCAAGCTGACGCCATGGCTGCCCGCGTGATCAACGGCCCCGACGAGCTCCGCACCCTGGTCGGCGAGCACCTGGGCTACAGCAACTACGTCGAGATCACCCAGGAGCAGGTCAACACGTTCGCCGAGGCGACCGGGGACTTCCAATGGATCCACGTCGATGTCGAGGCGGCGACCGCCGGCCCGTTCGGCGGCCCGATCGCCCACGGCTACCTGACGTTGTCCCTGGGCCCGGCGCTGCAGTCCGAGGTCTACGAGCTGCGTGGGTTCGCGATGGGCATCAACTACGGGGCCGACAAGATCCGCTTCCCGGCCCCGGTGCCCGTGGGGTCGAACGTGCGGCTCGGCATCACGCTGCTGGAGGTGGACGACGTCGCCGGCGGGCTCCAGATGAAGATGCTGTTCTCGTTCGAGGTCGAGGGGGCGACGAAGCCCTCCTGCGTCGCCGAGGTGCTCTTCCGCGTCTACGCGTAGCGCCGGAGCGACCTCGTCCGCTCGCTCGAGGACTCGCTCAGCGCATGGCGCGGGCGACGGCGGCGAAGTGGGTCAACGACTCGGTGTCGGGGTAGTCGGCGCACCACGGGATGAAGCCGGCGCAGCCGAGCGCGAGGTAGGCCTCGACCTTCTCGGCGACCTGCTCGGGCGTTCCGACGAGGTTGCCGGCCCGCCACGTCTCGAACGCCTCGCCCCACAGGCTCCGTGATCCGGCGGCCTCCACCTCGGCTTCGGTCGAGCGGATGAAGACCTCGGGCGACCACGTCATCCGGATCTCGTCGGGGTTGCGTCCGACGTCGGCGCAGTGGGCCCGCAGGACGTCGCGCTTGTGCGCCCACTGCTCGAGGTTGCCGCCGAAGTTCGAGCAGTCGGCGTGCCGGGCGACGACGCGCAGCGTGAGCTGCTCGCCGCCGCCGCCGATCCACACCGGCGGGTGCGGGTCCTGGAGCGGCTTCGGGTCGGCGTGGGCCCGGCTGACCTCGTAGTAGGCACCCTTGTAGGTCGTCTCGGCCTGGGTCCACATGCTGAGGACGATCTCGACGGTCTCGCGCAGCATCCCGATGCGGTCCTTGGGCGCCGGGTAGTCGTAGCCGTACGCTCGGTACTCGTTCTCGTACCAACCGGCGCCGATGCCCCAGTCGAGCCGCCCCCCGGAGATGACGTCGACGGTCGATGTGATCTTGGCCAACAGCGCCGGGTTCCGGTAGCTGTTGCAGCCGACCATCTGGCCGAGGCGGACGCGGTTCGTGCGCTGGCTGATCGCGGTGACCGTCGTCCAGCACTCGAACACCGCCTCGTGGGCCGGGCGGGGCACGTTGTGGAAGTGGTCGTACAGCCAGATCGAGTCGTAGCCGAGCTCCTCGGCGAGCACCGCGATCTCGACGGCCTTGGACCACTTGGCCGCAGCGCCGTCGATCGAGGCCAGTTCCATCTTCCAACCCTGCGGCATGAACGCCCCGAACACGATCCCGTCATCCATCCCGGGGACGCTATTGCTGGGCGGGGCCGGCGCCGCGATCGGCTCGGATTCGTCTGCGAGCGGGCCGTCCCGTAGGTTCCCGACATGGCCGTGCTGGGGGGCAGGTGAGCCGAGCGAGTCCTCGAGCGAGCGAACGAGCTGACGCACGTCGTCAGCTCGACGTGTGCTCGGTGCTCGAGGCGATCGCCGCCCGTCGTCCCCGTGCCGTGTGCGTCGTCGCCGGCGACCGGCGGCTGACGTGGGCGGAGGTCGTCGGCGGACACGAACCGGCTCGCCCACCACCTGCTCGACGCCGGGCTCGGGTGCCACACCGAGCGCGACGTGCTGGCGGGCCACGAGTCGGGCCAGGACCACCTGGCCATCTACCTCCTGAACGGCGTCGAGTACCTGGAGTCGATGGTCGGCGCCTGGAAGGCGCGGGTGGCCCCGTTCAACGTCAACTACCGGTACGTCGCCGACGAGCTGCGCTACGTGCTCGCGGACGCCAACGCGACGGCGATCGTCGTGCACTCCTGCTTCGCGCCCACGTTGGCCGAGGTGCTGCCGGCGCTGCCGGCGCTGCGGACGATCATCCAGGTCGGCGACGACAGCGGCCACGGGCTGCTCCCCGGCGCAGTCTGGTACCACGATGCCCTCCAGGCCGCGCCGTCGTCGTGTCCCGAGGTGGCGTGGAGCCCGGACGACCTCTACATCCTCTACACCGGGGGCACGACCGGCCGCCCGAAGGGCGTGCTCTGGCGCAACGGCGACGCCATGATCGAGTGCTTCAGCGTGTCACCGACGGCGCGCTCGGTCGACGACGTGCTGGCCGAGGCGACGTACGGGCTGCGCACCCTCGTGACGCCGCCGTTCATGCACGGCGCCGGCCACTGGGTGGCGCTGCGCGTGTGGCTCGGCGGCGGATCCGTGTACGTGCTGTCCGAGCCCGAGCACTTCGACCCGGCCGACGCGTGGGACGTGGTCGAGCGCGAGGGCATCGAGTTCATGCTGATCGTCGGCGACGCGTTCGCCCGGCCGCTCGTGGACGAGCTCGACCGTGCCGAACACGACGCGTCGAGCCTCAACGTCGTGCTGTCCGGGGGGGCCGCGCTGTCGGCCGGGCTCAAGCGGGAGCTGCTGGCCCACCTGCCGACCGTGATGATCGTCGACGGTCTGGGCTCGTCGGAGGCCGGCGGGCAGCTGACGCACGTGTCGCTGGGCAGCGAGGTGTCCACCGGCTCGTTCCCGATCCGGGTCGGGAGCCACGTGCTGTCGGCCGACCTGTCACGCGTGCTGGCACCGGGCGAGGACGAGGTCGGGTGGCTGGCGAAGTCCGGGCGGCTGGCGCTGGGCTACCTCGGCGACGAGGAGAAGTCGGCCCGCACCTACCCGGTGATCGACGGCGTCCGCTACGCGATCCCCGGCGACCGCGCCCGCTGGCACGCCGACGGCACGATCGAGCTCCACGGGCGCGACGCGGTGACGATCAACTCCGGTGGCGAGAAGATCTTCGCCGAGGAGGTCGAACTGGCCGTCAAGGCCCACCCCGGCGTGTACGACTGCGTGGTCGCCGGCCGTCCCAGCCGGCGCTGGGGTCACGAGGTCGTGGCCATCGTGCGACGCCGGGAGGGGGTCGACGTGACGACGGACGGGCTCCTGTCGGAGGCGTCCCGCCACATCGCCCGGTACAAGCTGCCCAAGCGGTTCGTGTTCGTCGACGAGATCCTGCGCTCCCCGTCCGGCAAGCCCGACTACCGGTGGGCCCGGCAGATCGCCTCCGGACCACCGTGATCCGCCGGCACGGCACGGGCGCCGTCTACCGTCGCGGCATGCGCAGGCGGAGCTCCCGGACGGTCGGCGTGGTCGCGGTCGCCGTCGTCGCCTCGGTGCTGGCCGGGTGCGGGGACGACGGCCCGCAGATCGGTGGCGACAACGGGGACGGCAGCGAGGGCGGCACCTACGTCGCCACGTTCCAGGTCGTCGACGAGCAGTTCAAGGTCGAGCTGGTGTCCCAGGAACTGATCGACCACGCCCGTGACCTGATGGCCGGCGGCCAGGAGGGCAGGATCCCGTTGGGCACGGTCGTGCGCGACGACCCCGGTGTCAACGAGCCGTGGTCGTGGCACATCGACCCGGCGACGCTCGAGTTCGCCGACATGACCATCGAGGTGTGCGACGGCCTGCCGTCGTTCGTCGAGGACGCGACCGTCACGTCCGACCAGTACTGCCCGTGGTCGGCGGAGATCGTCGCCCTGGAGCCGGCCTGACCGACCCAGTCGAGCACACCGCGGGTCGGGACGACAGGTCGCCGACGGGCGGGGCCGGCGAGCCCGGCCGTAGCCTGACGCGGATGCCGGCGACCGCGAGCTGGAACCGCGACACCCTCCCCGAGGGCGACGACAAGCGCGAGGCGGTGCGCGCGATGTTCGACGCCATCGCCCCCCGGTACGACCTCGTCAACCGGATCATGACGTTCCGCCTCGACGTCCGCTGGCGGCGGCGGGCGGTGCGCTCCCTGGCGCTGCCGGCCCGGAGCCACGTCCTCGACCTGGCCAGCGGAACCGGCGACCTGTGCATCGACCTCGCGCGACGTCGGCCTCCTGCCGATCTCGATGGACCTCAGCCTCGGCATGCTGCAGGCCGACCGCAGCGGCGTCCCACGCGTGCAGACCGACATCCTCCGGCTGCCGGTGCCCGACGGCTGCGTCGACGGCGTCACGTGCGGTTTCGCCCTGCGCAACCTCGTCGATCTCCAGGCGTTCTTCGACGAGCTCGGGCGCGTGCTGCGGCCGGGTGGACGCATCGCCCTGCTCGACGTCGGCATCCCCCACAACCCGCTGGTGCGGTGGGGCAACGGCGTGTACTTCGGCAAGGTCGTGCCGCGCATCGGGGCCTGGTTGTCCGACGCCGCCGCCTACCGCTACCTCCCGCGCAGCGTCGCCTACCTCCCGGCACCGTCGGAGATGATCGCCATGCTGCAGCGCGCCGGCTTCGCCGACGCCCTCCACACCGAGCTGAGCGGTGGCATCACCCAGCTCCTCGGCGGCACCCGCGACCGGTGATGCGCGCCGTCACGCGGATCGCCGACGACGCCACCGCCGCGCTCGACCTCAACGACATCGCCCGTGACGACGGGTTCCTGTTCGTCCGCGACGGCGTCGGGGTGGCCGGCCGCGGCGTCGCGGCCAGGGCGTCCTCGGAGGACATCGTCGCCCTTCTGTCCTCGATCGAGCACGTCGACGAGACCGGCGCCGCCGAACCGGTGGCACCGATCGCCGTCGGATGGGTGCCGTTCGAGCCCACGAGGCGCGGCGAGCTCGTCGTGCCGGGGGTGACGGTGCGCAAGACCGCCGGCGGGCGCCGTCTCGTGACGACGATCGACGACGCCGCCGAGTGCCTCCCTGCGCCGCACCTGCCCACGCCGTCGGCCTCCTCGTACCGGATCGAGCCGGTCACGCCGACGATGACCTACCTGCACGCCGTCGAGACCGTCCGCGACGCCGTGCGGCGCGGCAAGCTGACGAAGGCGGTCATCGCCCGCGAGATCGCCGTCGTCGCCGACCGGCCGATCGACGTGCACGGCGTGCTGCACCGCTTGAAGGCGACGTTCGGGTCGAGCTACCGGTACTCGGTCGACGGGCTGATCGGTGCGTCGCCGGAGCTGCTCGTCGAGGTCGCCGGCCACGACGTGCGGTCGTACCCGCTCGCCGGGACCGCCCCCCGATCCGGGGACCCGGCGACGGATGCCCGGATCGCCGCCGAGCTCGTGGCCAGCACGAAGGACCAGGTCGAGCACCGTGTCGTGATCGACGTCGTCCACGACACGCTGCTGCCGTGGTGCAGCTTCCTCGACTGGGAGCCCGAGCCGGCGATCGTGACCGTCGCCAACGTCCAGCACCTCGGCACCCGCATCGAGGGCGTGCTGTCGTCGCCGCGGCCGAACGTGCTGGAGCTGGTGCGCGCGCTGGCGCCGACGCCGGCGCTCGGCGGCCACCCTCGGGACGACGCGCTGGCGCTGATCGCCGACGTCGAAGGGTTCGAACGGGGCCGGTACGGCGGCGCCGTCGGATGGCTCGACGCGTCCGGCAACGGGACCTGGGCGGTGACGATCCGGGGCGCCGAGCTGTCGGACGATGGCTGCCGAGCCCGCCTCGTCGCCGGTGGCGGCATCGTCGCCGGCAGCGACCCGCTGGCCGAGCTGGCCGAGACCCAGGCCAAGTTCCAGGCCATGCTCTCCGCCCTCGTCCGCCCCTGATCCACAAGCGTTCGCGCCAACTTGTGTAAGAAACCCGCGCTCCAGCGCGGTTTCGTCGCACGAGTCGGTGTCAGCGGCCGTCGAGAGCGGCGGCGACGGCGGCGTTCAGGGTGGCGTGGACGCGGACGTTGTCGGCCCGGTCGGTGGCGACGCGGGTGACCGAGGGACCGGGGGCCGTGACGCGAGCGGCGAGCTCGACCGCCGTCCGGACGGTGGCGGCGTCGATGCCGTGGGCGCGGGCCAGCGCCACGACGTCCGTGCCGTGCGGCGTGCCGTACAGCTGCTCGAACCGGGCGCCGTCGAGCACGGTCGCCTGCGGCAGGAACGAGAAGATCCCGCCGCCGTCGTTGTCGACGACGACGATGCGCAGGTCGGCGCCGGGACGGCCGGCCAGTGCCGTGAGCGCTCCACCGTCGTGGACGAACGCGACGTCGCCGACGACGACCACGGTCGGCGCGCCCCGGAGGGCCACGCCGAGCGCCGTCGACACGACCCCGTCGATCCCGTTGGCCCCGCGGTTGGCGTGGGCCCGCGCCGCCGGGCCGCCGTACCACTCGAGGTCGCGGACGGGCATCGAGGACGCCACGACCAGCTCGGCGTCCGCCGGCAGCGCCACGGCGATGGTGCGCGCGACGGCGGGCTCGCTGAGCGGAGCCTCGGCGCCCAGCACGCCGCCGATCGCCGCGTCGGCGAGCTGCCCGGCCCGGATCCACGCCGACCGGAACCCGTCGTCGCCGATCGGACCGAGGCGGGCGGCCAGGACACCCATGGCGGCCGGCGCCATGGTCGCGACCACCCGGTGATCGGGGTCGATGACGCCCGGACCGCCCACCTGCACGAGCAGCGCGCCCGACGCCGTCACCCACTCGCCGAGCACGCGGGATGCGGCCGGGCGACCGGTGCGGACGACGACGTCCGGGCGGAGGTCGGCGGCCGCGCCGCCGTGCCGCAGGATCGCATCGAACGCGCCGACGGCACCGTCCACGTCACGAGCCCGCGACGTCGGGTCGGCGAGCACCGGCCAGCCGGTCGAGGCGGCGAAGGCGGCGACCGCGTCGCGGCCGACGGCTCCCCCGCCCCCGGCGAGCACGAGGCCGCGCCCGTGGCGCAGGAGCTCGACGACGTCGTCCGGGCACTCGTCGCCGAGCGGGCGTCGGCGGGCGACCACCGGCCCTGCCGCGGGCAATGGACCGGGCGTCCCGACGAGCGGCTCCCGGAACGGCAGGTTGAGGTGCACCGGTCCGTCGGCCGCGGCGGCGACGGCGCGGGCGCCCAGAGACCGCCACGCCGCGGCAGCGGCGGGGTCGGGCACCCCCGGGTCGTGGAACCACCGCACCGACCGGCCGAACAGGTGGGTCTGGTCGATCGTCTGGGCCGCCCCGACGTCGCGGAGCTCGGGCGGCCGGTCGGCGGTCAGGACGATCATCGGCACGTCCGACAGGCCGGCCTCGACCACCGCCGGGTGCAGGTTCGCCGCCGCCGTGCCGCTGGTGCACAGGACGACGGCCGGCACGCCGCCGAGACCCAGGCCGAGCGCGGTGAACGCCGCTGCCCGCTCGTCGTGGACGACGTGGACGGCGAGCTCCGGGCGATCGGTCAGCGCCAGCGCCATCGGCGTGCTGCGCGAGCCGGGCGCCACCACGGCGTGGCGCACGCCGCGGGCGACGAGCTCGTCGACGAGCGTCGCGCAGCACGTCGCTTGGACGTCGGCCGGGATGAGTCGAGCGAGCGAGCGAAGTGGCTCCGTCACGACCAGGACGATACGGGACACCGACCGCCGGTACGGTGGGCCGGTGCTCGTCGAGGTCTGGTCCGACGTGGTGTGCCCGTGGTGCTACATCGGCAAGCGGCGCTTCGCCACGGCGACCGCCGAGCTGGCCGCCGACCCGGCGTTCGACACCGAGCTCGACGTCGTCTACCGCCCGTTCCAGCTCGACCCGAACGCCCCGCCGGGCACGACGATGCCGGTGCTCGAGGCCTACGCCCGCAAGTTCGGTGGACCCGAGCAGGCCGCGGCGATCATCGCCAACATCACCGCGCTCGCCGCCGGCGAGGGCCTCGAGCTGCACCTCGAGCGGGCCCAGCGGGCCAACACGCGCGACGCCCACCGGACGCTCTGGCTGGCCGAGACGACGGGGCCGCAGGGGTCCCAGGCCGAGCTGAAGGAGCGCCTGCTCGCCGCGTACTTCGTCGAGGGCCGCAACATCGGCGACCACGACGTCCTCGTCGACGAGGCGTCCCAGGTCGGCCTCGACCCCGCAGCCGTGCGGGCCATGCTCGACGGGGCCGAAGGTCTGGCCGAGCTGGCCGATGCCCTGGCGTTCGCCCGCCATGCCGAGATCGCTGCCGTGCCGACGTACGTCATCGACCGCCGGTGGTCGATCCCGGGCGCCCAGGACCCCTCAGTGTTCGTCCAGGTGCTGCGACGGCTGGTGGCGACCGAACGTGCCGGCTGACGCCGGCGCCGCTCGGCCCGACAGCCCGGGCCCACCCTCGACCCGCCTCGGCGTCGAGCGGCGCGGCACCGGCCGCCGGCTGGTCCTCGTCCACGGCTTCACCCAGACGGCGCGCTCGTGGAACCCGCTCGCTGCGTCGCTGGCCGAGCGGTTCGAGGTCGTCGCCGTCGACGCACCCGGTCACGGCTCGTCGACCACCGTCGACGCCGACCTCCCGACCGGTGGCCGGCTCCTCGCCGAGGTGGGTGGGCCGGCGACGTACGTGGGGTACTCGATGGGCGGGCGGCTGTGCCTGCACACCGCACTCGACCGCCCCGATGCGGTCGAACGGCTGGTCCTGATCAGCGCCACGGCCGGGATCGACGACGAGGCCGAGCGAGCCGCACGCCGGGCGGCCGACGAGGCGCTGGCGGACATGATCGAGCGCGACGGCGTCGACGCGTTCCTCGCCCGCTGGGTCGCCCAGCCGATGTTCGCGTCGCTTCCCGACCCGGGCCTCGGCGACCGTCGTCGCAACACCTCTCGTGGCCTGGCCACGAGCCTGCGCCGCGCCGGCACTGGCACGCAGGAACCGCTGTGGGGGCGGCTCGGCGGGATCGACGTCCCCGCCCTCCTCGTCGCCGGCGGCGGTGACCCGAGGTTCGTGGCCGCCGCCCGCCGGATGGCCAGCGCGATGCCGCGGGCCACCGTCGAGATCGTGGCCGGCGCCGGTCACACCGTCCACCTCGAGCAACCGGACCGGTTCCTCGACGTGCTCGGGGCGTGGTTGGCTACGAACTGAGGAGCAGGCCGGCCGTCGCGAGCACGCCGAACGCGATCTGCAGGCGCCCGGTCGCACCGAGCACGGGGATCAACGCGGGACCGCGGACGCCGGCGCGCACGGCACGGATCGGCGCGACGGCGACGACGATCGCCACGAGGCCCAGCAGCACCCACGGCCGCCACACCAGTGCGGCGACGATGACGAGGACGTTCGCCGCGGCGACCAGCATGACGTACAGCGACCGGGTGCGGGCGTCACCGAGGCGCACGGCCAATGTCCGCTTGCCGGCGACGGTGTCGGAGGGGATGTCGCGCAGGTTGTTGACGACGAGCAGCGCGCACGCCAGGCAGCCGGCGGCGCAGCCCATCACGAGCGACAGGCCGGTGACCCGCTCCACGGCGACGTACGTCGTGCCGGCCGTGGCCACGAGTCCGAAGAACACGAACACGAACACTTCGCCGAGCCCCGCGTAGCCGTAGGGACGGGGGCCGCCGGTGTAGAACCAGGCGGCGGCGATCGCGGCGACGCCGACCAGGATGATCCACCAGCTCGTCGTGGCGGCGAGGGCCAGCCCAGCCACTGCGGCCACGCCGAACGCCACGAACGCGGCCCGCTTCACGGCGGCGGGCGGCTTGAGACCCGATCCGACGAGGCGGACCGGCCCGACCCGCCGATCGTCGGTCCCACGCACCCCGTCGCTGTAGTCGTTGGCGTAGTTGACCCCGACCTGGAGCGCCACGCTCACGACCAATGCGACGGCGACCCGCCACCACGTCACGGGACCGGCGCCGACGGCGCAGCCCGCACCGACGGCCACGGGCACGACGGCGGCGGGCAGCGTGCGCGGGCGGGCCCCGACCACCCAGGGGTTCACGATGCGGCGGATGTGTTGCCGAGCGAGCGAACGAAGCCGCCCGGTGAGCCGAGCGAGTCCTCGAGCGAGCGAACGAAGCAGCCCGGTGCGGTCATGATGGAGGCGATGGGCCCACCCTGGCACACGCGGCGGGGCGGACGATCCCGACATGACGGCACGACTGGTCGCGCTCGACGTGCCCGGCGGGCCGGCGTTCGTGAACGCACTGCGCGACGTGTGGGACGGCGGGGACGCGGCGTTCCCGGTGGACCAGCGACTGCCGCACGCGGCGAAGGCGGCGTTGATCGCGTCCATGGCGGCCGGCGTCGTCGTCGACACCACCGGGACGTGGAGCCCGCTCGACGACGGTCGACCCGTCGAACCCGGCGACGCACTCGTCGTGGCCACCAGTGGCGCCACCGGCACGCCCAAGGGGGTCGTACTCACCCACGACGCCGTCGTCGCGTCGGCGCGGGCGACGAGTGCCCGGCTCGAGGTGACCCAGGACGACCACTGGTTGGCCTGTCTGCCGCTGGCCCACGTCGGCGGGCTCTCGGTGGTGACACGGGCCATGGTCATGGCGACGTCGCTGACCGTCCTGCCGGCCTTCGAGCCCGACGCGGTCATGGCCGTCGGTGCCAGCCACGTGTCGCTGGTCGCGACGGCGTTGCGGCGCATCGACCCGCGCCCGTTCCGCACCATCCTGCTCGGAGGCTCGGCGCCGCCGTCGGACCGCCCGGCGAACGTCGTGACGACGTACGGGATGACCGAGACCGGCAGTGGCGTCGTCTACGACGGTCGGTCGATCGACGGCGTCGACGTCCGCCTGGCCGACGACGGGGAGGTGCTGCTGCGCGGTCCCATGCTGCTGCGGGCCTACCGCGACGGCGGCGACCCGTTCGTCGACGGCTGGTTGCCGACCGGCGACCTCGGGCGCTGGCTGGCCGACGGGCGCCTGCACGTCGACGGCCGGCGCGGCGATCTCGTGATCACCGGGGGCGAGAACGTGTGGCCGGAGCCGGTGGAGAGCGTCCTGCGCGGCGTCCCCGGCGTCGCCGACGTCGCGGTCGCCGGACTGCCCGACGAGGAGTGGGGACAGGTGCTGACGGCGTTCGTGGTCGCCGCCGGCAGCGGTCCACCGAGCCTCGCCACGCTGCGGGACGCGGTCAAGGCGACGATGCCCGCGCACTGTGCGCCGCGTCGCCTGGTCCTCGTCGACGCCGTCCCCCGCACGGCACTCGGCAAGGTCCGCCGCGAGGAGCTCACCGGCCGCTGACTGCGTTTCGGTCCGCACATCGGTCGAACGTGCGACCAGATCCGGACCGAGATCGACCAAGCGCCGGCATCAGCGCTCGGCGTCGGCCGCGGCGCCGGGCTGGGCGCGCTCGATGTCGGGGGCAATGGCCACCCGAACGAGGCGCACCCGGCGCCCGTCGACCTCCTCGGCGGTGAACCGCCAGCCCCCGTGCTCGACCGCCTCACCGACCGCTGGGACGTGCTCGAGGGTGCCGAACATGAACCCGCCGACGGTGTCCCACTCCTCGTCGGGCAGCGATGCGTGGAGGACGTCGTTGAGGTCCTCGACCTGCACCCCGCCGTCGACGAGGTAGTCGCCGTTCGACAGCCGCTGGATGGCCAGCTCCTCGATGTCGTACTCGTCGACGATCTCGCCGACGAGCTCCTCGAGGCAGTCCTCGAGCGTCACGAGCCCGACGATGCCGCCGTACTCGTCGGCGACGATCGCCAGGTGGAACTTGCCGGCCTGCATCTCCCGCATCAGGCGGGCCACCGGCTTGTTCTCCGGGACGAAGTGCACGGTCCGGGCGAGGTCGGACGCCGGGGTGTCGCCGTGGTCCTCACGCTCGGCCCGGATCAGGTCCTTGGTGTAGATCAGCCCGACGATGTCGTCGCCGTCCTCGCCGTGGAGCGGGAGGCGGCTGTAGCCGTGGGCGATGGCCAGGTCGAGGGCCGCGGTCACCGACGCCTGGTGGGGCACGATGACCATGTCCGGTCGGGGAACCATCACCTCGCGGGCGACCGTGTCCCCGAACTCGATGATGCTCTCGATGAGCTCGCGCTCCTCGTGCTCGATGACATCGTCCTCGGCCGCCGCCTCGACGATGCCGAGCAGCTCCTGCTCGCTGACGAACGGACCTTGCTTCAACCCCCGGCCCGGCAGCAGCACGTTGGTCAGGCCGATGAGCGCCCGGCTGATGACGCGCAGCGGCCAGAACGCGATCAGGGCCTGGGTGAACCGGGCCGTGATCAGCCCGGCCCGCTCGGTGTGGAGGATGGCCCAGGTCTTCGGCATCGACTCGGCGAGCACGAAGATCACCACCGTGTTGACGACGGCGCCGACGATGGCCCCCCACGCACCGCCGAGGAGGTTGACGAACAGGATCGTCGTCAGGGTCACCTGCACGGTCTGCAGCGCGGTGACGGTGACCAGTAGTGGGTTGATGAAGCGTTCGGGCTTCTCCACGAGGCTGAGCAGGGCCTTGCTGGACTTCGACTTGGCGTTGTCGTCGATGGCGTAGGCCTTGACCCGCGAGATGCGGTTGAGGCCGGTCTCGGCGATCGCCAGCACCACGAGCAGCAGGACGAGGACGACGATGGCGACCAGGATGAGGATGTCGCTGCCGCTCACCCTCCGACCTCGCTGCGCTCGGCTCCGAGCTCGCCGGCGCTCGCCGTGCACGGGCGGCACGCCGTGCAGGTCATGAGCGGTGCTCCTGGCGGAAGGCGGCCGGTGCCGGGCCGTGCCAGTGGTGGCGTTCCAGCAGTGCACGCTCCCGGGCGCGCATCGAGCGCGGTCTCGTCGGGCTCGGCGTGGTCGTGGCCGATGACGTGGAGCACGCCGTGCACGACGAGGAGCGCGAGCTCGTCGTCGGGCGATCCGGCGTGCTCGGGCGCCTGCTCCACGGCGACGGCCGGGCACACCACGACGTCGCCGAGGAGCACTGGCACGCCGGCCATCGGCTCGTCGTCGAGCGGGAACGACACGACGTCCGTGGGGCCCTGCTTGCCGAGGTGCTCGGCGTTGAGCGCGGCGATCTCGCGGCGGTCGACGAACGTGAGGGTCAGCTCGCCCTGACGACCCTCCTCGACGAGGACGGCGCGGGCGAGCTCGGACCATCGGTCGACGTCGACGTCGACGCCGTCAGTGGCCGACTGCTCGTCGGCACCCACCACGACCACTGCGCCGTCGGCGACGGCACCCGTGTCCGTGGTGAGGGTGGGACTCGGAGGCTCAGCCACGGCGGCGCTCCGCGCCGGCCTGGCCATCGCGCTCGTAGGCGGCGACGATGTCGGCCACGATGCGGTGACGGACCACATCGGCCGAGGTGAGGTGCACGAACGACAGTCCCTCGATGCCGGTGAGGACCCGCTCCAGGCCGCGCAGCCCGCTCTTGCCGTCGGGGACGTCGATCTGGGTGACATCGCCGGTGACCACCACCCGCGACCCGAACCCGATGCGAGTGAGGAACATCTTCATCTGCTCGGGCGTCGTGTTCTGAGCCTCGTCGAGGATGATGAAGCTGTTGTTGAGCGTGCGCCCGCGCATGAACGCCAGCGGCGCGACCTCGACGGTCTGACGCTCGAGCAGGCGCTGGGCACCCTCGGGCTCGACCATGTCGTAGAGCGCGTCGTAGAGCGGCCGGAGATAGGGATCGATCTTCGCCATCAGATCGCCGGGCAGGAAGCCGAGCCGCTCCCCGGCCTCGACGGCGGGCCGGGTGAGGATGATCCGCTGCACCTGCTTGGCCTGCAGCGCCTTCACGGCCATCGCCACGGCGAGCCATGACTTCCCGGTGCCGGCGGGTCCGATGCCGAACGTGATGACGTTCTCGGCGATCGCGTCGATGTAGCGCTTCTGGCCGGCCGACTTCGGGCGCACCTGGCGGCCCTTGGCGCCGCGCAGGACGTCGGTGGTCAGGATCTCGCTCGGCCGCTCGTCCTCGCCGACCATGCCGATGACGCGCCGCAGGCTCGCCTCGTCGAGGTCGTGGCCGCGCTGGAGCAGGCCGACGAGCTCCTCGAAGAGCCGGCCGACCTCCCCCGACCGTTCGCCGCGTGCGGTGACCTCGTTGCCGCGCACGTTGATCTCGGTCTGCGGGAAGGCCGCTTCGATCTGGCGCAAGTGCTGGTCGCGGGGCCCGACGAGAGCCGACATCACGTGGGTGCCGGGGACGACGACGGTGGTCGTGGTCTCGGTCGCTGTCATGAAGTGGACGAGCCCTCGGCGCTCATCGTGTTGATGGTAGCGGGTGGTCCGGCGCTCCCGATGAAGCGGTCGAGCTGGGCCACCGGCACCAGGTTCCACCGCTCGATGACCGGGAGCTCGCGCTCGTGGCCGAGGATCGAGACGCTGGCCGGGTCGAGCGTCAGCACCCGGCCGTCGCGGGCGTCGAGGCGGCACCAGCGGGCGGCGAGGATCCGCAGGATGTGGGCGTGGGCGAACACGACGGCGAGCCGGCGCTCCCCGGCGAGCCGAGACAGCACCCGGTCGGCGCGGCCGGCGACCTGCTCGAGCGACTCTCCGCGCTCGAGCGGGTTGGTCCAGACCGACCATCCGGGGACGTCGACCCGCAGCTCGTCGGTGCGGCGACCCTCGGCCTCGCCGTAGTCCCACTCGGCAAGGTCGGGCTCGATCTCGGCCCGATCGCCGAAGCCGGCGAGCACGCACGTGTCGCGGGCCCGTCGGAGTGGACTCGTCAGGATCAGCGCCCCGTCGATGCCGCCGATCGCCGACAGCACGGGGTGCAGCTCCGCAGCGAGTCGGCGACCGTCGTCGTTGAGCGGGATGTCGCTGCGGCCCGTGTGGCGCCGCTGGCTGCTCCATGCCGTCTCGCCGTGCCGCACGAGCACCACCCGATCGCTCACCCCCCGGACGCTACGCCCGACGGCATCACCGGCCGGTGCACGCCGTCGCTGCGCCGTCGCCATCGGTAGCGTCGCCGGGCGTGATGCACGAGGACTACGCGCTGCGGGAGGGCCCGCCGTCGGCTGCCGACGCCGTGCGGCTGCGGGCCCGGGCCGGGCTGTCACCCAGGACCCTGGAGCAGGCGGCGCCGGCCATGGTCGGCAGCTGGTCGGGGGTCCACGTCGTCCACGTGCCGTCGGGCGCCGTCGTCGCGATGGGGCGGGTCATCGGCGACGGTGGTTGGTACTTCCACATCTGCGACATGGCGACGGAGCCCGACCACCAGCGCCTGGGCATCGGGGAGGCGGTGCTGGTGCACCTGCTCGACGGCATCCTGGCCGCCGCGCCGGCGACGCCGTACATCACGCTGCTCGCCGACGAGCCCGGCCGCCCGCTGTATCGCAGGGTCGGCTTCGTGGACACCGCGCCCGGGTCGATCGGCATGGTCCTGCGCCGCTGAACTGAGAACTCGGGGCGGGGCACCGGCGGGCGCCGGATGCGACCCGGCTCGCCGCCACGTGGTGAGCTACAGCGATGAGCGCTCGTGAGGCCTGGATCATCGACGGTGTGCGCACGTACCGCGGCAAGGGCCGGGCCAACGGCGCCCTCCACCACATCCACCCCCAGGAGCTGCTGGCGCAGTGCCTCAACGCGGTGGTCGCCCGCGCCGGCGTCCCGACGACCGACGTCGAGGACGTCATCGCGGGCAACGCCGCCGGCGTCGGTGACCACGGCGCCGACATCGCCCGCCTCGCCGTCCTCACCGCAGGGTGGCCGTACTCGACGCCCGGACTGACGATCAACCGCTTCTGCGGCTCGGGCCAGCAGGCCGTCGGCATGGCCGCCACCGGTGTCCTCGCCGGCCATCAGGACCTCGTGATCGGCGGCGGCGTCGAATCCATGTCGCGGCCGTTCACCGCCGGCGCCGACGGCGTGCCCGGCACCATGGACGGCAGCAACCCCCTGGTCCGCGACAAGTACCCGCTGATCCCCCAGGGCATCGCCGCCGACCTGATCGCCACCGTCGAGGGCTTCTCCCGCACGGAGTGCGACGAACTGGCCGTCCGCAGCCAGGACCGCGCCGCCAAGGCGATCGCCGAGGGCCGCTTCGACCGCAGCGTCATCACCGTCCACAACCAGGACGGCTCGGTCGCGCTCGACCACGAGGAGTTCCCCCGCCCGGGCACCACCGTCGAGGGACTGGCCGGGCTGGCCCCGAGCTTCGCCACGATGGGCGCCACGCCGTGGGAGAAGTTCGGCGGCGAGACGTTCGACGAGATGTGCATCCGCACCTACCCGCAGATCGACGAGGTCCACCACGTCCACCACGCCGGGAACTCGTCGGGCGTCGTCGACGGCGCGTCGGCGATCCTCGTGGCGTCGAGCGACTACGCGGAGGCCCACGGCCTGACGCCCCGGGCCCGCATCCGGATGACCGCGGCCATCGGGTCCGAGCCGGTGATCATGCTGACCGGCCCGGCGCCGGCCGCCCAACGCGCCCTCGACAAGGCGGGCATGACCGTCGACGACATCGACATCTGGGAGATCAACGAGGCGTTCGCCGCCGTCGTCCTGAAGGCGATCCGCGAGCTCGACCTCGACATCGACCGGCTGAACGTGAACGGCGGGGCGATGGCCCTCGGCCACCCGATCGGTGGGACCGGCCCGATGCTGATCCAGACCGCGCTCGACGAGCTCGAGCGCACGGACAAGGAGACGGCACTCGTCGCCATGTGCACCGGGGGCGGCATGGGGACGGCCACGATCATCCAGCGCATCTGACGCGCGGCCCGGCCGCACGTGCCGGCGTCAGCCGTTCGACGAGATCCGCGCCGGTTCGACGAGGACGGCGACGCGCCGCTCGGCGGCCATGACCCGGTCGTAGGTCGCCCAGTCGTCGTGCTCACCACCGGCCGCGACGAAGACGGCACGCAGCAGCCCGGGCACGTCGTCAGCGGCGACCCCGTTCCCGGGGTCGTCCGGCCCGATGATCTCCGCCGGACCCTCGACGGCTGCCCACTCCCAGCCGGCGCGGAACGTGACCGCGGCCCGACCGGCGCCGCGTAGCAGCTCCACCTTGCGGGCGTCGCCCCGGGCGACAAGGCCGACGACGGGCCGGCCCGACACCGGGTGGGCGAGCACGCCGGCGTTCACCACCGAGGCGTGGACGGACCCGTCGCGACGGGTGGTGGCGACGACCGCCAGACCGTGTTCGGCGGCGACGAGGCGGCGGACGAGGTCGAGATCGGCAGGCATGGACCAGTGCTCCCAGCGCCGCCGGTCACGCGGGCTCGGCGAGGTAGAACGTGTTGCCGTCGATGTCCCGGAACGAGAACATCAGCGGCACACCGGGCCAGCGCAGCAGCTCGGCGACGTCGACGCCGTGCGCCGTCATCGCCTGGTGCTCGGCCTCGGCGTCGGTGGCGAGGAAGCGGATGCCCGTGTCGATGCCCGACGGCAGCTCGTCCGAGGCGGCGACGATGGCGACCGAGACCGCCGACCCCGGCGGCGCGACCTCGATCCAGCGGAAGCCCTCGCTGAGCTCGGCATCCATCTGCACCTCGAAACCGAGATCGACGAAGAAGGCGACCGTGCGGTCCTGATCACTCGCCGGGATGGCCACCGTGCGGATCGTCGTGATGGTCGTGGTCGTCATGTCAGGCATGTGCTTGCTCCTCGCGTGGCGTCGGTCATGAGACGGTCCTGGCCGTGCGAACTCATCGCCCCCCAGCGCCTGGAGCGGACGGCGGACGGTTGACCGATCCATGTCGTTCGCTCGCTGGCGGACCCGCTCGGCTCACGAAGTCGGGCGGCCGCTTCTCGGTGTGGCTGGCCAGCCCCTCGCGCACGTCTGGCCCGGCGAAGCCGTACATCTCGTAGGCCAGGCTGGCATCGAAGATCCCCGACTGGGCGCGGTACCAGTGGTTGAGCGTCTGCTTCGTGTACCTGATCGCGCCCTGCGCGCCGTCGGCCAGCTGCACGGCCACGGCGAGCGCTCGGTCCTGGACCTCGTCGTCGTCGACGCACAGCGACACCAGCCCGATCCGCTCGGCCTCCTCGCCGCGCAGCTCGTCGCAGGTCAACAGGTAGTACTTGGCCTTCGCCATGCCGCACAGCAGCGGCCAGCAGATCGCCGCGTGGTCGCCGGCAGCGACCCCGAGGCGGGTGTGGCCGTCGATGATCCGGGCCGTGCGGCCGACGACCGAGACGTCGGCGAGCAACGCGGCCACGAGCCCCGCGCCGACGGCGGCACCGTGGATCGCCGAGACGATCGGCTTGGAGCAGTCGATCACGTTGTGGACGAGGTCGCGCGCCTCGCGCATCGTCTCGGCCCGCCGGTCGTAGTCCTCGACAAGGCCACCGATGAGCTCGAAGCTGCCCCCGGACGAGAACGCCCGGCCGGCGCCGCGCAGCAGCGCGACGTTCGTGTCCGGGTCGCGGTCGACGACCCGCCACACATCGGCCAGCTGGCGGTGGGCCGACGGACCGACGGCGTTGAGGCCGGGGGCGTCGAGCGTGATCCGCAGGACGCGGTCGGCCGGCCGGTCGATCGTGAGGTCGCTGAACTCTGCGTACCGGCGGTCCGGCTCGGGCGGTGCGGTCATCGCGCCCATCGTGCCCGCCAGCCGAGGAGGACGGCGAGCACGACCGGCAGCCCGAGGTAGGCGTGGTACTCGCCAGGGCCGCGTACACCGGGAGGAACACGTACCGCGCGGTCGCCCAGGCGGTGCCCGAGTCGCGATACTCACGTCACCACCATGAGCGCGAGCATCCTCTTCCTGTGCACCGGGAACGCGACCCGGTCGGTGATCGCCGGCGCCGTGCTCCGGTCCCATCTGCCCGACGTCGAGGTCCAGACCGCGGGGACGTTCGCCATCGACGGGCTGCCGATGAGTTGGCGGACCCGCGCCGGCTTCGACGCGGTCGGCGTCGTCGCCCCGCGGCACCTCAGCCGGCAGGCCGTGGCCGAGGATCTCGAACGGGCGACGGTCGTGATCGGGTTGGCACCCGAGCACGTCGAGTGGGTGCGCCGCGAGCACCCGTCGGCGGCGGCGCGCACGGTGACCCTGCAGCGCCTCAACCGGGCGCTGGCCGACGACGAGCGGCCGCTGGCCGACCGCGTCGCCGAGCTCGACCTGGCCGCCGTCGAGCTCGCCCCCTGGGAGGAGGTCGTCGACCCGGGCGGCGGCGAGGTCGAGGCCTTCATCGCCTGCGCCAACGAGGTGGTCGGCCTCGTCGAGCAGGTCGCCGGCCGGCTGCGGCCCCGCTCGCCGAGCGGCGAGACGTGGAGCGGCGCCCGAGCCGTGCGCTGGGTCGCCATCGCCGCTGCCCTCGACCGTCAGCTCGCGCCGGTGTCGGACGCGCTGTTCGAGATGGCCGGCCTGCAGCCCGGTGAACGGGTGCTCGACGTCGGCTGCGGCGCCGGGCCGACGACGCGCCGGGCCGCCGAGCAAGTCGGGAGCACCGGCTCGGTGGTCGGCCTCGACATCGCCGCCCCGATGCTGGAGGCGGCGCGCGCCGAGCCGGTCCCCGCCGGCGCCGCGCCGATCGAGTGGGTGCAGGCCGACGTGGGTGCGTGGGACCCGCCGGCCGACCGGTTCGACGCTGTGATCTCGCGCTTCGGGGTGATGTTCTTCGACGATCCCGGCGCGGCGTTCGCCACGTTGCGGCGGGCCACGGCTCCTGGCGGGCGGCTGTGCGTCGCCGTGTGGGGCATGCGCGACGAATCGGCGGTGTTCGAGGTGCCGCTGCAGTCCGTGCTCACGGCGCTCGGGCAGCCGGACCATCCGGCGGTGCCGGCGCGAGACTTCGGTCCGTCGTCGCTCGGTGATCCCCAGCACGTCGTCGACCTGCTGAGCGCCGCCGGGTGGCGCGACGTGCGGTGGAACCGGCGGCACCTGGAGCTCCCACTCGGAGGCGGCGTCGGGCCGGCGGACGCGGCATCGGTCGCCATCCAGCTCGGTGCGGCACGCGCCGTCGTCGACACCCTGGACGACACCGAGCGCGAGCGGGCCCTCGTCGCCCTGGCGGAGGCGCTGGCCGCCCACGTCGACACCGACGGGCACGTGCGCCTGTCGGCGACGATCGGCATCGTCACTGCGACACCCCCGACGTAGGTTGACCGGGTGCCCGTCCCCGGACCCTCCGCGCTCGGCCGCGGCGTCGTCATCACCACCGGGTCGCCCGTGCCGCCGGCCTGGTCCAGGGCCGCTGTCGTCACGGTGGACGAGGCCGCCGTCGCCGATCCCGTGGCGACCGTGGCAGAGCTCCACGCCGCGTGGGCAGCGCGCGAGCCCGTCGTCGTTGCCCTCGGCGTCGACCCGGCCACGTTCCGCGCGCCGGCGTCGATCCCGGTGGAGCCCTGGCGGCTGGGTCCCGGAGCCGAGCCGTCGTTGGACCGGCTCCACTTCCTGACCTGGGCCAACACCTACGACGCGCGCGTCGGCGAGCCGGTGTGGTGGTGGGGCGTGAAGGCGGCCCGCCTCGAAGGCGCGGTGGCCACCCCCGACGGCGCAGCCGACGTCGTCCTGGCCGACGGCCGACCGGCGTGGATCGACGGTGGACCCCGGGGACCGCTGGCTCTCGCCGACGTCGTCGTCCACAGCGAGTCCGTCGACCTGGGGCGACTGACCGTCGTCCCGACCGCGGTCACGCCGCGAGCCGACCTGGCCCCCGACCAGCTCGCCGCCGTCGGGCACGGCGCAGGGCCGGCACGGGTCATCGCCCCCGCAGGATCGGGCAAGACCCGCGTCCTCACCGAACGCCTCCGCCACCTCCTCGTCGACCGCGGCTACGAGTCGGGCGGTGTGCTCGCCGTCGCCTACAACAAGCAGGCCCAGCTGGAGATGGAGGCCCGCACGACCGACATCCGGCCGCGCGTGCGCACGTTGAACTCACTCGGGCTGTGGGTCCTGGCCGAGCACCGCGGGTCGTCGCCGCCGGTGCTCGACGAGCCCGACGTCCGGCGCATCGTCGACGAGCTGCTCCCGGGGCGGCGGCAACGGCGGGCGAACACCGATCCGATCGGGCCCTACGTCGAGGGCCTGACGGCCATCCGCCTCGGCCTGACCGCCCCCGAAGCCGTCGAGGGCTCACGCGACGACGTGCCCGGGCTGGCCGAGATGTTCCCGGCCTTCCGGCGCCGCCTGGCCGACCGCGGCGCCGTCGACTTCGACGAGCAGATCTACGGTGCCGTGGAGGCCCTGCTCGGCGACGGGCCGTTCCGCCGCTCGATGCAGCGGTCGTGCGGCCACCTCCTCGTCGACGAGTTCCAGGACCTCACGCCGGCCCACGTCCTGCTGCTGCGCCTGCTCGCCCTCCCGGCCCTCGACGTGTTCGGTGTCGGCGACGACGATCAGTGCATCTACGGCCATGCCGGCGCCGATCCGGCGTTCCTGATCGAGTACGGCGAGCTGTTCCCCGGCGCCGTCCCGCACCCGCTGACGGTGAACTACCGCTGTCCGGTGGAGGTGGTCGCGGGTGCCCGCACGCTGCTCGGCTACAACCACCGCCGCGTCCCCAAGGTCATCGAGGCCGGGCCGGCCAACGACACGGCGGCGGGGGCCCTGCGCGTGGTCGAGCACGGCCGCGACGACGGCGCGGCGGCGACGCTCGACGTGCTGCGGTCGTGGCTCGACGAGGACGACGTCGCAGCGTCGTCGATCGCCGTGCTGGCGCGGGTCAACTCCCTGCTGCTGGCGCCCCACGTCGCGCTCCACGAGGCCGGGCTCGCGGTGTCATCGGTGCTGCGTCCCGACGTCCTCGAGCGCACCGGCATGCGGGCCGCGCTCGCCTACCTGCGCATCGCCACGTCGCCCGACGGCCTCGACCGTCGCGACATCGTCGAGATCCTGCGGCGACCGACGCGGGGCCTGCCCCAGTGGTTTCCCGAGCGGCTCGATCGGCGCGCCCGCTGGACCCTGCCGCAGCTGGCGGCGATCGCCGACCAGGTCAACGACAAGGACGCCGCCAAGGTCCTGCGCCTCGCCGACGACCTACGCATCGTCGTGGACGCCGGTCGGGACGGCACGACGCGCGACGTGCTCGAAGCGGTGCGCGACGACGTCGGGCTGGGCGCGGCGATGAGCCTGCTCGATCGCACCGGGGGCGGCCAGGGGTCCAGCCACCTGGACGACATCGACGGCCTCCTCGGCGTCGCCGACCTCCACCCGGATCCGGGCGGGTTCGAGCCGTGGCTGCGCACGGCGTTCCAGCGCGAAGCCGACCCCGCCGGGATCACGCTGTCGACGGTCCACCGCGTCAAGGGCCGGGAGTGGGATCGCGTCGTCGTCTTCGGCGTCGCCGACGGCATCGTCCCCCACCGCCTGGCCGAGGACGTCGAGGAGGAGCGGCGGGTGCTGCACGTCGCCATCACCCGCGGCCGCCACCGGGTCGCCGTGCTCGCCGACCGGACGCGGCGCAGCGGGTTCCTCGACGAGCTCGCCGGCACGGCCCCAGCGACCCGCCCGCCACGACCCCGGGTGGACGAGGCGGCGGCGCCCGCGAGGCTGTCGTCGAGCCGGCGGGCAGCCACCGGCACGGCGCCGGCCGCCGACGGCATCGAGGCCGCACCCGGCCTCGTGATCACGGTCCCCGGCGGTCACGAGGGCACCGTGGAGGACGCCGACGGGCGCTCGGCGGTGGTCCGCACGGCGTCGGGCGGGACGCTGCGGGTGCGCTACGGCGAGCGGGTCGGGCTCGACGGGCGACGGGCCCCGCTCGTCGCGCCGACCAAGCTGTGGGGTGTCGCCGCCGACACCGAGGCCGCGCTGCGGGCCTGGCGCACCCAGCGCGCCGGCGCCGACGCCGTCCCCGCCTACGTCGTCGTCAACGACAAGCACCTCCGCGGCATCGCGCTGGCCCGTCCGGCGACACCGGCCGACCTGGTCGCGTGTGACGGCATCGGACCGGCCAAGCTCGAGCGGTACGGCGACGAGATCCTCGCCGTCGTCGAGTCCGTCGGCTGACGTCCGCGCCAACTTGTGCAACGAAAACCGCGCTGGGGCGCGGGTTTCTTACACGAGTTGGCGCGATGCCGTCAGCGCTTGCCGCCGCCGAGGAGGCCGCCGAGGACGTCGCCGAGCCTGCCCAGGCCGCCACCGCCACCACCACCACCACCGTCGCCACCTCCGAGGAGGCCGCCGAGGATGTCGCCGATCCCACCCCCGCCGCTGTCGTCGTCGGCCGCGGCCGGCTTGGCGGCGCCCGGGCCCATGCCGGCCGTGTCCGAGGAGCCCGACGGTGCCGACGACGACGGAGCGCTCCCGCCACCCCCCAGCGACTTGCCGAGGAACGACATCAGCAACGGCGCCAGCATCGGCAGCAGCTTGGCGATCAGCCCCGCACCGCCCGAACCGCCGAGCCCGCCGAGGCCGCCGAGCTGGTTGACGACGGCCTCTTCGTTGTCACCGAAGACGTTCCGCACGATCTTCTCGCCGTCGGCCTTGTCGACCTGGTCGAAGTCGATGCCACCCTCGAGTAGCGATCCGTCGTGCTGCCGGACGGCCCGTGCGAGCGACGCCGCGCCGGCCGGGTCGTCGGCGTTGGCCTTCATCCCGCCGACGAGCGCCGGCAGCGCGCTGCGCACCGCCTCCTCGGCTTCGGCCTCGCTGACCCCGAGCTGGCCGGCGAGCTGACCGATCGGGATCTGCGACATCAGGTCGTCGATGCTGCTCATCGCGGCAGTGTAGGAGCGGCCCCGAACGGCCTCGTCACGCCCGATCGTCAGCGGCGCATGGCCGCCGACCTGGCCCGGACGGCCTCGGGCGAGCCGGTGAACAGCATGACGCCGTCCTCGACCGGACCCTTCCGGAAGAGCTGCTTGTCCCGCGCGTAGCGCTGCGGGTTGATCCACGGCTCGTGGTCGCCCTGCTTGGGCAGCATCGGCATCATGCGTTGCATGTAGCCGGACGAGAACCCGTCGATCCACGGTCGCGGCGCCATGTCGCGATCGACCGCCCGCAGGCGCGGGGTGCACTGCACCGTGCCGGTCGCCGCGAGGTGGTTGAGCAGCCGGCACACGTACGTGCTGACCAGATCGGCGCGGAGCGTCCACGAGGCGTTGATGTACCCGAACGTCGACACGAGGTTCGGGACGTCGGAGTAGGCGAAGCCCTTGTAGGTCCACGTCTCGGAGAAGTCGACCGGCTCGCCGTCGACGACGACGTCGATCTCGCCGAGCAGGACGAGCTGCAGCCCGGTGGCGGTCACGATGACGTCGGCCTCGAGCTGGCCACCCGACCGCAGGGCGATGCCGGTCGGCGTGACCGTCTCGATCTCGTCGGTGACCACGGCGGCCCGTCCCGACCGCAGCGCCCGGTACAGGTCCCCGTTGGGCAGCAGGCAGAGGCGCTGGTCCCACGGGGCGTAACGGGGCGCGAAGTGCGTGTCGACGTCGTAATCCGGGCCGAGGGCCTTGCGCACGTAGCCGATCAGCGCCGACCGCACCTTCTCCGGTTGCGTGCGGGTCCGTCCGTAGAAGAACTGTTGCATCGCGATGTTCTTGCGGCGGGTGATGGCGTACGCCGCGCGCTCGGGCAGCACCCGTCGCAGCCGGTTCGCCACCTTGTCGACGTCGGGGCGGGCGACGACATACGTCGGGGAGCGCTGCAGCATCGTGACGTGGGCGGCCGTGCCGGCCAGCGCCGGCACCAGGGTCATCGCCGTGGCCCCCGACCCGATGACGACGACCCGCTGGCCGGCGACGTCGAGGTCGTCGGGCCACTCCTGCGGGTGCACGACCCGACCGTGGAAGCGATCGAGACCCGGGATCTCGGCGCGGTACCCGCCGCGGTAGCTGTAGTAGCCGGCGCACACGGAGAGGAACGAGCACGTCATCGGCGACGTGGTGCCGTCGGCCCGGGCGACGGTCAGCGTCCAGCGCGCCGTCACGCTCGACCACTCGGCCCGCTCGACGCGGTGCCCGAACCGGATCACCGGCTCGAGACCGAGCTCGGCGACCGTCTCCCGCAGGTAGGCGAGGATCGACGGCCCGTCGGCGATGGCCCGCTCCCCCGTCCACGGCCGGAATCTGAAGCCGAGGGTGTGCATGTCGCTGTCGGACCGCACGCCCGGGTAGCGGAACAGATCCCACGTGCCGCCGATGTCGTCGCGCCCCTCGAGCATGACGAACGTCCGGTCCGGGCACATGGTGCGCAGGTGGTACGCCGCCGAGATCCCCGAGATGCCGGCGCCCACGATCACCACGTCATGATGCGAGTCCTCGGGCGGGGTGTCGGGACGCGAGTCCTCGAGCGCGGTGTCCCCGTGCTGCGACGGCTGCTCGGACCCGTCCGGTGCGGACCCCTCACGCCCCATGGGGGGCGACGCTAGTCAGGCACACCTCGAAGCGGTCGCCGCCGCCAGGCGCCGCCGCCGGGCGCCGCGCCGACCGAGACCGACCCACCCATCGCGGACACGAGCTGCTCGACGATGGCTGGCGATGCCCGGGCCGTCGTCGACGGCACCACGACCTGCTCGTCCACCGCTGCATCCCATGAGGTCTGCGCCGGCGGAGGGCGTCCCGTAGGTTCGACGGGGTGACGAGCGCCGCCGATGCCGACGACCTGGCCGGACCGACCACCGAACTGCTCCAGGCGTTGATCCGCAACGGCTGCGTCAACGATGGCCGCCCGGAGTCCGGCGACGAGGTGCGCAACGCCGACGTCCTGCAGGCCTACCTCGAAGGCGCCGGACTGGACGTGGCGCGCTACGAGAGCCGTCCCGGACGTACGTCGATCGTCGCCCGCATCGAGGGCACCGACCCGACGGCACCGACGCTGTGCCTGATGGGCCATACCGACGTGGTCCCGGTCAACCCCGGTGGCTGGTCGAACGATCCGTTCGGCGGTGAACTGATCGACGGCGAGGTGTGGGGCCGCGGCGCCGTCGACATGCTCAACGTGACCGCGGCGATGGCCGTGGCCGTGCGCCGCCTGGCCGTCAGCGGCTTCCGGCCCCGTGGCACGCTCGTGTACTTCGGCGTCGCCGACGAGGAGGCCGGCGGCCGCTGGGGCGCCGAGTACGTGCTCGACCGACATTGGGACGCCGTCGGCGCCGACTACGTGTTGACCGAGCTCGGCGGCTGGTCGCACGTCGCGGCCGACGGCCACCGCCGCGTCACCGTGAACGTCGCCGAGAAGGGCCTGTCGTGGCGGCGGCTCACCGTCCGCGGCACGCCGGGCCACGGCTCGCTGCCGTACCGCGCCGACAACGCGCTGATCACGGCCGCCGAGGTGGTCCGGCGTCTCGTCGAGTACCGGCCCGGCGCCCGGCTCGGCGAGCTCTGGCAGGCCCAGCTGGCCTCGCTCGACCTCTCCGAGGAGACCCGGCGGCTGCTCGCCGACCCGGAGACGATCGACGACGCCATCGCCGGACTCCCGACCGCCACCGCCCGCCTGGCCCACGCGTGCTCGCACACGACGATCTCGCCCAACGTCATCCACGGTGGCCAGAAGACGAACACGATCCCCGACGTGATCGAGCTCGACGTCGACGTCCGCATGGTCCCCGGCGACACCCGGGAGGTCGTCGACGGCTACTACGCGGAGATCCTCGGCGACCTCGCCGACCGCGTGGACATCAGCTCGCTGCAGGAGGCGGAGTCGACGCGCTCCGCCGTCGGCAACCCGCTGTGGGACACGCTGGCCCGACACACCCAGGTCGCCTACCCGGGCGCCGAGATCGTGCCCGGGATCGTCACCGCCGGGACCGACGCCCGGTTCTACCGCGCCCGCGGCGCGGTCGCCTACGGCGCCGGGCTGTTCTCACCGCGCGTGACGCTGGCCGACTTCACGACCCGGTTCCACGGCAACGACGAGCGCGTCGACGTGGAATCGCTGGGACTCTCGGCCGAGCTCTTCCACGGCGTGGCCCGTGACGTGCTCGGGTGAGGTTGCCGTCACACGCCGTTCACATCCGCCGAACACCGCCGAAACCGTCCGTTCCTACGGTTCGCGCCATGATCTACCCGCCGTATGCCGCGCCGTTCCCCGACACCAGGACGGCTGACATCACGCTCGGCAACCAGCAGCGAGCCGTGCTCACGCTGCTGGCCCAGAAGCCCGGCCACACGTTCACCTCCGAGGAGCTGGCGGCCAAGCTGAACCTGCCGATGATGACGCCGCGTCGGGCCGAGGTCCTGGTCACCGGCATCAACGACGTGCTCGGCAAGGAGACGATCCTCGAGGTGCCGCGGCGCGGCTGGAAGCTCTCGCCGTACCTCGACCAACCGATCACGATCAGCTTCTGACCGACGGGGCACACTCGGCGGCGTGACCGCCGACGTCCTGACCCGACGAGAGCTCAACCGGTCGACGCTGGCCCGCCAGCTGCTGCTCGAGCGCCGCCCACGCCGCGCCGCTCGACGTCGTCGCCCGACTCGTCGGGATGCAGGCGCAGGTCCCCCACAACCCGTACCTCGGCCTGTGGTCGCGGGTCGCCGGCTTCGATCCCGGCGAGCTGTCGACGCTGCTCACCGAACGGGCGGTCGTGCGGATCGTCGTGATGCGGGGCACGGTGCACCTCGTGACGGCCGACGACGCCCTCGTGCTGCGACCGCTCAGCCAACCCGTCCTCGACGGCGAGATGCGGCGGCACTCGCAGTACGCCGCCACGCTCGCAGCGATCGACGTGGACGAGGTCGTCGACTTCGCCCGGCCGCTCCTGGACGAGCGGCCGCGGGGCGCCCGCGAGCTCCGTCGGCTGCTGGCGGCGAGGTTCGAGGGCATCGACCCCGGGGCGCTCGTCCTGGCCTGCCGCAACCGCCTCGCGCTCGTGCAGGTGCCACCGCGCGGGCTGTGGCGGCGCAGCGGTGAGGTCACGACGGCGACGATCGAATCCTGGCTCGGACGGCCGGTCGACCCCGCGCCCTCGATCGACGAAGTCATGCTGCGGTACCTCGACGCCTACGGACCGGCCCAGCCGGCCGACATGGCGGCCTGGTCACGGCTGACGGGGTTGCGGGACGTCGTCGAGCGGGTGCGGCCCCGGTTGCGGACGTTCCGCGACGACCGGGGACGCGAGCTCCTCGATGTCGCTGACGGCATCCTGGTCGACGGCGACGCCCCGGCGGCCCCCCGCTTCCTACCGGAGTACGACAACGCCCTGCTCGCCCACGCCGACCGGAGCCGCTTCCAGCGCGAGGACGCGCCGCTGCTCGCGACCCAGGAGCCCGTGCACGGCACCGTGCTCGAGGACGGCCAGGTCTGCGCAACGTGGGCCCTCGGTCGTGTCGATGGCACGTCGACGATGACCGTCCGCCACCTCCCGGTCCCGAAGCGTCGCCTCGCCGCCGTGGTCGCCGAGGGCGACCGCGCGCTGCGCTTCATCGAGCCCGACGCCACCACCCACCGCGTCGTCCTCGTGCCCGCCGCCGGCTGACCCGGGCCGCCTCGAACACGTGGAGGTCGTCGGCGAAGCCCGGCCAGTGCGGCAGTTCGACCGACGCGACCTCGTGCCAGCGGGCATCGATGTCGCACACGCAGGGTGCTGATTCGACGCCGTACGTGCAGTGGTTGCAGCCGTCGAGGAGCCCGAGGCGGGCGTGCAGCGCGTCATCGCCGGTGCCGCCGCCCGGTGGTTCACCGACGTAGACGACGTGGCGGCCGCCGGCGGCGCGGTAGCGGTCGACGGCGTCGAGGGGCCAGGCCTCGTCGATCGGTGGCCACACGAGCAGGAGCGCCCGGTCGGGGTGCTCGGCGGCGACCGTGTGATCGCCGCGGACGACCGGGTACCAGGGGCGGACGTGGGCGAACCACTTGCTGGCCGGCGACGGCGCCGGCTCGATGTCGACGGCGAGGACGTCGATCCCCTGCTGGTCGGCGACGTACGCCCAGTAGCCGGTGCCGGCGCCGAGCTCGACGACGCCGTGGCGGGCGACGCGCCGGATCGCGTCGAGCGCCGCGGCCGTCGGGACGGCGAACGCGTGACGCCGGACCGCCTCCATCCGCGTCGCCGCGGACGACGGCTCGGCCTGCGCGTCGAGCAGCACGTCGTGGAGGGGGTTGTGGAACGGCAACGTGGGCATCGGTGCGGCCAGTCTCGCGAGCGACGCGACGGCCGCGAAACGGGTGGCCCGCAGCGACCGCCGGCGGGCAGACTGCGACCGTGGTCCAGGTCGTCCCCGCCCGACTCGACTGGCTCGAGGCGCTCGCCGAAGGTGACGATGAGTTCGCGGCGCGCTTCGGCATCCCGGTCGAACCCGACTGGATCGGGTTCCCCGAGGCACTCCCCTTCGCCGTCGACGGCGCCCGGCGCCGGTCCGAGGACCCGTTCGGCACGCACCTCTTCTTCGACGACCTCGACGGTGCGCTCGTCGGCTTCGGCGGGTTCAAGGGCGAGCCACGGGACGGGGAGGTCGAGATCGGGTACACGGTGGCGCCGTCCCGGCAGGGCCGCGGCATCGCCACCGCCGTCGTCGCTGAGCTCGTCGCACGGGCCGGCGCGGCCGGTGTCACGACAGTCAGCGCCCACACGGCCGGGGAGGACAACGCGTCAACCGCCGTCCTGCGCAAGAGCGGTTTCACACGGACCGCCGAGCTGCCCGACGAGGACCTCGGTGTGGTCTGGCGCTGGCAGCGCCCGACCGCCGGTTGAGATCGTCTTGGTCAGAGGAGGCCGAGGCGGCGGCTGCAGGCCGGCCAGGCGCCGTACCCGACGTCGTCGTGGATGCGCTCGGCGACGACGATCTGCTGCTCGCGCGTCGCCAGGTCGGCGCGGGCGGCGAGCTCGCGGCCGCCGTACGCGTTCCACGTCGACCCGAGGAACTGCAGCCCCCCGAAGTAGCCGTTGCCGGTGTTGATGGCCCAGTTCCCGCCCGACTCGCATTGGGCGAGCCGGTCCCAGACGCCGCTCGGTTGTGCCGGCACCGGTGCGGGCAGCGGCGCCTCCGTGGCCTGACCTTCGGCGAACGATTCGGCGGCCGCCGGGTGCTGGGCGTGCCACGCCTGCCACAGCTGCACCTCCTCGGGGGTGCAGGCGCCGAGGGCGCCGATGCTCATCGTGGCCACGGCGGCCGTCATCAGGATCCGTCTCATCTCATGCCTTCCATGCCCGTCAGGAGTCCGGCATCGTAACGAGACCGTCATCTAGATTGCGTGCAGGTGACCAAGACCTCACGATCGGGGACGGGTCGAGTGGACGAGCCGGGCTCGTGGGGCCCGCCTCATCCGGTAGAAACGGGCGGTGGCGGACGCGACCCGGCAGGACGGACGGGATCGGCCCGGCGTCACGCTGCGGCCGCTCGTCGACTTCCTGCACACCGAGGCCGCCGGTGGCGTCGTCCTGCTCGTCGCCGCCGTCGTCGCGATGGTGTGGGCCAACTCGCCGTGGAAGGACTCCTACGCCGAGCTGTGGCACACCCGCCTGGTCGATCGACCTCGGCGGCCACGTCCTCGACCTCGACCTGCGGGAGTGGGTCAACGACGGCCTGATGGCGATCTTCTTCTTCGTCGTCGGGCTCGAGATCAAGCGCGAGCTCGTCGACGGCGAGCTGCGCGACCCGCGCCGGGCCGCGCTCCCGGCGATCGCCGCGCTCGGCGGCATGATCGTGCCGGCGCTGATCTACGTCGCGTTCAACGCCGGCGGGGACGGGCTCGCGGCTGGGGCATCCCGATGGCGACCGACATCGCGTTCGCGGTCGGCGTGCTCGCCTGCTCGGGGCCCGGGCGTCCCCTCGCTGCAAGCTCTTCCTGCTCGCGCTGGCCATCGTCGACGACATCGGCGCGATCGTGGTGATCGCCGTCTTCTACTCCGACGACTTCGACCCGCCGGCGTTCGCGGCGTCGATCGTGCATCGTGCTCGTGATCGCCGTGCGTCAAGCGCCTCGACGTGCAGCAGGTCGTGGGTGTACGTCCTGCTCGGCGTCGGCTTGTGGTTGGCCGTCCACGAGTCGGGCATCCACGCGACCCTGGCCGGCGTCGTCCTCGGGCTGATGACACCGGCCCGACCGCGTCGCCAGAGCACGCTCGTCGACGCCGACGAGATCGGCGAGCGACCTCGCGCAGCAGGTGGCCGACGGGTGGACGGTCGAGGCGGCGCAGGCGACCGTGGCTCCGACGCCCGCGATTCGGTGTCGGTCGTCGAGTGGCTGGAGCACCGCCTGCACCCGTGGTCCAGCTTCGCCATCGTGCCCCTGTTCGCGCTGGCCAACGCCGGCGTGCCCATCACCGCCGACGCCCTGTCGGCGGCGGCGTCCTCGCGGATCACCTCGGCGTGCTGGGCGGGCTCGTCGTCGGCAAGCTCGTCGGAGTCACCGCCTTCACGTGGCTGGCGACGCGCCTGCGGATCGCCGACCTGCCGCCGGGTGCGACGTGGGGCGGCCTGATCGGCGTCGCCGCGCTGGCCGGCATCGGGTTCACGGTGTCGCTGTTCGTCACCGGCCTGGCCTTCGACAGCGTGGTCCTACAGGACGACGCCAAGATCGCCATCGTCGCCGCGTCGACGACGGCCGCCGCGCTCGGATCTCTGCTCCTGCTGCGCCGCCGGGCAAGCTGACGGCCGTGACCTACTGCCTCGCCCTCCGCCTCGACGCCGGACTCCTCTTCCTGGCCGACACCCGAACGAACGCCGGCGTCGACAACGTCGGCACGTACCGCAAGTTGCACGTGATCCAGCCGGCACCCGACCGCGTCTTCGTGCTCGAATCGGCGGGCAGCCTGGCGACCACCCACGAGGTGCTCGCCCGGATCGACCGCGACCTCCAGTCCCCCGACGCGGCAGGAGAGCCTGACCACGGTCAACCACCTCTTCGAGGCTGCGCTGTACGTCGGGCGGCTCAGCCGGGAGGTCGCCGCCGAGCACCGCATGGCGCTCGAGCGCGGTCGGCGCCGATGGCACGGCGACGTTCATCCTGGGCGGCCAGATCGCCGGCGACCGCCCCGACATCCTGCTCATCTACCCCGAGGGCAACTACATCCGCACGTCCGACACGATCCCGTTCCTGCAGATCGGCGAGAGCAAGTACGGCAAGTACTTGCTGGAGCTGGCGGTGCGAGCGCACGTCGACGTCGAGACGGCGGGCAAGATCGCCCTCGGCTCGATGCTCAGCACCGGCGCGGGCCAACCTGTCCGTCGGGCCCCCCTACGACATCGGGATCTACCGCAACGGCTCGCTCGAAGTGCACGAGATGCGCATCGAGGCCGACAACCCCTACCTCGCCGAGCTCGACCGGGTCTGGTCCGACCAGCTGATGGACGCCGTGCACCAGCTCCCGCCGATCCCACCCGACGTGCGCCTCCAGTTCTCCTGACGCTCACCGAAGGGGCCCTGGGCTCAGAGCCAGCCGCGCTGGTCGGCCAGGTGGCCGGCCTCGACCCGGTTGCGGGCACCGGTCTTGGCGATCGCCGACGACAGGTAGTTGCGCACGGTGCCCTCGGACAGGTGCACGCACGACGCGATGTCGGCGACCGTCGCGCCGTCGCGGGCCACGACGAGCACGTCGCGTTCGCGTGGCGTGAGCGGCGACGGCCCGCCGGCGAGGGTCGCGGCGGCGAGCGCAGGGTCCACGACCCGCTCCCCGGCGCTCACCCGCCGCACGGCGTCGGCGAGCTGCTCAACCGGCGCGTCCTTGACGACGAAGCCCAGCGCACCGGCCTCCATCGCCCGCCGCAGGTACCCCGGCCGCCCGAACGTCGTCAGGATGATCACCCGGCACGACGGCTGGGTCGCAGTCAGCTCGGCGGCGGCGGTGAGACCGTCGATGCCGGGCATCTCGATGTCGAGCAGCGCGACGTCCGGCGAGTGGTCGATGACGGCCGCCACGACCTCGTCGCCCCGCCCGACCTCGGCGACGACCTCGAAGTCGGGCTCCAACGACAGCAGCGCGGCCAGCGCCGAGCGGATCAGCGCCTGATCGTCGGCGACGAGCAACCGCAGCGTCACGACGGCGTCCGGGCGTCCACACGCAACCGCCAGCCCGGCGGGCACGGGCCGTAGGTCACGGTGCCCCCGAGCGGCCGCGACGCGCTCGCCGAGTCCGGCCAGCCCGCTGCCGGGCGGGGCCGGGGCGCTCGCCGCAGCGGCCGCCCCGTCGTCGACGACCTCGATCCAGTCGCGGCCCATCGACACCGTGCACGTCGTGGCCCGGGCATGACGGACGACGTTGGTCACGCCCTCGCGCACGACCCATGCGAACAGCGACTGGCAGTCGGCGTGCACGTGGTCGATCGATCCTGGGAACGAGGTGGCGATCCCAGCCGCTCGCAACACCTCCTGCGACGTCGCGAGCTCGCCCCGCAGCGTCACGTCGCGGTAGCCGGAGACGGCGGCGCGGACCTCGCGCAGGGACCGCCGGGCCAGCTCCTCGACCTCGCCGATCTCGATGGCGGCGCGGTCCGGATCCCGAGGGGCCAGGCGGCGGGCCAGGCCGGCCTTGATGGTGATCGTCGTGAGCGAGTGCCCGAGGAGGTCGTGGAGGTCGCGGGCGATGCGGTTGCGCTCCCCTTCCGCGGCAAGTCGGGCGACCTCGACGCGCGCGGCCGACAGCTCGCCGTTGGCCCGCACGAGGCCGAAGAACCCGAACATCGCCAACGAGATCAGGACGACGGTGACCCCGCCGTCCACGTCGACGCCCGCATCCCACGACGGGACGAGCGCGGGGAGGAGCATCACGACGGCAGCCAGCGCGACCACGGGCCCGACCCGCGCGTCCCGACGCGGCGACCACCAGGACGGCCAGGTACACGCACATCACGAGCGCGTCCTCGTGGGCGAACGGCAGCTCGAGGACGACCAACACGGCGAGGAGCCCGTACAACCGCCAGAACAGCGCGTCGCGACCACTCTGGCGGATCTCCATGGCCAGCAGGTAGTCGGCGCAGAACGCGACGAGGACGGTGCCACCGGCGACCAGCCGCCACCCGGACGAGTGCTGACCGACCCCGTGCGCGGTCTGGGCGAGGTACAGCAGGAAGACGCCGGGGAAGATGAACTGCCGCCACCCCCGGGCCCACCGCCGTTGGTCCTGATCGTCCCAGGTCGGAGCGGATGCCCCGGCGACGGCCACCTCGGCGTGCATCATGCAGTCCAACCTACGGCCGGACCGGCGTCAGGCGCGGTCGGTGTCGCGCCGGAACGCGCGGGCCGCGACCACGACCAGGACGGTGGTCCACACGGCGAGCGTGATCCACGCCGCGGACCGGCCACGGATCGCCGCCGTACGCCGTCTTGCCCGCCTGGACCAGCCAGTACGACGGCAGGCACTGCACGACTTGGAACATCACGCCGCTCTGAGCCGTCGGACCCCACGCCCCGCCGAGCAAGGCGAACAGCGCCGTGATCCCACCCAGCGCCGGTCCCATCGAGTCGACGGTCAGGACGTGCCCGAGCACGATGCCCAGCGCGGCGAACGGGACGAGGCCGACGAGGACCAGGATCGTCATCTCCAGCCAGCGCGCCGCGCCGAGCCGGACGCCCAGCGCGGTCCCGGCGGTGTACAGGACCACGATGCTCAGCGCGGCCATGACGTAGCCGGACAGGATCTTCGTCAGCATGTAGGTCCGGGTCGGCAGCGGGCTGATCCGCAGCTGGCGGGTCCAGCCGAGCGCCCGCTCGGCGGCGATGCGGGCACCGCCGGCGATGACGGCGGTCATCGACCCCCACGCCACCATGCCGGCCATGTAGTACGTGGCGAACGGGATCCCGTCGAGTTGCTCATCTCGGTTCGGGCCGGCGACGACGAGGAACAGGATCAGGGGGAAGACGAGAGAGAACACGAAGAACCGGCGGTTGCGGAACGTCCGCAGGATCTCGTAGCGGGTGTACACGGTGGTTCGGGCACCGCCGACAGGTGTGGCTCGGCTCATCGACGCGACCTCCGATCGGGTGAGCTCGACGAACGCGTCCTCGAGCGCGGCGCCGCGGATCTCGATGTCCCGGAGATCGGGGTGGTCGGCGAGCAGGCACCGGATCGCCCGATCGGAGTCGTCGCAGACGAGCTCCACGCTGTCGCCGTGACGCTCGACCCGGGCCACGCCCGGCGTCCCGGTCAGGCGGTCGGCCGCCACGCCCGGCAGCGTCGCCCGGATCACCCGACCGCCGACATGGGCCTTGATCTCCGTCGTCGCGCCGTCGGCGACGATCCGGCCGCCGGCCATCAGCACGATGCGATCGGCGTACGCGTCGGCCTCGTCGAGGTAGTGGGTGGCGAACACGATCGTCGTGCCGGCGAGAGCGTTGGCCCGCATCGTCGCCCAGAAGGTGCGCCGGGCCTCGACGTCGAGGCCGACGGTCGGCTCGTCGAGGACGAGGAGCCGAGCGTTCGCCACCAGTGCGATCGCGAAGCGCACCCGTTGGACCTGACCTCCCGACAGCTTGTTCGTGCGGCGGTCGGCGAGGTCACCGATGTCGGCGATGGCGATGACGGCCTCGACCGGCAGTGGGTGGGGGTACAACGAGGCCACCATCGTGAGGACCTCGCGGACGGACAGCTCGATGATGACGGCGCCCGACTGGAGCATGCCACCGACGAGGCCGGCGGCGACCGCCTCGCTCGGCGGGAGGCCGAACACCGTGACCTCCCCGGCGTCGGGCCGTCCGAGCCCGAGGACGATGTCGAGCGTCGTCGACTTGCCGGCACCGTTGGGGCCCAGGAGCGCGACGGTCTCGCCCGACGCGATGTCGAGGTCGATGCCGCGCACGGCCGGCACCGTCCCGTACGACTTGGTGAGCCCGGCCAGGTGGATCCCCGGGTCGGCGGCTGTGGGCGCCATCACGCCTCCGACTGTGCGCCTCTCCGGGCGGGCGGGACCAGTGCCGGCGATGACCGATCTCCGATGACAATTGTCAGTCACGGACGGGATCGGACGCTCGTCGCAGCGGTGCGATGAGTGCGTGCTGCGATCGCGGTCGACCCCTGACGAAGGTCGCCACCGCGGCGCCGAGAGGAGCACGACATGCCTCAGAACGACCCGATCGCCACCCGCAACCTCGACGGGTACGGGGCGCCGATCATCGACTGGTCGCGGGTTGCACCGATCCTGGCCGGTGAGCTGCCGCAGGGGCCCGACACGGGCGGACCGAACCGCCACACCCACTGGCTGACGACGACGAACCCGGACGGAACGCCCCACGTGATGCCGCTCGGAGCGCTCGGCATCGACGGCGCGCTGTACTTCAGTTCGGGCCCCGGCACCCGCAAGTCCCGCAACATCGAGCGGGATCCCCGCTGCGTGATGAGCGTCGCGACCCATCCGTTCGACGTCGTCGTGGAGGGCGTGGCCGAGCGGGTGACCGACCGCGCCGAGTTGCAGAGGGTCGCCGAGACGTACGCCGACGGCGGCTGGCCGGCGTCGGTCGAGGGGGACGCGCTGACGGCGGAGTACAGCGCACCGGCCGCCGGGCCACCGCCGTGGTACGTCTACAAGGTCGTCCCGGCGACGGTGTTCGCGCTCGGCACGGCCGAGCCCTACGGCGCCACCCGCTTCGATCTCTGACCCGCGGGCCGCACGGATCGCCCGGTCGGCCGTCACGCTGGCAGCATCGGAGCACGACGACCGGAGGATGCCCGATGCCGCAGCTCGATGTCCCCATCACCACGCCCGACGGCACGTGCGACGCGACGCTGCACACGCCCGCCGGTGACGGCCCGTGGCCCGGGGTGATCATGTTCACCGACGCCGGTGGCGTGCGCCCGACGTTCCTCGCCATGGCCCAGCAGCTGGCCGACCTCGGCTACGCGGTCCTGTTGCCTGACGTGTACTACCGCCTCGGACCGTTCGAGCCCTTCGACATGGGCACGATCTCGAGCGATGCCGGCGAGCGGTCCCGCCTGTTCGGCATGGTGGGGACGGTCACGATGGCGTCGGCGACGATGGACACGGCGGCGATGCTGGACCAACTTGCGTCCCGCCCGGAGGTCGCGGCGACGAAGGTCGGCACGACCGGCTACTGCATGGGCGGGAGGCTCTCCCTCAACGCCGCGGCGCGGTTCCCCGATCGCATCGGTGCCGCCGCCTCGTTCCACGGCGGCAGCATCGGGTCGAGCGCGCCGGACAGCCCGCACCTGCTGGCCGGGCAGATGACCGCCACCGTGTACGTCGCCGGCGCCGTCGACGACCCGACGTTCGACGACGAGCAGTACGAGCGGTTGTCCACCGCGCTGACCGACGCCGGCGTCGACCACACGCTGGTGACCTACCCCGCTCACCACGGGTTCGCGGTGCCCGACAGCCAGAGCTACGACGAGGCCGCAGCGGCTCGCCACTGGCAGGCTCTCGAGGAGCTGTACGCCACGGCGCTCGTCAGCCCCTGACCCGACGATCCCGAGTTGCCACCGCGGGTCAGCCCGCGATGTGGGCGAGGGCCTCCACCTCGACCAGGCAGCCGGGCCGGCCGACCGCGGTGACGAACACCACCGAGACCGCCGTCGGGTGGGGCCCCCACACCTCCTGCGCCGCGGCGTAGGCCTCGTTGACGTCCCCACCCGCGGCGATGTAGATCGTCAGCTTGGCGACATCCTCCTGGGTCGCGCCCGCCACGTCGAGGACGGTCAGCACGTTGCGCAGCGCCTGGGCCGCCTGCGGGCCGAGCTGGTCGCTGACCAGGTTCCCGTCGCCGTCGATCCCGTTCTGGCCGCCCACGACGACGAGGCGACCGCCGGGCCCGATGAGCACCCCTTGACTGAACGCCGGGCTGGCCTCCAGCGTCGGCGGGTTGAGGTGGGTGATGGTCATGGCTCCGGCCTCCTGGTGACTCGTCGTGTGCCGGGTCCGAGCATCCCCCGTCCGGCGCCGGGTCAGTCGACCCCGTCCGACGTTCTGGAGGCGCGGCGGCAGTCAGTCGAGCGCGGCGAGGAACGGGCCGATCGCGGCCAGGAACCCCGGCGTGTTCCCGCCGTGGACGTTGTGGCCGACGTTCGCCACGGTCACCAGCCGACCGTCGGGCAGCGCGTCGACGAACCGTTCGGCGGCGTCGGCCATGAGCACGTCGGACTCCTCGCCGCGCACGAGCAGCACCGGGCAGGAGATCGCCGTCACGCTCTCCAGTGTCAGATCCCGTGGCGCCCCGGGCAACCGCCGGTGGTCGACCTTGCTGACGTACTTGCCGTCGGCCCGCACGAGGAGGTTGTACTTGACCGTGCGGGCGATGTGCTCCCGAGAGCGGAAGCGGTCGTAGCGGACCACGTTGTCGAGGAACACGTCGAGATCGTCGAACTCGACGTTGTGCGCCACGAAGTCGCCGATGACCTTGGTCCCCTTCGCCGACAGCTCCGGCCCGACGTCGACGACGACCAGCGCCCGGGCCACGTCGGGCTCCTGGATGCTCGCCTGCAGTGTGACCCGACCGCCCATCGAGTGACCGAACACGATCGGGCGGGCGAGCGACTGGTCCTCGATGAAGGCCAGCGCGTCGGCGACCATCGCGTCCATCGAGTAGTCGAGCTCCCGGCTCCACTCCGTGTCGCCGTGCCCGCGCTGGTCGAGGGCGTACACGTGGAAGCGGTCGGCGAGGTGGAGGCTGACGAGGTCCCAGGAGTGCGACGACTGGTTGCCGCCGTGCAGCAGCAGCGCAGGTGGCGCACCCGGGTCCCCCCACTCGGTGAAGTGGAAGCGCATGCCCCGGACGACGGCCTGCCGGGAGACGTAGCGGACGTCCGGGGAGTGCGGGATCCCGAGGTCGGCGGCGCTCTGGAGCAGGCTGGCGAACTCGTCCGACGCCCGCATGTCCATCGGTGCGAGGTCGGTGGCGAACTCGTTCAGGTACACGGGCCGACACTAGGAGGGCCGGTGCCGTCGACGACGAGGTGAGCCGAGCGAGTCCTCGAGCGAGCGAACGACATGGCGCGGTGAGCCGGCGCTGCGTGCCGGCCGACGTTGTAGCCTCCGGCGCGGTGTCCGCCGACCGCCTCGGACCGCGGAGCCTGCGCCAGCTCCTCGACGCCGTGCTCGCGATCGGCTCCAGCTTGGACCTCGACGACGCGCTGCAGCACATCGCCGAGACGGCGACGTCACTCGTCGATGCCCGGTACGGGGCGCTCGGCGTCCTCGACGAGTCCCGCCGCGGACTGGCCCGGTTCGTCACCGTCGGCATCGACGCCGACACGTATGCCGCGATCGGTCGGCTGCCCAAGGGGCAGGGACTGCTCGGTCTCCTCATCCACGACGCCCGGCCGCTGCGGGTCGCGAGGATCGATCAGCACCCCGAGCGGGCGGGCTTCCCGCCCCACCACCCGCCGATGACGTCGTTCCTCGGGGTGCCGATCATCAGCCGCGGCGAGGTCTTCGGCAACCTCTACCTGACCGACAAGATCTCGGCCGACGCCTTCACCGACCTCGACGAGCAGTTGGTGATGGGGCTGGCCGCGGCCGCCGGCATCGTGATCGACAACGCCCGGCTCTACGGCCGGGCGGTTCGTCGCGAGGCCGCGCTCGAGCGCGATCCACGAGATGATCTCGGCCGTCACGACCGACGAGGTCGGGCATGGCGGGCTCCAACTGGTCGCCGACCGCGCCTGGGAGCTGGTCGGTGCCGACGTCGCGACGGTCGCCCTCCCGTCCCCGGACGGCGAATCGCTGACGCTGAGCGTGGTCGCCGGCCCGGCGTCGACGGACCTCCGCGGGCAGGCGTTCCCGATCGCGTCGAGCGTGTCGGGTGAGGTGATCGCCACCGGTCGGCCGGTCGTGCTGGAGGATGCCGCCCACGACGAGCACGCCAGTCAGCCCCAGGTCAGCGCCGGCGTGATCGGCCCGGCGATCTGGGTGCCGTTGCGGGCGTCGGGGGACGTCGTCGGCACGCTGTCCGTGGCGCGGCGCAGCGGCGCCGAGCCGTTCTCGGAGGCCGAGCTCGAGCTCGTCCTCCTGTTCGCCGCCCAGGCCGGCGTCATCCTGGAGATCGACCGCAGCCGGGATGACGTCCGCCGCCTGTCGATCCTCGAGGACCAGGAGCGCATCGCCCGCGATCTCCACGACACCGTCATCCAGCGCCTCTTCGCGACCGGGCTCTCGCTGCAGGGGCTCACCCGCCTGACGTCGGAGCCGGTGTCAGGGCGTCTGGCCTCGGCGATCGACGATCTCGACGCGACGATCCGCCAGATCCGCACCGTGATCTTCGGGCTCGAGCGCCCGGTCGGGCGCGAGCTGAACGGCCTGCGGGGGCGGATCCTCGACCTCGCCGTCGAGGCGGCGCGGGTCCTCGGCTTCGACCCCCGGGTGACGTTCAGCGGACCGATCGACACCGTCGTCGACGTCGGGACGGCCGACGAGGTCGTCGCCGTCCTCCGCGAGGCGCTGTCGAACGTGAGCCGCCACGCGGCGGCGCGCGAGGTCGTCATCGATGCCGGCACGGACGGCGCGGCCTTCACGCTCACCGTCACCGACGATGGAGTCGGGCTCGGAGACGGGGGCGGTGCCTCGGGGCACGGCGTGGAGAACATGCTCGCCCGCGCGGCGCGGCGCGGCGGGACGGCCGAGATCGGCACTCGGCCGGAGGGGGGCGTCCGCGTGCGGTGGTCGGTGCCGCTCGGGCGGGTCTGAGCGATCCGCGCCGGCCCGGCGCTCACGCCCGTGTGAGGACGACCTTCAGGGCGCCGGTCTCCCCGGCGCGGGCGAAGACGTCGTACGCCTCTTCGAACTGGTCGAGACGGAAGTGGTGGGTCACGAACCGCGACGGGTCGAGCTGACCGCTCTGGGCCAACCGCAGCAGGGTGGGCGTGGAGGAGGTGTCGACGAGGCCGGTCGTGATCGTGACGTTCTTGATCCAGAGGTCCTCGAGGTGCAGCGTCGCCGGCTCACCGTGCACGCCGATGTTCGCGACATGGCCACCGGGACGCACCAGCGCCGCCGCCAGTTCGAACGTCGCCGGGACGCCGACCGCCTCGATGGTCACGTCGGCGCCGAGCCCTCCGGTGAGGTCGCGCACGACGGCCAGCGGATCCTGGTCACCGTTGTTGACGGTGACGTCGGCCCCGAACTGCTTGGCGGCGTCGAGCCGGCTGTCGACGAGGTCGATGGCGATCACATGGCTCGGGCTGAGGAGACGGGCGCCGGCGATCGCCGACAGGCCGATCGGTCCGGCGCCGACGACGGCGACGACGTCTCCCGGGCGGACCCGGCCGTTGAGGACGCCGACCTCATACCCGGTCGGCAGGATGTCGGCGGCCATCAGCAACTGGTCGTCGGTGACGCCGGCTGGCGCGAGGTAGGTGGAGGTGTCGGCGAACGGGACGCGAACCAGCTCGGCCTGGGTCCCGTCGATCAGGTGTCCGAGGATCCAGCCCCCGCCGCCCAAGCACTGCCCGAACATGGCCTCGCGGCAGTAGCGGCACGTGCCGCAGGCCGAGATGCACGAGACGAGGACGTGGTCGCCGACGTGCCGGGCCCGCACGCCGGCGCCGACCTGCACGATCGTCCCGACGGCCTCGTGACCCAGCACCCGGCCGGGTGTCACCGTCGGCACGTCACCCTTGAGGATGTGGAGGTCGGTGCCGCAGATCGTCACCGCGTCCACGCGCACGATGGCATCGGTGTCGGCGACGAGCGACGGCGCCGGCACCTCCTCCCACGACGCGTGGCCTGGTCCGTGGTACACGACAGCGTGCATGGTCTGCCTCCTGGTCGATGTCGGCGGGTCGGAGGGCGGCGGGCGATCCGTGCTCGGGTCGCTCATCCGGGCCTCCACACGTCCATGATCCGCGTCGGAGCAGCGCCTCGACAGGGCCGAACGTCACGGTTCGGAGCGGGACGTGGCGGAGGTCGCGACCACGGTGATCACTCCGGCGACGCCCGCCGCACCGGCGGATCCCGGTGCTCGCCGGCGCCGGCCGCCACCCGGAACCGGCGACCGCTCACCTCCACCGGTTCGATCCGCACCACGTGGCTCTTCGGTGCCGCCTGCCACGGGAACAGCGGCAGGTCCGATGCGTCGAAGCGCTCGTGGAGACCTCGGAGCTCCTGGGCCCGACCCTTGATGATGACGGACCAGGCCTCGCCGCGCGCCCGGTCGTGGCCGTCCACCTCGAACGCCACGTTGCCGTCGAGTCCGACGGCGGTGAGCTTCGTGCCCGCCGCCGTGCGGAACACGACCGTGCCGTGGTCGACGACGTAGTTCACCGGGAAGATCTCCGGCTGGTCGGACAAGGCGACGGCGAGGCGGCCGATCTCGGCCGTGCGCAGCAGCTCGAAGCACTCGTGGGTCGTGAGGACGGTCATGCCGAGACGGTCGGTGGTCATGGGGCCATCGTGCGCCCGGTCGGCCGACGGTGGCGAGGGCCCAACGTCCCGTTCCCGGCCCACCGCCCGTCGCCGCGGCGCGCCGACGTCCCACCCCGCACCGGCGACGGGAGCCGGGCGGGGTGGGACGGGTGGGGTCGGCGGGGCAGGCTTGGTTCAGGCGGTGCGATGACGGTGGACGAGCCCGAGCACCACGAGGACCCCCATCGCGCCGGCGGCGACGAAGCAGACGATGGCGGCGATGCCGGCGATCATCCCGATGGTGGACCACGCGTAGGTCGACAGCAGCAGACCGCGGAGCGTCTCGCCCCGGAACAGCGAATCACGCTGCCCGCTGATGGAGTCGGCAGTTGCCTGCAGCTCGTCGATGGTCGCCGGGGGCTCGCCGTTGTCGATGGCGTCCTGGACGGCGGCGGCCGCGGCCCGCTGGGGCTGCCCGAGGTCGGCATAGGTCGCCCCGTCGGCGATGCCCTCGAGGTGGCCGCCGATGTAGCTGGCGTAGGCCTCGGCCTCGCCACCCGTGGTGACCTGCTCGCCGGCGTAGCCGAGCAGGTCGGTGCGGCCCTCCTCCTCCAGGGAGGCGGCGTCGGGGAACGTGATGTTCTGCGAGGACAGCTCGCGCCCGACGTAGTCGTCGGCGAACCGGTTGCCCCACGTGAGCAGGCCGCCGGCTACGACCAGCACGAGCGCCGCCACGCCGCCGAGGGCGACGAGGATCGCGTCGAGCCGACGGCGCCGGATCGGTCCGACGACGTCGACGTCGGCGGGGTCCGGCGGGCCGGCGGGCTCGGGCTCGGGGAGGTCGAGGTCGACGACCGGCCGGTCGGGTGACGGGTGGTAGGTCTTGGTCATGATGGGCTCCGATCAGGAGGGTGGTGTGAGCCGAACGAGTCCGCGGCTCGCGCGGACGAGGTGGCTCGGGAATTGGACGTAGCGGGGTGATCCCGTGCGGTCCCGTGTCATGGGACGACGACGACGGGGCAGGTGGCGTGATGGCTGACCTGGTCGCTCACGGAACCGAAGACGGCGCTGGCCAGCTCGCCGCGACCACGCGAGCCGACGACGAGGACCGAGCCGAGTGCCGCGGCCTCGAGCAGGGCGGCGGCCGGGCGGTCGCAGCTCGACACGATCTCGACGGGCGCGATCAGGCCGGAGGTGTCGACCGGCGCGAGCTCGCGACGCAGGAAGCGGTCGGACTCGGCGGCGAGTGCCGGCGGGTCGAACGCCGGGTCGTAGAGCCCCAACATGCTGTACGGCAGGAGCCACGCATGCACGGCGACCAGGCACCGGCCGGCGCTCCGCGCCTCCTCGAACGCCCATCGCAGCGCACGCCGGGAAGGTTCGGACCCGTCCAGGCCGACGACGACGGGCTGATCGGCGCGCGTTGCGGCGTCACGGATCACGGCGACCGGGCAGGTGGCGTGGTGGAGGACCTGGCGACTGACCGAACCGAGCAGCAGACCACGGAATCCGCCGATGCCGCGAGCGCCGACCACGACGAGGTCGGCGCCGTCGCCGGCCTCGAGCAGCGCCCGGCCCGGGAGGTCGTTGACGACGACCCGCCGGACGGCGTCGTGGTCGGCGGTGGTCCGATCGACGAGGTCGTCGAGGACCTTCGCGGCGACGGCCGCGCTGTAGTCCGGGTCGAACGGTGCGCCCGGCTCGGCGTGGTGCTGGTCGATGTAGCCCCACGCGAGGAGGGCCGTGACGGGCCGGTCGTGACGGGCGCCGTGATCGGCCGCCCACCGCAGCGCGGCGCGGGCGTAGGGGGACTCGTCGACGCCGACGATGATTCCTTCCATGCCTCGAGCATCGGTTCCGGACGGCCGATCCGGTAGGGCCGAAGGACCCGTCGCGCCCGTGACCACCTGGGTGCGGACCGTGCCATCCCGACATCCGGGCGCGGGCAGTCACGAAATCGAGACCATCCGCGCCCAGGTGCGCCGATGAGGCTGATCGCGCCCAGATGGTGGGAGGCGCGCCGGGCGAGCGGGACCTGGAACAATGATCGAGGTGAGCGAGCGCGTGAGGGTGTTCCTCCTCGACGACCACGAAGTGGTCCGCCGCGGCGTCCGCGATTTGCTGGAGGCCGAGCCGGACATGGTCGTGGTCGGCGAGGCCAGCACGGAGGACGAAGCGGTCCGGCGGATCCCCGCGGTCGACCCCGACGTGGCCGTGCTCGACGTCCGGCTGCAGGACGGTGACGGCATCAGCGCCTGCCGTGAGATCCGGTCCCGCCACCCGCGGACGGCCTGCCTGATGCTGACGTCGTTCGGCGACGACGAGGCGCTCTACCAGGCGATCATGGCCGGCGCCGCGGGGTACGTGCTCAAGCAGATCCGCTCCGGCGACCTCGTCGACGCGGTCAGGCGCGTCGCCGCCGGCGAGCAGTTGCTCGATCCCGCCCTCACGGCACGGGTGGTGGAGCGGCTCCGGCGGGGACCGGAGGAAGACGAGCTGATCGCCCGGCTCAGCCCTCAGGAGCACCAAGTGCTGACGTTGCTCGCCGACGGACTGACCAACCGTCAGATCGCCGAGCGCCTGTACCTGGCCGAGAAGACGATCAAGAACTACGTGACGTCGGTGCTGTCGAAGATGGGCATGGCGCGCCGGACCGAAGCCGCCGTCTACGCGGCACGGCACCTGGACCCGCGACGCGACCCGACGTGACGGGCGCGGGCGGGTGGGCGGCGCGCCGTCCGGCCGTCACGGCGCCGGCGGCACGTCGAGCTCGACCTCGACCAACCCGTCGACCACCCGTTGCCGGCACGGCAATCCGCTGTGGTCGAACATCGTGCGCATCCGCCTGTTCGTCGGCAGCGTCAGGGCGACGAACCGGCGCACCCCGACGGCGCGGGCGCGGTCGGTGAGCCGGTCGAGCAGGACCCCGGCCACGCCTCTCCCCTGCCACGCGTCGGCGACGACGAATGCCACCTCGGCGACCGCCGGGTCGTCGTCGAGGCGCTCGAAGCGGGCGACGGCGACGATCGTCGCGCCGTCGAGGGCGACCACCGCCTCACGCTGCACGTGATCGACGTCGCAGAAGCGGGCGACCTCGGCCGCGCTGAGGTGCGGGTGGGCACCGAAGAACCGGTTGCGCACCGTGACCGCCGAGAGCCGGTCGTGGAACTGCGCCAGCGCGGCGGCGAAGGAGGGGGCCATCGGCACGATCTGCAGGCGGGCGGTGTCGGCGACGGCGCGCCGCGGCGAGCTCATCGCGGACCGCCGAAGGTCGGGCCGTCGGCGGGGACGATCAGCACCGGGCACGATGCCTGACGGATCAGCCGGCGGGCCGTGGAGTACCAGTGCGTGGCGCTCCCGGGCCACCGTGGAGCGGCCACGACGAGCACGCGGCCATGCTCGCGGGAGGTGTCGACCAGCAGCGACGCCGTGTCGGCCGAACGAGGGCGGTCGACCGCGGCCGCGCACCCGTGCTCGGCGAGTACCGCGCCCGCACGATCGACGTCGTCGGACGGGGGCGCCGAGGCGTCGGCCGGCCACGGATCGGCCGCGGCGAGGCCGAGGAGGACGACCGTCGTCCCGGCGAACGTGTGGCACCACCGCACGATCACGGGCAGGGCGGCACCGGCCAGTCCCGATCCGTCGATCGGGACGACCAGCGTCGCCGGGAGCTCGGTCGGCGCCGCTCCGGGCCCGAGCAGCATCACCGGTTGGACGACGTGCTCGAGCACGTGCTCGACGTCGTCGTCACGCAGGCGGTCGGCGGCGGCGCCCCCGCCGAGCGCGTCGATCACCAGCAGGGCGCCGTCGCGGCTGGCCACGTGCTCGGCGATGCCTGCGCCGACCGACCCGGCGGCCAACGGGACGTGGACGGACCGGCGGGCCGCCGGCCGCAGCAGGTCGGGCTCGTCGTGGCCGTCGGCGTCGAGCTCGGTGACGTCGAGGCCGGCTGCCGCGAGCCGCCCGATCATGGTGGACACCGCGGTCGTGGGACGTCGGCCGTCGTAGACGGTCACGAGTGAGGCGAACCGGTGGCAGGTCGTCGCACGGGTCGAGTCGATCATGGCTCCTCCGGTCGGTTCACGTCCGGGTCGGCGACGTCGCACGTCGCACGTCGCACGTCAGACATAGCCCAGCTGCCGGGCGCAGTGACGCAGGCGGTCCCGGTGGTCGGGGTGGGCGATCCCGATGAGCGCGTGCGCCCGCTCGCGGATCGAACGGCCGCGCAGCTCGGCGACCCCCCACTCGGTGACCACCTTGTCGACCGTGTTCTTGAGCGTGGTGACGACGTCCCCCGGCGCCAGTGATGGTGTGATCTTGGAGACACCGCCGTCGGCGGTCGTCGCGTGGAGCACGACGAAGCCCTGGCCACCGTGCGAGTACAGCGCCCCGCGGGCGAAGTCGGCCTGGCCGCCGCTGGATGAGTAGTAGTGGCCCGCGATCGTCTCCGACGCGCATTGTCCGAGCAGGTCGATGCTGAGCGTCGAGTTGATCGACACGAAGGACGGCTCGGTCCCGATCGTGCGAGGGTCGTTGACGTAGCTCACCGGCCACAGCTCGAGCGCCGTGTTGTCGTCGAGGAACCGGTGCAGGCGGTCGGTGCCCAGCGCGAACGTGCCCACGGCCTTGGTGCGGTTGAGGTGCTTGCGGACGCCGGTGACGGCCCCGCACTCGATGAGGTCGACGATGCCGTCCGAGAGCAGCTCGGTGTGCACGCCCAGGTCGCGGTGCCCGGCCAGCGCCGACAGGATGGCGTTCGGCGTGGCCCCGATGCCGATCTGGATCGTCGCGCCGTCCGGGATGCGCTCGGCGACGTGGGCGGCGATGCGGGCGTCGACGTCGTCGCTCGGCACGGGTGGGACCTCGACGAGCGGGCGATCGACCTCCACCCAGCCTGCGACCTGCGACACGTGCAGCTGGTTGCGACCGAACGTGCGCGGCATCCGGGCGTTGGCTTCGAGGAAGAACCGCGCCCGGCCGATGAACGACGCGACGTAGTCGGCCGACACCCCGAGGCTGAAGTAGCCGTGGCGGTCGATCGGCGACGCCGCCGCGAGGACCAGCGGGTCCGTGGTCGTCGCGGTCAGGATGTCCCGCATCTCGGAGAAGTTGCCGGGCACGAGGTCGATGGTCCCGGCCGCGTAGCACGGTCGGGTGACATGGGACAGGAAGTAGGACCGGTGGCGGATGCGATCGCCGAACGCGCCGTGCAGGGATGGGCGGTCGTGGATGGCGTGCATCTGGTGGATCCGCAGCCCGTCGAAGTGTTCGGGATGCGCTTCGATGGCGTCGAGCAGGGAGACGGGCTCGCCGTTGGCGAGCGGCACGATGACGTCTCCGTCCCGATGGACGTGGTCGAGCACCGCGTCGGGCAAGGTGGCGGGGCGGGGCATCGGGCGACGGCTCCGGGAGCAGGTCGGGGGCGACCGGTCAGGCCGTCCGGAGGGATCCGGGCACGGTGACGTCGTGGAACGGACGGTGCGGTGCCGCGAGGGGCGCCGCCGGCTGGCGGGCGGTGAGCGGCACCGGCCGCGCCGGGACGACGAGCACCGGGTGAGCGGCGCGGTGGACGAGCTCCTGCGTGACGCTGTGCCAGTGCCAACGGCCGTCGGTGGCGCGGCCGCTGGTCGCCACGTAGACGGACCCGGTGAACCGGTCGGCCAGCGCTTCGAGCCCGGCGACGGTGTCATCGTGGTGCACGAGGTGCGTCGAAACCGGCACGCCGTGGTCGGCCAGGAGCGAGGCCATCGCGGCGAGCCGACGATCGGCCGCGGCGTCGTCGCCGGCGGCCACGACCTCCGCGAGCTGCGGCACCGTGCCCCGGAACGTCGCCTGCCAGGAGACGATGGTCGGCACCGAGCGGTCGGCGGCCTCGCCGGCGTCGATGCATGGCACGAGCGTGCTCCCCGGCGGGAACGAGGTGGGGACGTTCGGGCCGATCAGCAGGACCGGCTGGTCGGTCGTGCGCAGCACGTCCCTCGTCACGCCACCGAAGAAGCTCGACCGGATCGGGGAACGAGCCGACGTCGCCATCAGGAGCAGCGAGTCCGGGCGACTGGCGGCGTGGTGCACCAGCGCACGGGCCGCGTCGACGTCGTGGACGATGCACCACGCGTCGCTCGTCGAGGCGAACTGCCGGGCCCGACGCTCGAGCTCCCAACGATCGACGTCATTCGGCAAGCCGGGCTCACAGATCGTGACCAGCTCGACGGTGGCGTTGCCGGTGCTGGCCAGCGCCCGGGCGATCGGCAACGCGCGATCGTTGTCCGGCGCGAGGTCCAGCGCCACCACGAGCGTCGTGAACATGGGTTCCTCCGATCGGTCTCGCACACGTCCATGGTGACCCCTCGGGCCCCGGTTTGGACAGGGCCCAACGTCACTCGCCGTCTCGTCCATCGCGGAGGCGTGACGTTCGGCCCTACAGTCGGCGTGACGGCAGGCCGACAGTGGGAGTGGACGAGGAGGTACGACGCATGGTGCAACACGACGTCCACGTGCTCGTGGTCTATGAATCGATGTTCGGGAACACGGAGGCCGTCGCCCGGAGCATCGGCTCTGCTGCGGCGGGCCGTGGCTGCCGGGTCGACGTCGTCGACGTCGGCAGCGCGCCGAGCCACGTCGGTGACGTGCAGCGAGTGGCTGGCCGAGCTCGCCCGGCCCGAGCGTCCGGTGGTCGCCGCCTGCTTCGACACCCGGATCCGAACGCGGCTGCTCGTCGGTTCGGCGGCGCGGGCCATCAGGCGGCGACTGCGCCGGCTCGGGTTCGGCGTCGTCGACGTGCGGCGTTTCACCGTCACCGCGACGCCCGGCCCGCTGGCCGACGACGAGCTGCAGCACGCCCAGCGATCGGCCTCGGCGCTGGTCGACCGCTGTGTCGGCACGACGCCGAGCGCGTCGCCATCAGGCCCGGCCGATGAGCACCGCGTCTGAGCCGAGCCCCAACGTTCCCTCGCTCGAGGGCTCGCTCGACCCACCCAGCCCACCGGGCTCCGGCGATCGCTCCGAGCCACGTCGTTCGCTCGCTCGAGGATCCGCTCGGCTCCCGTTGGCCGTCGGTGTCGATCTCTCCCCGGAGTCGGCCGCCGCACTCTCGTACGCGCTCCTGCTGGCCAGCCAGCTGGATCGTCCGGTCGTGGTCGTGCACGCCGTCGGGCTCCTGGAGGAGGCCGGCGTCCGCCCGCCGCCGGTCCTCGATGCGATCATCGACTCGGCGCGCGCCCGCTCCGGCGCGTTCGACGTCGACGTCAACATCGTCGTCGAGGACGGGCCGCCGGCGGCGGTGATCGAGCGGGTGGCCGACCGATCGGGGGCCGAGCTGGTGGTCGTCGGGCGGCGCGGGCTCGGCGACGCGCCGCAGCCGTTGGGGTCGGTCAGCGAACTGCTGCTGGCGCGGAGCCGGGTCCCGGTCGTCGTGGTGCCGAGCGCCTGAGATCATCGGGACGTTCGGCCCGTGCGGCGGGGACGGGGCGGGCGCACAGTCGAGGCATGGAGCACACCTCGCAACCTGATGCCGTCGCCATCCGTGGCGACGATGACCCACTGGCGATGTGGGGCGCGATCGTCCGCTCGCTACGCCACGTGATCCTGTACGCCGACATCGAGGAGCTCGACCGGTTCGAGCCGATCCGGGACGAAGCCGACCTGGACGCCGACGACTTCGTACGTCTCATGCTGGCGGTCGGCGGCGAGACCGGGATCGCCATCCCCGAGGCCGACTACCCCCTCGTCGCCACGCTCGCCGCGCTGGAGGACTACCTCAACGACCACGTCCCCGGCACCCTCGACCGGACCTGACGAGCGGCTCCGTCCGTCGGCACTCGCCGGCGGGCGGAGCCCGGACCGCGACCGGGCCGGCTACAGGTAGCCGCCGACCGGGTGTGTCGGGGCGTCGACCGCACCGCGCAGCAGGCGACCGGTGATCGCCTCGACCGGCACGATCATCCATCGGTCCCGCGGCCCCGGTGCCCACGAGGCGACCTCGACCGTGTCGGCGCCCGCCGGCATCGGCAGCAGCCGTCCGTGGACGACGACGCTCCAGCCGGACCGAGTGCGCTGGTCGAACATGTCGACTTCGAACATCACGGGCTGCGGAACCGGACCGTCGGCGCGGCTCCCCGCCTGGGTGCGGAACGTGACGATCCCGTCGACGGCTGTGTAGTTGACCGGCACGATCGCCGGATCGTCGCCGCCGATGACGAGCCGGCCGACGTGCTGCGTGCCCAGCAGGGCGACGCACGTGGAGCGGTCCAGCGCGAACAGCTCGGCCGGACGCTCCGGTTCGGCGCCGGGCCACGCTGTTCGCTCGATCGAGGTCCCGCTCATCAGACGGTCCGGACAGGATCGGCCCAGACCGAGGGCGCAACGACGTCGAAGCTGCGGCCGGTGATCTCGACCGGCTCGATCCGGACGAACCGGTGCTTGGGGCTGGCGTGCCATGGGAACAGCGGCAGATCGAGCGCGTCGAGCAGGTCGTCCATGCGCTCGATCTCGACCGCATGGCCCTTCACGACGACGCTCCACGCCGAGTTCCCCGCCGGGTCGAGCCCGTCGACCTCGAATGCCACGCCGCGACCGAGCACGGCCGCCGCCAGCTTCGTGCCCTCCGCGGTGCGGAACACGATGCCGCCGCGATCGACGACGTAGTTGAGGGGGAAGATGTCCGGGTGCTCACGGATCGAGACGGCGAGCCGACCGACGGTCTGCCCGCGCAGGAGCTCGATGCAGGACTCGGTGTCGAGCACCGTGGTGCCGAGGTGATCGGTGGTCATGCCTCAACCATCCGCTTCGGACGGGCCGGCCGCCAGGGCCGAAGGTCCCCGACCGCCTGACGCCCGTGCACGTCGTCCGTGGTGAGCCGGACGACGGTGCGGTCGGGGTCGGGGAGGCGGGCCCACGGTCGTGGGTGGCTGGCGACGCCCCGCACGGTGACCGTCCACGCCGGCCGCCCGTCGACGGCGGGACCCTCGGCCTCGAACGCCACGACGGTGTCGTCCGTGCCGGCGTGGACGTCCGAGCCCGGCCTCGTCTCGATCACGATGCGGTCGTCGTCGTCGACGTGGAAGTGGACGGGCACGATGGCCGGTCGGTCGTCGACCGGGACGATGACCCGCCCGACGTGGACGTCGCGCAGCGCTCGCAGGCACTCGGCTCGGGTCAGGACACGCAGGGCCTCATCGGTGGTCACACCTCGATGGTCGCGGGCGACGTCCGACGCAGCAAGGGCCCAACGTCCCTGGTTCGGCGCGCCCGCCGGTCGACCGGGACCAATGACCCTGGCGCGGCCGCTCCGCCCGGCCGCACGCTGGTGCGGTGCTCGTCGACAGCGGACTGGAGCTCCTGACCGAGGCCGAGGCCTGGCGGCTGCTGCGCGGCGCCGAGATCGGTCGGGTGGGCATCACGATCGGCGCGCTGCCGGCGATCTTCCCGGTGAACTACCGGATCGTCGACGGGGCCATCGTCTTCCGCACCGCACCGGGTTCGAAGATGTCGGCCGCATCGGCGCACGCCGTCGTCGCGTTCGAGGTCGACGACTACGGGCCGGCCGACCGCTCGGGCTGGAGCGTCCTCGTCGTCGGCCGCAGCGAGGTCGTGGAAGACCCCGACCTGGCATCGGCGCTGCGCCGGTCGCGCCTCGAGCCGTTCGCCGACGGCGACCGCACGGCGATCGTGCGCATCGACCCGGTGTTCGTGTCCGGTCGGCGCCTCGTGCACCGTCCGACGTGATCGTCGCCGCATCGCGGCCACCTCCCACGGTCGTCAGCGATTTGGTTCCTCGAGGCATCGGCTACGCCGAGGCGGGGAGCCAACGGCCGGACGTCGGCCCACTTGACGGTGAGACGGAATTGTCTTAGCGTCTCACGCATGGGCTCGAGCATCGAGACGCGTGTGCTCGACGGGGCGCGCAGCTGCATGGAGCGCTGGGGCATCGCCAAGGTCTCCATCGACGACATCGCCGCCGAATCGGGCGTGTCGCGGGCGACGATCTACCGGCTGTTCCCGGGCGGCAAGGACGTCCTGTTCGAGGCGTTGCGGGTGCGCCAGCTCGAGGAGTTCTTCACCGTGCTGCGCGAGCAGGTGGCCGGCGCCGGATCGCTCGAAGACCTCATGGTGCGGGCCGTCGTCGTCGCCACCCGCGAGCTGCGCGCCGACGACCACCTCGCCCTGATGATGGCGTCGGAGCCGGGCACCGTGCTCGGGCAGCTGACCGTCGAGGGCCTCCCGCGGATCATCCGGATCGCCACGACGTTCCTCGTGCCGCTCGCCGACCCGTTCCTCGACCGCCCGCACGCCCGCGCCGTGCTCGACGTCCTGGCCCGCATGACGATCTCCTACTTCCTGTCCCCGTGCGACACCGTCGACCTCGGCGACGAGGAGTCGGCGCGGGCGTTCGTCGCCCCCCTGCTCGCCGCGTTCACGTCCGAGTCCAGCACCGTCCCCGTCTGAGTTCCAGGAGGAGCTACCGCAATGAGCACCACCCACCGAGGCAACGACGAGATCATCGGTCGCGCCCAGCTGGACGACCTCGAAGCGATCCTCGCCATCACCAACTCCGACGTCGACGAGGTGCTGCACGCGGTCGAGGACAAGGCCGACGCGCTGTTCACGTGGGACTACTCGCTGTCCCGGCCGCAGCTGCGCAAGCTGTACGAGAAGGGCAAGACCGGGCAGTGGAACGCCACGACCGACCTGCCGTGGGACACCGAGGTCGACCTCGAGAAGGTCGTCGCCGGGGACCAGCTGGCGATCATGGCCGGCCTCGATCCCAACCACTACGACGGGACCGTCCTCGAACGTTGGGACGCCAAGGAGTGGTTGGCGTTCGGCATCGAGAACCGCAAGTGGACGCTGTCGCAGTTCCTGCACGGTGAGCAGGGCGCCCTGCTCTGCACGGCGAAGATCACCGAGACGGTGCCGTGGTACGACGCCAAGCTCTACGCGTCGACCCAGGTCATGGACGAGGCCCGTCACGTCGAGGTCTTCGCCCGCTACCTGGAGGAGAAGCTCGGCGGCGGCTACCAGGTCAACGCCCACCTGCGCATGCTGCTCGACGACATCATCAACGACAGCCGCTGGGACATGACCTACCTCGGCATGCAGATCATGGTCGAGGGCCTCGCCCTCGCCGCGTTCGGCTTCATGCACCAGCTGACCGACGAGCCGCTGCTCAAGCAACTGCTCCGGTACGTGATGAGCGACGAGGCCCGCCACGTCGCCTTCGGCGTCTTGTCGCTGAAGGAGATCTACGAGGGCATGACCGATGCCGAGATCAAGGACCGCCAGGAGTTCGCCTACGAGGCGGCCGTGCGGATGCGGGACCGGTTCATGTCGCAGGAGGTCTGGGAGCGCATGGGCATCAACCCCCGGGACGTCCTCCCGGTCGTGATGCGCGACCCGACCCGCGACCTGTTCCAGCAGATGCTGTTCTCCAAGATCGTGCCGAACTGCAAGAAGCTCGGCCTCCTCGACCGCAACGACAAATGGCTCCGGCACCGCTTCGAGGAGATGGGCGTCATCCAGTTCGAGGACCTCGAGGACACCGGCGAGGAGTACGACAAGTTCGAGATCGGCGCCGACGCACCGGTGCCTGTCGCCGGCGCCTGATCCGGCAGGACGATCAGGTCGCTGCCGACACCGGTGCCGACGTGGGCGCGTCGGTCCCGGCGAACACGACGTCGACGAGCCGGCGGTGCCGTCGACGGGTCGCCCACCACACAAACTTGAGCGGCAACGGCGCGTCGTCGATCAGGCTGCGGCGGGCATCGCCGTCCATCGCGTCGACGATGCAGGGCTCGTAGAACGTCATACCGCGGCGACGGGCGTCGCCGACCGCTGCATCCTGCACGGCGTCGAACTCGTCGGCCGAGTAGTGCCGCAGGAAGAGCGGGATCACGTCGGCGTCCTCGACGGCCAGGTGCTCGGCGAGGTGGTCGCGCAGCGCGATCGACGTGGTGACCAGCTGGTCACGAGCGCCGGCGGCCGGCACCCGTCGGGCGAGGTCGGAGAAGAGGTGGCGATCCTCGGCCTGGTGCTCGATCCACCCGACGTCGGACCGCACGCCCACACCGCCGAACAGCACGAACGACGGGAGGCACGGGTCGGTCGGCTCGGCCACTGCGCCAGTCTGGCCGACCCGCCGTGGACGACCCTTGACGCCGTGCGGGTTGCATCTCGCGCCGATCTCCATGACCTCTCCATGCCCTGCGTCCTTGCTCCGGTCATCCTGGAACCATGCCGACGGACATCGACGACGACACCCGACGGGCCGCCATCGAGGAGCAGATGCGGATGGTCGCCCACGACGATCCGGTGGCCTCGCACGCGCTGTACCACGACGACGCGGTGCTGGAGTTCCCGCAGTCCGGCGAGCGCTTCGAGGGCGTTGACAACTTCCGCGAGTGGCGGGCCCGCATCTACGTCACCGAGCCGTGGGATGCACCCGAGTGGCGCGCCCCTGGCGGTCGGCGACAAAGGCCGTCTGATCCCTTGTGGGCGCCGGTCCTCGCCCGTCAAGGTGCTCGGGGATCGTGCGACGCGACGGCCGATCCGATCTCAGGACGTGCGCACCGAGTGCCACGGTTGTTGCGGACGTTGACCTCCTCGGAGGTTGGATCGGCGATCTGGGTGAGGACACAACCCGCGAGGGGTCGTCCTGATCAGAAGCGTCAGGTTCCGCTGACCGACCGGACCTCGACGGCGATCGACGGCGAGAGTCGTGAGGACCCGGAGGTCGCCGAGGGCTCGTGACGTCGCCGTCCGCGGTCCCCGCCCGAGTCACCGGTAAGCTGGCCACGCGGCGGGCTGGTCGTGTGCACTCGGCAGTTGTCAGGGGTGTTCGGTGTGCCTGTCCGCACTCGTTGTGGATCGTGGGCCATGTCCGAACTGCCTCCCGTGCCTGACAGTGTTCGGCTGCTGCTGGCCGGTAGCGAGGTGCCTCCTCGGGTGTTTGGGTCGTTGCCGCTGCCGGCGACCGGCCCAGAAGTCGCCCAGTTCGTCGCCTTGCGAGCTGCGGCGTGTGTCGGCGCCGACTATTCCAACCTGGCGGCCTTGGATGGGAGCGGACAGTCGTTGCGGCTCTTCCACGGGGCGTTCCTCGCCCCGGCGATCGCCGACCGGTACACGGACGTACCGTTGGATGCGCCCTTTCCGATCGCCGTCGCCGCTCGTACCGGGACGGCGATCCTGCTGCCGGACCTCGACGCCTACCGAGACCGATTTCCCGAGATCGTCGCCGACACCGTTGCCGCCGGGGTGCAAGCAACCGCATCGCTACCGCTGTATCGAAACAGTGGCAGTCTGGCCGGGGCGATCGGTTTCGCCTGGACGAGTCCTGTCAGGTTCGACACCAAGCTGCAGAGTGCGCTGCAGGCCGTTGCCGAGCTGTGCACGGCGACGATCGAACGGGCGGAGCGCCACAATGCTGACCACCAGTTCATCGTCGACCTCTCGGCGAGTCTGCTGGGAACTCTCCCCGTCATGGACGGGGTGGAGACCTCCGCCCGGTACCTGCCCGCCAGCCAAACAGCTGCGGTGGGCGGTGACTGGTATGAGGGGATCCTGCTCGGCGATCAGCGACTGGCGCTCGTGGTCGGCGACGTCGCCGGACACGGCCTGGCCGCCGCCGCCGACATGGCACTCCTTCGCGGCATGATCACGGCGCTGCTCCACTCCGGCGTCGCGGTGGCCGACGTCTTCGGCGAAGTGTCGGACGTCCTGCGTCAACGGGCCGGACTGCTGCTTGCGTCCGCGGCCCTGATCGTCGTCGACACCGACGACGAGACGCTCACCTACGCCACCGCCGGCCACCCGCCACCCGTCGTCCAACTCCCGAGCGGGGAAATCCGACGACTCGACGACGCGAACGCGCCGATGATCGGCCTCACCTCGACGCGTACGCGTGGCCAATACCGTGCCGTTCCCGGCCGGCTCCCGGCTGGTCATGTTCACCGACGGGCTCGTCGAGCGACGCGATCGACCCTTCGACGACGGCATCGACCAGATCGTCGAGCTGCTGTCGACGTTGCCGAGCCTGCTCACCCCGATACAGGTCACCGACGCCATCTTGGACAGCCTCTTGGCCGGCGCCGCCGCCACGGACGACATCGCCGTCGTCGCCATCCAACGCGTCGCCTGATGCCGACGGTGCAATCGCCAGGTGATCGCAATCGGCCCTTCGCGCGCGTGGCGAACGTAGGTGGCCGGGACGAGGCACCAGAACGCTCGGTCACTGGCCCGCAGCCGAGCGAATGCAGGTCGTTCGGCTCCGCCGGTCGCCCCAGCCGGTCACGGGCGTATGAGTGGACGATGCGTCAGCGAATGATCGAGAGCGCTGACTTCGAGTGCGCACTCGGAGCCGACGACCAACCTCTTGCCGCCGAGGTCGCTGGAGCGACCGAACTGCTGCCGATCACTGCCATGACGCCGTAGGTGCAACGCCATGCCGCCGTGAACTCCTCATCAGCCCTAGAGCGGTGCTTCGTCCCATCAGCATCGGGACGATACGCCACCCCGTACGGAACTCTCCCGATGCTCGACCACATCGCCGAATACCTAGCGGACGACCGTGATTTCGTGGGCGTCCAACGCTCCGAGTCGCTACCGCGAAGCGCGCCCTCGAGCAGCCATCTCAAGGGGCGAAGGGGCACGCCGGTCAGGCCCCGACCATCATCGTGCCGCCATCCACGGCCAGCAGTTGCCCGGTGATGAACCGGGCCCCCGAGGAGGCCAGGAACACGATCGCCGGACCGAGGTCTGCGACCGGGTCCCCCAGTTTGCCTCCGATCACGATCGTCTCGGCGATCCTTTGCTCCACGAAGGGACGCGCCTCGGCGCCGACCGAGTCGAGGAATCGGTCGGCACCAGGAGTGGCCACCGCGGGGGCCAGGGAGTTGACCGTGATCCCGTAGCGTCCCCACGCCCGTGCCGCCGCCCGGGTCCAACCGTGCACGGCCGCTTTCGTCAACGAGTAGGCGGCAGCACTCGGATTGCCGATGACACCCTCGGCGGAGCCGAGATTGATGATCGCGCCGCCGTTCGTCTTCATGTGCTCGAACGCGGCCTGGTTCGTATACACCGTCGACTTCACGTTCGTCGCCAAGAGGAACTCCAGGTCCGCTTCGTCCAGTGTGTCCGGTGTCGACGGCATCCACAGTCCGGCGGCGTGCAGCAACACGTCCAGGCCACCGAGGGTCTCATGGGCCTCCTCGACGACGCGAAAGACCTGCGGCCGGTCACGCAGGTCCGCCCGAAGCCAACTCGCTCGACCGACCAGCTGCTCCGGCGGTTCGGTGCGATGGATGACCGCGGCCACGTTGGCCCCCGCGCCGGTCAGCACCTCCACCGCCGCGGCGCCGATACCGGTAGCGGCTCCGGTCACCATGACTCGCCTGCCATCGAGTGGATCCGACACACGTTCCCCAGTCCGTTGTGTCCGTCAGCTTCGGGCCCAGACGGTAGTGAGTCTCACGGGCACGCGTCACGTACTGGCGAAGGGTGCCACCGCGCCGCCTCACGCGAAGCGGCCCACCGTGTGGACCTACGCTGTTGCGAGGGGTTGGCCGTTGTGATCAGGGCGAGGCCCGAGCAGAGTTGGGAGGTCCCTTGATGACGACGGCAGTGGTCACCGGTGCGGGCAGCGGGATGGGACATGCGTGCGTCGATTGTCTGCGCGAGCTGGCCGACGTGGTGTTCGCCGTGGATCTTCGGCCGCCGGACATCGACGGCACCACGGGCGTCGCTTGCGACGTCTCCGATCCTGTGGCCGTTCAAGCGCTCGCTCGTCAGGTCGCGGCATGCGGACCGTTCGGGGCGCTGATCCATGCCGCCGGCATCTCACCGACGATGGGTGACGCCCGGCGCATGTTCGAGGTCAACCTCGTCGGCACGCAACTGGTGCTCGACGCGTTCGACGCTCTCGTCGCGCCTGGATCAGCTGCCGTCTGCTTCGCGTCCTCGTCTGCGTACGAGGTCGCGGCATACGTCAATGATGAGCACGAGGCCCTGCTCGGCGATCCGCTCGTGCCGGACTTCCTCGATCGGGCAACGGCCCTCATCCCCGACCCCGGGTTCGCGTACGCGATCTCGAAGGTCGGGGTCATGCGTGCCGTCCGCCGCGCCGCCGTCGAGTGGGGTCGCCGCGGTGGTCGAGTCAACTCCCTCTCGCCCGGCATCATCGATACCCCGATGGGCCGTCTCGAGCTGGAACATCACCCGACCATGCAGCAGGTGGTCGAGAAGACACCGCTCGGTCGCACCGGCTACCCAGGCGAAGTGGCCGCTGTCGCCGCCTTCCTGGTCTCCGAAGCGGCATCGTTCGTCTCGGGCATCGACGTGCTGGTCGATGGCGGGGCAGCGGCGGCCGTCGGCTGACCAGCAGGACCGGGCAGATCCCGACCGAGACCGCCGAGGTGGGAGCCCGCCCGACAGCGGTGAATGCAGACAGCTCCTCGTGCTCGACCCATCACACCGGGGTGCGCCACGCGAGGAGCGCGATCGATCAGCAGCGCTTTGCCCAGCTGAGAAGCTGCAGCCATGGAACGACTCGGCATCGAGCACCTCAGCGTCTTCGGGCTGCCACCGGTCCAGTTCGTGAACCTTGTGGCCGACCTCGGCTGCCGCTATCTGGCAACCGGCCTGGCTGCGGCTCCGTACAACCCCCACGGCTACCCGCCGTTCTCACTCAAGGACGACGCGGCGCTTCGCCGGGAGATGATCGCCGCGATGGAGGACCGGGGGGTGTCGATCTCACTCGGCGAGGGCTTCTCGTTGCGCGGGGGTCAGGACGTCGGCGATCGGCGGAACGATCTCGAGGTCATGGCGGAACTGGGCGTCCGGCGGATCAACACCGTCACGATGGACCCCGACCTCGGACGGTCATTCGACCAGTTCGGCAAGCTGGCCGAGATGGCGGCCACGCTCGGCATGGAGACCACCGTCGAGTTCGGCCCGGGCCTGTCGGTCGGAGACCTCCCAACAGCGCTGACAGCCGTGCACCATGTCGGCCGGCCTGACTTCCGGCTGCTCATCGACACCATGCATCTCTGCCGCACCGGTTCCAGCCCGGCCGACATCGCGGCGCTCGATCCGAGTCACATCGGCTACGTCCAGCTCAGTGATGCACCGCGACAGCCGAGGTTCCCCACCTACATGGAGGAGGCCATGTTCGAGCGGATGGTGCCGGGCCTCGGTGAGCTGCCCTTGCGTGAGATCCTTGCTGCCGTGCCGCCGGATGTCATCGTCGGCATCGAGGTTCCCCTCCGTGCGCAGGCTGAAGGAGGCGTCGGCCCAGAGGACCGATTGCGGCCGTGCGTCGCAGCGGCTCGCGCTCTCCTCGCCTGAACGGCTCCGCCAACGGCGGCGTTTCTCACGGTTCCACGGTGGAGTCGAGGGTAGACGCGGCGTGGAGGTGAGGCGGCTGCCGGCCTGACGAGGAGTGTCAGTCCACGGTCACGGGCACGTTGCGGAAGCCGGCGACGTTGGCCATGCGCACGCGCTGCACGTCGGTCTCGTCGACCTCGAAGTGCGGCCAGCGGGAGAGGAACTCGCCGAGGGCGATGCGACTCTCGCTACGGGCCAGAGCGGCACCGATGCAGAAGTGCGGGCCTCGGCCGAGGCCCGAGGGGGGCCGGTAGACCGGTCCGGGTAATGTCGAATCGATCCGGCTCGGTGTAGGCCCGAGGATCCCGATTGGCCGACCCGGTGACCAGGAACACGGGGTAGCCCGCCCGGATCGTCGAGTCGTGCAAGGTGACCTCGCGCGTCGAGAACCGGCCCTGGAGGTGCGACGGCGCCCAGTAGCGCAGCACTTCCTCGACCGCTGCCGGCATGCGCGTGGGGTCGTCGAGGAGGAGCTGGAGCTGGTCTGGGTGGCGGTGGAAGAGCACGATCGCGTTGCCGACCAGCTTGGTCACGGTCTCGGTGCCGGCAGCCCCGAGGACGAGGGCGAAGTCGGCGACCTCGTCATCGGTGAGCCGGCTGGTGGACCCGTCGTCGGTCCCGACCTCGGCTTCGATCAGGTGGGTGATCATGTCGTCGGCGGGATGGTTGCGCTTGTGACGGACCAGGTCGAGGAACAACTGGTACTGGGCGATGTAGGCCTGCACCGTCTCGTCGGTCAGTTCGCCGGTGCCCTCGACCCGATTGAGGATCTGGTCGGTCCACTCCCTGATCCGTGGGCGGTCCTCCGGCGGGATGCCGAGCACCGCGCTCGATGATCTCGTTGGGGAAGATGGCGCTGAAGTCGGCGACGGCGTCGAACGACGTACGCCCCTCCAGCGGGGCCAGCGTGGAGTCGATCACGTCCCGGACGACCTGTTCCATGCGCGCCACACCCTTGGGCGAGAACGCTCGGTTGACCAGAGCGCGAAGGCGGTCGTGATGTGGCGGGTCGAAGTTGATGATCATCCCCGGCACGAAGTCGGGGTTCTTCAGGTCACTCAGCGTCGAACCATGGGCGCTGGAGAAGACCTCCCAGTTGATGCTCGCGTCGTACACGTCCTGGTATCGAGACAATGCGTAGAACTCGTGGTCCGGATTGAAATAGACCGGCGCTTCGTCACGCAGTCGGGTATACATCGCGTACGGGTCGTCGAAGAACTCGAGCGAATACGGATCGAACACGACCGGTGCGGTCATGGATGTACAACCACTCTGAAGGTGCCTTTGGCACGGTCTCGTGCGACGTCGAAGGCGTGCACCGCGTCCTCGATGCCGAAGCGATGCGTGATCAGCGTCTCGGCGATCTCCGGTCGAGCGGCCAGCATCGCCGCCACCCGGTCGAACTCGCGGACGTCACCATCCGCGCAGTAGCCCAGCGACGGAGCCGTCTTGGCCTCTTTGAGGAACGCCGCCAGGTGCGGCCATGGAACGTCCGGAGCGAACACACCCACCGTCACCACTGTGCCCCCCGGCCGCACCAGCTCGAACGATCGATGCAGCGAGCTCTCCGAGCCCGCCGACTCGACCACCACGTCGTACACCCCGACCGGCGGCGACGCCCCAAAGCGTTCAGCGACCTCCCGCTGGTGCGGGTGCCTGGCCTCGACAGCAACCTCCGCCGCGCCCAACGACTGCGCCGCGGTCACGGCCAACAACCCGATCGCCCCTGCGCCCACGACTGCGACCCGTGTGTCGGGCCCCACTCCGCCCGTCCGGCAAGCGTGCCAAGCCACCGAGCCCGGCTCCACCAGGCAAGCCTCGGACGGCCCCAGACCCTGCGGCAACCGCCGCAACGCACGGGTCGGAGCCCGGAAGAGCTCCGACATCCCTCCCGGCGCGGTGATTCCGAGGGCCGAAGTCGCCGCCATCGCGCAACGGTTGTAGTTGCCCCGCAAACACCACTCACATGCATCGCAACCGAAGATGGCCTCGACCGCCACCGCTGTTCCGTCCTCGAGGACACCGGCGATCTCATGCCCGATGATCTGCTCGCTGCCCCAAGCGATGTACTGGAAATCGGAGGCGCAGATGCTCACCGTCGACACGCGGACCAACTCACCATCACCCGTGGGCTCATCGACATCGACCACCGCCACCCCACCCGGGATGCACCGCACCGCCCGCACCTCAGATCCCCACCATCAGCGACCCGCCATTCACTCGCCACACGAATTCCGGACCGAGACGCGAGGCCATGCCGGCGGTCGTCATGACGTCGTGTCCTGCACCGGGTTCGAGGAGGCATCAGCCGGTGCAGCATTGAATGTCGGGATCCGGCCGGTCGCGAAGTACTCCTCCATCATGGGCTGCAGGGACCGCGACACCAGTTCGATCCGGAGACCGATCGCATTCCGATGGTAGGACCAATACGGGTCACCGCCTGGCCCGACGCCCATCACCTCGGGCGCGAAGCCCCCCTGCACGAGCGCAGCGCCATCGAGCTCCACATCGTCGGACCAATACCCGAGGTGGTGGACCCCCGAGCTGGCCGGTTCCCACAGAGTGCCAGGAATGACACGGATGATCTCCAGCCGCGGGACGCTCGTTGAGTACACGAAGCTCGGCTGCACCACACCCGTCGTTCCGTCCGCGTACTTCACGTCGGTCGGGCTGCTGATCTCCTCGCCCCACGTGTGGCCGAGGACGTCCGAGAGCTCGACGAGCGTCGACTCGAACTCGTCGACGACGATGCCGATGTGGAACTGGTCAGCGGCTTCCAAGGTCATGGCGGCCTCCGGCGGGTCGGACCAGGCCGGACAGTAACCCACCACCCGGCACGATCGCCACCCGCCAGGTGCGGCTTCGGCGCAGCACATGGACGACTGTGCGGACGTTGCGCCGGCGACCCTGGAGCACCGCGACACGTGTGCCTCGCGTCGCGGCGACAGGACGCTTGCCGACCGTTCGCCAAGACGTGACGACCACGCTCTCCGGACGTTGTCCGAAGAGGACGGGAACATCCGGATGCGTGCACCTTCCAGACGGAGTCAGTTGACACGATGCGAACGCGGCAGTTGCCGGGTTGGTCTCAGTGGCCGGAAAGGCGGGCGCAGACGTGCTCCAGGATGGCGATGTGCTTGGCTGTGTCGTGGCGCATCAGATCCACGAGTAGCGGATGCAGCATCGACTCGGGTGCGCCCCGCAGTGACTTGGCAAGCTGGCGGAGCTCCTTGGCGTCGGCCTTCTCCAACGCCAGCAGGTCTCGCGTCTGCTGCAGGAGCGCCGGGTCGCGGCGTGGGGCCAGGGCCGGCACGCTCGGCTCGATGGCGATCTCCTCGACGAACGACCTGAGGGCGTTGGCCATCTCTTCGAACACGCGGTGGTGCCGGTGCTCGTCCTCCAAGATGAGGCGCACGAGGTACTTGACCCCGTCGCTGGCGGACGACTCCTTGACCACCTTCTCGTACGCGGCGAGGGCCGCGCCCTTCCCGGGCGCCATGGTTGGTGAGCCTGTCGAGGATCGCGGTCTCGGCATCTCGGTCGGGCCGATGACTGGTCCGGTACTCGGCTCGTTCGTACTCGATGTCTCGTTCGTACCCGGTGGGGATGAGGTAGTCGTGCTCAGGGCCCATGGCTTGTCCTTTGGTTCGGTGATCAGGTTTTCGCGTCGCCGGAACGTCGGAGCATCCTCGGCGCGTGCGGTTGGGCGGTCGCGGGCAGCGTTGGTCCCGGGTGCGATCGTCACGCCACTACATCTACGGAGGCACGTGTTCCAAGCACAGAGCCGAACGTCCCGATCGCAGAGTGAGCGGCGGGCCCGATCCATGGATCAGATGGTCCGACCGGCGCCGGCGGCCCGCCCCGCCGCAAGCGCGTGCGAGCGGCGCTGGCCTGTTCGACCCTCAGCCCCCGGCGAGGCGGGCGCGACGCGCCGCCTGACCGCTCGCCGCCGTCCCGACCATCGGGTGACGTTCGGCCCTACCTACGCTGGCCCGGGACCTGCACGCTGAAGGGGATGACGATGACGAATGTTGGTTCCATGCCCGTGTCTGCGCTCGCCGCCGACGTCGTTGCCCGAGTGGCTCCGGACGCCGACCTGTGGGAACTCGCCGAGGCCTTGGTCGAGGCCGACGTCGGCGCGCTGGCGGTCGGCGACGGCGACGACGTGCTCGGCGTCGTGTCCGAGCGGGACGTCGTGCGCGCCCTCGCCAGCCGGCGTGATCCGATCGGCCACCAGGACGATCGAGATCGCCCACACCCACGTCGTGTGGTGCGACGCCAGTTCGACGGTGGCCGAGGTCGCCGAGGAGATGATGGAGCGCTACGTCCGCCACGTCCTCCTGGAGGAGGAGGGACGAGTCGTGGGGATCGTGTCGGCCCGCGATCTGCTCGGCGCTTACACCGCGGCGGAAACGGCCGAGGAGGCCGAACGCTGACAGGAGGACCACTGTCGTTCGTTTTGCGTGCAGCGCCGCGGCGGTGACGCCCGCCTGCGAACGCACCGCATGGAGGGCAGTGCGTCGACGTTTCGTGACGTTCGGCCCTGGTTCATGTGGGCCCGTGCGCCGCAGGTTGGAAGTAGGAGGCAGCCGTGCTCCAGTTCGACCGGGCCAGCAAGCGCTTTGGCAGCTTGGCAGCGCTCGACGCCTGCTCGTTCACCGCACGGCCCGGACGGCTCACCGGCTTCCTCGGGCCGAACGGCGCAGGGAAGACCACGGCCATGCGGACGGTCTTCGGGCTCGTGGAGCTCGACAGTGGTGACGTGCGGTGGCAGGGCGATCCCATCGGGCCTGAGCAGCGAGCACGGTTCGGTACATGCCCGAGGAGCGCGGGCTCTATCCCCGCATGCGCGTCCGCGACCAGCTCGTCTACCTCGGCCGGCTGTGCGGCCGTACGAGCGCGGCGGCGAACCGGACCGTTGACACCTGGCTCGAGCGCCTCGGCCTGTCGACTCGAGCGGGTGACCGGCTCGACACCCTGTCGCACGGCAACCAACAGCGCGTCCAGCTGATTGCCGCGCTGGTCAACGAACCGGAGCTCCTCGTCCTGGACGAACCGTTCTCCGGTCTCGACCCGCTCGCCATGGCCTCGATGTCGGAGATGCTGGCCGAGGTCGCCGCCGCGGGCACGACCGTGCTGTTCTCCAGCCACCAACTCGATCTCGTCGAGGACATCTGCGAGGACGTCGTCATCATCAACGCCGGTCGGGTCGTGCGCGCCGGTGACCTCGCCGAGCTGCGGGCCGAGGTTCCACAGCGATTCGTGACCGTTCGCTACCGCGGGCGCGCACCCGACTGGTCCCGATCGCCTGCGTCGAACTCGTCGACCAACGCGACGGAGAAGCCAGGCTCAGCGTCGACCAGGGTGCCGATCTCGCCGCGATGATCTCCACCGCGCAACGCGACACCGACCTGGTGGCATTCGCCTACGAGCCCCCGACCCTCTCGGAGTTGTTCCGGGAGGCGGTCGCGGCATGAACGGCGTGCGCCAGACCTGGCTCGTCGCAGCCCGCGAGATCCGCGAGCGCGGCCTGATCGAGGGCCGCAGCCCCGACGACGAGACCGCCGCCTTCCTCATGACCATGGTGCTGTTCTTCTCGATCAGCACCTACGGCGCCATGGTCCTCAGCGGCGTCATCGAGGAGAAGTCGAGCCGCACCGTCGAGGTCCTCCTCGCCCGCATGCCGGCCCGCCACCTGCTCGCCGGCAAGATCGCCGGCATCGGCATGCTCGGGCTCGTCCAGATCGCCGCCACGGCGATCGTCGCGCTCTTTGCCGCGTCGCTCGCCGATTCCTTCGACGTCCCCGCGGTGCGCGGCAGCGTCGTCGCGTGGGCAGTCGTGTGGTTCGTACTCGGCTACGCCCTCTACGCCACGGTGTTCGGCACCCTCGGGTCGCTGCCAGCCGTGCCGTCCACGAAACGAGAGGCCCGGACACAGCTCGTCCTCATCGTCATCGCCACCGCCATCGGCGCTGTCGTGTTCGCACTATCGGGCGACTTCGTGATCGGCGTCGGTGTCGGTGCCGGCGGCTTCGCCGTTGCGCGGCAGGCCATCAAGGCGTGGGGTCGCAAGGGCGACGACCAGGCCCGCGCCGAGAACGAGCCCGACCGCGAGCCGGTCCATCGGTAGCCGCGACTGTCGCGGCGCTCCCCCGGCACAGCCGACGTGGTCGCCGTCGAAGCGATGCCTGGCGTGCAATGAGTCGACGACGTGCTCGAGGACCTCGGCCGCGGTGTCTGCTTCGCCTCCGTTGCGATGTGCCCGCTGTCGACGTTCCGACCGGGATGCCCTGAGGCAATGGCGGCGCGGACATCCCCACGAACACGGTGAGAAACCTCGAGGCCATCCGCGCCCAGGGCTTGGGAGCGTGAGTCGAACCAAGGCGCGCCGAAGAATGTTTCGGTCAGCTCCCGCCGACGTGCGACCGCCCAAGAGATGCTTCGTGGGCGATCATCGCCGGGCGTCAGCGACCGCAGTCGACCGCGACCTCGAGTGCCTCGCAGATCTGACGCATGCGGTCGTCGCTCACACGACCGAGTCGCTCCATCGGCGTCGCGATTCACGGCGCTCCGCCGCGGTACGGGATCCACGTCCGGTTCAAGGACGACCTCGGTGCTCAGGCCTCGGATGGTGGTCGTACATGGCGCAACCAAGGCTCGACGCAGACGAGGAACCGCAACGTCGCGAGAAAGCACGAGCACCGGCCGGCGTCCGCTCTGGGGCGGCTCGCACCACCACACCTGGCCGCACGACGGAACGGCCATCAGCTGCCTGCGGCAGCGTCCCGGAAGGAGGCGAGGTGACCCCACTCGTCGGGCTCCTCGAGCGGATGCGCGTCATCGCCGGCGTACTCCGCGTCCAGATCAGCAGCGCGATGGCGCAGTATGGGTCAAACAAACGTGAACCAAGCCCTGTACCCGACGGCCCGGTCGGACCTCGCTGCCGGACGAGCGGAGCTCGCTCAACCGGTCGTCGGGGAGGCGGGTCCGGTGGCCGAGCGGTAGGCGTCGACTGCCTCCCCGATGGTCGTGTACAGGTGCCCCGGCGCCACGAGGGCAGGCGGTTCACTGATGCGGCGGCGGAGCCGGGCGTGCGCGCCGGACACCGCAACGGTGATGCCTTGCTGGTCGAGGTCGGTGAACAGACGCCGGAGCGTGTCGGTCGCGGTGACGTCCAGCTCACCGATGGCCGAGGCGTGGACGAGGAGCCAGCGCGGCGTCGGCTCGGACGAAGCGACGAGCGCCAGCACACGGTCGCGGAACACCTGCGCGTTGGCGAAGAACAGCGGGGCGTCGAACCGGTAGACCAACAACCCGGGTTCGCGCTCGGCGCCCCTGAGGACGTCGCCCCACCCCGGGCGGTCGGGCCGGCGACCGAGGACGGCGTCGTGGGGCGATGCGGCCCGGCGCATGAAGTTCACGAGAGACAGGCCGAGGGCGATCGCCACGCCAGTGAGGACGCCGGTCAGCACGACGCCCACCAGCGCGGCGACCGCGACGACCAGCTCGGGCCGGCGGTACGCCCACAGCTGGCGGATCTCCCCCCACGACATCAGGCGCAGCGCGGCGGCGATGACGACGCCAGCGAGGACGGGCACCGGCATGTTCTCGATCACGGGTGCGAAAACCAGCAGCACGAGGGCGATGACGAGCGCACCCACGATGGGCACGAGCGAGCTGCGACCGCCGCCGGCGAGGGCGGCCCCGGAGCGGGAGGCGCTGGCGCCGACGGGGTAGCCGCTGGCGAACGAGCCGGCCAGGTTGGCCACACCGAGCCCCACCAGGTCACGGTTGGGATCGACGTCGTAGCGAGCCTGCTCTGCATAGCGACGAGACTGCAGCACGGCGTCGGCGAACCCGAGAACGGCGAGGGCCAAGGCCCCCGGGAACATCTGGCGGACGTCGCTCAACGTCACGTCCGGCACGTCGACCGGCGGCAGTCCCGTCGGGATGTCGCCGACCAGGGCGACGCCCTTCTTCTCCAGCGCGAACACAGCCACCAGCCCCGCCCCGATCAGCAGGAGCAGGACGGCGGCCGGCAGGCGAGGCTGCAGGCGGCCGATCACGAGGGACACCACGACCGTCGTGCCGCCGAGCACCAGCGACCACAGCTCGGTGTCGCCCAGCTCCCGCACGGTCTCGACCAGCTTCGAGATGGTGGTGTCGGCGGCCACGCTGAGGCCGAGGAGCTTGGGCAGCTGGCCGACCAGGATGGTGATGGCCAGCCCGGTCATGAAGCCGCTCAGCAGCGGACGGGACAAGAAGTTGGCGAGGAAGCCGATGCGGGCCAGCCCGAACACGAGGAACAAGCCGCCCACGAGGAAGGCCAGGACCGGGGCGAGGGTCACGGCGCGCGCCTCGTTGCCTGCGGCAAGGGGTGCCAGCGTGGCGCCGATCAGGGCCGCGAACGCCCCGTCAGGCCCGAGCACCAGGTGGCGCGACGAACCCACCAACGCGAACACCACCATCGGCACCATGGCGGCATAGAGCCCGTAGACCGGGGGGAGCCCGGCCACCTCGGCATAACCGAGGGCGGACGGGATCGTCAGCGCCCCGACGGTGACACCCGCGGCGGCGTCCGTCGCCAGCCAGGCGCGCCGGTAGTGGCGCAGCGACGGGTTGAGGCCGATCGGCAGCCGGTAGCCACGCAGCCGCTCACGCAGGGTGAAGCGCTGGTCCGGCGCCGGCGGGAACTCGTCGATCGCGCCGATCGCTCCATGATGCCCCACGCCGTCCGGTGTCGGCCGCCCGCTCGGCCACCGTGGGTGACGACGCCCTCGTTGCGGGCAGCACCGAGGCGGGCAGACCGAGACGTAGGTCGCGACGGATCTCGGCACCCGAATCGTTGCTGACCTGCGCGGCGCTCGAGCGTCAGTGCGTATCGCGAACGGTGGTTCGCCAGCCCACTGCGAGCACGGTGGGGCTGTCCGGTCGGTCGGACGGTCCAAGAACTTCGGGCGTGGTGAAACGCCCACCATCGTCCCGACGCTTGTCTCGGTAACCGGCGCGACATCTTCGCGCAGGGGTGGCAAGAGGGAGTCAGCAGTGATCAAGCGGGCAATTGTTGCGGGGTGCGCACTGACGGCAGTTGCGTTTGCCGTCCCAGCGGGCGCCGCTATGGCGGATGGCGGAAACGGCAGGTCGTTCTGTAGTGAATCGGGTGCCCCGTTTGGCACTGCCCCAGAAAGCTATGGCAATGCAGGCGAAGTCATCAGCTGGCTCGCTCGCAACGGGGGTTTCGATCCGGACCTTCCGGTGGTGGGACTTCAAGTCGCTGCTGCGTGCAACCCCACCAGGTGAGTCCAAGAACGTCGGGCGTGTAACGCCGACGGCCGCGCCGTCGCTTCTCTCTGTCGGCGGGACTGGACGTGGCGGGGGTCCGGACGGGGCCCCCTGCCCGTCCCGACTCGTCGGGTCAGCGGTGGCCAGCAGTGCGGCTGTAGTAGTCGACGACGAGCAGGCGCAGCTCGGCGACAACGAGGCGTAGCTCCCGGATGGCGTGGACCTGGGCGACGGTCGGTTCGGCGCCGAGCTGGATCGACTCGACGACCCGGGCGAGGTAGCGGGCCAGGGCCAGCTGAAGCCGCACGTCGACGTGCGGGTGCACGAGGGGTCGTCGGCCCCGGCCAGCGAGTCGATCAGGCGTCCGCCGGGTCGGGGCCGCGACCTGCCGGAACCACCTGCGTCGCAGCGGTTCCCGTCGCCTCGACAGGCGCACCGATGGCTTCGTCGAACCCGCGCACCATGTCGGACGCGGCGTACGCCGCGCTCGGCGCCTCCGACGATGCGGTCCGGGCGGACGAGCACGACCGACTCCGGCCGACCGTCGAACCAAGTCTTGAGCGTCCCGTCGAGGTCGCCGACGACCAAGACCGACTCGTCGGGCTCGGCCTCGTCCCACCGCAGCTGCACCGCGGGGCGGGCGGCCACCAGCCGGACGTCGGCGCCGCGCGAGCCGGGCTCGGGCGTCGACGTCGAGGACGGCCGCTGGATCGTTGTTCCAGACCACGAGGGCGAACCACGGGCCGAGCGCATCGTCGAGCTTGAGCGACGCGATCTCGCGGGTGCACACCGTGGGCTGGATGAACAGCCGGCCCACCGTGGTCACCTCGCCCGCGGAGCCCACGTGGGTGAGCGCGCCGTCGGACAGGGTGGGCATGGGCTTGAACCGCATCTGCACGATGTAGCTCTTGGCCATCGGTGCGACCGAGATGGCGCGGAAGAACAGGTTCCTCGCGGTCGCCGTCGCCCGGTTGGTGACCGAGACGAACCTGCCGACCCAGGTCGACAGCGAGATCATGGCGCGGACGTGGGCGCGCCGCTCGGTCTCGTAGGTGTCGAGCAGCGTGTCCGCCGCGAGCCCTCGCAGCACCATCGCGAGCTTCCACGACAGGTTCACCGAGTCGCGAATGGCGCTGTTGTAGCCCTGCCCCTGCCACACCGGCATGACGTGTGCGGCGTCGCCGACCAGGAACACCCGGCCGGAACGAAAGCTGGACGCCATCCGGGAGTGGTGGGTGTACACGCGCCGACGGATGATGTCGACCGGTGCCGTGCTGGGTACGAACGGTTCGAGCAGCCGGGTGACGAACTCGTCGGTCATGGCGTTCGCCTCGGTCTCGCCGGGCTTCAGCATGAACTCGAACCGGCGGATGCCGTGAGGGATGCTGATCGACACGAACGGCCGCTCCGGGTCGGCCCACACGTAGGCGCCCGGTCGACCCAGCGGGTCGTTGCGCAGGTCGATCACGAGCCAGTCCGCGCTCGCGGACGTCCCTTCGAACGCGAGCCCCAACCCCTTGCGGGTGGCGCTGCTGCCGCCGTCGGCGCCCACGACGTACCGGGCCCGGACGGTGCGGTCGCCGGCGGGGTGCGACACCGCGAGGGCCACACCTTCGTCGTCCTGCGCGACTCCCGTCACGCGGGCCGACCACTGCACCTCGACCGACCCGAAGCGGTCGAGGCCCTCCAGGAGGACCCGGTCGGCGAGGGGCTGTACGAACCCGTTGCGCCGCGGCCACCCGAACTCACCGGTGGGCGGCGCGAGCCGGGCGAGGTCGCGCCCCTTCGCGTCGACGAAGACGAGCTGCTGGTGGGGGACCGTGTGCTGCAGCACCTCGTCGACGACCCCCGCCGTCTGGAAGGTGCGCAGTGTCTCGTCGTCCATCCCGACGCCACGCGGGTAGTCGATGAGGCCGGGTCCCGCCTCCAGCACCGTCACGCGCAGGCCATAGGTGCCCAGCAGGTTGGCCATCATCAGGCCCGACGGACCGGCACCCACCACTGCGACGTCGACGACGTCGCCGGGCACCGGGCCTGCGGAGCCGTTGAGCGCAGAGCCGTCACTACCAGAACCATGGAGAGGCAACGTCATCCTGGTCCTTCACGGGCAGTGTCGAACGCGTAGGCGAGCGCCCCGTACACGTCGCGCAGCATCTGCGCGGTGCGCGGGGTGCGGGGGACCCCACCGAATCCGCCGTGGATCACGCCAGGGTACACGTGCAGCTCCACCGGGACCCCGGCGTTGGAGAGCCGACCCGCGTACTCGATGCTCTCGTCGAGGAAGCCGTCGACGTCACCGATCGACAGGAACACCGGGGCCAGCCCTCTCAGGTCCGCCTCGCGAGCAGGCGCGGCTGAGCCGGGCACGGCGTCGGTGCCGGACAGGCTGCCGAGGTACGCCTCCCACACCATGCGGTTCGCCTGCAGGTGCCACAGACCCCAGTGCCCGGGCTCGGCCAGTGCGCGGATCGACGACGTCACCTCGCGGTCGTCGAGCATCGGGTACACCAGCAGCTGCAACAGGGGCTGCGGGACAGCACTGCCGGCGCGGGCGTCGTCTCGCAGTCGGATGCAGAGTCCGGCCACCACGCCCGCGCCCACGCTCGCGCCACCCAGGACGAGGCGTTCGGGATCGACGCCGTGGGCCGCGGGATCGCCGGTGAGGCGCCTGCCACACGGTGTCACCGTCGTCGACGCCCGCCGGGTACGGGTGCTCTGGGGCGAGCCGGTAGTCGACCGACACCACTGCGCATCCGAGCTCGATCACCATCCGGTCGAGCCGACCGTCGTTCTCGTCGAGGTCGCCCATGATGAACGCTCCCCCGTGCATCCACAGCAAGCACGGCAGCGGTCCGTCCACGCCCGCCGGTCGGTACCAACGCACCGGCACGTCCGGACGTCCGGCGTTGCCCGGCACGACCGCGTCGGTGCGCGTGACCCGGGGGTCGGGCGCGAACGGCGGCGGGTGCACGGTGGAATAGGAGCTGCGGATCGTGGCGATGCTCGTGAGGTCCCACCGGGTCAGCCGATCGAGGAGCTCGACGGTGCCCGGTTCGACGCGCCGCGGGACCTCGTCGGGCCGCATCAGCGGGCCTCGTCGACGAAGAACGCGCGCATCCGCGACCGGTCGACGAACTTCTCCTCGTCGAGCGCCATGGCGGCCATCAGCCCGCCTTCGCCGACGGCGAGGCCACGTGGTCAGGGCGGGTCGGGTCGACGGGCGCGATGCCCTCCTCGATGGCCTTGATGAGCATCGCGGTGAACGCGGAGTAGTACCTGACGACCCGGATGAACCCCGTGGCGAACCACAGCCCGGGTTGTGCAGAACGGCGCCAGGTGTTGGCCAGCTCGCCGTCGGCCGCACGGACGTAGGCGTCCGAGATCTTGGCGCCCGCATCACCGAGCGCCGGCCCGATGTGGCCCCAGAAGTTGTGGTAGCCGGTGGCGAACACGAGGAGGTCGTACCTCTCGCGTGTGCCGTCGCTGAAGACGATCGTGTTGCCGTCGACGATCTCGCTGACCTCGACGCCCTGCTTGAGGGTGATGGTCCCGTCGGCGATCAGGCTCGACGCGCCGATGTCGATCTGAAAGCTGTCCGCGCCCGCCATGCGTGCACCGATGATGCCGGTGCCGTTCGGACCCCAGTGCAGTTTGAACCCGCGGGCCTCGAGGCGGTCGAGGAGGTCCTGGTCCTCCTGCTTGGCCAGCTGCACGAGCGTGCGCTGCAGGTCGTCTCCCGGTCCCTCCGCAGGCAGCGTGTACGCGATCTGGTCGAGGTACTCCGCCGGCAAGGTCGCGTCCTCTGTGAAGAGAGAGTTCCAAATCTTGTGGTACGAGGCGAAGCTGACCACATAGGTCGAGCTGCGCTGCAGCATCGTCACGTCCGCGCCCTGCTCCCACAGGTCGTGCGCGAGCTCGTGGCCGCTCACGCCCGCACCGATGACCAGGGCGCGCTTGCCCGCGAAGTCCGCGGCGTTCTGGAACGAGTCGGAGTGCACCGCCAGGCCCTCGTACGACGTCGAGACCCTCGATCTCCGGGATCCTCGGCGGCCCGTACATGCCGCCGGCCACGACGAAGTGCCGGGGGTGCAGCACCCGGACGGTGCCGTCGGGCCGTTCCACCCGGATCGACCACACGGCCGCGTCGTCGTCGTAGTGGGCGTCGAGGAAGGTGGTGCTGGTCCAGACGTTGAGGTCCATCAGGGTTGCGTACGACTCGAGGAAGCCGGCCCACTTGTCCTTGGGTGTGTGCGAGGTCCAGTTGGGCGGCAACGGCAGGTAAGGCAGGTGGTCCCCCCAAACCGTGCTGTGCAGCGCGAGCGAGGCGTAGCGCTTGCGCCACGTGTCACCGACGCGTGCCTCCTTCTCGATGACGAGGGTGCGGACATCGAGCGCTCCCAGACGAGCCGCGATCGACAGCCCGTTGTGCCCGGCGCCCAGCACCACGACCGCGGGCTCGTCGTCCTCGAACGCCTGCTCCTGCAGCCGGTCCTCGTGCCAGCGGGTCCGGTTGGGGACCACGTCGTAGACCTTGCCCTCGGGCCGGTTGTGTCGCACGCCCTCGGGAAACTCCGGGAGACTGATCAGCTGGGTCTGCACCATCGATGCGGCGAACGGGCCGCGGTCGCGGCTGAGCACGACGTGACCGCGATCGGTCCGGTTGCTCGTGGTGAAGTCGAAGAACACCCGGATCGCGCCGTCGACGAGCTCGGGCGGAACCGTCTGGTTGACCTGGAAGTCACCCGCCTCGGACTCCTTCACCAGGTTCAGCAACCAGGGCACCAAGGCGGCGCGACCGATGGCGTGGCTGAAGTCCCAGGACATCGCCATGAAGTCGCGCCACGTCGCCTGCTCCTGGAAGAGCGGCTCGAGGTCGGACGCGGATCCGGTCGTCACCGCGGCGGCGAGGTCCGCCACCCAGCCCGCGGCGATGTCGGCCGCGTCGGCGTCGCTGGCGTGCACGGCCGCCGCTAGTGCGCTGTCTGTCACACGATCTCCCCTTCGTTTGCGGCGTCGCCGTCGACGCAGCGAGCCAGTGCCGTTCTTACGTCATTCGGTGCGGCCGGCGGGTGCCGGACGACCGCTGCGGTCACGCGCGGCCGCGCGGCCGCTGTACATCCCCCACACGCCGGCGACGGCAAGCGTCGCGCCGGCACCGCCGTAGACCATGCCGCACGGGCTCGCCATCACGTTGCCCGCGGCGAACAGGCCCGGGATCACAGCGCCGTCGACGTCGAGCACTCTGCCCTCGCGGTCGGTGCGCGGCCCACCCTTGGTGCCGAGGGCGGAGCTGGTCACCTCGACGCCGTAGAACGGCCCGGTCTCGAGCGGACCCAGGGTCGCGAACGGCGAGTCGGGGTCCGACATCCTCCCGCCAGGGAACCGGTCGAACGTGCTGCTACCACGGGTGAAGTCGGGGTCGATGCCCGCACGGGCGTGGTCGTTGAACCGCTTGACCGTGCCGTGCAGCTCACCCGCGTCGATCCCGAAGTGTTCCGCCAGCTCGTCGAGGTCGTCGGCACGCGCGACCCAGTCGGGCACCGGCTGGCCCGCCGCTCCACCGAACACGCCGAAGCGGTCGACCGTCGACTGGTCGAAGATCATGAAGGCGGGCAGGTTGGGGTACTCGAGCCGCGGACGCGTCGAGCTGGTGGAACGCACCGCCGAAGGCGTTGTAGTTGGCGGCCTCGTTGGCGAACCGTCGTCCGTAGCGGTTGACCATCAGCGACCCCGGGAGCGCCCGCTCGCCGCGAGCTCAGCAGCCCGTTCTGCCCACCGTCGGCCCGGGTGCCCGGGGTCGTGACGACCGGGGACCACCACGCCTCGCGCATGTTGCCCAGCTGCGCACCGACGCGCATCGCCATGCGGAGGCCGTCGCCGGTGTTCGTCGCGGCACCGATGCCTCGGACCAGCGGGCCGCGGAGGAAGTCGCGCACGAGCTCGCGATCGAACTCGAAGCCACCGGTCGCGAGGACGACCGAGCCCGCACCGACCGGCTCGACGCCGTCGGCCGTCGAGACCTCGACGCCGCGCACCCCGTCGTGCCCGTTCAGCAACCGCAGCGCCCGGGTGCCGGTGACCACCTCGACACCACGCGCGAGGCACGCCTCAGCAGCCCCGCCACCAGTGCTCGCCCCTGGCCCTCCTGCTGCGCCTGCTCGCGTTCGGCGACCACCTCGGCCGACAAGACGCCGGTACCGCCGCCGAGCGGCATCTCGACCAGGACGATCCGGCGGGGCTCGCCCCCGATTCGGGACGCCCACTCCCCCAGGCCCGCCAACGAGACCAGGCCCGGCTCGAGCGTGCGGCCGCCGTTCGGGAGGGCCCCGGGGTGCTCGGTGTGGTAGTCGGGGTAGCCCGGCACCATCACGAGGCGGATCTTGGTGTGCTCGTGGAGGAAGTCGACGTACTGAGGACCACCTTCGACGAGCGCCTGGACGAGCTCGGGGACGAGCATCCCGTTCGACAGGCTCGACAGATACTCCAGCCCGCGCTCCTCAGAGTCCTCGATGCCCACGGCCCGCGCCAGCTGGTTTCCGGGGATCCAGATGCCGGCACCCGACCACGCAGTGGTGCCGCCCACGACGTCGGCCTTCTCCAGCACCGCGACGGACACGCCTTCGAGGGCCGCGGCGAGCGCGGCCGTCAGGCCGGCGGCTCCCGAGCCGAGCACCACGACGTCGTAGGCCTCTTGCATCGCACGCCCTCCGCCAGGTCCGGGAACCCGGTCTTGTGCAGGTACTGCATCATGCTGCTCCCCAACTGCAGCGGTCGGCATGGTACCGACGGACTTTCGTCCCCCGCAAGGCGTTGCGGACGCTGCGAGGATCAGACGGCCAGCAGGTCGGCCGTCGCCGCGACGCCCATGCCGGTGATCCACTCCGCGACCGGCTCGTAGGCGACGGGCACGAGCGGGGCGCCGGCGGCGAACGCCGTCGCGATCCACGTCCGCACCTCGGCACCCCCTGCACCGGCGGGTGCGAGGTCCTCGGCGGTCAAGGTCGCCAGTGACTGCCAGTCGGGACCCGAGACGCGCCGCAGGAACTCGTGGTCCCACGGCGGGTTGATGGCCTCGACCGCTCGCGCCATGTTGTCGGTGATCAGCTGCTGGCGCTCGGCCTCCGGCAGGTCCTGCGCACCGGCCACCAGGGACGGCGGGGCGTGGGAGAGCCCGCCGGAGCCGACCACGAGGACCCGGTCGTCGGGACCGCACTCCTGCCGGACGAAGTCGCCGACCGCCTCACCCAGCCGCGCCACCCGCGCCGCGGTCGCGATCGGCCGGCCGATGCAGTTGACGACCACGGGGACCATAGGGTGCGCCGAGAACGAGCCGAAGAGGTCGCCGGTGGACTGACCGAAACCGTGGTCCAGACGGAGGTGGGGCGCCGTCGCCACGTCGACCCCGGCGTCCACCAGCCACCGGCCGAGCGCGACGGCGCGTTCCGTCGGCACGTCGTAGTCCTCCTCGACGGTCCCCCAGTCGCCGTAGCCGGTGGCCGACTCCGCGATCGTGAAGCACGGGGTGATCCCCACCAGCGCCCGGAGGTGGTCGGGGCCGAAGTAGACGACGAGCGTGGGGTCGAACCGGGCCACGGCCTCGGCAACCACGGCGAACCCACGCCGGAACTCCAGGCCCAGACGGTGCTCGACGTCCTTGGACATCGGCGGGCTGTGCGAGAGCGCGACGCCCGCCACACGCGGTCCCGAACCGCTCATGCGCCCACCTCCGTGCTCACCGTCGCCCGGAGTTCGGCCAGGTGGACACGGGTGGACATCCACCGGCGTTCCCAGAATCGCTCCGGACGTTCCGGCACACCGACGCACATGCTCACCACGCTGTCCTTCAGAAGAAGTCGTCCACCGCCAACCCGGCGCAGCAGCTCAGGGTATCGATCGGCGACCATGGGCCCGCGCCCGGGTGGTCGTGATGGTGGTGTACGGGCGCACCGGGCGGGTGGTCGCCCGGCGACCGTCGGGGAAGCGACAGGCGCCGGCCATCTCGAGGCCGGCCGCCTCAGGTCGCTGCCGGGCCGAAGACCGGCAGGAGGTACTCGCCGTGCGCGTCGACGCAGCCACGAACCATGATGCCGCGCCCGCCGCAAGGCCCGCCCAGGCCAAGGGGAGCCCGTCGAGCGGGGAGATGATGTCCGTTCGTCCTCGGGTGGAGGCCGATGCCGCACAGTCGGCCGGAGCGGGGCGCCCGGCGGCAGGTCGGTGAGATCAGCGCAACCTGGTACAGCTCGCCGCCCATCAGCCCGAACCCCGGCTCGAGGCCAACGTCCGTATAGAAGCGGCGGAGCAGCTCGTCGACGAGGCGCCAGCGAATCCAGTTGGTGTACGTGCTGCCCTCGCCCGCAAGGCCGGACGTGTTGAACGCCCCGAGATGCATCGTGTGGTCGTCCCACCACGACTGGTCGGAAGCTGCCATCATCTCAACTTGAAGCCGTAACGGTGCTGGAGAGCGGCGGGTCCACCGAGAACATCGAACAAGACCTCACCCTCAATCCGACAATGCGCTCTTCGCCGAGCTGCTGGCGGACGGGCGCACGGGTGCCTCAGGGCGCTCCGGCGGTCTCTTGCCCAAGAGCGTGAGGAACGTCCACGGGCTTCTGCACCGGGCGTTCCGTGACGCAGTGCGCTGGAGGCGGCTGGCGGTGAACCCGTGCGACGCTGCCGACCAGCCGCGGAGGCAAGCGCCGGAGATGCGAGCGTGGACGGCGGCCCAGCTCGGTCGGTTCATCGCCGCGACGGCCGAGGAACGGGAGGCAACGCATGGTGGCAGCTGCTGGCCACGACTCGAGGGGACTGTTGAACCCCCCTCCCCTCCCTTCCGCCCCTGCACGGTGTGCGCCTCGGGCGAGGCGGGCGGCCTGATCGGATGGGCTGGGCGTGGCGGCGAGCTGCTCGTGACCGAGCCTGACGGGTCGCCGGTGCACCCGCAGATGCTGACGCGGCGGTTCGGCGTCGTGATCAAGCGAGCCGAGTTGCCAGTGATCCGGCTGCACGACGTTCGCCACGGCCGCGCTCGGCGCTGGCGTGGGAATCAAGGTGCTCTCACAGCGCATCGGCCACGCCGACGTGACCGTGACGCTCAAGGTCTACGCCTACATGCTGCCGGGCGACGACGAGAGCGCTGCCGACCTCGCGGCGGCGGCGATCACCGGCGGTCAGTGACCACGGTGCGGCGCAATCCGTGACCACCGTGACCACGAACCCCTGCTCATCGCTGTGAGCAGGGGTCATGTGGAG